>JBLHNB010000178.1:0-7546 GCA_047621305.1 Alteromonadaceae bacterium | reverse complement strand
CACGATAAATTATTTAAAGCATTGTCCAAATAAATGAAAATGGGCCTTTAGCTCAGTTGGTTAGAGCATCCGACTCATAATCGGCAGGTCCGCAGTTCAAGTCTGCGAAGGCCCACCATTTTCATATACCTTTCAGCGTAAGCAGCCACTAATTTAAAATTAAAATCCTTATTTTTAGTCAAGTAATTAGTCAAGTAACATCTTTGTACTCCTCTTAAATACAAGTGAGGAATCGAACCGAGCCAATTTCTTGATTATTTTTTTCCATGATAAGTTTTGATAGGTTGTTTTATCTAATCAACCACGTTGAACGAGTGTTCTAATATCAAGATTTAGATAATCAACGATTAACGTTCAGTTTAACTAGGGGATGAGTAGGTTGTACAGGGGCGTACTAAGGATGAGTAATTAGCCTTAGAGATTTATAACTTGATTGAAGTGCAAAAACAAGTAACTGTATTTACACTTCAAAATCGATACAAGCCCTTAATTAATACTTACAGCAACTTATTTAGTTGACACTTTTACAGGATAATACTCATTAAGAGATTGTAAAATTGGCTGTGGAGTGAGCTTAATTAACTCTGGCGACTTTATGAAAAAATGATTGATTAGAAAAACTAAGTTATTTAGGTTAATTGGCATACTTATTTTAGTTGATGCTATCTTTTTTAGTACATTAGACCTTTCCGCCCTATAGAGCTTCTTGCCTAAACCATTATCTTCATTGAGAAGCGCGCAAACACTTTCTTTTAAGCCGTTTCCTGTACGTAACCTAAACTTGTTTCGTAACATTGCGCCCCAATTTTTCTCTTTGTAATGCCTATAAGCTAACTCGTCAAATACCTTTGTCATCCCCCAGTCTGAAGTCTCAAGAGAAGCATATATACCATTTAGTGCCCTATCCAAGTCATTCTGACCAACCCAGTCATCTGAACATTTATACCTTAAATCATGTTCAACTTCATGCCACCCTTCTGATAGGACTGTCCGAAATTGAATTTCAAAAGTTGCATCTATTAAATTATTCTTCTTTAATGCTGCACTCTCACTTATTAATTCATCAGGGAGTTCATAAACATAATTACATCTAACGGCTGAAAAGCTTGAATTCTCTATGTCATCAACCGTTTCCTCAATCAACTTAAATAAATTAGAAATAACCTGCTGGGAAACCAAGACATCTTCTGGAAAGTATAACGCAACCCTAACACCGAACAAATCTTGGATTTTTTTGCCGTCAGCACTGTACTTCCCTGGTGATTTATTTATCTTTTCATTAATCGAGTTTTCTGATTTAGCTCTTGAAAAAACCCTAAACAACAAACCCAGTCGACTTAATTCTTTTTCGATAGTGCCTTGTAACTTCTGAGCCACTCTCGTTTCCGTTGGGTACATCAATCTCTCCCTAAAACTTGCTTAATTCTTATTAACTCATCTAGGTTAAGCTCTAGAAATGCTCTTTTTGCGGGAACTAGCAGGTATCCATTTTTTTTAAGGTTTGCTATTGAGTGAAGTATATCTTCATGACTAAATTGATTACTTAATTGACATAGCCCTTTGATTGGCCTGTGCTTAATAAAGCTTGGACGACCTTTAGGCCAGAATTTTTCCAATATGTAAATATCACACTCTGAAAAGTCTAACTCTACCCCTTCTTTAGCTACAGCGCTACCATCTGCCTGTATATCACCCAAAAAGGCATTATTCGCATCACAACCCAAAACAAAAATATTATCTGATATATCACCAATACCAGAGCAATTAAAGAAGCTAGATGATGTAAAAGTAACATTGTCGAATGATGACCAGTCGAATTGAATATCAGTAAATATACAATCAATGAATATAGTTTCTAAAATTTTACAATCAGCCCCTAATGTAATTCCTTTGATGTGGACACCTTCAACAGTTTCTTTTTCTATATCCATCCCTAACTTGTTAATTAAAGACAGATTATGTCGAACCATATCTCCTCCATCTAAAAACTCGAAAGAAAAATGCAACGCCTCCCATAATTCAGTTCTTTGTTCTAATGTCCTTGGTATATAAGAAAGCACAGCTGGCTCAATAAAGCGCTTATCTTCACTCCATTCTTTTGTTTTATGTGAAATAATTAACTCTGCACAAAAATTCCCGAGAACAAACTCATTCACAAAGCCAATTCCTTGCTCATCCTCTAACGCTCTATCAAGCAAGGCATGGCTTGCTAATTTATTTGCAAGCTCATCGGTTGTTGGTCTTTCATCAACGGTATACTGGTATCTTATTTTTTCTAAAAATTCGTGATGCAAATCACTAATAACACTTACAATATATTCCCTACTTTCTGCAGTATAATTATATTTAATCATATCATCGGCAATACTCTTTAATACCTCATACTGCTCACCAACAGTCATTTTCAAATCCTGCCTAATACGCTCTCTTTCTAGCATTGAATCAAAGAACTTATGAACTATTAACTCTGGCGTATTGGATACTTCGTTAAATTCACAATCAGGTATACAGCGTAAAAAAGAAAGTAATACAGGATTAGATAATTGAGTAATATTAAAATTACACCTATTCAATTTTTCGATTCTATCAGCAGGTAACCACTCTTCAATAGTAGGCTCTTGTATGCGTATTCTGACTATCTCAAAATCATCTTCATGAGCATTCATCCATTGATGGAAATTATCACCATCAAAAATTGCGGTTCTTCGGGTTGTTAATATAACCTTCGCATTATCTTGTAATAACTCCCCAATAGTCTCAAGCATCGGCTCGGTATTTTCATAACCGCCATCATGGGCACTTTCATGCAATAACTCATCAAAACCATCCAAAATTACTGGCACATTACCGTTTTTAATTTCCGCCCTTACAACGCCAGAACTTAAAAGCGGGAAACTTCTGTCTATTTCATCGAGTAGAACATACCTAAATATCTTAGCCTGTCTATTCCTCGATAGCTCAGAAAACAAGGGCACCAGGTCGCTACTTGTACGAATGATTTCATTGAGTAACTCATAAGCGGAACAAGTTTTACCAAAGCCCGCTGCTGCCTCAATTAAAAATAAAACAGGTTTTGCTTCAGGAAGCCTTTTCATTATTTCAGAGATTACATTTTTTTCGCCTACTTTATCATTGACGAAATATTTTGACTGGATATATGAATACTCTGCATTATCAGAGTGCATCTTAACTATGGATGTTGTAAATTTTTTATAATCATTTTTTAAGCGTTCTTGAGTGATATCTACACTAAAAAAACCCTTAAACAAGGTTCTTTCTACATCCTTTATTGAGTGGTAGCTCCGAACCTTGCATGCGTACCCTGACTCTTTGTACTCATTGAAAACTGATTCTGTGTCAGCTTTGTTATTCAAAGGTATAATATCTACATTATGAAAATGACCTGACATTAAAGAGAACACAATGACATTATCGTTTGATGAATATTTCTCATCAAAACCATAGCGTTTATAGACTCTCTTCAGTAACTTTTTATCAATCACTCTAACCACTCCCTTGAAAGTATGTACAAACACATATAATTCAGATAATGTCATATTTTTTAACGAATTAATATGATTCAAACCTTGTTTGAATATATATCTAACAAATATCTGAATGCATCTTACTATCCTATTTGTCCTTATTGATATGAACGGTAAAAATTCACAAAAAATCAACTAGCACAGCACGTCAGTTGCTCAAGCCACTAATTCGGCAGTAACTTGTTTCTTGAAAAAGCTTGCTAACGTGCTTTACCTGCAACCTTAAATAAAATTCTGGGGTTCTGAACTTGTTCAGGTTCGATTAATTTTATATGAGGTATATTTTTATTGTAACGTGAGTATTTGACGGTCTTGACGTTTTAGAAAGCAGTAAACCAAAGAGTTAAATACCAGAAAGCATCACTCGTTAAGTTTGATGCTTTTTTTGTTTCTGCTACTTAGTAGTTATGTGCCAGCCTGTGTACTTAAGAATCATGACTATTTACTACCCTAGATGTACTTAATAGCCTATTCAATTTGGCCTTCATGAGAGCTTGAGGGGGGGTAGCTCTATGACCTATATAGCGTAAAGGAAGAACTGGCTTGATAAAAAATGCAGAAATATTTCAATATAGCGAACTGTGTATGGTCGCGTACTTAAATGGGAATATGCCTATTTTGGGATGGTTGTAGGTTTTTTTAGTAAATACTTGAAGATAAAAACTAGTATCCACCACCCGTAAAACCTTAACACTGTCCGTCGCACCATGAGCAGAAATTGAGCAAACGGAGCTACGAATGAATGAGCTTGCGAAGCAAGTGAATGAAATGAGTAGTTAGTGAAGCGAAATGTTCTGTGAAATGGATGCGTAAGGTTCAGTGTTTAAAAGCCTAATGCTAATGACAAAAAAATTAAAATTTTTACTTACTACGTTACACAACTAGCTGTAACGCCTGCATAACTACGGGTCTTATTAAGTTATCGATTACCAGACCAAAATCTACGGGGGCAATGAAGTATGTGTTACCAATACAAATCTCAAAGTGTATGATGTACTAAATTAACAACTATATTTAGCACCATATTTACCCGTAGATATAGTGATGGGCTAACGCTATCCTTAGTTCAACAAACGGATGGTATCAACCGTTATAGGTTAGTTTACATTCCCCCTAACGCTTTAGAACTCATTTCATAATACAATTTTTTTCAAAAAATTAAGACAATTAAGACAATTAAGACATTAATACATGGGGCACACACACAGAAATAATAATATAGGTATCTTTGTAGGTATAGTGTATTAATGTCTTAATATATTTAGATTAAGCTTTGTAAGTCACGTCAGTACTGGGTTCGTAGATTAATACACCCTTGTCTTAAAATGTATTAATTAAGAAAAGCAAAACCAAGCACAACGCTTGGTAAAATTAATTTATTCACCTTTACAAACATGTGAGACTAAAACTGCCCTTCTATCAGCACATTGGGATGCAATACCTTGAGATATGAGAGCTTCAGTTACAGCTTTTTGCTCATACAGAGTTAGCTTTGAGTATTTCCTGCTCTTTTTGCCTAGTTGTGATTTATAAACGAAAGGGTGATTTTCAAATACTGAAATTACCTGTTTAAGTGCTTGTCCTGTTGAATGCATCCCGTCCATATTACCCTCGTAAGCGGTCAAAGCTGCGGCTCTATGGTAAAGTCCAACACGTATATTAAATGCAGTCCTTATGTCGCTAGCGCTCATTTCAAAGCGTTTATCTGATAAAGCAATTAATGCAGCAAATTTAATAGATTGTTCACCTATCCGACCGCCCAATAAAGCATCTTTTCTTTTTATAGGCTCCGCAAATTCCTGATCGAATTTTTTGAATTCTACATATCCTTCTTCGCTGAATTCTATAGTTTTCTCTGACTGCACCTTAACCCAAGCTATGAATTCTACTAATTCATCTTCTGGTTCGTATATTAGCCCGTCATATATTTTTTGCGGTAGCTCTTGTTCACCTACAAACATAATCCATCGGTTATATGCTCCGCTATCAGCCTGTTCTCGTGTCATGGTCTCAAACATAGCTTCTCCCGTACTAGTGGCTAGAATGCTTACACGAGGGTTTTTGACAGGCTTGTATTCGGTTGAAACTGCATTCCCCGGTTCAATAGTAGATAAAGCTTTAGTGTATAGCTCCATAAAGTAACCAAGGGCAGCTTGCTTGGTGCTGTCTTTGTGGCTCAATTTCAACCATTCAGCAAACTCATCAGATAGACAGTATAGCGAGCGATTTTCTTCTAATAGTTGGTGGATACCTTGCCTACTTGCTGGGGCAGAATAACTAAATCGTACATTATTCAAGCCTTTTAGAATGCTAACTTTATGTTTAGCCAAAAACTCTGGAGTAATCACTTCCTTGGATTTAGAATCTAAAATTTCAGCGGGTTTTCTTAAGTCCTCCTTGCCGAAACCAGTAGGGGCTAAAACCATGTAATACTCGTTCAGTCCCAAACCATCACGCGATTTGATGGTGATATTAGTTTGAGCAAAGGCTGTTAAAGTTGATAGGGCAACTATCCCAGCAGTTGCGGCTGAGGGGTATGTCATACGATTAAGAACAAACGCCTGTATTTCGCCCAATTGATAAGGTAAGTTGAGTAATTCTTCTGGGTAATCGGGCAAGATAAAAGCCTTTCCAGTTTTATTATTAGCTTCCTCCTTTAGTGACTCAAAATCATCACCCCTAATACCACTGACCTTTATCTTCTGTGGTAAAGCTTTAGAATCTAATAGTGATTTATCTTCAATTACCCTATATTCGTTATGGCGAACTTGCCCCTCTACATCACTTTCAATAATATTGCTCATGCGTCTACCCCACTAAAACCACGTTTACAAAACGTAAATAAATTTAAGGTAGATTCCCACCGCCCATTCGCTATAATGGTTATGTCTTGAGTATTCATATTTTTGACTCCTAACCCTGATTCGCGAGCGACCAAACTATCGAATCGGGGTTTTCTTATGGTTGATTTATTTCTGACTAGCCCCAAATAATTTTTGATTCTTACTCCTTCTATTGGGACTGTGTTTTCAGAGAAAGTTATAATGCTCATTACAAGTCCCCCTTTGAATTTTTATCCAACCACTTTTCAATTACTGTACTTTTCCATCCAAGACAGCGACCATTTATGATAATTGGCTCAGGTAAAATTTTATCTTTAGCCCACCATCTCCATACGGTTACTTTTGATTTATTAACTAGATTTGCTAATTCTTGAAGTGAAATTATTGCAGTAGATTTCATTTTTATATCTCATTTTGTTAAAAGAGATAGCACTTTAAAAGATTTGATTACAATTAAAAACGGGAGGATTTCTGTCATAAAAATTCCCGTCACCCATTACAGCTCATTACCTCTTCTACTACCTTGGTAATCTGTATTGGGTTCAGGAAAGCCCAATAAAACTTGCTTTTGGGCTTCATCGGACCAACCCTTATAATATTTGGTTTTTAACTCTTCTGTTAACTCACGGCCTTCCTTTGTCTTTATCCAAGCTAAATAACCCTTATCTAATGTAGAAGCCTTCTGCTTGCCAGTTGGAAAATTATCAGCCATCTTAGTAGCCACCAAAAGCGTTGCATCTTCTCTTGTCTTTCCACAAAACTCACACAACTCAAAAATTGATTTATATGCTTTATCTAATGCAAAATATCGGTCGATTTTAGAATCATTTCTGTAACTATAACTTCTTAATATTCTATTTGAAGAGGCTACAGCTAGTTGTTCGAGTAAAACACCTTTAAGTGGAATGTTTACTCTATTGCATTCAATAACGACGGAATCCATATAATCAGGATCTTGAGTTTTCACCCACCAGCTAAAGTAAACTTCTACAGAAAAATTATTCTTCTTCCAATCAATCTCTTTAGAGTATCTCTCCATGAGAGTTGCTTTTTTTTCATCACTCAGTTGTTCAATGTTTTTCATTACTTAGCACCTAAAGCTATAACATTACTAACCGCTGCGTTGTTAAGTTGTCGCTCCCAGGATTCTAAAGCTAT
>JBLHNB010000177.1:0-7919 GCA_047621305.1 Alteromonadaceae bacterium | reverse complement strand
ATTACCGCTTTGGCTTATTGGATGATATCTGATGACTATTTCAGTTTCACCGAGGGATTAATTCTTTTTATTGGATTTTTTGTCTACATAGTGACGCTGCTCCTTATCACCCTACGCAGTACAAAAGCAAAACCTATTGATGATCCAATGATTATTGAAGCTGAACATGAAGTTCCTGAGGGTGTAGATCTTAAAAAGTCTCTTGTTTGGTTAATCATTGGTCTGATTTTATTGCCTTTGAGCGCAAGTTATTTAGTTGACTCCTCTGTTTATATCGCTAAATTCTTTGGTATCAGTGATCTAGTCATAGGCCTAACCGTTATTGCTATTGGTACAAGTCTGCCTGAACTTGCTGCGAGTATTATGAGCATCATTAAAAAAGAGGATGATTTAGCATTGGGGAATATCATTGGCTCTAATATTTTTAATATTCTTGCCGTCCTATCACTGCCAGGGCTTATCGCTCCCGGCAACGTAGATCCCAATGCAGCATCACGTGATGCTCCTTATATGCTCGGTGTTACCCTCTTATTATTAGTTTTATGTTTTGGACGTCGTTCAGGAAGTTTCAAAATAACGCGATTCAAAGGTGGGTTATTACTTCTGGCATTTATTGCCTACCAAATTTTACTTTTTAGCCAACTAAGAAACTAGGATCAATTGATCTATCATGTTTAATTAAGTGATCATTAACATATGAAAAATTTTAAAGACGTTGCCAATAATGTTATTCAAATCGAGCAACAAGCCATTGGTGAACTCAAACAATATATTGACGATGGTTTTGAACTAGCTTGTCATTTAATGTATCAATGCACAGGACGAGTAGTCGTGATTGGTATGGGAAAATCAGGTCATATTGGTGGCAAAATTGCCGCCACATTAGCCAGTACCGGCACCCCTGCTTTTTTTGTCCACCCGGGAGAAGCCAGTCATGGTGATCTTGGTATGATAACCAAAGATGATGTTGTATTGACTATTTCCAATTCTGGCGAGACTGGTGAAGTATTAGCAATAATCCCTGTAATTAAACGTCTTGGTAGTAAATTGATTGCCATGACCGGAAACACAACATCAACCTTAGCTAAATTAGCCGATACCCATGTTTGTGTGGCCGTCACTCAAGAGGCCTGCCCTTTAGGGTTAGCGCCAACATCAAGTACAACAGCAACACTTGTCATGGGTGATGCATTAGCTGTTGCCCTCTTAAACGCTCGTGGCTTTACCGCTGATGATTTTGCTCTTTCTCATCCCGGAGGGAGCTTAGGTAGACGTTTGTTATTAAGACTATCAGATATAATGCACGATGGTGATCGCATTCCTATTGTTAACAGTGATGCAAAAATAAAAGACGCCTTAGTTGAAATGTCTTTGAAAGGTTTAGGAATGACCGCTATCACTCGAGATCATAAACTTATCGGACTTTTTACAGATGGTGATTTAAGGCGGATACTCGATGAAAAGATTGATATTCATCAAGATAGTATTTCATCGGTAATGACACTTAACCCAACAGTTGCCAACGCGGAGATGCTTGCCGCCGAAGCCTTAAAGATAATGGAAGATAAAGCAATCAACGGTCTAATTATTGTCGATGATAAAAATATTCCCATTGGCGCAATGAACATGCACGATTTATTAAAATCTGGAGTCTTATAATGATCGATACACTCTATGGCCCAGTAAGTGAAGATGTCTTCAACAAAGCAAAAAATATAAAATTATTTGTTTGTGATATTGATGGTGTATTTTCCGATGGTCGTATTTACCTCGGTAATGATGGCGAAGAGTTAAAAGCATTCCACACCAAAGACGGCTATGGCATCAAAGCGCTGGGTGCTAGTAACGTTGACGTTGCTGTTATCACAGGTCGTCGCTCTGTTATTGTTACAAACAGAATGACAGCACTTAATGTTGAACACATCGTTCAAGGTGAAGAAAACAAATTACCCGCACTAAAGTCGTTAATCACCAAGCTAAATTTGTCGAGTGATGAAGTAGCCTATATAGGTGATGATATGCCTGATTTTGAATGCATGACGTATGTAGGTTTAAGCATTGCTGTAAACGACGCGCACCCACAAATAATTAAAACGGCAAATTACACGACTTTTATTCGTGGTGGCTTTGGTGCGGTTAGAGAAGTATGTGATCTGATCATGCTCAGTCAAAATACATTGAGTAACGCTTCTGGCGCCAGTATATGAATCGAATATATGGTCTTGCGCTGCTAGGTTTAGCTATAGCATTAATCACATATAATATCGTTGAGTGGCAAAAATCAGCGCAAGTAACGATTGAATCAATCGACGCAGGGCTAACACCTGAATTTATTGCTGAATCATTAAAAAGTAAAACTTATAACAAAAATGGCGACTTATCACATATTATTGACGCACAACGAATGGAACATTATGCCGATATCGCGATCACACACTTTGAATTCCCAAAGTTAACCTTATATCCAGAAGGCGGTGGTGTTCCTTGGCAAGTTAGTGCAAAAGAAGCAACACTATATGCCAATAACCGTGTAAGATTAGAAAATCGAGTGCAACTAATTGCCTCTGACAAAAATAGCATGATACAAGAAATTCATGGTAAGTATTTAGAATTGGATTTAAATACCAACATTGTCAGCTCAGAACAAACAATCTTGATCTTAGGTAAAGGGTTTACCACGTATGGCTCTGGATTGATTGTAGATATCAACACCACACAGATGACATTAACCGAACATGTACAGACTATTTTTAAAAAAATTGCCAAGTAGGGCTTTGATCCTCACTTTATTAGCTTGTGCTATAAACGTGAGCTATGCGAAAAAAATTGATCTTAATCAAGAAGTTAAGATCAGTTCTAGTCGCACTGCCGCTGACTTAAAAAATAAAATATTTAGCTATATTGATAATGTAGTGATCACTCAAGGCACATTGATTATTCATGCCAATTTAGTACAAGTGATCTCTCAAGGCGAGAATGACGATAAAACGTATATCGCTAAAGGTAATCCTGCAACATTTGAACAGGTATTAGAAGATGGTAAACCCATCAACTTACAAGCGAATGAAATAAGGTATGAACCGACATTAAATACTGTCTTTCTTTCGGGCAATGCGCTATTACGTCAAGAAGGTAGCGAAGTAAGTGGAAGCATTATTACTTATAATGCTGAAACTGAATATGTCAACGCCGAAAGTGATAGTCATAATAGAGTAAAAACGATTATCCAACCACAAACACAATCTAAAGATGAGCAATAATTAATGACTGTTGCAAAACTTATAGCAACGGGGCTTGCTAAATCTTATAAAGATAGAAAAGTAGTTAAAAACGTCAGTTTAGAAGTTTCAGCAGGACAAATTGTGGGACTATTAGGGCCCAATGGCGCGGGTAAAACCACATCGTTTTACATGATCGTTGGATTAGTACCAAGCGACAGTGGTCATATCACCTTAAATGATGAAGATTTATCTTTATCACCTATGCATGAGCGGGCACGAAAAGGCATTGGTTACCTTCCTCAAGAAGCTTCTATTTTTAGAAAATTGAGTGTTTATGACAACATAATGGCTATTTTACAAACACAAAAATCATTGTCTGATGGTGAGCGTGAAGAAAAGCTTGAACACTTGCTCGAAGAGTTTAATATTGGCCACATAAAAGATAATTTAGGCATGAGTTTATCTGGTGGTGAACGTCGAAGAGTGGAAATTGCTCGTGCACTAGCGGCTGACCCAAAGTTTATTTTACTTGATGAACCTTTTGCCGGTGTTGACCCTATTTCAGTCGGCGATATAAAGAAAATTATTCTACACTTAAAACAACGCGGTATTGGTATATTAATTACCGACCATAATGTTCGAGAAACCTTAGATGTATGTGAACATGCTTATATTGTTAGTCATGGCGAATTGATTGCCGAAGGTAATTCTGCGCAAATTCTTGCAAATCAGCACGTAAGAGATGTATACCTAGGCGAACAATTCACGCTATAGTTAGACCATAAAAATTAATACAACAAACAATATGTGTTTGACACTGAATAGGATAATAATAACGTAGATGCGCCCATCACTGCAGCTCCGTATCGGACAACAACTGACCATGACGCCACAACTGCAACAGGCTATAAAACTGTTACAGTTGTCAACGTTGGACTTACAACAAGAGATTCAAGAAGCTCTTGAAAGTAATCCTTTACTTGAAGTTGATGATAGCCCTTCAACAATACAAGAAGATGGTTCAAATAACTTAGAAGAGGCGTTCTCTGCAACCAGCAGTGAAACTACTCAACAAACTTCATCCGACGGTAGTGAGGATTCAAGCCCGAGTATCGATGAAATGAACACGTCTGAAGCTATGTCTAAAACAGATATTCCCGAAGAACTCAATAATGACACTACTTGGGAAGAAAGCTACAGTGCTGGCACTTCAAACACCGGCAGTATTAGCTCCCCATCAGAAGATTATACCTACCAAGGTGAAACCAAAGACTCTCTCCAAGACCACCTGCTTTGGCAGATGGAATTAACACCGTTTACAGAAACTGACCGCACGATTGCAATTGCCGTAATAGAAGCCGTTGATGACGCCGGCTACCTCACCGTATCTAGTGAAGAAATTCTTGAAAGTGTTGGCATAGAAGATCTAGAGTTAGATGAAGTTGAAGTGGTATTAAAACGAATTAATCTTTTTGATCCTGTTGGTGTTGCCGCACGCTCCATTCCTGAATGTTTATTAATTCAACTTAATCAATTTGAGCTCTCCACGCCCTGGTTAAAAGAAAGCAAACTCGTCATTAGTGAGTATATTGATTTATTAGGTAATCGTGACTATCGACAATTGATGCGAAAAACACGATTAAAGGAAGAGCAGTTAAGAGAAGTTATTCGCTTAATTCAATCACTTGATCCACGTCCAGGTGATAGCATTATAAAAAGTGATGAACAATATGTTATTCCTGATGTGTTTGTTGAGAAGAAAAATGGTCGTTGGAACGTTGAACTAAACCCAGACACAGCACCGAGATTATCAGTAAATCAACAATATGCAGCCATGACTCGTACCATGAAGTCATCAGCTGATACACAATTTATTCGCTCAAATTTACAAGAGGCTAAATGGTTTATTAAGAGTTTAGAAAGCCGTAATGATACCTTACTCAAAGTTTCTAATTGTATTGTTCAGCGCCAACAAGGATTTTTTGAGCACGGACCAGAAGCAATGCGTCCCATGGTTTTAAATGACATTGCTGAAGCGGTTGATATGCATGAATCAACTATTTCACGGGTAACTACACAAAAATATATGCATACCCCGCGAGGTATTTTTGAACTTAAGTACTTTTTTTCTAGTCACGTTAGTACCGAGAATGGCGGCGAATGTTCATCAACAGCCATTAGAGAACTGATCAAGAAACTAATTGCTGCTGAAATTCCTGCGAAACCGCTTAGCGACAGCAAAATGACCGAGATACTGGCAGATCAAGGTATAAAAGTAGCACGACGAACAATAGCTAAATACCGGGAGTCATTGTCTATTCCCCCATCAAATCAACGTAAAAGTTTACTTTAATAGTAATAAAGATATAAGGATTTAAGCTAATGCAAATTAATCTTACGGGTCACCATGTAGACATTACTACTTCTTTACGCGATTATATTAATAACAAGTTTACCAAGCTCGAACGACACTTTGATCATATTAGCAATGTTCATGTGGTACTTACCGTCGAAAAGCTAAATCAAATAGCAGAGTCAACCGTGCATCTTAAAGGCACAGAAATACATGCAAAAGCTGAAAATACAGATATGTATGCTTCAATAGATGCTTTAATTGATAAATTAGACCGTCAAATATTGAAGTATAAAGGTAAAATCACTCAACACTAAATTCAAGGCTAAATCAGTCATGAGTAATTTAAGGTCTCAACTGTAGAATTATGACGTTGCAAGATATCTTAACGCCAGACTGCACATTTTGTGCGGTTTCTGGTAGTAGTAAAAAAAGAATTCTCGATAAAATTTGTACTATTGCAGCAAAAAAAATTGCTGATCATAGTGCTTTTGAATTGTTAGAAAGTTTAATGGCAAGAGAGAAGTTAGGCTCAACCGGTATAGGCAATGGCATCGCAATACCACACGGGCGTTTAAATGGTACACAACAAGTTATCGCTATCGTTATGACTACGGAGCAAACGATCGAATTTGATGCAATAGATAATCGACCCGTAGATATTTTCATCGCTTTATTTGTCCCTGAAGACCGTTGCCAAGATCACTTAACTACATTGCAAAGTATTGCAAAGTTATTCAGTGATAAGTATTTCGCCAAAAACATACGAAAGTGTCGAGGTGATAACGAACTTTTTCAAACCATTCAACAAGCAGCAAACGCCAAGTGAACTAACACCCTGTTTCGTTTGGTATCAACATTTTCATCAACAAGGAATCCCCCCGTAATGAAGCTAATCATTGTTAGTGGTCGCTCTGGCTCTGGAAAGTCCGTGGCATTAAGAGTACTCGAAGATCTCGGTTATTATTGTGTTGATAATATTCCAGTAAACCTTTTGCCAGCATTAACTCACACGGTTATTAATGATTATGAAAATGTTGCCGTTAGCATCGATGTTCGTAATTTACCCGCGGATCCCAATGACGTATCTGAAATCCTCGATTACCTTCCCAATGCGATAGAACTTAACATTTTATATTTAGATGCGGATGATAGTGATTTAATCAAACGTTTTAGTGAAACTAGACGTTTACATCCCTTGATCAAGCAAAATATCGCCCTAGATCAAGCTATCGCATTAGAGAAAAAGCTATTAGAACCGATCTCATCACGTACCGATTTGTACATTAATACCAGTCAATTAACACCTCACCAACTGGCCGACTTGGTACGCGAGAGAATTTTAGGGAAAAAAACTGGCTCTATGGTCGTCGTTTTTGAATCATTTGGCTTTAAACATGGTGTACCACAAGATGCCGACTATGTTTTTGATGCGCGATTTTTACCGAACCCTTTCTGGGAGAAAGATCTTAAAGGACAAACCGGTTTAGACCAACCCGTGCAAGATTTTTTATCAAGCCAACCGATAGTGACCAAATTTATCTGGCAAATAAACAGCTTTATGATGACTTGGTTACCCCACTTAGAACGAAATAACCGTAGTTACATCACTATTGCTATCGGCTGTACCGGTGGTAAACATCGTTCAGTTTATATCGCTGAATTGTTAGCAAATAATTTACGTAAAGAGCGTGCCGATGTGCAATCACATCATCGCGATTTAAACGTCGCAAGTACCTAAAAAGTTCAGGTTAAAGAAATGAATCGCTGTGAAAAAACATTACTTATCGTCAATAAGCTTGGCTTGCATGCCCGAGCGGCAACAAAACTAGCGCAACTTAGTCAACAGTTTGAGGCTAATATTACCATTTCACTTGACGATAATAGCGCAGACGCAGCCAGTATTATGGGCTTAATGTTGCTGGCCGGTGGTCAGGGAAAAACAGTAAAAGTGCTAGCTGAAGGTAAAGATGCAAAACAAGCACTGGCAAGTATTTGCCAACTATTTTCTGATAAATTTGATGAGAATGAATAAATCAAAGCAGATAAAACAACGAAGTTGATATAAACTATATTAATACTTTAAATATTAATATATACCCGTGGTCATTGAAGATGCGTTTATTTGTTGCTTGTTTTTTGTCTGAAATATTAATAAAAACGATACTAGACAAATAAAATATCTAGGTATAATTTCCAAGTAGTTGGTAACTAGCTAAGTGTTATACCCATTTGATTAAATAAATGTTCTACTTTTTTATGTAGAAAAACGGATAAGTACAAGGCATAAATTTCAGTAACTAGTTATTCTAATTATGAATTTTATAACGCAGTCGTTATTCGTT
>JBLHNB010000176.1:0-7946 GCA_047621305.1 Alteromonadaceae bacterium | reverse complement strand
AGTTACCGCTTTAATCGACGTTTTCAGTTAGAGGATATGTTACCACGATTTGCTTATATTGCTTTGCGAACACCGCCTATGTCGAACAAGCTATTGAGTATGGCTGAGCTTTATGGGTAATCAGGAACTTAATTGATGAGTTACTGGAATAATAGCAACGATTAAGGTATTCAACTCGGTTTCAACAACCAGAGTTTTGAAAACGTGTTCGGCTTTTACATTGAGCTTTTCAACGGCTTCTAAACCAAAAGAACAAGCATGGGCATCATGTTGATATTGATGTATTTTGAAATTTATTTTTAACTTTTTAGCTTGCATTATCGCTGGAGTCATATGATTTATTAGTGAATGAAGTTGATGATAATTAACCTTAAATTTACAAGGCGGCAGGCAGTTTTCTACGTATGGTAAGATGTTGAAATTTTTAATTGACTTATCTTTGAACAGCCACCACTATGTTAGCTCATTCAACATATTAATGAACTAAATTTTTGTGAAACAACTTATTATAAGAACACTCAATAATATGGCTCGCCAAAATCGATTGACCTTTAATGTCAATCCTTGGCGCTATCGTTCTGTGGTGTGAATAAATTATAAGTTAGTTAATCATTTCAAAGCCGCAGATATTCACACTGCGGCTTTTGTCATTTTATTCTAGTCAAAAATCTACAGTGTTTATTTTCTTAGCTTATTTAATCAATTAATTAATAATCAGTAATCTAACGTTAATGTATAAAGGAGATAAACATGCCAGTATCAGCAGCTTACCTTGCGGTCATTTTAATATGGTCAACAACACCACTAGGTATTGTATGGAGCAGTGAGTCAGTGAGTCCAACGTTGGCTGTGCTTTTACGTATGTTGATTGCGGTGGTTCCCGGTTGGCTTATTATTAAATTCTGTAATATTGAGTTACCTTGGCATAAACAGGCGGTAAAAATTTATAGCTATTCGGCCATAGGTATATTTGGCGGTATGTTGTTTTCTTATACGGCGGCGCGTTTTATTGGTTCAGGTTTGATGTCACTGATCTTTGGCTTAGCCCCCATTTTTTCTGGATTGTTAGCACAAAAAATCCTTAATGAGCCGAAGTTTAGTAAAACAAAAAAATTCTCACTATTGTTAGCCTTAATCGGTTTATTTATAGTGTGTTTTAATAGTGTATCGTTAACCCCTGATAGCTTTTTTGGTATTGCTTGCGTTTTATGTGCCGTATTTTTCTTTAGTCTTAGTGGCGTATTGGTTAAAAGTGTAGATATCAAGATAAATCCATTGGCAACAACAGTGGGCTCGCTGACCTTTTGTATTCCTTTGTTCGCTGCGGCGTGGCTGCTCTTTGATGGTTCATTACCTTTAGAGCAATGGCAAGCACGTTCTTTGTGGGCCATTTTATACTTAGGGATTTTTGGTTCTTTATTGGGCTTTATTGCTTATTTTTATGTTTTGCAAAAGCTTAATGCCAGTACCGTTGCACTTATAACTATGATGACGCCTGTATTTGCGCTTTATCTTGGTGCTTTGTTAAATGATGAAGTTATCACGCCAAACTTAGTCATTGGCGCGGTATGTGTAATGTCTGGACTTGCTCTTTATCAATGGGGCGGTAGACGTAGAACGAAAGTTTCCGTGACTAGTTAAGTAATTGTAATAAGGCAAATATTAAATTGTTGTAGAACACTATATGGCTCAACAGAGAATGTTATCTCTATTGAGCCTGACTTCTTTTATATAAAGCTATAAAAAAATCGTTTACTTAGTGTTAGCGATGTAATCGTTAACCATGTTTGTTAGTACGTTTAACGGTACGGCGCCATTGGTTAGTACAACATCATGAAATTCTCTAATATCGAATTTTTCGCCAAGGGCAACTTTAGCCTTTTCACGAAGCTCTACTATTTTTAACATACCAATTTTGTATGCGGTTGCTTGTGATGGCATAACAGCGTGACGTTCAACCATTTTAACGGCATCAGACTTAGCATTTGGCGTATTGGTTACATAGTATTCAATGCCTTGTTCACGAGTCCACTTTTTAACATGCATACCGGTATCAACAACCAAGCGACAAGCACGCCATAATTCCATGGCTAAACGGCCAAAATCGGAATATGGGTCTTGATAGAAACCAATTTCCTTAGGGATCATTTCAGAATATAAGCCCCAACCTTCACTGTATGCAGTATACCCACCAAACTTTCTAAACTTAGGAATATTTTCAAGTTCTTGTTTTAAGGCTATTTGCATATGATGCCCAGGAATACCTTCATGGTAAGCTAATGCTGCCATTTGATACGTTGGCATTGCTTCCATATCGTATAAATTAGCATAATAAGAACCAGGGCGAGAACCATCGGGAGCAGGAGCTTGATAAAAAGCTTTACCAGCAGATTTTTCTCTAAAGGCTTCAACACGTTTAACAATTAAATCAGCTTTTGGTTTAGTGATAAATAAATCATCTAAACGTGATTTCATGGTATCAATGAGTTGTGTTGCTTCATTTAAATAACGGGCTTTTCCTGCTTCATCAGCGGCATAATAAAACTGTTTGTCATTACGCATAAAGACAAAAAAGTCAGCTAAATCACCTTCAAAACCCACTTTTTCCATAATGATCCGCATTTCATTGTGAATACGGTCAACTTCAGATAAACCAATGGCATGAATTTCATCTGCTGTTAAGTCTGTTGTTGTTGTGCGTTTTAGCGCATTATTGTAAAAAGCATCGCCGTCAGGGAATTTCCAAGCGCCATCATTATCATCAGCCTTTTTCTCTAAGGCCGTAAGGTAAGTAACGAGTCCTTCATAACCTGTTTTTACATTCGTTAATAAAGCGGTTGTTGCTTTTTCGATGAGTGCCTGTTTTTCTTGGTCGCTGATCTCCAGTTTATTTACTTTTTTATTAAAGTCAGCTAATAATGTGGTGTCTTTACCATCATCATAAGGTGCTCCAACAAGTAAGTTTTTAGAGTCACGAATAACGTGTGCAAAGACAAAATGTGGCGCAATAATGCCTTTGTCTTCACGAATTTTTAATTGATCAACCAATTGTCCTAATACTTTTTCAACACCATGTAGACGCGAAATATAATCATTTGCTTGTTTGACATCGTCAATGCTATGTTGATTGATCAGTAGGGCGGGTATTTGAGAATGTACACCAAACATTTGATTAACGGGATAATTGTGATGACGCCATTTATAATCGTCTATTTCTTCTTGTAAACTTTGTACAAAAAGCTGATAACTCAGTTTAGTTTGTTTATCAAGTTTAGTAACATCAATTGCTTGTATGCGTTTTAAGTCTTGCTTAGTAATCGCTAGTTCTTTTTCATTATCTTCTTCAGACAAGTCATACCATTTATCATAATCTGTTTTTATACCTTGGTAAGTTTGTCTGACCGGATTACGATTAACACCTTCCATATAGATAATATCAAAAAGTACATTGGCTTTTTCTGATTCTGTTTGTTGTGTTAAAGGTGCTACAGTTGTTTTTTCAGTATTAGCGGATGGTGTTGTCGACGTATTTTGCTCGGCACAGCCAATCACTAAAATACTAGAAACAGTTAACGCTAAGAGGGATTTATTAAAAGACATTTTATTTCCTTTATTTTTATTTGTCGCTAGTGTGCCTTAAATTAAGCGGTATAATCAATATAAGTCAGGTGAACAGTCGTATATTTACGATTAAAAATCATTAATTAACAATTTTAAAACTAATTTTGCAACGAACAGAGTTAAATGAAAGTAACCATTGGATTTAGGCGCGCAGTAACTACAGATGTTGATTTTCTGCTTACATTGCGTAAAGCGGCGATGAATGAGCATTTATTACGGGCAGGTATTGCGCTATCTGAAAAATATCACCTCTCGAGAATTAACGAATTTTTCAATGACTCTCATTTGATCTTGCGAGATAAACATACGGTAGGTCTACTAAAACTAGGTGTACTAGCGAGTAGTTTACACATTCGACAATTACAGGTTTTACCTGAATATCATCGTTTGGGTATTGGTAGTTATGTGATGGAGGTTGTTAAAAAACAAGCCTTGAAGCTCAATCTTCCGATCACCTTAAGTGTATTGCTTGAAAATCCTGCCAAGTCTTTGTATTTACGTCATGGTTTTATCGTTACTGAAAAAAATGATTTTGAATATAAAATGTCTTGGCTAATACCTGATAAGTGATCTTGTTTAGGTCGACACGAATGAAGTGAGACTTGACAGCCGTTTATAATACGGTAATTTTTGGAACGCTTTTTTAAAGTAAACATGACCGTACAATCCCATACCCCATACAATCCCATACATAAAAGCCAGAGTTTATACTCTGGCTTTTATCAGTTTTTAAATATTCATGTTCAATGTTCAATGTTTAACGTTTAATATTCAATGTTGAGTGTGAGTGTTTAATAAATTTTACCACTAGCCTTCACTTTATTTACATCGACTCTTGTTGGCGTAATTGTGCCATCTACTAAGCCTTGTGTGGCAACAGATAACGACTCAATTACTTGATACATAGAATCAAGATCTAAGCTCTTAATATCGTCAGTCACTTGATGATAATGCTGATCTTTGTCGAGTTGTGTACTGCTAAAACTGTGTGCAGGTACACCTAATCTTGCAAGCGTGGCGTTGTCGGAACGATAAAATAATCCTTGTTCGGGGTAAGGGTCTTTATAAATCTCTACGTTTTGGCTTTTTAAACGAGTATTTAAAAGTTCACCTAAGTTTGAACGCTCCATACCTGTCATCCACATAGTACCGGCACCAAATTTTGAAGGCTTACCGATCATTTCAATATTGATCATGGCGACCACGTCATCAGGGTTGAGCTGTTTTGAAAAATACTGCGAACCAAAACCACCAATTTCTTCAGCAGTGAAAGCGCTAAATACCAGTGTTCTCTTGTTTTTACCCTTTTTTGCGTAAAATTCAGCTAAATTAATAACGGCAGTGGTACCTGATGCATCGTCATCTGCACCGTTATATACCGCTTTGCCATCAGGTGTTGTACCAAGGTGATCATAATGTGATGAATAAAGTACCATTTCATCTTTGTGATCATCGCCTGGTAATATGCCAACAACATTAGTTAATGATTTTTTACTTAGGGTTGCCGTTGCCGTGATATCGATAGCAGTAACGTCGATTTCATCAGTTAAGATCATCACGATAGCACCTTGGTGCTCAAGGGTTAATTTAGTAATACCTTGTTGAAAGTATCCTTTATAACCGGCAAACGTTTTGGCATGTGCACGGCTAATTAACACCAGGTGTTGCCCACCATCACTGTTTATTTTTCGTAGCACGTCACGCATGTTGTCTTGTTCAGCAATAACATGCGTTTGGATTTTTTTACTGTCATGCCAACTTAGTTTTGGCAAAGTGCTTGCCATGGCAACGTCATTCTCTGCAATCACAACATTATTTAATGTGGCGTGTAAGGACGTAGGCAGTATATGGGTTACACTAAATGTTTGCTTAAAGCTGGCTTCACCTTGTAAAGGTTTTAATCCAATTTGTGCAAAGCGTTCACTAATAAAGTTAGCTGCTTGGTCAATTTCAGTAGAAAAATTTGCTCTACCTTGCATTTTATCGCTAGCGAGATAGGTTATATCGCGAATAACTTGCTCTGCAGAGATATTATTGGCAGCGGCGGATAGTGATATTGTTGTCAGCAAAGAAAAGCTTGCAGTTAGCACAAAGCCAACGTTTTTATTCTTCATGTGATTGTCCTTGATAATGATTGTATTTTATTTTAATTTTGTAGTTTCGATCAACAGTGTTTCATCACCTGATGTTAACCATAATTGACCATCTTGAATACTGCATTGAAATTCCATGTTACGAGAAATCAGTTTGGCTAAAGCTATAGAGGTATCTTCACTAAATTGCTCAACGGATAATTTATTAAATTGCATTAGTTTACCTGCTGATTGAGCCCACCATGTATCAACACTACTGCCATAACAGTATAATTTTACTTTTTGAGAGCGGTTACACGCCTTTTTAATACGTTTTTCATCAAGTTGACCTAATTCTATCCAAAGCTCTATTTCTTCTGAATAGTTAATTTGCCAGATAGCGGCTTCATCTTCATCACTAACACCTTTACCAAATTGTAAGTTTTCATTAGCATTTAAAATATAGGCCATTAGTCGGATCATTAACCGTTGATCAGTTTCAGATGGATGCTGGGCAATCGTCAGTTGTAGGGTATCGTAGTAGTTGCGATCCATATCTGAGAGGTGAATTGTTGCTTTGTTGATGGTTGCTTTTAACGCCATAAGTAAAAATCATGTTCTATAAACAGTAAATATGTGACAGATGTTACCTTGTATTGTCATAGGTGAATAGCTATTAGAGCATTATAGCTATGTAGTCATTATGATATAGCTGTACAGTAAGTATGACGTAAGTATAGAAGCTGTGAATAGTTATTATAAAAATGATTAATAGAACGTATAGCTTGAAGAAGTGTTATGGTGATGAAAATTACAGTTTTGGTCTTTCATTATGTCTATTCAATCTTTTATTCCTCCACAGCGTATATTAATGGGACCAGGTCCTTCTGATGTTAGTCCACAGGTGTTGTCAGCATTATCAAGACCCACTATTGGTCATTTAGATCCGTTGTTTATCGGCATGATGGATGAAGTGAAATCATTGCTGCAATATGCTTTTCAAACTAAAAATGAATTTACCATAGCAGTTTCTGCTCCGGGATCTGCGGGGATGGAAGCCTGTTTTGTTAACTTAGTTACCCCTGAAGATACGGTCGTTGTTTGTCGAAATGGTGTTTTTGGTGCTCGTATGATTGAAAATGTTAAACGCATTGGCGCCAAGTTAGTCATCGTTGATGGTACTTGGGGTCGAGCTGTTGACTCACAAGTACTTGAAGAGACTTTGCAAAAAAATCCACAAGCTAAATTTGTTGCATTTGTACATGCTGAAACCTCAACTGGTGCTTTATCTGATGCTAAAACCTTATGCGCCATTGCCAAAAAACATCATTGTTTAACGATTGTTGATGCTGTGACTTCATTGGGCGGTGTTGAACTGCGTGTTGATGATTGGGGCATTGATGCGGTATATTCCGGCAGTCAAAAATGTTTGTCGTGTGTACCCGGAATATCACCGGTAAGTTTTAGTGAACAAGCGGTAAATATTATTAAGTCACGAACAACGCCTGTGCCTAGTTGGTTTTTAGATCAATCTTTGGTGATGGAATATTGGTCAGGACAGGGAAAGCGAAGCTATCATCATACCGCGCCGGTAAACTCTCTTTATGCTTTGCATGAATCGTTATTGATGCTAAAAAATGAGGGTTTAGAAAATAGCTGGGCGAGACATAAACGACAACACCTAAAACTTGCTATAGGTTTAGAGCAGCTAGGAATAAAGTTTATTGTGCCTGAAAATGAACGCTTACCACAATTAAATAACGTGGCAATACCACCAGGCGTCGACGACACCAAAGTAAGGCAATACCTTTTACAGGAATATAATTTGGAGATTGGCGCAGGTTTAGGGCAATTTTCTGGTGAAGCTTGGCGCATCGGGCTAATGGGCTATGCGGCACGTAGCGAAAATGTTGCGGTATGTTTAGCCGCCTTAAAAGATGCGCTAGCTCAGAACTAACACAGGCTTAGCACAACCTTTACTCTCTCTTAAATATGTAAAATATTTGCTATAAATATTATTTTTTTACACTAGCTTATTTAAATTTATTCGATTACGCTACGAGCAATTTTTAGTATAAGGATATAGATTTTATGAAGTTAATAGGCTTGTTGAACGAAGCCGCTCTGCGGCAGAGTAACTTTTAAACAACCTTCCATACTCAATATAGCTTCGTCATTTCGATGATGCTTTATTGGAGTAACCCCATGAATACATCACAACAACAACGCTACAATTTTCTTTATGAACAACAT
>JBLHNB010000175.1:0-8015 GCA_047621305.1 Alteromonadaceae bacterium | reverse complement strand
AATTTAGTATTGCGCGGTTGTGGCGGAATTGGTAGACGCGTTAGCTTGAGGGGCTAATGATTTAGGTCGTGGGGGTTCAAGTCCCCCCAACCGCACCACTAAATTTATACAAATAGACATTTAAAGGTCAATTCGTGATGAATTGGCCTTTTTTCGTTTGGTTGCTAATTGGTTGCTAATTATTCCTGAGAATGTTGGTGCTCTCGGCTGATATTTTCCTGACATTGAGTCCGTGCTTGTATTGAAGTTCGATAAATTTTATATCCTTTTCCTGATATGACACTGAATGTATCTACCAAACCATCAAATTTATGTATTTAACCATAAATAATGTACTCTGTTATAGATATGCTGCGAAGTGTCTAAGAGTTGCTGTTTAGAGTGTTCTGGTGGGGAAGTACTTAGTTAGCTATTTGTATTATTCAAAATGAGAACCTTGTGCGAAAAGAAGAGGTAATATTTCAAAATTGTGAGTGTTTATCGAGGTCAACTGAACACTAGTTAGTTGCCTTAAGCATTTAGGCATTTAACTTGATAACCCTCAGCTTAACGTACGATCCAAAAATGATTTTTGAGACTAATATCATGAGCAAAAAATCAAAATACAGTTAGATAATGAGAACAATATATTGGACTACTGTCGGCCCATTATACAGAAGTGGTTGTTTAATCTATATAGGCAATAGTAACGCTTATTTCTATCTCTATTGGGGTACATATCACCATATAAAATCTTTACTGTTACCTCTAAAATGTGGCCAATTTCACTTTGCCACTACACAGTGACTTACTAACACTTATTTTATCTATACCCGTTCTATCCCTGCCATATGACTCAAATTATCATTACAATATTAGGGAGACCATATGAGGGTATATACAAATACTTCAGATTTTTATACTCAATCATTGTGAACAATGAAATAGTTAGTTTAGCTGGATTTTAAACCGAAAAGGGGTCATTAACTGTTGATATAAAACTGTCGGAGTTAATTTTTAGTCTTGTTTAACGTCAATTTTAGAAGCGATAATTGGTTATGGATGATATATTTGTTAATTATAACTTTGGGGGATAGGGTATGGTTTCAAGTCTTTTCTGGTGCAACAACAATGATCTTTACACTGCAATAGAAATCAAAAAGACTATAGTCCACATGGAGTTTTAAATGAGATCAGCCACAACAAACATCGCAATAAGTGGATTTTTTATCAATAAAAAAATATTTATACTTACATTCATCATAATATTTTTATCCGCTTGCGAGCAAGAGCCTACTGACAAAGCTTTGCAGTACAGTACCTCGCCTAGTAATAATGTAATGGTAACCTATCGTTTTGCTATTCACCCTTTACACAACCCTCAAAAACTGTTTGAATCTTATCAGCCGTTAATTGATTATATTAATCAAAAAATCCCCGATATTTACATTGAATTGGAAGCTTCGAGAGATTATTCCACCTATGAAAAAAAATTCCGCGCCCGAAAACCTGATTTGTTATTGCCGAATCCATGGCAGACATTACAGGCTATGGAAAATGGCTACCGTGTTATTGCTATGGCTGGCGATGCCAAAGATTTTAAAGGAATATTCATTGCTCGAAAAGACACAAAGATAAAAAAACCAATTGAATTAAAAGGGAAGCGTGTTAGTTATCCGGCACCTACAGCTCTTGCTGCCGCCATTATGCCACAATATTTTTTGCACATTAATGGCATTGATATCAACAAGGACATTGATAATATCTATGTTGGCTCTCAAGAGTCTTCGATAATGAATGCTTACCTTGGCAATGCCACCGTTGGAGCTACTTGGCCACCATCCTGGCGTTTATTTCAAAAAGATAACCCAGAACAAGCTAAACAGCTTAAGGTTATTTGGCAAACACAGTCTCTAATTAATAACTCTGTAATGGTACGTGAAGACTTTCCTGAATACATTAGTAATAAAATACAAAATTTACTTATTACTTTAGCAGACTCACCCGAAGGTAAAAATATTATTTTAGGTATGGAAACAGCTCGATTCACTATGGCTGAAGACGGAAACTATGATGTGGTACGCGCCTATATAAAGAATTTTGAAGAGGCAGTTCGACTAGTGGAAAGCAATTAATGATCAAGAAGCTACAGCAAATTATGTTAGGAACATTGCGCCGTCAAATGATTGTTGGTATGACAGTAATCGTGACATTAATGATGGGACTATTTGTTTGGGGAACTACCCAGCGTCAACAAACAATTAAAACTGAGCAATATAAAGATCAAGCAATTGCCCTTGCTGATAGTTTAGCAACCTCGTCTGCAATTTGGGTTGCTTCTAGAGATTTTAGCGGCCTTCAGGAAATAGTTAATGGTGTATCACATTATCCCGATTTAAAGCATGCCATCGTTATCGGTTTACATGGCCATATTCTGGCACATACTGATCAAAGTAAAGTGGGGCTTTACATTACCCAACTCCCTCAAGGTAACGATATTGAATATATAAGGTTTGCAGCTGAAAGTATTGATGTTACGAAGGCGGTTATATTGTCTGAACGTAAAATTGGTTGGGTAATTATTGGTCTAGATAGAAACTCGTACCTCAAAGAAATTGCTGAAATAAAAATAAAGAGTGTTTTTTATGCACTCACGGCCATTTTGTTTGGTGTCTTGATTACCAGCTTAGCTAGCCGTTATTTAACCCGTCGTTTGTATATTATTCAAAAAGTAGCCGATGAGGTACAAACAGGATCTACTCAGTTGCGTGTGAACATGCAGGGAACTGATGAAGCTGCGTTACTCGCCAAACAATTTGATAGTATGCTTGATAGCCTCGCCTTAAGAGAGGCACAGTTAGCTTCATTTTATTCATTAGATTTGGTTGGTTTAACGGTTACTTCACCTGAAAAAGGTTGGATTAGTATAAATTCTTGTCTGTGTACTATGTTGGAATACTCCGAACAACAGTTGCAAAAAATGACATGGGTTGATTTGACTCATCCTGATGATTTATATGCAGATATTGAAAAATTCACCAAATTGCTAGCCAATAAAATTGATGGCTATAGTTTGGAAAAACGCTTTATTAGTCGAACAGGTAAAGTAATTACTACCATGTTAGTGGTACGTTGTGTACGCAAAGACGATGGCACTGTTGACTATATTATGGCGATGGTTCAAGACATCAGTAAACAAAAAGCAGATGCGATCCAAATAGAGCAGCTTGCTTACTTTGATCCCCTAACTAATTTACCAAACCGCCGATTGTTAGATGATAGGTTAGCGCAAGCATTAGTGCTTAGTGAACGTAGTGGACAGTATGGCGCGTTATTATTTCTTGATCTGGACAACTTCAAGACACTAAATGACACACTAGGTCATGACATTGGTGACATGTTATTGCAACAAGTGGCTAAACGGTTAATAACGATTATCCGTGAAAATGATACCGTTACTCGTTTTGGCGGTGATGAGTTTGTCATTTTACTGGAGAGCTTAAATACTAACGCCATTATTGCAGCAACAGAAATCAACGCTATTGCGAATAATATCTTGGATTCTATTAATCAGCCTTATAACCTTGCAGGCCATACTTATTCCAGTAGTACTTGTATTGGTGCTTCATTATTTAAAGGTCATAAAACAACCCCTGATGACTTACTTAAACAAGCCGACATATCTATGTATCAGGCTAAAAAATCAGGCCGAAACGCCTTCTGTTTTTTTGATCCTCAGATGGAGAGCATTATCATCAATAGAGTTGAACTTGAACGTGATTTACTCTCGGCACTAAAAAATCGAGAGTTCCAATTATACTACCAAGTACAAGTCGATAGCTCGAACAAACGCCTAGGCGCTGAGGCGCTGATCCGCTGGATTCATCCTAAACGTGGAATCGTTTCCCCCTTTCACTTTATTCCATTAGCCGAAGATACTGGAATTATAATAGAAATAGGAAAATGGGTTCTCGAATCGGCTTGTATTCAACTTAATGCTTGGCAGAAAAATAGCAATACAGTCGAGTTATCATTATCAATTAATGTCAGTGCAAAACAGTTTCATCAAGCTGACTTTGTTGAAATAATAAAAAAACTGATCGAACTTTATAGTATTAATCCCACGCTGCTTAAAATCGAATTAACAGAAAGCCTACTATTAAAAAATATTGAAGAAGTTATTGATAAAATGAATTCATTAGCTTCAATAGGGATTCAATTTTCATTAGACGATTTTGGGACAGGTTATTCATCTTTACAATATCTAAAGAAATTACCCTTATATCAACTTAAAATTGATCAGTCCTTTATTCGTGATTTAGGTATAGATAGTAATGATGAAGTTATTGTGAAGACCATTATTTCGATGGCGCATAGCTTAGGTTTAAATGTAATTGCAGAAGGTGTAGAAAATGAAGACCAACTAACATATTTAATCAGTCAAGGGTGTACCCATTTTCAGGGGTATTTATTTAGTAAGCCAATCCCAATTGAAAAATTTGAAAAACTGATTACTTAAAAAAAACTTCGGTATAAATGGTAGCAGCTACTTACATTTTTTAGCATATAAAAAACCTTCTGGCATGTGTTCGGTAATACTATGTGCCAGTTCAAATGATTAGTATATGGCATCCAATGCGCATCAAGTTTTGCCTGGCTAATGTCGTGATTATAAATAATGTGGGTGTTACTAAAATAACTCATCCTTCTCGCTGTATTCAGCTCAGGCTTGATGAAAAATTTTGACAATGATAGTTGAGCAGTATAACTACTCAAACGATCACCATCACTGTCGATGTCATTAGCGAGCACGTCAATAGTGACTGATTTATTTTGTATTGTTGCTACTTGCTTGTTCTGGACGACGGGTAACGTATTAGTGTTCATCCAAATAGCCACGCCACTAATGGCGGAAAATGCATTGTCAGCAGCTGAACTTAATAAGTTAGCGACGAACCAATTGAAAAATCTTAATGCTCGACAATTAAACCGATTAAATGCATCTCAATTAAATCGTTTAGATCAGGCACAAATTAAACAACTAACACCGAGTAATGTAGATAAACTGAACCCAGCTCAAGCTCAGAAACGTCCGTTAGTATAATCTGGGTTAGTTAAATCGCCACTTTATCAATTTACGTAAACTAGAATAAATAAAATTTAGAGCTCGTTCAAAGCTGTAGTGCTTTTTGCCCAACCGCTTTGAACATATAAATATCAGAGTACCTTGTCAGCCGACTTTCAAATTAATAACCGTTAATATTGACGGTTAATTTTTTATCGAATCAGTCTAATTTAGTGGCGCAAGCAATGAGCCTAAAATATCATCTGTTAAACTCAGTTTGTTATCACTTACTTCTTCTGATAATAAGGCTTTTGCTAGTGCCGCTTTATTTTGCTGGATTTTTTGAATCTTTTCTTCTATTGAATTTTCAATAATATATTTGTAAACAAAAACAGGTTTGTCTTGCCCAATACGATACGCTCTGTCGGTGGCTTGGTTTTCTACCGCAGGATTCCACCAGGGATCAAAATGAATAACTGTATCGGCGGCTGTTAAGTTTAAGCCTACGCCACCTGCGCGTAAGCTAATTAAAAATACTGGCACTTCACCCCGTTGAAACTTATCAACTACCTCTTGCCTTTTCGTGGTTGCGCCGGTTAATTTAACAAAATCAATACCCTCAGCCACCAACTCATCTTCTATCAAGGCAAGCATACTGGTAAATTGCGAGAAGATTAATATTTTACGACCTTCATCAATTTGCTCAGGTAGGGTTTCCATTAAGTAATCAAGTTTAGCGGATTGGTTTACTTTTTTAGCGCCTTCAAGCGATAATAACTTAGGGTGATTACATACTTGTCTTAGTTTTAATAACGCATCCAATACTTCTATCTGACTGCGTTTTAAACCTTTATCAGCAATAATATCTTTTAAACGGCTATCCATAGCTAAACGTACAGATTCATACAACTCAGCTTGTTTACCTTCAATACGCAATTTTTGAACAATTTCAGTTTTTGGTGGTAACTCAGTGGCTATTTTATCTTTGGTTCGACGTAAAATAAACGGTTTAATACGCTGGTTTAATAACTGCTTACGCTCTAGCTCACCATGCTTTTCGATAGGGGTTCTAAATAGTTTGGTAAATTGTCTTTGTCCGCCTAAAAATCCGGGCAGTAAAAAGTTAAATTGCGCCCAAAATTCACCTAAATGGTTTTCCATAGGTGTGCCTGTTAAACACAATTTATGCTCTGCTTTAAGTGACATAAACGCTTGGTATAACTTAGTTTTAGTATTTTTTATATAGTGGGCTTCATCAAGAATAAGGTAATAAAATTTCTGTTCGCTATATAAGTCTAAATCTTTAGTGATCAACGCATAGCTAGTAATAATGATATCAACAGACTTTTCGCCACTTTCAGGCATTTCAAGTCCTTCAATACAGCCGAAGTGCTGATGACGTTTGCTACCGTGTAATACTTGATAAGTTAATTGTGGGGTAAATTTTTCTATTTCATTAGCCCAGTTAAAAATAACACTGGTAGGTGCAACAATTAAAACGGGTTTAGTTAGTCGGCCTTGCTGCTTTTCAATTAATAAATGTGCCAAGGCTTGAATAGTTTTACCTAAACCCATGTCATCAGCCAAAATACCGTTTAATTGATACTCTCGTAAAAACTGTAACCAGTTTAGGCCTTGGTGTTGATAGGTTCTTAAGGTTGCATTTAAGCCTTCAGGAACATCAACAGTAGTTACTTGTTGAAAATCTTTTAGTTTATCAGCCAGTAATCTTAACTTATGCGTGCCTGTTGCTATCAACCCTTGGTCATCTAACATAGACAATGTTTGATGTCCTTGAAAACGCGAAAGCTCCATGGTGCCATCTTTATTTAAGGCATTAGGCATAAATAGTTCAATAAACTGTTTTAATATTGGCTGAACGCTTTGATAACGTAAGGCGACAAATTCACCATTGTCTAAATCAACATAAATAGGGGAATCAGGTGCAACAAGCTGTTCTTTTTCTCTGTCTAGCAATGCTGACTTAGGTAGCTGTTCTATCGCACCAAGTAAAATAGGAAACGCAGGCATTTTTTTACCATCAATGGTTAAATTTAACCCTAATGAGAAAAAATCGTGGTCATCGGTTTCAATAACTTCTGCATCAAATACGCTGTCGGTAGCAAGCGCTTTAAAATAAAAACTATCAGCAAAGCTAATATTCCAGCCTAAATCTTTAAGTAATTGTACTTCTTGATGCAAAAAGTGATGCCAACAGTAGCGACCTTGCATCAGCATTGAAAATTTAGGATCTTTATCTTTATTCAAATAGTCTTCATTGGTAAAAGTATAACGCTTAGGCTTAGGCTGAACGATAAATTTTAATGTGGTCAGTTTATCTATAACTGTTTGTTCAAAAGTTAAATCTCGATAAAGTTTTACTTCGTTTGCGCTATCACCTTCATTGTCACTATCAGGTATGTTTGATGGCGTAACGGTAACACTCTCATTGTGCGGGTTAACTAAATTACCTTGATAGGAAAAATTAACCTTTACAAAACCTGTTTGCGGGTTCGCTTCTAAGGGCGTAGAAAAGTGCAAATAGACGTCAGGCTTTGTTAACGCTTGTGAGTATTTTGTTTTAGGTTTAGGCAAACGCTGTACCGCATCACCTAACGACATAGATAGCTTATTTAATACCCAGGGTAATTTGTCTTCTTCGAAAATAGGTGAGTTGAGTAAGTCTGCTTCAAAATTACATTGAGTATTGGTATTAATTTTTCCAAAGCAATTTTGTTGTTCATCATAATAACAAAGCGGTTGTGCTTTAATAATACGAATACTGGTTGAAGGCTGCATTAAAACTAATTGTAACGTATGTAAATTGTTATCAAGTGCGGTCCATTGCCACTGTGCTTCTAAAGGTTCGCCTAAGGTAATGGCTTCATCTAGGTCGTAGTTTATATGCCAAAAGCAGCGATTAGTTTTTATAATACGCTCAAATAAATCAAAATACTTAATGGTGTCGCCA
>JBLHNB010000174.1:0-8102 GCA_047621305.1 Alteromonadaceae bacterium | reverse complement strand
CAAGTAAACTATAGCCTTTTTGATATTGAACCTGATTTTTACTCATGATTGAACACCTCAATGAACGCTTATATTAAATATAGACTACTTATCGGAAAGCGTAGCTGTTTATTGTGGGTAATCAGGTTGTTTTTAACAAGAACTGCGCCCCCTCTTGGGCTAATAATATCAAGTTTAACTCCATTATCATGGAGCACTAAATAAGTTTGAGCGAGCTCTTCTAAGTCATAACTTAAATTTTCATTGTTAATATCTCCATAACTCGAAATAAGGATAGCAACACGTTTTTCCGATTGTTGTTCAGCGGCAAAGGCAAAATTAATAGGTAAAATTAATGTCAGTAGTAACATCAGTAGTTTCATAATATTTCCTTAAGTTAAAATAACTATTTTGAATAACTAAGGAGGATTTTACCGGGAGAGTTGTCGTAGTTTTGTGAATAAATTTTATATTATGAGTTTAATTCTGAATTTAATTCAATTTTAATTTTGAAGTTATTTTCAGTTAATTCAAGATCAATTACCCAGTTAAACAAAGCACAGACACGTTTAACAAGGTTGAGTCCCTGGCCTATACCAGCACTATTTTCTCCTTTACAGTTACTGTTAAAAGGATCTGATAATACTAATAGGTTTGTCGAGTTTTCAAATATGAGCACATCGTTAACGATTGAAATATTAAGCCAATCTCCTGATGAATACCTAACAGCATTACTTAATAAATTATTAATTAATATCTTTAATAAATTCTTATTCGCAACTAACTTATATTGACTGTCTACCAACACTTGCAATGTAAATTGGTCATTATCATTTAACTCAAAATGGTTGATAACACAGTCTTCTATGACGGCTAACAATGATAGTTCTTCAAAGTGCAAAGACTCTTGTCGAGCAAGTGCAAGTAAGGTCGTTATCGTTTGTTCCATTTCTAAAACAGCATAACAAAATTGACTACTTTCTTTTTTATTTAAGGTTATTAACGTTTTGTGTGATGTACCATGCATTAAATTTTTTAATATGGTTGTTGGTGTTCTTAATTCATGACTGACATCACGCGTAAAATCAGATTCTCTTTGCAAGATGAGCTGTAAATGGTCAAATGTTTTTTCAAAAGTTTGTGCTAAAAAACCAATTTCATTATTAGGAAAATTCTTTGAAAAGTTATGGGTCTGTTTCTCGTTCTTACTTAATGCTACGTCCTCTGTTAGCCGTTTAAGCGGGCCAACCGCATTTTTAGCAATCACTAAAGAAATAATTAATGCAATGGCACTAATACCAAAAATAGCGATCAAAATCCAAATTGAAATAACTGGAAGATAATCTTTAGTAACTTCAAGGCCTGAAACATCGGCGGCCAATACATATTGACTATGCCCTAATGTAAACACTTTAACATGAAGGCTACCACCTGTAGCCAAATCAAATTCAATTTTATCGGGTGCTTGAATATGCTGTTGTGCTACTTCGGCAGGCAGTGTTTGCCAATTATTATAGAGTTGCATGAAGCGCATGCGCGGCTCAATAACTTGGCCCGTATTTTCATAATATTTACTGATTAAACTTGCTTCATTTTTAACAAGTCGATTAAATATATTGTCTTCAATCACCCACGCATACCCCAACAATACAGAGGTAAACATCACGCATAAAAGCACGGTAAAGAGTAAAAATGTCGTGACAATACGACGATAAATACTATGTTTAAATTTCATGGGGTTTTACCAGTTTAAAGCCCAAACCGTGGATTGTTTTGATCATTGCGTGCCCAAATGGTTTATCGATAATATTGCGTAACGTGTATATATGAGAGCGAAGAACATCACTATCAGGAAAGTCATCTCCCCAAATTTTGGCAATAAGTTCCGTTCGACTCACTGCATTAGGGTAGGCATAAGCCAGCGCTAACAGAATATTAAAATCAGTTAAACTCAGCTTTAGTGGCCTTCCAGCTCTATGCACCTGATGTTGCTGCATATCAATCGTTAAATCACCGATGGTTAAACAGGTTGATTTGTGTAATTGATGACGCTTAGCCAAAGCTAAGCATCTCATTACCACTTCTTCCAATTCAAACGGTTTTGTTAAATAATCGTCTGCCCCCGCATCAAAGCCTAAACCTTTATCGGCAATACTGTCTCTGGCGGTTAACATTAATATCGGTATAACAATATCACTGGTGTTTTTCATTTTTTCGCATAAATCAATGCCATTGATATCCGGTAGCATTAAGTCGAGAATAATAACGTCATAGGCGTTGTTTTGGAAAAGTGTAAAGCCTGTTTTCCCATCATTAGCATAATCGACTTCAAATTGGTGACGAGCTAGAAAGTCACACAATTGCTCAGCTATTGCATAATTATCTTCAATCAATAAAACTCGGATACTCATAACTTTATAGCACTCCTTTAAACGGTTACTGTTTTGACATTAGTTCGAGCGCCTTATTTATCCCTAGATCCTGCCCTTCACGCATCGCCTTCGGAGTAAGTATAATCTCATGGTCAGGTTTGACACCTTCTATTTTCATTGAACCACTAGGACGTACTAACATGCGAGTCGTAATATATGCGCGAAGTTGTGAGTTAGGCAAGTTGAATAAATTTCCTTGTGCCGTTTGGTTTGCATTCCCTCCAGTTTCTTGACCAATGAGTGTTGCAAAGTCATTATCTTTAAGGCTACTAGCGAAAACGATACCCGAGGAATAGGTGATAGGGCTAATCAACAAATAAGTATGCCCAGTAAATCTATTGTCTTCACTTTTAGGTGTAATCTTCTCATCCCATGTAGTTTGTATTAATTCTCCAACATCCCCTTTATAATCAAAAAAACCACGATTATCTTCATTCAATTTTTCTTCCATGCTAGAGATCATTTTAAACTCTTTATTAGCAAGGTAACTTGCAAGATAAGTCGGGGTCTCAGTATTTCCACCTTTATTATTTCGAACATCAATAATTAGCGATGTCATGTTTTTTTCTTTGATTTCAATAAACGTCTGGTCGATAAAGTCTTCAAACCAATCTGGCTCTATATCAAAGTGACCAATGTATAAATATGCAACATTGTTTGGAAGTTCCTTAAGATAAAAGTCTTCCTGTGACTTTTCTTTACCACTGCTTTTTTTCCAATCTTGACTCATAGAAACAGTTAATGTTTTTTGCTTACCTTCCTCTTCATATTGCAGTTCAAAATCATCAATAAAACCAAAAACGGCCCATAACATTAAACCAAAACGGTTAGCTGCAAACTGCTCACGAAGATATTGTGATTCACCACCAACAAACTTTTGCATATGATCCAATAAGTTCTTTACGGGTACATTATTAATAGCAACAATCTTAATACCAGCGGCAAGTTGAAAGTCATCACTTTGATAAGTGTTCTTAATAAAACTCTGTTGAGATTTAGTAATACTTACCGCAAAAGGAAAGGTTTATGACCGGATTTTTGTAATAATTGATATTCTGGATACGGCCAAAGTAGCATTGAATGACCGTCATTAAATTTATGTGTTAACTGCCCTGCAATTCGATAAAACTCAAGTCGGGACATGGGTTTATTAACTGAGGCTTGTAGGTCCGTAACACTTTTTTCTAACTCAGCTCTTTCTGCATACTGGTCCAAATGAGGATGCCTAGCAAGCGCTCCTAAATAATATGATTGAATATCATCTTTCAATAAATCTACTGAAATTTTATTATCCACGAGTTGAGGATTTTCTAATTCAGGAAATATCTCTAAATGGGGGTTTGAACAACCAGCCAGTAAAGTAAAACTTAATAAAAATAGTACATTTTTCATTCTTCGCATAACAAACACTCATACCCATATAAAATTTCATTTATCTTATACAAAGAGATGTGAAGGTTTTGTCAAGATGGATAAGTTAGTTTAATGAGTAAGTACCTTCCTGTTATCATTTAAGGAAAATAAATTAATATTATTGGCCTAAAATTTTATAATCCCTAAGTCATCATATTAAATTAATGACACTCTAAATCGCAATCGCCCCGATATAGAAACTTTTAATACATAAAAAATCACGTAAATCGGTATTAATATAATATTAGGTATTTTAAATCAAATTTTAGTATTTCTTTTTCAAGTTTCAAGTTTCAAGTTTCAAGTTTCAAGATGAAAATTTTGAACACTTCATTATCTAATGTAAGGAAGTTTTTTGTTGGATCGCTTGTCACTAGATAAGCAGAGGCTAACGTCCGATTTTGTTTCTTTGTTAACATTAAGCTAGTGATCATTAGAGACTTCTTCAACTAGCCAATAGCTGACCTTTAGCTTTTGCATAGCCATGATGAAAATTAGGGTAATACTAATCGAAATTTACTGCTCGTTTGTGGGGCTGGTTTAAATACTTTAGCTGACATTAGAACTTTTCAAAGCTCATATTAAATAGAATTTACTTCAGTTTGATTGATAATATGATTCAAAGCCGATTTATAGCGTCGACTAACTCGTAAAACCACTTGATTCAATAACTCAAGCTGATAATCACCAAATCTGAGTTTTTCAAACTTGGTTATGTGCTTAGAGTTAACTAAAGAAGATTTATGCACTTGATAAAAACCATGCTCGGCTAATTCAAGTACATAATGTTTTAAGGTATTTCTACTAATTAGTTGTTGATTGATTAAGTGGAAACAAACATGGTCACCGACCGACTCTACATAAAGTATTTCAGAGAGGTTAATTCTAAAATAGCCATCATCTGTTTTAATACTAATCGTTGCTTCGTTTTTTTGTATTTTTTGTTGTAATACGCTTACTATTTTTAATAAATAATCATTATTCTTGATGTTTTGTGGTTGTCCAAGTTGTTTTGTAATACGAGTAACCACTTGAGCGAAACGCTCTTCTTCTATAGGTTTTAACACATAATCAAGAGCTTCTGCTTCAAAAGCTTTGATGGCATATTGATTATAAGCGGTGACAAATATGACCAGAGGTAAAGGTTGAGGTAACTTTTGTAATAATTCAAAACCGTTTAAGCGAGGCATTTCTATGTCGACAAAAAGTACATCGATATTGTCAGGATAGTTATTAAGTAAATCTTCACCTGAGGAAAAATCAGCAACCAGTTCAAGTTCATTAAATGGCTTAATAGCAAGTGTTATGCCTTTTCTAGCCATAGGTTCGTCATCTACACAAATGCAGCGAATAGCCATTAATTATCTCTTAATATTTATCATATCGTTAAAGAACAAGATATCAGAAAACATCGATTAATTTAAACTTATTTCCCAAGGGAAAGTAAGTAAAACGGTAAAGTTTTCTAATGTTTCTTGAGTGTTTATTTGCGCATCGTCACCATAAACTAAAGCCAATCGACTCTCCGTGTTTTTTAACCCTATGCCTGCACCTTGAATGAAATTATCTTGCTTGGTTAATGAATTAATAATTTCAATGATTAAATTGTTTTGTTGTTTTCTGGCAACAATTGACACGTGTCCTTTGGTGGTTTGCGACCATGCAAACTTGATAGCATTTTCTACTAAAGGTTGCAGTATCATTGAAGGCAACATAGCTTGCTCACAACCCATTTCGACTTCTGTAGATAATGCTAAAGCATCACCAAAGCGCAATTGTTCTATATTCGAGAAATCTTTAATTATTTCAAATTCTTTTTCTAACGATATTTTGTCTTGCTCACCATACTCTAGGGTATTACGTAAAAAGCGACTAAGTTGTAAAACCATATTATGAGCGGTATCTTTTTCATCTCTTAATATGCTGACATCGATACTGTTTAACACGTTGAATAAAAAGTGTGGATTTAGCTGGTAACGCAGTGTCTGCAATTGAGCCTGTTTGGTTGTTAAAACCGCCAGTCCTAATTCCAATTGTTGCTGCTGCTGAACAAAATACCACTTGCTCCCGACAAATAAGCCACCCCATGCAACAAAGGCAAATAAAGGGTAATAACCGGTGGTTAACCATTGCCTTAGAGAGTAACCAGATACTTGAGATATATCGGTTAATATCTGCCTAATAGTATTTGCATCACCGTGAGCATAAATCCATATTTTATGCCAAAGAACCGCTGCAACTAACAACAAGAAAGCAAATATAATACTTTGTATTTTTATACCTCGATAATCATTTTTATTGGTGATGTAGGCGACAGCTCCTGTGAACATGAATGCTGTGGTACTGCATAAGAAACTTGGAAAAAGCCAAAAATGGCCATTAATGGCATGGTCGAATATATCCAATAAAAAATAGATGCTCCAACCCAGAAATTGTAAAAAAAGGAGCGGGCGGTTATTAAAATAGTGTCTTATGTTCATTAGGTTAACAACATCATAGTAGTGTAGAGTAAACGCCTTTAAGTCTTCAGTTAAAATAAACTAAAACCACATTAAGAGGAATTAATATTATTATTAATGTTGTTTCAAATGTGTATTATTGTGGTTTACGAAATTTTAATATACTACGCTCGGTTTTTCTGCATAAGCCTTTAGCCCAAACTATTTGTGTATAGTCATCATTTGCATTGGCTAATGGATCAGAGCTTGCTTCAAGAGTAAATCCAGCTGCTAACATGTGTTTTGTAATAAATTTTGAATTTAAACAATGAAATTCCGCTGATATATTTGGTTGCTGTTCCGTTTTTGCTTCATGCGCAATAATACCGATAACTCCGCCAGATTTAAGCGAATGATAAAGTGCATAAAATAAATGTGTCATGTCGTAGTTGTTACTCGGTAAACTTTTCTGTTCTTCTATATAAATATCATGTAAACCTAATACGGTTAACGCGGTGTCATATTTTTCTTTGGGAAGTTTCAGTGTATTCATATCAGAAATAACTGTATGAGTATTTTTTAAACGCTTACCCATGTGGAGCTTATCATTATCTGATTTAGAATAGTCGTACCACATTGAATCTTCATATGTGGTTACATGGCCATATTTACCAACGATATCGTTTAATAATTCAGTGTAATATCCACCACCAGCAAACAACTCCAATACTTGACTACTTGGATAAAGTTGAGGATTTGTGGAGGCTTGCAGTCAACATCTAACATTAAGTCTTCAGTTCGGCGATTGATATTTTTACCGTATCATTGATAGATGAAGAAATGCTTGTTGCTGCGTTAGCACTGTAACTTACCAATGAAAATAAGGTAATAATCGTTATAGTGACAGCTAATCGGCTTGGGGGAGTTGTTTTATCTATAAAAAATGAAAATCATCAAAAACTCATATCTAACTTTTAGATAACATGCTCAAACGTGCCTTTCATCTTAATTTTAAAACCGGTTATCTTAATTTTATTGTTTCACTTTTTAGATTTTTTTATATTTTGTTTTTTTGGGGGGAGCTGACAACATTTTAATATCGCATATATTAAACTGCTACTTATTCAATCTCTAACACGCTTTAACAGGATTATATTCAATGCAATCTAAAAGATTTCAGCTGATACAAACATTACTAATTTCCATCTCAACTCTTGGCTTAATGACTGGGTGTCAAGTCACTGAAAAAGCTAACTCTCAGCCTTTTTCCATTATTTATGGGTTCCAAGAAGGTGATAATAAATCAATTTATTTGAGCGATGAACAAGGGAAGAGACGTATAAAAGTTGTTGATGTTCCTAATAACGCTGGCGGTTACCCTGCGGTTTCGCCTACAGGTAAGCAAATTGCTTTTTATGGTAAATACGACAAACAAAAAACTTGGTCTATTCACATCGCAGATATCGATGGCACCAACATGCGCCGTTTGACCAATTTAAAAAATGTTTGGGATTATGGCCCTGCTTTTTCTCCTGATGGAAAGACCATTGTATTTGGCAGAGAGTACACTGATAAGAACGGCGACATGCAAGAAGAAATTTGGCAGATGAACGCAGACGGCACTGAGCAACGCCAAATAAAAGGACTAGAGGGAGGCGCTCCAGAATTTATGGCAGATGGACGACTACTCTTTCACTCTAAGGGCCGCTTTTCCAAAACGGTTGCAACTCAAATAAGCATTGCCAATATCGATGGTAGTAATGTGATTCAACTTACCAATGATGATACAAATAACTTAAACCCAAAGATTTCGCCTGATGGTACGCAAATCGCTTACCTT
>JBLHNB010000173.1:0-8119 GCA_047621305.1 Alteromonadaceae bacterium | reverse complement strand
TCAAGCTAGTTTTGAAAAAAAACTGTTGTCTCAGCTTTATCCTTTATTTCCAACAACGCGTAAACTTGCAGACCGCTTAAATGTTTCTCATAACAAAATAGCGATGAAGTTGAGAAAGTATCATCTTTGATACTTTCGAAGTGCAGCATTACTCCCATATCTAGATGATCCATGATAAAGCTGGGATCCACATCTACATCGGCCGAAATATTTCCTGTTGTGCTATCGCCACGAATATTCAACGCTTAGGCATAAATTTCTATTGAATGATTCCAACCTTGTTCTACGGGTTTTATATTCTCAGCCAAAGCATTACTTGCAGTGAGTAATAACACCCCTGATGCAGGTAACATTTGATTAAATTTTATATGCATTAATATTCTCTTTAGACACATCACGTATTTATTAAATATTCGATAAGGTCACTTTTATTCGAAAAACAAATATTGCTCATGTTTTTATATAGTAATTCATAAGCAAATGACAAATCTGTAAGTTGTTTTTCTATATACTGCACGGAAATCAAACTTCCTTCTTGAACAATAAAGATTAAAGAATATAACGAAGCAATAACCAACGCTGAAAGTGACAGACCATAGCTTTACGCTCTGATCATTTATATGCCTAGTTGCTCCAACCCATTTAACGTCACAATGTAAGATAAACTTGACCAAAAAAGTGACATAAACAATACGGTCACTGCGATCTTATGCTTGGTAGTGCCTAGGCGTACTGCGATTAAAATACCCATAGGAATACCAATTAAAATAGGTGTCAAAGCCATTAATCCCCAAAAACCATATCGTTTGTAGAAAATCAGCGCTTTACGTAATACAGGTTTAAACTTAGGTGGTTTTTGTGCATTCCTACGTACAGCGACTCTCATCAGTGACTTAAATGCTCGTGTTACATATTGCTCAAAATAGAGTGTGGCAAAAACAGAGATGCCAGCACCTAACATGGTGTAACCAACAGCTTCGACATAGAACATATCGAAACTGACTCCTAAAGCTGTGCCTACATAGGTTTTCCATAGGCTCAACAAAAAAATTTTTTTGTATTCTAAAAGGTTCATAGTGACTCTTTGTATGATGTTATTTGCGCCATATACCACAGACCATTTCGCTCACCAATAATATCAAGCGTGAGAAGAGGTACTGCTATCATAATGGAGGCCAATGCTAACCCTAACAGAGCTGACTTATCAGGGAATATCGTGATAACAATTAGCGAAGCCGAAATAACTAAAAGCTCACCCCATTTATACAGCGCCCAATTTTGGTTAACGCTTATTATTCTTTCAAGTTCTTGTTGAAAGTAGGTGGTGGCATCTAATTGCGCTAGTGTTAGTTCTCGCTACATAGGTTATTTTTCTACTATTATGGCTAAACGATAGTGAATTAACGGCTTTTGCATCGGGAATATCTTTAACTAATTCAGATGCTTTTGTTTGGTAATTTTGTAAGGCAACCGTGTCAGACAAATTATGTCTTTTTTGCAAAAAAGCAGCATCTGTATACATAGTTTTGATCAGATCATTTTCTGCATAGGAAATTACTTTAAAGGGCAAATCTAGGCCAACCAAAGTATTCTGTCAACTAAATCCGTATTAAGTGCAATATCAGAAAATAAAGCCACTCGACTTGCTGCAAGTTCAGCATCTTCTTTTTCAGCTAAACGAGAGTGATCTATGGTTAGTAGTTGTGTTAAATTTTGTTCTTCAGCTGCTTTGCTAACCAAAATAACTCTGTCATCTACCGCGGTTAAGTCAACAGCGCGCTGTAGGCTTTCATCGCCTGCTCCACAACCTGATAATGTAAAGCCAACTACTGCAGCTGTGATAATTGTCTTTATATTGAATATCGTCATGATCAACTTCTCCGAACTGGTTGGTATCTAATTAACTACATAAATTGAGTATTTGTGGTGTTCGTATATATTCTATCCTTTTGTTAATAAAATTATTTTGTTGAGTTACTACTTGAATAATAGCATCTGCAACGTCATGTGCTTTTACCGGTTTGAAATCAGCCAACACACCAATCATTAAAGGTCTTACCATGTTCAAAACACATTGAAGTACTTTCTCATCTTTTCTTGGTTCTTCACGAGACCCGACTAATGAACCAGGATGCATAAATGTGACTTTTTCAAACTTAAGTTGTTGTAACTCCTCTTCCATTTCACCTTTGCAACGAAGGTAGTGCGAACGAGAACTAACAGAGGCTCCTAAACAAGAGACAACAATAATATGTTTCACCCCGAACTTGTGCATATCTTTGGCAACGTTAACCACTAAATCGACATCAATCGCTCTAAGCTTTTCTTTGCTTCCTGCTTTTTTTAACGTTGTTCCTAATGCGATCACACCAATAATTGGCAAGCTAGGTACATCACCTTTAGAAGGTATTGATAAATCAGGGCTCAACCATTGAGTCAACTTTCTATGCTCTATTGTTATAGGTCGACGTGACAGAGAGTAGATGTGTTCAACACTTTCATTATCTAGTGCTATTTCTACAGCTGATTTACCGATGAGCCCAGTCGCGCCAGCTATTACGATTGATAAACGGTTAGTCATGATGTCTCCTAATTAAATAGTTATTTGTTTGATACGCCAAAAGAATAATGAGATCATACACAAAGCAAACCGATCGGTCTAGCCTGTTATTCAACCAAAAGTAAAACTAGACCGTTCGGTATGCAATCATTTATAATATTCACTAAATTGCCTAGGAGTTATAACATTGAAAGATTTAAAACAGAAATTACTCAATGTAGGTTTTGACATCATTAGCGAACAGGGTTTCGCCGGTGTTGGAGTCATGACAATTATAAATGCTGCATGTGCAACAAAAGGTTCTTTCTACCACCATTTCAAATCAAAAGATGATTTTGGTCGTATATTACTGGATGATTACTTTGAAGAACATTTAGCTAGTCTGACTCAGTTTTTAACGAATGCAGCAATAACTCGCCAAGAAAGAGTTACTGCTTATTTTGAAAACTGGTGCTCGACGAAAGTAACTGATGATTTTCAGATTAAATGTTTAGTTGTTAAGTTATCGGGTGAAATATCAGGTACATCGAATGACATGCAAAAATCACTTAATAGTGGTGCTGAAAAATTAATTTCTTGTATGTCTGATTTTTTTGAACAAGGTATTATAGAAAATGACTTTTCTTTAAAAAATAGCTATGACACTTCTAGAGCCATTTACAGCCTATGGCTTGGTAGTACATTACTTTGTGCGTTACACAAAGATCGTTCCATATTAGATAGTGCGATAAAAGAAACTAGACGCTTAATCCTGTAATATGCTAATTACGCTTAAATAAAGTGCCGTTACATATAACGGCACTTTTCTATTATATTCTCTATCAAATTGACTATTAATGTAGATGAACAGGCGTTTTATATTTATCACGATTGATGTAGTAATAAATATAAATTAGTGAATAAAAAGTAACGAATCCATCAAGCGCAAATACACCACTCCAGCCGTAAAACCAGTCATAATCATTCACGCATACGTTGTAGAAGAAGAGCCCAACAAACATTGCTTTTTCAAAGCCACTATAAATCATGGTTGAGGTTCTTAATGATTTATACTTTGCCGATGCCATCAGTAATATACCGATACAGCCAACCATTACTCCCCAATGCTAATACGTTGCCTGCAAGTAACGTTTATTTTCCATCATGGTTTCATCATAGAAAAATAAATTTGTCATACTCCATTCAGGCGCTAAAAAGGTAAGAAATGCAGTAGCAGTTAAAAACCCAGTGATTAACAAGTAACCTCGAATTGTCTTTTCAAAAAAACGTTCTAACATATTTATTATCCGTGATCATTTTGTGTGAATCCCAGTTCCATCTTGAGCAACTAGGATTTAGTGATGCAGTAGATAAATGCTAAATTCCCAGCGCTTTCCTACTTGTCATTACACCAATAATTGTTAGGATTTTCATAATGTACTTCGACGTTGGAATGCATATAATATAGGCAAAACTAACCATTCGGTCTATTTGTATGTTGTGATCATTTGTAACCCTGAAGGATCTTGAATGCATCAGCTCATAATGAATATAACCTAGCCACTGTATGATTAAATAGCCATCAATTATTTGATCTTAGGTTCCCATGTCTGTTGAAAAAAAGACAAGGCAGCTTAATCGATACGCCTACTATCACTGCATTTTACGTTGTGTTAGTAGAGCTTATTTTAGTTGTCAAAGCTGACTTATAGTTTCGGTTTTTTTAAATAAATCATAATTATCAATAAGTTAATGTTAGTGCTGACGTTTCTCCTTTGTAATTGAAGATGGCGCCTTCTAAGTAATGTTGAATAATATTTCTAAGGCGCTCTGGGGGCGTTAGCGCCTTAGAATTAATACCCTAAATTTGTTTGAAACTTGAATGATTCGAATGACTGCTTTGGGTGTTTGAGATCTAATTCCGTGTAAAAATTTTCGGCACAAGCTCAATTGTGAATGGATGTGAGTTTTTAACTCAAAAGCTAACTTCCGCTTTTGGCTAGTTGAAGAAATCTCTAATGATCACTAGCTTAATGTTAACAAAGATACGGTAGCGGACGTTCCACTAATTCGTTTTTATGACTTTTCTGTGCGTAAAGCGGAAGTGGTTGCAAGTGAGATTAAACTTCCGCAGTTGGCTCGGTAGCGGTCATTTCAGTTTGGCTAAACGTTACAACAATTTATGACGATTTCTTGAAAACCTTAACATAAACTAACCACCCAAACATAAATGTAAGCACAGTCACGATAGGTGCCATTAAAATGAAATCTGTGCGAAGTGCCTCAGGTAAAACATTGCTATTACCACCAAAAAATATAAAGGTAGCGATGAGCAGCGCAAAATGCATCCGCCACAAATGGCGAATTAATCGTTTCGTCCCGACAAGTACTTTAGTGACAAGCAGCTGATAATCCCAGTAGGCTAGAAAAGCCGAAAAAATAACAAAGATAAGATAACCAGAGTATGGTGGCTCTGATGATGGGTAATGCCAATTTAAGCTCCATCCTAATATGGAGAAAATCAAAGTGGCAATACCAATAGTACTAATGACATAAAAGCCAACTTTGTCAAACACGGTAACTCTCGAATCCTTTCGCGCCATAGCGTACCAGCCGGTTAACAATAAATATAAAGAGAATATTGCTAGAAGAAGGGTAAGTTGCAGCGAGCGCGCAAACGTTAAATATATTCCACTAAAACAAAGTGCTAACATAGTGTAAAAGAATATTTTACCTGCGAACTTATGTAGTGTCTTACCTTTAGGGAGCAGCATGGCAGCAAATCCCCCCACAACGGCTAAGGTTCCTACAGCTAAGTGTAATTGGGCGATAATAGGTAGTTCAGTCATTATTTTTCCACCAAAATTGTTAATGGGTATTGTGCTTTTTTCTTAAGCGTCTCTTTAAAAAATATGTATTCAACGATGGTCAAGTTGATTGCCATTCCTACGAGTCGACCATAATCATGCTGAAATTGGTTTATTACCGCAAAGACGTTTTCCAATAGACCAAACAACAAGAACGAAATCGCTTCAACAAATAATAGTGTAATCACACCAAGTGTTATCGCGACAGCCCTTATCATCCACTTGCGATGTACATCAACATTACGGTTAATAATATGCCATAGTGCCATTGAAAATGCGGTACACATTGAAATACTCAGAATGACCAGTGACACATAACGCATACCGAATAAATCAGGTGACAAGACATGATGCATCCAAACTCCAGATGTGCCCATGACATAACCGGATAGCAGCGCAATACGTCCACCGGTTCTATGCCAATTTGATTTTTTGTTCCTTAACGCTGGTGAAAATTGAAATGGCATAGTTAAGAAAAACAAAATACCCGCTCCCCCATGAACAACGATTGCTGCTGGCGTTTCAAAATACAAAGCATCAACCATGGAAGAAAAAATCACACCCGCAGAGGGCCCCAAAGCAACCCCTATTAGTAAAAAAATAGCGGGTATACCGGGAATTCCTGTCATAAAAAGTAGAAAACCAACAACAGGCCAATTAAAAGGTTTATTTTCCATTTTTATACTATTTTGTTTCATTATTAAATCAGACATTTTGTTTATTCTCTTACCAACTAGCTAAGGATATGTGAATTATGTAGAATACCTTTAACAATGTCGTCTGGGCATGTTGACTCGAACCATTTATACTGATGTCCCTGTAGGTTCGGACCTTTATAAAACTCTAGAAAACCTTTTTTTTCTGGTTTACACGTTAATTGAGATTTTTATTGTGATAGATAATTTAGGGTTGCTTGCACTTAATATTTCCATCTTAGTCGTCATAGTTTTTAGTGCAAATTTACTTATTTTACGCTCTTTTGAACGACAAACTTACTTACCACTAGGCATATGTTTAGTCGCTATTGGTGTAGTAATGTGTCAGCCAACCTTAGCTGTTTTTTCCCCATCGTTACAAACAACATTTTTGATCCTTGCGCTGCCTGCACTTTTACTTATTAGCCCATGTTTCTGGTTTTATGTTCAGGGACTCACTTCTGAAACACCATGGCGTTTCAGTCGCAAATCTTTACGTCATTTTATTCCCGCTGGTTTAGGCACCCTTATTGCCCTATTGACGATAATCATACCTGCTGACATTAAAAACGCGTTATTAGTTGAAGGAAATGATGTAATTCTTACCAGCACGCCCTCCATACTGCGCTATTTACTCTACGGAATACTTACTACCACTCTTATTTTAATACTTGGCTGGGTAATACAATCAGGGTTTTACTTTTACAAAACTATTCAAAGGCTTAATAGTTATCGTCAGCATTTAAAAGATTTGTTTGCCAGTACGGAATCAAGAGAAATAAAATGGCTAAGCTGGTTACTCTTTGCTGTAGGGGCAGTCTGGGTGACCACGGCCGTCTATATTGTGCTAGACAACCTATTTTACTCGATCAAAATAGACCATATTTTGACGAATACAGTGATATTAGTGATGCTCTGGAGTATTGCCATTTGGGGGCTTAGACAAAAACCTGGCTTTGAAGAACTATATGAAAGCCAAGATGATATCAAAGAAGTTCTCTTACAAGACGATAACCAGCAGCGTAAATATCAACGCTCTGCATTAGATGAGCAACAATCCTCACTCATAGCAACAAAAATAGAAAAAGCGATGCGTGAAGATGAACTCTATTTAGATGCCTCACTGTCCATGCAAAAGCTGGCTAAACACATTTTCACGTCACCAAATTACATTTCACAAACATTAAATGAAACGCTGGGGATGAATTTTTTCGACTATGTAAATAAGTACCGTGTAGATGCCGCGAAACGCATGTTAGAGCAGAGTAATAATACAGTGCTAGATATAGCCATGAGTGTTGGATTTAACGCAAAGTCGTCATTTTATACTGCGTTCAAAAAAGAAACAGAGCAAACCCCAAGCCAATACCGAAAAATTTCGAGCTAAAGAAGATACAGGCTACATCATTTTAAGCTGCTTATGTTTGTTCTAGTTATTCAAGACTGCGTGCCAAAATTATTTAGGCTTACTCTTTAGCACAAAGCTGCCTCTAGGAAACCGTTTTTAGTATTTGAAAGCGTCCGCAAAGTGGCATGACCTGAATGGTGTTGATGATTGCTCTACTTCCGCTTTTGGCTAGCAGTTGCCCTAAGGCTCAACTAATACCTAATGACGGCAAAGATACGATAGCAGACATTAGCATCAATAGTTTTCTGAGCTATATTTAGTGTTCAGAAGACGTAGATTTACCTTTACCCTGACAGACAACTAAGCCACCAAAGCGGTCGTTCACGGTTAAGCTGGCAATGATCACTTTGTGCGCATTGGAGACATTAGCTTAAGATTTTTTGCCATATATTTTGTAATACTTATTTGGGTAAAATAAACAATTATCTTTGAACATTTTTTTTGCACGCTTTCATCGTAGAAAACGAGATAAAAACATACTTTATCCAATAGTGAATTAAAGAAAATCAATAAACACTTGATATACTGAGAATATAAAGGTAATTTATTTTTATTATAAATAAATTAGAAAGTTAATTACCTTGTAGAAAAAGAGGTTTTTGCCCGTCTA
>JBLHNB010000172.1:0-8236 GCA_047621305.1 Alteromonadaceae bacterium | reverse complement strand
TCTAACCTCCAGCCCCCACACCACCCTGCATGCGGCTCCGCACAGGGCGGTTCACTAACCATGATGTACTTTTATCCAGATGTCTCGTAGCGCAATTAACCCTTCATCTTTGAGATATTGATTGGTTAATGCCATATTTATCCCTTGAGTTTTAGAACTTCTCCATGGGCTTTTACTGGTGATACCACAACTTATTGCAAGTCTTGCTGGGACACCTCGCTTAAGTAAACATCGACTTTGGTTCTAGGCCTTCGCCATTGTCGCCAAGAGTGATCATAAATTCGTTGATACTATTTAAAAATAAAGATTTATGCATAGTAAAATCACATCATTAATAGCTGGTTTTACATACAGTGCAGTCGAAAATATAAATGTGTCTTTGATAGACGGAAATATTCCACAATGCACGCAATAGTGAAATAGCCAAAAAGTTGCTAAAGTCTTTGATGTTTAAGATGAAAGAGAGTATTTTAATATAAAATAAAAATCATGATAGAAGAATAATTCCGTGTTTAAACACGGAATTATTCTCTCTATTAAGCTGTTATATTACTACTGTCATATTCAGGAAATGGAGTTCAAATTAAAGTATGAAAATTAAATTATTTACTAAATTATTAAAGCCAAAATTGAATTTTTGGATGAAACCTATTGAAACAATAGATTGCGGGTTAGAAGCAGAAGTTAATCATTGGTTATCTGAGAACCCATCCGTCGAAATTAAAGAGATAAAGCAAACTCAAAGTGGGGGTTCATTTGTACCTTCAATGTTGTGTATTACTGTTTGGTATCAGTAATATAAGGCAATTAAACGGAAAATTTACAGTTGGCTGTTTTTCGTTCATCAAACATTTTAGCCAACAGTAATTTTCCGCTTATTTCGGCGTTGAGGCTGTAGAATTTCTCCAAAGTGGGAAATGGCGGATGAATTTTTTGTTCAGAGAGCCTGTGAAAATCATTTTTTAGTAGGATATTGCCTCAGATTTCACGTAGCAACGCGTTTTGAGGCTTAATTTTTAATAATTTTTGAGGCTGTTTTTTCTAAAAGAGAAATTCTACAGGCTCGTTAGCTACAAGGAGTGTTAAATGTCGTTTCAGGATAAATTAAAGGCTGCGCAAAGGGAGCTAAATGAAGCTGATATATGGAAATCCAATCATAATCCACCTATTACGGTTTTATTAAGAAAACTTGGATTCAATATTCGACCATTTCATTACTGCTCATTCAAAAGTAACTTTCTTACTGCCTCCGTATGGTTTGGTGGTGTATGGGGACTCTTTATGTGGTTTACCTCTTGGCAATCTAATGGCATGACTATCCAAGCCGCTTTAATAAGTAGTTTCTTTGCTGGAATATTTTTCGGTTTATTTATGGCGTTATATTACAAGCGGAGTGCTAAGAAAAATAACTTAAGTGATTGGCAGACATTGTAGCTAACAAATAAGAATAGGTGTCGCGTAGCCGACACCTTATTCGGGTGTTGGACAAGTGCGGGCTCTACTCTATAGTGTAAATAGCGTGTTATTCAGTGACTGGCTTGATATCAATAACCTGATCGCAAGACGTACGAAGTTAAGGCGATAAATATCTGACTTGAGCGGGTTCATTACAATGAGCTCGCTAAAGTATATTTCAGATATTGCAAAAAAGTACGTTTATTTTACTTAGACTTTTACCTCTAGTTTATAAGAATAAAAGTGTCTATGGAGGATTACATACCAAAGGATTATTTGGGATATTCAAACTGAACAGTTCAACCAGAAGCTCTACCAATATTCAGCCTTGAGTCTAGCCATGCTCATTTTAGCCTTTGGTTTTTATTGGTCAGTTAGAAGTGGCAGAATTGTAAAATCGGCAGGCGTAATCCTTCTTGTCATAGCTCTAATTTGTATGATGCCCTTGGTACCCGTTTTATTTTCCGCAACCTAGGGTGATTTGGGTGACCATATCACTCATTGCTTTCACAATAGTGATGCATATATACAATCATTAAAGTGTTAATTTTCTGATGGTCTAATTATTGGATTGTTTATTATTCACGAGCCGATATCTAAAGTTATAACTTTCCTTCAATCAAGTTTCTTTTTACTTTTAGAGCGTTACAAATATAGCTCATCAGCACTTTAATTCGTGGAGTATTTCGTAGATCTGGGTGGGTTAGCACCCACAAATCGAATTGTGGTTCCGGCTTTGAGTTTGGTAAACGTACCAATTCAGAGACAGGATCTGCCATATAACAAGGTGCACGACCAATGGCAAGCCCTTCTAATAACATATTATGGCGTAAGGTTACGTCTTCAACGACTAAACCAATAGGGACATTGGCGTAAGCAGTTTGTTGTATCCAATGGTAATTTGTATTCGGTGCCACAACCCATTGCCATGATTCACGTTTAACATTTTTAATGTATGTTTTGTTGGCATATAAACATAAATAATAAGGGAATAGTTTATAGCCAACTAAATGTTCCGGTGGTTGATTAGAGCCGCGAATAACAATATCGGCCTCGGCTTGGTCTAAATTTACAAGCTGGTAGGTGCTTTTTATTATTAGATTAATATCGGGATAGAGCGCATTGAATTTTGCAATTACATCAACTAAGAGGAACTGTCCAATAGCATCCGGAATCGATAAGGTAATTGAGCCCGATATTCTCTGTTCTGTTGCTTTATATTGCCTTTGGGCATTGGTAACCAATTGTTCCATTTGCTCTGCGGCTGAAAGCAAAGCTTGGCCAGATTCAGATATTTGATAGCCTCCAATATTTCGTTCGAATACATTGCAGGTATATTTATTATTAAGCAGTGATAAGCGCCGCGAAAGCGTGGAGTGATTTACGCCTAAATTTTCTGCAGCCGCTCTTAACGAACCAAATCGATTCAATGCCAGAATAAAACGGTAGTCATCCCAATTTTTCATTGGTGCATTATTGCACCACAGGGCAAACAATGCAATCCGTGACAAGTCTATTTATATCTTGATAATGGTGCAATTACGCAAACAAATAGGAAGAAAAAATGAAAACAATAAAAATAAGTTATTACATTATATTGATATGTCAGTTATTTTTCATCTCGGCTTGCACCACAAACGCCCTAGATGTTTCTGTTGGTGATTCACAAACATCAAGTGCTGATACGGTTAATAAATTAGACCGATTGATTTTGAAGAAAGGACAGATATTATCTTTTGCTATGCCTATTACTAAACCAGACAAACTTAATGTTGTACGTGACTACTATCGACGGGCTTTCCCTTTAGCTAAACAATTTGGTCTTAAAATAGAAAATAGCATGCAAGTGACTAAAACCATCGTTGGGGACTTTAAACCAAAAGCCTTGGTATTTTTCTCATGGCCTGACCAAGCTTCGGAACACGAATTCTATCAACAGCCCCAATGGCCAGATATTAAAGCTTTACGTTCATCTGGCTGGGATGAGTTAAAAATTTATTCAAAGGTACTAGAACAAGATGTTGATATTGAATTTAGCAATGACAAAGTGTATACCCTTGCAATAGCGTGGTTTAATCCTGAACACCCCACAGATTATGATAAGTACATGAAAGGTATTGAAAATAATGTTATTGATGTAGGTGGAAAATTTCTGTTTAAGTTACGTTCAACAAAACTAGAAGCGCTTGCTTCCACTACTCGTTCACCTGGACAAGTTACATTAGTAGAATGGCCTGACGTGCAAAGCTTGGCTAAACTACAAAATACTCAGGAATACAAAAACAATAATCGATATTTTCGTAGTGGCGTTAATTTGTTTGAATTTCACCTGCTTACCCCATTAAACGAAGCTAATACTGAGCCTTCTAAAATTGTTAAGTCTATTGGGAAGTTACCATAAAAAACGTCAATGAAATCACTTGTTGCCTAACTTGGCTATTAAAACAACCAGGAATAATTTCAAATTAACCTTTCAGTAGTACCAGAAGTAGTACTAGCAAAGGTAAGATGTGATTATTGACTCATTTATCGAAATCTACCAAGTGTAAAGGCGAGTCCCGTAGAAAATCAATAAAAAAGCTGCTTTTGAGCAGCTTTTTTTAAGTCTCTGGGAATTTAACTTCTACAATTTAAAAACCGTAATTTATTTTAAATAACTGTAAGAAATAGATGAATAATCAAACTGAAACAGGCTTGCTTTTCGAACGTTCTTTCGATTATTTAGTAAACGATTTTGATGGAATACCCGGAGCTTTACTTTTAGTTATTTTTATTTTTTGACTTTTTAGTTGCCGTCACGAGCGTACTAATAAACTCTGCTAATTTAAGCAGACACTCACTCAAAATTGAACACCTTTGGTTAAGACCACGGGTAATTTAGCATGTCGCTTCGATTTATTAAAATTTAATGTCCGTGATAAGGGCAGTTGTAAAAACTCACGATATAAAAAACACTACTGAATTAAGGACAACTTTTTGTGTTCCAGGTGCAACATTTTCCTCGTTTGCTAAGTGAGTTAAATATTGTTCTACTTCTTTATTACCCATTTTTTGACGGATTAAAAATAATATATCGCTTGATCCAATAAATGTAAGTTTCAATAGTCCTCTTAGCAAACCTACGTGTGATCATAAATTCGTTGATACTATTTAAAAATAAAGATTTAGGCAGAGTAAAAACACCTTGCCTTAGTGCTGGTTTTATATACATCATGGTCGAAAATGTAATTGTGTCTTTGATAGACGGAAATATTCCGCAATGCATGCATAGTGAAACAATCAAAAAGTTATTAAAGTCTTTGATGTTTAATATGAAAGATAGTATTTTAATGTAAAATAAAAATCATGATAGACGGAATTATTCTCTCTATTAAGCTGTTATGTGAATAATCTACTACGGAGTTTCAATGAAAGGATTACTTTTAATATTATCATTTACTTTTGCTTTATTTGCTTCAGCAAGCGATATTGACCTAGAAAATTTTGCTCAAACCTACTTTAAAACTATGGTCGCAACTCAAGCACCAAATGCAACGAAAGATGATCTAGAAAACTACTTTTCCTTACTTACTGATGATATCGGGCACTCTCATTTACCATGGGTAACAGATGACGCAAGATTGCCTGATGGAAAGGAAGCTATGCGAAAAGGAATGCTATTTTATTTAGGTGCTCATACTGAATATAATGCCGAGTTACTTGATGTATTCATTTTTAATAACTCAGCTATTGCAATCAGATATAAGAACAGCGCAAAAGGTATTCACCCTGAAAGTAAGCAGCCCCTGGCTTATACACAAACCATGATGGAAGTGCTCGAAATGGAAAATGGTAAAGTTGCTATCATTCGCAAATATCACGAGTAAAATTCACATAATCGGGTAGCCGGAGGTCTCTAACCTCCAGCTCCCACACCACCCTGCATGCGGCTCCGCACAGGGCGGTTCACTAACCATGATGTACTTTTATCCAGATGTCTCGTAGCGCAATTAATCCTTCATCCTTTAGAAATTGATCACTTAATGCCATATTTATCCCTTTAGTTTTAGAACTTCTCCATGGGCCTTTACTTGTAATACCACAACTTATTGCAAGTCTTTCTGGCACACCTCGCTTGAGTAAATTTCTAACCTTGGTTCTGGGTCTTCGCCATTGTCGCCAGTAGTGATCATAAATTCGTTGATACTATTTAAAAATAAAGATTTAGGCAGAGTAAAAACACATTGCCTTAGTGCTGGTTTTATATACATCATGGTCGAAAATGTAATTGTGTCTTTGATAGACGGAAATATTCGCATGCACGCAATAGTGAAAGAGTCAAAAAGCTGCTAAAGTCTTTGATGTAATATGAAAGATAGTATTTTAATGTAAAATAAAAATCATGATAGACGGAATTATTCCCTCTATTAAGCTGCTATGTGTGAAATCAAGTATTTTAAAAGCTGCAAGGATGGGGTGTAAAATTGAATAGATCAAGAGTTATTGTATTGGCTATATTTGTGGTGATTACTGGTTGTGCCTCAAGTTCAAGTTTAGAAAAAAGAGCTGATATTCATTCTAAAGCAGGAAGTTATTATAAGTCTATTGGTCAGCCAACGGTTGCAAGAGAAGAGTTTAAATCAGCAAAAGAAAATCGTGATAAAGCGAATAACATATTTTCTATTTTAGTTGATATATTTAACCGTTATAATAAAAAAGGTCAGTAGTAATAAACACATAATCGGGTAGCCGGAGGTCTCTAACCTCCAGCCTGCATGCGGCTCTGCACAGGCCGGTTCACTGACCATGATGTATTCTCACCCAAAGTTTACGTAGGGAAATTAACTCTTCATCTTTAAGATATTGATTGGTTAATGCTATATTGATCCCTTTAGTTTTAGAACTTCTCCATGGGCCTTTACTTGTAATACCACAACTTATTGCAAGTCTTGCTGGGACACCTCACTTAAGTAAATTTCTAACCTTGGTTCTGGGTCTTCGCCATTGTCGCCAGTAGTGATCATAAATTCGTTGATACTATTTAAAAATAAAGATTTAGGCAGAGTAAAAACACATTGCCTTACTGCTGGTTTTATATACATCATGCTCGAAAATGTAATTGTGTCTTTGATAGACGGAATTATTCTCTCTATTAAGCTGTTATGTTTAATATTCTCCCATATGGTGCTAAGTTAGATTTACTAAATATAAAAATGTGATAAGGAAGTTACGAATGTATAAATTATTATCGGTACTTATTTTTTCTTTTTTCTTAGGTGGCTGTAGCGTACATGAAGCATGGACTGGAGATGTAAAACCAGGGTTGTCTTATGTTTCAATAGATAGAGCTGGACAAGTGGTCTCTAACAATAAAGGGGCGGCACACCTTACAGAGCTTTACAAAGAGTATGAAAGACTAGAAAAAGATGGTAATACAGACGCCTTAAAAGCATTTTTGGCTGAAAATGCTGATAGAGCGACTTTATTTATTTGGAGTTCAGAATATAATGGCGCAATGACCAATGGCTCTGGTAAAACCTGTTTGCAGGCAGCTACCTACGCTAAAAGTACAAATATTAAAGCTGATGTTTCAGATTCACTCTTGAGCGTACTTGGTAAAATTGATGTATCTTCAGGTGCAAGTGAAGCGGAGCAATTGTTAGCCTTAGAGATAACTCAAACAATTACAAAACTAAATGAATCAACAGCTGAAAGTACATATTTATCAGCTGGTTTATTTGGGCTTTGCGTCTTGCAAGCTAATGGAGGAATTGATTCACAAGAAATTGAACGTTCAATTAAAGAGTTAATAAAAGCCTCGTCGTTAAATAAACATAACAAATAAGAATAGGTGTCGCGTAGCCGACACCTTATTCGGGTGTTGAGGCTGTAGAATTTCTCCAAAGTGGAAAATGGCGGATGAATTTTTTGTTCAGAGAGCCTGTGAAAATCATTTTTTAGTAGGATATTGCCTCATATTTCACGTAGCAACGCGTTTTGAGGCTTAATTTTTAATAATTTTTGAGGCTATTTTTTCTAAAAGAGAAATTCTACAGCCTCGTTAGGCTTTTCGGCAGGTTTGGTAAATATATGGAGATTAGATGATTGATTCAACAATCTTAGCAGGCTTACTTGGTGTTGGTGGTTCAATAGCTGGAACTATTTTGGGTTACAAATTAAATAACACCAAAGCAGATATCAATGTGTACATTGATAACCGAGTCATTCTTTATTACATGGAAAATAACTTTGCCATGTACGTGCCTATAACTATTACTAATGAAGGTAGTAAATCAGCGACGATTTCAGATTTTAAGATAAAATTAAAATCTCCAACTAATCAATCATGGGATCTTTTTTGGTACTCTTTCGCCGATGATAACGTTCATAAAGATGAGTCATGGTCTGATGGTAAAAGGGCTAGTCCTGTTCTAATTCATGGTAACTCTGGTACACAACATCACATAAAGCTTATTGAACCAGGGTTAACTTCAGAAGGTATTTCAAACGTAATTCTCCCGTCAGGTGAATATTCTTTAGAATTAGAGTATTTTGATCGTGATAAAAAACCTGTGAGTAAACAACAATATTCCTTCAATGTTGGTACTGAAGCGCATGAAGCATTGGCTAAACTGAGATTGGAAAAAGAAAACTTACAAACTTGGGCGTTCGCATTAAACAGGGCAAATTAAAAGCCTAATCGGGTAGCCGGAGGTCTCTAACCTCCAGCCCCCACACCACCCTGCATGCGGCTCCGCACAGGGCGGTTCACTAACCATGATGTACTTTTATCCAGATGTCT
>JBLHNB010000171.1:0-8279 GCA_047621305.1 Alteromonadaceae bacterium | reverse complement strand
TTACATAAGTTTTTTCAACGTGTCAGGATTTTTACAGTCAGCTAAAGGGCATATTACTGACGTTATAATTAGCCTCATTAATAAAAAATAGTTTGTGTATTATTTTTTGTCAAGAAAGTGCGCTAAGAAGAAGTAAGGCTTTGAAATATTGAATTTTTATCGAGGTCAACTGAACACCCGTTAGTTGACCTAAGACATTCGACAGCAGAATTTAAAGTTATTAGGAAAGAGGACATTCCAAAAATCAGTTTTGAGGTTAATTTCATGGTAAAAAAGCAAAATACAGTTATAGAACGAGAACAAGTTCTATGACGGCTGCAAGCTCATAGTTGCCGTTGACATTCCAACACTTGATATAAACTTTGAACCTAAAGGAGCAAGTGAGATAGATTTAACTACAACAATCATCTATTAATTCTCTTTTTATTCAACAATCAATAGTTATATTTAATCATCACTTATTTTTGGATTAAAGTAGTTCTTACAATACTGATAAAAGGATTGAGTTAATCTATTCATAGGGGCATGAGCTGAAGTTATAAATCCATATTCATGTTTAATCTTTGGAGTAAATGGCACCAATACTAACCCTTCTGCTTCATATTGCTTCGCCAGTAATTCATTAACGATAGCTACCCCAACATTCATTTTTGCAAAAGTACAGGCTATAGCTACAGTGTGAGTTTCTATTTTTACACGCATGCGTATATTTTTTTGTCTAAATATATTTTCTATTTGTTGCCTAGAATATCGACCTTTGCCTAGTAGTATTAAATTTTCGCTTTGTAGGTCGCTTGGTTGGATTTTTTTCAACTTTGCAAGTTTATGATCTTTAGATATTGCACAAACAGTTCCACTAGAGATTATACTTTCACTGATCAAACCTGGATGGTTTTCAGGTAACTGAATGAAACCGCAATCGGCTGAGCGACGAGCAACAATTTCTCTGGCTTGCTCCGGACTATGTGTATCTAAGCTGATATTTACTTGAGGGTGCTCTTTGATAAACCCTGCGACAACATTTGCTAAAGGCCCCGCAATGAAGCTATTCGGAGCTACTATTTTTAACAAACCAAGATTTGATTTGAAAATATTTTGTGCCAATAGTGAGATCCGTTCAACGCTAGTTAATGTTAATTCGACCTCCTTAACAAGTGCTAACGCCTCATCACTTGGTATTAATCTCCCTTTTTCTCGATAAAACAATTGAAAACCTACATGTTCTTCTAACAGTGCAAGTAAGCGGCTAATGGCTGGTTGTGTTAATCCCAGTTGTTTAGCGGCAGCAGTAGCAGAACCTGTTTGGATTATTGCTCTAAATGCTTCTAAACTTTTTATATTAATATTAATATTTAGATTCACAGTACTCATATAACTACACCCTATAATAATTTGTTATGATCTGATTACTTATTTTAATAATATTGCATACTCTTGAGATGATTGTAAAGTATGAAAAACATACCAAGTAAACTATTTAACTATAAGAGTCTGGAGAATAGAGATGAATACACAATTGTTTCGCAAATCAGTCATAGCTTTAGCCATAACCAGTGCGAGTACTTTTTTTGCCACACCAGCATTAAGTGCTCAAAATGAGACTGAAGTAGAAAAAGAAGTCGAAGTTATTTCCATCACAGGCTCAAGAATTAAGCGCCAAAGTGAAACGCCTAGTCCTGTTCAAAATCTCGATTTTGAAGCGTTAAACCAAACAGGTTCTATGTCATTAGGAGAGGTACTTCAAGAGCTACCCTCTGTAGGCTCTAGTTTAAATGGTAATGGTTCATCAGGTACGAGTCATGGCTCTAGTAGCCTAAATTTACGAAACCTTGGTGCGAATAGATCATTGGTGCTTGTCAACGGCCAGCGCTGGGTAAATGGCGCAGGTACACGCGGATTTCGTGACTTTGTTGATATGAATACTATTCCTCAAGCAATTGTTAATCGCGTGGAAATATTACAAGACGGAGCAACCGCAATTTATGGTGCAGATGCTATTGCTGGTGTAGTAAATATTTATACTCATTCTGATTATGTGGGTACAAGTATCAAAACCTATTATGGTGAATCATCTGAAGGAGACCGAGAAACAGCCAACATTGACTTCTTATGGGGTAAAGATGTTGGCGACAGTAATATAATGCTCGCTGCAAGTTATGTCGATCAAAAGCCTGTTTATACCCAAGATAGAGAATTAACCGCAGTTCCTCTTAATGGCTTAACTTCAGCAACACCTGAAGGTTTGTTCAGAGAGAGCAGTTTACAAGATGTTGTAGATTTCGATATACCATCAGGTGGCATTACCAGAGATGCTGGAGATGACGGCTCAGATATAGACAACTGGCGAGGTGTTAACAGTGATGATAAATATAACCGTTATTATAATAACTATGTGGTTGGTCCAAGCAAAAGAACAGCGCTTTACGGACAAGCTATAGTACCGTTTGACAATATTAACCTTAAAATTGAAGCTTTATATAATAAGCGTGAATCCGATCAACAATTTTCTCCAGCCTTGTCTGCTGTTAGAGGTAGTCGTGGTTTCATGATTGCTGATGATCCTTCAGTAAACCCTTTTGGTGTAGAATTTTCAGGAAGTGACTTCCGCAACAGCGCATTTTTCATAGAAAATGGATATCGAGTAAATGATCAAAAAGTAGAAACAACACGACTAGGCATCGGTGTTGATGGTGAATTAAGTGATAATTGGGACTGGGATAGCTATTTATCTTGGGCTGAAAATAAAGGTGAATTTACTTCAAACAACCAGATGCATCTAGATAAACTTGCTTTAGGACTGCGTGCTTGTGATACATCAGGTATTGAAGAAGATGTTTCAGACTTAGCGGCAAGCTGTGTTCCTGTGAATTTATTTAATCCATTAACTGAAGAAATGGTTGGTTATATAAACTTCACTGGCCATGATAAAAATAAGGCTAGCCAAATTGATTTTACGCTAAATGCTACAGGCAGTCTTTTTGAGCTACCAGCAGGTGATTTAGCGATGGCTGTAGGCATTGAGTATCGTAAAGAGAAAGGTGAAGATACACCAGATAGTACAATTGGCTCTACGCCACGTATTAATTCTTACCGAACAACTTCTTCTTCACCAAGATTAGGTACTATTGGCGAATATGACCTTAAAGAAGCATATGCTGAGTTCAGTATTCCATTACTTGATGGTGAAGCTTATGCTGAGTATTTAGAGTTAAGTTTGGCAACAAGGTTTTCAGACTACAGTACGTTTGGTAGCACCACCAATAGCAAAGCAGGATTATTATATACACCTGTAGAGGGGCTATCATTTAGAGCAACATGGGCTGAAGGTTTTAGAGCGCCATCAATCCTTGAACTATTTGAGGGACAACGTTTAACTGTTAACGCAGTATCAGATCCTTGTGCTGATGATAATTCTTTACCCGGTTGTACAGGCGTTCCTGCTGAATATGAACAATCAGATAGTAATGTTCAAGTCACTACAGGGGGCAATGGATTACTACAACCTGAAACCTCTGAAAATACGGCCGTTGGGTTAATTTATATCCCTACCTTTATGGACGACTTTAGCATTACAGTTGATTGGTATGATATTGAAATCAAAGATACTATTAGTGAGTTTGGTGCGCAGAATAATCTTGATTTATGTGCATATCAAAACCAGAACTGTGAAGTGATCACTCGCAACAGTTTAGGTGAAATTGACAATATTTTAGATGGTCCGGTTAACTTGAATGAAACTACAACCTCTGGAATGGATGTTGTTATGCGATATGCCATGGACAATCAAAGTGGTGATTGGAGCTTTTCTGCCAACTTTTCTAAGTTGAATGAACTTACGGAAGTTGCAACATTAAGTGATGGTAGCACTCAAGAAAAAGATTTAGTGGGCACTGCCGCATCACGTGAATCTTATCCTGAATGGCGTGGTGCTATCTCAGCAAATTGGAAGCAGAATGACTGGTTTGCTGCGTACAGTGCTAGATATATCGGTGAAACAACTGAAATGGTTAGCAACGAGCCTAGAGATATTAGTTCAATTACTTATCACAATATTTCAGGTGGTTATCACTTTGACAATGGCTTATCCGTTAAGTTAGGCATTAACAACCTTGCTGATAAGCAACCACCATCATCTTTAACGAATAAAAATATTAACTTCGATCAAAATACCTACAACCCTGTTGGTCGATACCTTTATGTTCAATTGGATTACAAATTGTAGTCTGTGTATGAACCAATTGCCTGCTAATTTGGCAGGCAATTTTTTAATATTTTTTGAGTGATATTGAGATGAAATTACCATTTGAGCTTCTAAAACCGTCAGCGAATACCCGTCTACCTTTAGTATTCGACTCTCCACATAGCGGTATTAATTTCCCGGATAGCTTTGAAGTCAACGCGTCTTTAAAGCAATTAAAAAGTGGTTGGGATGCCTATATTGAACACCTTTGGCAGGATGCTGTAAAAGTAGGTGGACATTTATTGCACGCCAATTTTTCTAGAATGTACATTGACCCAAACAGAGCATCAACAGATATAGACCCTCAACTGCTAGATGCAGCTTGGCCTGAGTGTAAACCAACAAAATATAGCGAAAGAGGTATGGGACTTATTCGTCGTTTTGCTTTACCGGGTGTATCGATGTATTCAAAACCTTTAACGAGAATACAGATAGAAAAAAGAATTAAAAATTATTACTTGCCTTATCATCAAGCATTGCAAACTACACTTGATGAACTTCACAGCGATTTTGGCAGTGTGTGGCACATAGATTGCCATTCTATGAAGTCAAAAGGTAATGCAATGAATATAGATAGTGGTGCTAGTCGCCCTGATATTATTCTTGGTGATAATGACGGTCAATGTGCAGGCGAGGAGTTTGTTCAAGTTGTTGAAGATGCATTTTCTAAACTTGGCTATAAAGTTGTGCGAAATAAGCCCTATAAAGGGGGGTATTTAGTCACTCATTATGGAAAACCAGAAGAAAATAGACACAGCATGCAAGTCGAAATAAACCGAGCACTCTATATGAATGAAAAAGGATTTACACCAAATCAGAATTACCCGGCTTTTCAGAAAGATATAACTATAGTTGCAACTGAAATAGCAAAATATATAAGTAGTAAAGTTTAATTCTAGCATGTGTCATAAATATAACTTTAGAAGGAAAATAATGTGTCAGTAAGTAAAGGTTCAACAGCAGATATAGCTCATACGCATATTGTTAAGCCTGAGAAAGAACACAAGACCATGAATCCAATCATCATATTGCTTGGCATTCTATTTTTATCAATGTTCATGACCTATTTTATAGATTCGGGAAGTTATGAGCGTAATGGCAAAATAGTTGTTCCAAATACTTATAAAGTCATTGATAAAGAAATCTCACTTGAAAGCGTTTTAATTCAACAAAAGGCAACGAGTTCTAATATTGCTCATCCAGTAAGTTTTACTGGCGTTTTAATGTCCATCCCAGAAGGGTTAGAAAGAGGCGCTGGACTTATTTTTATGGTACTGATCATCGGTGGTTTATTTGGTATTTTGACTAAAGCTGGCACCATTGATTTAGGACTAGAGAGACTATTGAGTTTGGTAAATGGCAATATTTATTTACTTGTTATTACGTTAATGACAGTGCTATCAGCAGGCAGTACGTTTTTAGGTTTAGCTTCAGAGTATTTGTTAATCATTCCGCTTATGATCGCAATGGCAAAACGTTTAGGTATGTCACGTATTATTGGTTTTGCTATTGTCGCTATATCCGTAAAAGCAGGTTATTTAGCGTCTGTTACAAACCCCTTACCATTAACTATTGCACAACCACTATTAGGATTACAGATATTCAGTGGTGCAAGCGTTAGGTTTATGTTTTATCTTGTTTTTTTAGTTATTGGCATTAGCTTTGTACTATTAATGATTAAACGTGAGGGTTTTAATCATGAGGGAGAAATTCAATTTACCGCTAATAAACTTCCTATTCGCCATACGATAATATTAGTCACATTAGCTGTTGGTATTGGTTTTTTGGTTTATGCATCAAATATATGGCATTGGAAGCACCACGCATTATCAGCTTATTATATAGGCTTAAGTATTCTACTTGCTGCTATGAGTGGTATAGGAATGAATGGAGCAGCAGATGCTTTTGTTAGTGGCATGAAAAAAGTACTAATGGCAAGCTTCCTTATAGGAGTAGCAACTGCTGTTGCAGTGACATTAGAAAAAGGCATGATCTTAGACACTGTTGTATATTCCTTGATGTCAATTATCAATGATAGTGGCGCAACCGTATCTGTTATTGGTATGTTCTTCTCACAACTGTTATTAGATTTCCTTATCCCTTCTACTTCAGGGCAAGCGGCCGTCAGTATGCCTATTTTAGGCCCAATCGGACAATTATCTGGTGTACCACCACAAACTACCGTGCTTGCTTTTTTATTTGGTAACGGCATAACCAATATGTTGACGCCAACATCTGGCACTTTGTTGGCTTATTTAGCTACAGCTAGAGTGAGTTGGTCGGAATGGGCTAAGTTCATTCTCCCTCTGTGGGCTATATACATAGTCGTTGCCATTATCTTATTGGCTGTCTCGGTTAATATCGGTTTTTAACTGTAAACCTCTATTTGGCAAAAAAAGAACGACTAAAACTTAACAATACTTTGAATGTAAGGATAAAAAATGAACAATATAATAGAACCACCTAATACAAATAAAGAAGAGACATACTTAAATAAATCTGCGTTGGAAAAAGTCGTTTCTGATGGAGAAGAAAATAAACTCTCAGGTAAATACAAAGAGCCAGATAATGAACAGTGCTTTGGTTTTGTTTTAGGCTATAACTAATGTTCGAGCGCGTCATTAGCTTACTAAAGTAATGGCATAAAATTATAATATTTCAGCAATGCATTACCATATTGTTTCAGTGGCTATTTATAATATTATTAGAAACGAGTTTTAAAACAATATTCATTGGAAATTCATTTTTATATGAATAAGTCAAAATTAAAGAAAGTAGTAGCATTATATAATTTTATTTTAGGGGGGTTAATAGCTTTAGAATTTTAAAAACAAAAAAAGATAACCATAAATGAAACTATAATTTTAGGGGAGTGGCTGAAAAGGGCTAAAAAGCAAAAGATTTACCCTAAATCACTTACTGAAGAAATTGATTACTTTATAGATTTATATTATCGCAAAGGTAGAAATGCCAATTTATCATATGCTTTTAATAAAATTTATAGAGAGCTAAAACTTGTACAAGACATTCCTGTAATGGATAAACGACCAGATAAAATGAGGTTTGATGCAGTAATGGAAGCCCTTTCTGTAAATGATTGGTCTATAACACTACCCATTGCGCATGATTCATCAACAGGCTCACCATACCGCCCTGAAAATAAAAAGGAAATTTTTACTACAAAAGGGTATTGGGATAACGCATTTGATAAACAGAATAACCTTGCCAAAGAACTAAGTATTTTTGTTGTTTCAGTACCTCAGAAGGTGATCAATTGTTTATATCAATTTGGCTTCATTTTGATAAAAGGAGTTGTAATTTCAGACCAAGAGGGTAATGACTATTCTCAGTTTATTTTGTTTCCAGCTAATGAATATAATGGTGACATTGCTTTTCCTACCTAAGGATAAATAACAGATAATTAAAGATAAGTTGGTATTACATTCAACTAACCAACTTATGCTGCTTTGTCGGATGACCAGCCATTCTGATTTAAAGCCTCTATGACCGTTTTGGTGGCTCAGTTCTCGTTCAGACTTAACTGGTTATTGGCAAAAATCATCTTCAATATACATCTGTTCTCATCTATAGCTGAACGTCAGCTATCGGGAAACTTCTAGCGTAAGGTGGTTGTTCATCCATGTCGGCTGTAGATCAAAACATACAAAAATTTTCAGTATAAATTCTAAAATGCTAAGGTCACCAAAGTGACGATTAACCAAAATCCGAACAGGTTTAGTTCTTGGCATTAATAAATGTGAGTGACAATGTTCCCTTGCTGCGCTAAAGCGGAAATAAATATATTTAAGTGTCAGGTTATTTACAGTCAGCAAAGTTGCAAAGGTGAATATAGTGCTCAATTGATTACTTTTATATTTTAAGGGTCATGATTATCTTGGCATTGGCTATGAACGGTTACTCTATTTGATATTGCTGTTTTATTTTTTTAATGGCCTGTAAGCGTGCTTTTTCCATTGCTTCTTTTATTGCTATTCCTTGTAGGCCTTGTTCAACAAATACTTTTGCATTGACTTGCGTT
>JBLHNB010000170.1:0-8285 GCA_047621305.1 Alteromonadaceae bacterium | reverse complement strand
AACTGTAATGTGAGTGTCCACACAAATTGCATGATAACTAATTGTTAAAGAACGTATTCTCAAAAAGAATACCGAAACAAAATCTCATTCGCTTTGCTTCGTTGCTTCAAGCCTTGCCTGAAGCGAGATGCGCATTCTACGCGTCTCAGTTTTGATGTCAACGTTTTATTTAAGTTAATTTGAAGTTTTTGTAAACTTCACATTGAATCTAAAACAATACGTTAAGTTAACTCATCTTACTCTAAAGCGATGAGATAACTTATCAAAACATCCGTTTGGCTGTTCATTTAAACTGAACCCCTTGGAACTGGAGCGCATTCTAAAGATTTTTATCTGGGCGTCAACTCTTTTTTGTAATAAATATGAAACAAACAAGCATTCGAACATTTATCATACAGACAGTGCATTTATTGATGATAAATCAATCTATATGATAGATACAGCCGATAGCATCTAGTTTAAGTTAGATAATAATTATCATGACTTTTAATATATTCTCATGACTATCTCGTAATATCATTTACCAATACTTTATTTAGATTTAAATACTAAAGTACCTTCATGCACATCCACAATAATATTACTTCCTCCTTTAAACTCTCCTGATAATATTTTTTGTGCTAATGGATTTTCAATCCCTTGTTGGATTGCCCGTTTTAAAGGTCGGGCACCAAATAATGGATCAAAACCAGCAATAGAGATAAACTTTAATGCCTCTTTTGTCACAGAAAATTGAATATGTCGCTCTTCTAATCGTTTAGCGAGAGATGAAACTTGAATAGCTGCAATAGCTTCTATTTGTTCAGACAAAAGAGGGTGAAAAACAACTGATTCATCAATACGATTAATAAACTCTGGTTTAAACTGCTGACTAACTTCTAGCATTACACTATCTTTCATTTGTGGATATTGAGTATCATCACCATAGCTTTGAATAATGTCAGATCCAAGATTAGACGTCATTATTATCACAGTATTTTTAAAATTAACCGTTCTGCCTTGTCCATCTGTTAATCGGCCATCATCTAAAACTTGCAATAATATATTAAAAACATCCGGATGGGCTTTTTCAATCTCATCAAGTAACACAACAGAATAAGGCTTACGTCGCACTGCTTCCGTTAAGTATCCTCCCTCTTCATAGCCAACGTAACCAGGAGGTGCTCCAACAAGTCGAGCTACGGAATGCTTTTCCATAAATTCAGACATATCTATACGTATTAGGGCATCTTCACTATCAAATAAAAAGTGTGCAAGCGCTTTGGTTAATTCTGTTTTTCCAACCCCTGTAGGTCCCAAAAATAAAAAGGATCCTATGGGTTGATTTGGATCAGCAAGCCCTGCTCGTGAACGTCTTATCGCATTAGAAACCGATACTACCGCTTCAGATTGCCCGATCACTCGTTTATGTAAATCATCCTCCATTTTTAATAATTTTTCGCACTCTTCCTCGAGCATTTTGGCGACAGGGATCCCCGTGGAGCGACTCAAGACTTCTGCTATCTCTATTTCGGTCACTTTATTTTTTAATAAAGTCATTTCTTGCATTTCGGCTTGGCTTGCCAAATCAAGCTGTTTTTCTAACTCAGGAATAGTGCCATATTGCAGTTCTGACATTCTATTTAAATCACCAATTCGCCTGGCCGCTTCAAGATCAATGCGCGCCTGTTCTAAATCAGTTTTAATCGCTTGAGTGCCATGTAAAGCAGCTTTTTCAGTTTTCCAAACTTCATCAAGTTCATCGAAACTTTGTTGGCATTTACTAATATCTTCTTTAATAAGCGATAAACGTTTCTGAGAAGCTTGGTCTGAGTCTTTTTGTAAGGCACGTTGCTCTAATTTTAACTGAATAATTCGCCGTTCCAGTCGGTCTAGATCCTCTGGCTTCGAGTCAATTTGCATGCGAATACTTGAAGCTGCTTCATCAATTAGATCAATGGCTTTATCTGGTAATTGACGATCACTTATATAACGGTGAGATAAGGTTGCAGCTGCGACAATAGCTGGGTCAGTAATATCTACCGAATGATGTAATTCATATCGCTCTTTTAAACCTCGTAAAATAGCGATAGTATCTTCAACACTAGGCTCTTCAATTAATACTTTTTGAAAACGTCGTTCAAGGGCTGCGTCTTTTTCAATATATTGACGGTACTCATCTAAAGTCGTTGCTCCAACACAATGTAAATCACCTCGTGCAAGTGCAGGTTTCAACATATTTCCTGCATCCATAGCACCATCAGATTTTCCAGCGCCGACCATAGTATGTAGTTCATCAATAAAGAGAATAACCTGCCCTTCTTCTTTAGCAAGTTCATTTAGCACAGCTTTTAATCGCTCTTCAAATTCACCGCGATACTTAGCACCTGCAACTAAAGCCCCCATATCTAGAGATAAAACGCGTTTATTTTTAATCCCCTCAGGCACTTCGTGATCAACAATACGCTGAGCAAGACCTTCTGCTATTGCTGTTTTACCAACACCTGGTTGACCTATTAACACCGGATTATTTTTAGTTCGTCTTTGCAATACTTGTATTGTGCGTCTTATTTCATCATCGCGACCAATAACAGGATCCAATTTACCTTGCTCAGCAAGTGCGGTCAGATCAACGGTATATTTGTTTAATGCTTGTCTAACGTCTTCTGCATTTTGATCGTCAACCTTTTCGCCACCTCGAATATGTGTGATGGCATCGTGAATACGTTGTTGATTAGCCCCCATAGATTTAAATATTTGTCCTAGCTTTCCTTTATCTTCAATCGCCGCTAATACAAAAATTTCAGATGAGATAAACTTGTCACCTTGCTTTTGTGCATATTTATCACAAAGGTTAAGTAAATTTCCCATCGCTGAAGACAACTGAACTTCACCACCAGTACCTGTAACTTCAGCTAAGTCATCAATTGATTTTTTGACAATATTGCGTAAAGAATATACATCTATTCCTGCACTTTTGAGTAAAGGGATAATTGTGCCAGTATTTTGATTAAGCAGTGCCATCATCAGATGAATAGGTTCAATAAATTGATGATCTCGCCCTAATGCTAATGATTGGGCATCTGAAATTGCAACTTGAAATGTCTGGGTAAACTTATCTAAACGCATAAATACGCTCCTGCTTAGGACTGGTCTTATAAATACTTATCTATTAGATTAGGTCAACGCAATCATTTTTCAATATGATTTTTTTTATTTATTTGATTTAAAACATATAAACATCTTAAATTCGGCAGATGATGGTTGCCATGCGCCCGGTGACTTGTTCTCTTCGAAATGAGTAGTATTTATTCTTTTGGGTATACGTACATTCAGGCAAATATTTTATATTTGTTATTCCTAACTGTTCCAGTTGTATTTTGGCGATTAGCTGTAAATTAGCTAAGTATTTTTTATTTGATGAAAATTGTTGCGATGTTTCATCTTTAGGTGGTTTTGTAAAAGCTTGAGAAAATAACTTACTTTGTTCTGTAAAAGTAATTTGCACCTCCTTACCAACTTCAAAGCGTTCTGAACCTATACAGGGTCCTAGCCATGCATATAGCTCATTGCTATGACTTCGCATTTTAGCTAAGGTGTTAGATAAAATATTATTCGCTAAGCAACGCCACCCGCCATGAATAGCGGCAATTTCAGTTCCATCATGGTTAGAAAGTAAAATAGGTAAGCAATCTGCAGTCATGATTGCTAAGGCAATATTAGGCGATTGTGTGATCATCGCATCGGCTTGAATAGGGAAGTCGACTTGTTCATTGATTATAACAACGTGGTTGCCATGAACTTGATCAAGCCATTGAATTTTACATTCCGTCGGCAGAATTTCAGCTAAATAATTTCTATTTTTTCGAACGTTATCGGCACAATCACCGACATGGTGACCTAAATTAAAGTCGTTATAGGCAAAACGATTGTTTAATTGATTTACAAGGTTTGTTGGATGCAAACGAGTTGTAGTAATGGCCAGTACATTTTTTACTGGCCATTTTACTGTTTCTATATTATTAAAATTGATGAGTGATATCCTCGATTACTAATCGTCTGTATCATTGAGTTTACTGATCAATTTAAGTAATGTATTTTAGTAATCGTCTGTTTCATTGAGTTTTGAATCTTCTCTTAATGCTAAGGTTAACTTCGCAAAATCATCAGGAATATCCGCATGCCATGTCATTAATTCACCGGTAATAGGGTGATATAAAGATAACATTGCTGCATGTAAAGCCTGTCGTTTAAACCCTTTTATGATATCACGTAATTCCGGGCTAGCATTTTTAGGAGGACGAGGTCTACCACCGTAAACGGGATCACCAACCAAAGAATGATTAATATAGGCCATATGGACACGAATTTGATGTGTTCTACCCGTTTCTAAACGCAAACGTAAGCGTGTATGCAAACGAAATTTTTCCATTACGCGATAGTGAGTAACAGAAGGTCGACCAATAAAACTAACAGCCATTTGTGTACGTTTGGTAGAATGGCGGCCAATAGGTTCATCAACTAAACCTCCTGCGGTCATTTTTCCACTGGCTATGGCTTCATATTCACGCGTAATTTCTCTTGCTTGTAATGCTTCAACCAAGTTTGTTTGTGCTGCAATCGTTTTTGCAACAACCATCAAACCGGTAGTGTCTTTGTCAAGTCGATGAACAATACCAGCACGCGGTACAATGTCTAACTGTGGACAATAATGCAATAGTGCATTCAATACGGTACCATCGGGATTACCGGCACCAGGATGAACAACAAAACCTGCCGGTTTATTAATTACCAGTACATCATCATCTTCATAAATAATGTTTAATGGTAAATTTTGCGGTAGAAAACGAATTTCGGCTTCTATCTCAGCATTTATAACAATGGCTTCACCACCGAACATTTTCTCACGAGCTTTAGTCATTATGCCGCCATTTACAGCAACATGACCTGCCAAAATCCAATCTTTTAATCTTGAACGTGAATAATCAGGGAACATTTCTGCTAATGTTTGGTCCAATCGCTTACCTAAACATGATTCAGGAACGATATCTTTATGTTGAATTATCTCAGCCATTGAGCTCTCTTTTAAATATACCTAGTCGACTAATTAGTATTAGCACTGTGCAAGGCAAGTTTGCTGGGTTAGAATGCGTTGCATATTTTACCCGTTTGTTAACGGGGATGATACTGTTTCACCAAATATTTCAAGTTAACACGTGAAATTAGATGATAATGAGTCGGTGAAATTTGTTGAATATTAATTTTAATTAAACTAAAAGTAGTGATTTTGAAGTCTATGGATAAAATGACAATAAAAATAATGTTGTTAGCACTCATGATGGGGCTAATGGGCTGTTCTTCTTCTGAGAAAAACGAAATTGATAAAGTGCCCGATAAATCGGCACAGGCATTATTCGCTGATGCCCGTAAAGCTTTGGACAACAGTTTATATCAGAAAGCAATTCAACTGCTATCTGCTATTGATTCACGTTTTCCATTTGGTCCTATTTCACATCAAGTGCAAATTGACCTTATTTATGCTTACTATAAAAGTGGTGACGCCGCACAAGGTATTGCATTAGCCGATCGTTTTTTAAAGTTAAACCCCTCTCATCCAAATATTGATTATGTGTATTATATGAGAGCATTAATTAACGTTGCTACTGAAGACAATTTATTTCAAGATTTAGCTGGTATAGACCGCTCAGATAGAGATCCTACGGCGTCTAGAGAAGCATTTAATGATTTGAAAAAAATTCTATCGAATTACCCTCAAAGTAAATATGCTGCTGATTCACGTAAACGTATGATTCAAATAAAATCACGTTTAGCAAAATATGAGTTGACCGTGGCACGTTTTTATTTAAAACGTGAAGCATATGCATCTGCTGCAAACAGAGGTAGATACATTGTTGAATACTATTCACCAAGTGAAGAGGTAGAAGCTGCATTAGAAATCATGATTGAATGTTATGATAAACTACAATTAGATGACTTAAAAAACAATGCAAAACAAGTACTTGCTGCTAATTACGCAAATAACGCACTTATTCGTTAAATAAAAATGCATTAATATTCACCGCTCAATAAAAACGCCTGTAATGATACCGGCGTGTTTTATTTGACTAATTTATTTGACCGTGTGTTGTGACTTTATTATTTATTCACATCATACCGTATTAAATCGCCTCACCATCCTCTTCGCCCGTACGTATACGAATAACTCTTTCGATGGCAGTTACAAAAATTTTACCATCGCCAATTTTTCCTGTTTGTGCTGTTTCTATAATAGCATTAACACAACGTTCAACTTGTTCTGAAGGTACGACAATTTCTAATTTAACTTTAGGAAGAAAGTCGACCATATATTCGGCCCCCCGGTATAATTCGGTATGCCCTTTTTGACGACCAAACCCTTTGACCTCAGAAACCGTCATACCTGTAATACCTATTTCACCTAACGCTTCTCTGACATCATCCATTTTAAAAGGCTTAATGATAGCTTCTATCTTTTTCATATTTTAAACTCGAATAAATTACACTTGCTTTTATTGTACACAATTCGAAGCATCAAACCACAATACCTAATCAGATAAAGGAGATATCCAAAGTAGTACGACTTTTGTTACACTGTATTCATCAAAAAACAAAGTCAATATAACCACTTAACATAAGATAAAAAAGGAAAGTTCATGGAAGCACAGTTGATCATTAAAGAGATGAGAGTACTACCTCAAATCGATGCTCAATTTGAAATTAACCGTCGAGTTAATTTTATTAAAAAGCAATTACTTGCTTCAGGTTTAAAGACGTTAGTTTTAGGAATTAGTGGCGGTGTCGACTCTTCAACATGTGGACGCTTAGCACAAATTTCCATTGACGAATTAAATGAACAATACCATGATAACTATCAATTTGTTGCCGTTCGTTTACCTTATAAAGTGCAAGCTGATGAAAGTGATGCACAACTTGCTTTAGATTTTATTAAACCTTCTAAAAGTGTTAGTTGCAATATATTTTCAGGAGCTAATGGCATTCATGATGAAACTATCAAGGCACTTTCACAAGAAAATTTACTCGTTACAACACCTGAAAAAATCGATTTTTCAAAAGGTAATGTTAAAGCACGAACCAGAATGATAGTGCAGTATCATATTGCAGGTATCCTTGGCGCTTTGGTTATAGGCACAGACCATTCAGCAGAAAATGTTACCGGTTTTTTTACAAAATGGGGCGACGGTGCCTGTGATTTATCACCTCTTTTTGGACTGTCAAAGCGTCAAGTTAGGTTATTAGCGCGAGAATTAAAAGCACCAGTACTATTAATAGATAAAGCACCTACCGCGGATCTTGAAGAACTAGAACCAGGTAAAAAAGATGAAGAGGCTCTTGGTATGAGTTATGACCAATTAGATGACTTTTTAGAGGGGAAAAAAGTTTCGCAAGACATCGAAAAACTTATCGTCAGTATCTATAAAAAAACACAACATAAAAGGCGAGCTATACCAACCATTTATGACTGTAGTTAGCGTATCTGCTCTATTGAACTTGGAATTTATTTAATAAGGGCTATAGTTTAATGAAGGTGTTTTACTCAACTAAGGAATAGTTGTTATGAATAAACGTAAAGGATTTACTCTTATTGAGCTTATTGTTTCCATTTCAGTTGTTATGATACTTGCTAGCATCGGCGTGCCTGTACTTGCAAGTTTCATTGTTGAGCTACGTGTTGATAATGAAATTTCATCTATATGCCGACTACTATTTATTACTCGAAATACCGCGATTAATGAAAATAAAACTGTCACGCTCTGCCCTCTTAACAATCAGAATATTTGCGAAAATCAATGGCAGAACACCCTAAGTGTTTTTATTGATAGTAATAATAATAAAATTTATGAACCTGCTACAGGTGAAAGGTTAATTAAGGTTAAGCCGCCAATATTTACCGGAGATATACTTCAATATGGCAATACAAGAAACGGATTGACTTACTCCGCCACTGGACATTTGTCATGTTGGGGACAAAATGCTACTTTCAAATATTGCCCCAAAAATTACAATGAGAAATCGAGAGGTATTGTTGTTGCTGTTTCGGGAAGAATCTATACCAGTTCTGATGATAATAATACACAAGTAGATAAAAATCGAAGTGGCGTAACTATCACCTGCACGTAACTATCACCGTACGTAACCTGAGATCGGGTTAAGCAATGCTTATATTCATGGTTGCCATCAAATCAATCTCTTCTTCATTCAGATTAATAGAGGGCTTATCTTCTTTGATGCAATAAGCGATAAGTCCT
>JBLHNB010000169.1:0-8314 GCA_047621305.1 Alteromonadaceae bacterium | reverse complement strand
GTTTGACTTTGAGGTGCTGGAAGCTTTTTCTCAAGAAATGGCAACATTAATTGGAAAAAATAAATGGCATGACTGGGGCTCAGAGCAGGTCAGTTCAAACGTTATGGTTTCATTGTGCGAAAATGCCATGATATTACCTTGGCCTAAATACATGAACTTTGGCTTTCCTACGCAAACGGGTGGCAATAAAGATCTTAACAATTTTCATGGTAAAACCGCCGTTATGCATTTTATCGGTAGTAACCGCTATGATCATCGAGTATATGAAAAATTAAGTGGGAATATTATTAAAAACTTTGATAAAAAGGATTGAATATGAATAATTTAATTCAAATGGTAACAGTTAATTAAATGATCATTTTTAATATTCCTGTTGGTAGTCGGAAGATTTTAAGAACAGTAAAAGACTGGTTGAAAGATGCTTTTATTTTATCTTTTGCATCCAAAAGCAATAAGTCAGCTTTCAATTTTATTTATTTTTCTTATGCGCCTGATTTTGAGTATTTGCTTTTGTCATTAAAAAGTTTGGTTCAAAATACAAGACCAATTAGATCTATATATCTATTTGTTGATCAAAAAGCGCCGTTTAGCGAAGAGCAATGCCAAACATTAATCAATATTTATCCTGATTTGATTTTTAAAACAATCAATAATTTTGAATGGGCTTCGGCCGAATCTACTAAAGCTGAAATTGATGCATTTTTAGATGTAGTCAAGAACAGCTTACCAAATGATTATATTGTAAAAGTTGATTCAGATATTCTATTCTTGAATAGTACTAAAATGTCACGAATTGCAGCATCTGGCCTCGATGCAATAGGGGATGGGCATTGGGAGAGATATAAATTTTTTCAAGGTGGTTTATACATTATAAAAGTGAATGTTGCTGAACGTGTTTTTTCAAATTTTGAGATGGATGATCTTAAAAATATGATAAAAGAGAAATTGAATAATATTACAGCTGAAGATAGATGTGTTACACAAATATTAAGGGACAATAATATTAAACTTTACTATACAAGTTTGATGTTATTTCCAAGTGAATACCAAAAGCTATCTAAATTTAACTGGTTTGTTAAATGGAATTTTTCCGCCTTACATTTTGTAAGAGATAAAGATAATATGGCTAGTTATTATAAAAGATTATTTGGTTGAAATAGCTTATTTAATAAAAGAGCATTATTGTTAACAACCTGCTCCTTACCTTCTACAACGTAGGTTTTTCAAGTTTTTTTCGAAGTATATAGACCGAAATTGCTTTTAGATTTTGGGTTTGATAGTAAGGCATGCTTTGAAAACACTGCATTTATTATTTTTAAAATAACAGCTGCCTTGAAAAGCGCTAATCGGAAGAAAGAATGAATAAATCATTAGTTTTAAAAAAATTTTAAAAAACCCAGGAACCCTGAATTATAATAGGGAATATGTGTTTCTACTGAGTCATATGCGCAGCAGGTCATCCTTATTATCCCACCTTATAGGAAGTTCAGAAGACGTTATAGGTAATAGCGAATTACAGATTAGTTATACAAACCACATTAAAGGGAAGATTAAAGCTAATCAATGCCTTAATGATAAAAACAGTACAAAGTACTATTTTGACAAAATTTTACACTCGGGGCTGACACAGAATTCATCATTTTTCGAGTGTAAAAACTGTAAATATATTTTTCTTATTCGTGAACCTGAGTCGACCCTAAAGAGTCTTGTAAAGATGTATTTTGATGAAAAGTTAGATAATAAAATGGAAAGAGCACATAGATATTATGTAGATAGACTTTTATTTCTATATAAACACCATCAGAAAAACAGTCAGAATTATATGATTATTAACTCTGATGACATAATTTATGATACTAAGAATTTTTTATTGAATATTTCAAAATTTCTAGATTTTAAAAAGACGCTGACTAAAAACTATCAAATAACAGAACAAACAGGAAAGATACGTAGCGGTGATTCATCAAAGAACATTTTTGCTGGGAGTATATTAAACGATAGAGATAAGGTAAATCAAATTGATATAGAAATCCCTAGGCATTTGTTGAACTCAGCCAATAAAGTGTATTTCAATTTGTTAGATAAAATATGAATAGCTTTATATTGTTTATTTAAATATCATCTAAGTAATACCGAAGACTAGGTAAATTTAATGAGATTGTTAAATGGAATTTTTCCGCTTTACATTTTGTAAGGGATAGAAATAATATGGCTAGTTATTATTAAAAGTTGTCTGGCTGAATGAGCATATTTATCAAAATAACATACTTTTAGAAGGAGATATTATTATCAAAAATAATTTGAAAGAGCACTACGGGAACATGTTTTATGAAGATCAAGTCACTGGCTCCTTGTCTTCTGCAACAGAGGTTTTACAAGTTGTTTTTGACATTTACAGACCGAAATCGCTTTTGGATGTTGGATGTGGTCGTGGGGCATGGTTACTTGCTGCAGAAAAATTAGGTGTCGATGAACTGCATGGAATAGATGGACCATGGGTTAAAACTACTGATTTACTCTCAAATAAAATTAACTTTTTGTCAGAAAATTTAGAGACAAAAATACCTATTAGTCAGAGGTATGACATGGCTATGTCTGTTGAGGTTGCGGAGCATCTTTCAGAAAGTAGCGCACAGAGCCTTGTTTCCTCGTTGTGTGCCGCTGCGGATATAGTGATTTTTGGCGCTGCTGTTAAGGCACAAGGTGGTGAGAACCATATTAATGAGCAACGACAGTCTTATTGGGCTAATCATTTTATGACAAATAATTATTGCTGCTTAGATATCATTCGTCCAAAAGTTTGGCTAAATGGTTCAGTTGATATTTGGTATAGGCAAAATACATTAGTTTATATCAATAACAGTCGAACAGATTTAATTGAGTTATTTTCTAACGCCGAATGTGGAGGAATGTTAGACTTGATTCACCCCGTGATGTTTGAGAATAGAGAGCGTTCAAGACACTTAACCTTGGAAAAGCCAAGCCTTCGTCTTATTCTTGGCCTAATCCGTAGTTATATTTATCGGGTAATGCGTATTAACTGATCTGGTAAACTATGATTTGTTATGATCATACAATCGGCTTAAAATATGCTATTGTTCTTTTTAAGCCATTTTCTAGATCAATAGTCGGCTGCCAATCTAGCTCTTCTTTGGCTAAACTAATATCAGGTTGCCTTTGTTTAGGATCATCCTGTGGGAGAGCAACAAATACTATTTTACTTTCACTTTCAGGAATAAGTTTAAGTACTATTTGAGCTAATTCGAGCATTGTAAACTCTTTAGGGTTACCGATGTTAACTGGGCCAGTAAACCCTTGGGTGTTATTCATCATTCTCACCATTCCTTCAATAAGATCGTCAACATATTGGAAGCTCCTCGTTTGCAAGCCATCACCATACATTGTTATATCTTCATTTTTCAATGCCTGTACAATGTAAGCGCGTAATTAGCCCCACATACCAATATTAATCAAGCCTGCGCATAATTATCTCAGCAAATTAACATGAGGTCATTATGAATAAACAGCAAAAAACAAAACACTGGCAAAACATATTTGAACAGCAACAATGTAGCGATTTAACTATCATTCAATTTTGCCGGGATAACAAGATTAACGTGTCCACCTTCTATGGTTGGCGTAAACGACTTGCAGATAAAACCCAACCAATTAAACCTCAACAGGTGATCCCCTTTGTTATTCATGAGCAACCTTTAACTCAGCATTCCATGATCAAAATCACCACACCAACGGGCTATCAGTTAGATTTTGACTCGACATTAATGCCTCAAACGTTATCTCAATTATTGAGTGCGTTGTAATGCACTCCCCAAACCAAGTCTACTTGGTCACTGGTTTCACTGACATGAGAAAATCAATTAATGGTCTTAGCATTATTGTCAATGACACCTTATCACTCGATCCTTTGAGCCAAGCTTGGTTTGTTTTTTGTAATAAACAGCGCGATAAATTAAAAATATTATTTTGGGATACTAATGGTTTTTGGCTTTATTATCGTCGTTTAGAGCAAGGACGATTTCAATGGCCAAAATACGGAGAAGCATGTACTGCAATGAACATTGAACAGCGCCAACTTCAATGGTTATTATCCGGTTTGCCTGTGACGAGCCAGACTCGACATCCAACATTATCAGGTTTGTCTGTGATGTAAGCTATAACGATCACTTCACCCCTCTTGTACGATCTTACCAGTGTGTCATGCTATAAAAATGACAGATGAAATACAACTTCTCACCCTACAAAATCAACTTGCCCAGATGCAAGCACAGATTGATGCCTTGAAAAAAGATAAGGCGGTATGGCAAGAAGATAAAGTCGAAATGCAAACGCGTATTGACCATCTACTTGCCGAATTAAAGTTAAGTAAGTCACAAAAATACGGTCGAAAAAGTGAAAAAGCCCCCCGAGGTACCTTCAATGAAGCCGAGCAGCATAAAACGAGCGAGTCACCGAAACATCATAAAAAAGGCAAACAAGTACTAGCTGAGCACTTTGAACGAGAAGAAGTTGAGCACATCTTAACTGAGTTAGCTTGTACGTGTTGCGGTGAACCAATGCATCACTGTGGTAGTGAAGATAGCGAACAAGTTAAAATCATTCCGGCCAAAATCAGTGTGATAAAACATAAGCAATTTAAATACGCTTGTCGACACTGTGAGCATGAGGAATTAAGCAGTAAGATAATAACCGCGCCTAAACCAGCCCAACCTATTCCTGGTAGCATGGCGAGTCCCGAAGCCTTATCGGCCGTTGTTACTGCCAAATACTGTGATGCACTACCGCTTTATCGTCTAGTTGATATCTTTGAACGCGGTGGTTTAAGCATCTCCAGAGGAACGCTAGCCAACTGGTGCATTAAGGCCGGCATACTCATTAAGCCATTAGTAAAAGCAATGCAGCGCCACTTGCTTAGTGAGCACAGCTTATGCGCTGATGAAACGCGTGTACAAGTACTCGATGAAGGTGAAAACCCAAGTAGCAATTCACAAATGTGGGTCTATCGCAGTAATGAAATCAGCAAACAGCCTGTGGTTATTTACGACTATCAAGCAGGTCGTAGTCGTGCTTGTGCAGAAGTGTTCCTCGACGGTTATCAAGGATATTTACAATGCGATGGTTACAGTGTTTATGACGGTATTGAAGGCGTTATTCCTGTGGGCTGTTGGGCACACGCCAGACGTAAATATGATGAAGCCTTAAAAGCAGAGTCGAAAAATAAAGGTCGTGCCCATAAAGCCATTAGCTTTATCAGTCAATTATACAAACTAGAAACACAAGCCAAAAACAAAAAACTATCCCCACAAGCGCGGTATCAACTACGACAAGAAAAAGCGCTACCGATTTTAATGCAATTTAAAGCATGGCTTGATGAAGCCAGTGATAAAGTGATCGCGGGGAGTTATATTGGCAAAGCGATAAAATACAATCTCAACCAGTGGCATAAACTTATTAGGTACGTTGAAGATGGCCACTTAGGGATTGATAATAATATTACTGAGCGGGATATAAGGCCGTTTACCACAGGCAGGAAAAATTGGTTATTCTCAAAATCAGTCAATGGTGCTCAGGCCAGTGCGACACTTTATAGTATCGTGATGACATGTCGCGCCAACGATATTAATCCCTACTATTACTTCCTGCATTTATTTAAAGCATTGCCCAATCGTCAAAGTGATGATGATTTGACAGATTTAATGCCGTGGAATGTGCAGCTAGACTTCGACTATAGCTAAGCGTACTGCTTAATTGCACGCTTACTGTACAATAAAGTTAGACACAACTCGGCCATCATTAGGGTGCATGTTTGTGCCGTAGGTATTAAATATTCTTATTACTCGAATCGCCAATTGATGTTGTCTGTAATAGTCAAAAAATAGAGTTTCAGCGCACCGTTTGCCTTCGTCATAACATGAACGTTGCCCTATAGGGTTGACACGACCCCAATATGACTCTTGTTGTGGATGCACTTCAGGGTCGCCATAAACTTCACTGGTTGACGCTTGAAGAATTACTGCACCCACTCTTTTAGCTAAACCCAACATATTAATAGCGCCGTGCACGGATGTTTTTGTGGTTTGTACTGGATCATGTTGGTAATGGACTGGTGACGCGGGACAGGCAAGATTGTATATTTGATCAACTTCAACATAAAGTGGAAAGGTTACATCATGGCGCATAAATTCGAATTTATTATTGTCGAATAATGGTGCAATATTATCTTTATTACCGGTAAATAAGTTATCGACGCAAAGAACGTCATGTCCATCACTAATTAAACGATGACATAGATGAGAGCCAATAAAGCCAGCGCCCCCCGTCACTAAAATTCGTTTACTATTCATACAGAACTCCTTGACTCTAAGCCAGCGTCTAAACTTGTTAACGCTTGGTTAGCAAAATGCCCTGCCTTAGTTGGAGAGGAGCCTATTTTTAATTATTACAAAAAATCTGACCTTGATTATTTTCAAGTCATTTCAGAAAGTGACTTCTTCAAGGCATTAAATAGATTAATATCGCAACCTAGCATATATACGGCTATGGTAAACAATGGCATTGAACGGGCAAATGAAGTTGATCGTAATGCGGTATTACAAGTCTGGGTTAATACCATTAATACAAAAATAATTCCAGATTATGAAAGTTGGTTAAGGCGTTCAAAATTGAGTAAAATAATTCAGTGTCATTTACAACGATTTAGGAAAAGGATTAGAGGACATTTGAATGATGTTGGCTTTAACCAAGCTACAGGCGAGCCGATGGATCGTACTACTATGCTGCGAAAAATTTTGTGGCTTATTTTTGACCGCTATGCTTGGAAACAGTACTCAGCTAGAAAGCAATACTTTAAAAATCATCGATAACAAAATTGTTGTGAAAATGACTTAATGATGAGTTAGATAGGTTTATGGCAATTAAAAGTGGTTATTGGAGCTACCCTCTTATTAAAATTTAAAGCTGTTGTTCTATATTTCATGGGTATTTAGTGGTTAATACAAAACAAGGATAGACTTAATGTTTGTAAAAAAAATGTTGGAAATTTTTTTCAATAAAATGGGATTTTTACTAATTCCAAAATGGCAAATAAACACTTATTTGTTAATCAAGCGTTTAAAGAGAATTATTAGGGAATATGAAATCGACTGCATTATTGATGTCGGTGCTAATATTGGTCAATATGGTGACTTGCTTCGTAAGCAGGTTGGCTATAAAGGACTTTTGATCTCATTTGAACCTGATCCTGAGTGTTTTAATATTTTGCAACAAACATCACGGCATGATGAGCTTTGGCAGGTTCATAATTTCGCACTGGGGAATGAAAATACCACAACCCAGCTTAATATTATGGCAACCCGTGAGTTTAACTCTTTTCTTGAACCAGACCATGAAGTAATAGATACTTTTAAAGAGCATAATTCAATTAAAGATACAGTCGACGTTCAGGTTAGAAGACTTGAGCAGGTATTAACCGAGCTTAAAAGTAAGCATGTTTTTAGTCGTATATTTCTGAAAATTGATACGCAAGGATATGATCTTAAAGTATTTGAAGGTGCGGGTGATAGCCTTGATCAAATTCATGGTATTCAAACAGAGGTGTCTTTCACGCCAATTTACAAAGAAATGCCAAGCTTTGAACACTCTATAAAAATATTTACTGAAAAGGGCTATAAAGTAAGTGGGTTATATGCGGTTGATGAATCTTTATTCCCAGAAGCGGTGGAATTTGATTGCATCTACTTGAAAGAAAAATCTAATTGACGTGGTTTGGTTATCCCCGATAATACAGCCAGATACCATTACTATCCCAAAATAATATTTTTAATTTATCCCGTTGTTTATTGCAAAAGACAAACCAAGCCTCGCTAAGAGGATCGAGCTCTAGCTGCTCGGCAACAATCATACTAGACCATTGATTGATTTTCTCATGCCTGTAAATCCGGTGACGAGATAAACCTGTTGGCCTATGTTCATGGCAAAACGTTGAGGAAAGCAGTAAGGTTTGCAGGTGATAATCGCTCGTTGAAATTTAATTGGTAACCATTAGGCGTGGTTATCGATAAGGATAGTTCGGTTATGAAACTCGCGTCATGTATCATTAATGGTACCAATTTAGGCATTTTAGCCGCGGGCAGTTTATCATTACTATGGTTAGCAATTTTTTACGCCAGGCATAAAACGTTGACATATTTATTTTATGTTCACTGTAAAATTCAGAGATGGTTAAACCGCTATTTTTTTGTTGTGACAGAATGACTAACCTGTATGATTATTTTTGTTTTAAATTATTCAAAAATAT
>JBLHNB010000168.1:0-8516 GCA_047621305.1 Alteromonadaceae bacterium | reverse complement strand
TTCTAGGTCCGAGCACAAGGTTGGATATATCTACATCATGACGCCCGAGGGCCTCAAGACAAAATCTTCGATGACAATTGACTTCCTGGGGCGGAAGTTGGCTGAGTACGAGGGCACTGCAGGATGAAATTAATTCACTCAAGGCCGAGCTGGAAATAACAAGGGTGAGCGCTAAGCAGATGGATCTTACGTTCAATAACGGGCATTATCAACCCCAAGGCCCAGGCGCGCCTAAGTGAATATCCTGCTGACAGGCGGGACCGGTTACATCGGCAGCCATACGGCTGTTGACCTTGTTGAGGCTGGCCATAAGGTCGTGCTATTTGACAACCTGTCTAATAGTTGTCGTGATGTTGTTGGTCGACTTGAGAGCATCACTAATCAAAGTATCCCTTTCGTTGAGGGTGATATAAGAGATACCTCGTTATTGTCTAAGACGATTAAAGAAAAAAAAGTTGATGCGGTCATTCATTTCGCTGGATTTAAGGAGGTGGGTGAGTCGGTAGAAAGGCCACTCGAGTACTTCGATAATAATGTCGGCGGCACAATTTCTCTCCTAGAGGCAATGCAAGAGAATCAGGTCAAGACGCTGGTCTTTAGTTCCAGTGCGACCGTCTACGGTGACCCGCAGTACCTGCCGATCGATGAGAATCATCCAACCAGCGCAACCAACCCTTACGGCAGAACCAAGCTCCATATCGAGGAGATGCTCCAGGATCTTGCTCGTTCAGATGCCGGTTGGCGTGTCGCTTGTCTAAGGTATTTTAACCCGGTCGGCGCCCACGAATCTAGCCTAATTGGTGAGGATCCGGCTGGCGTGCCCAATAATTTAATGCCCTATGTTGCCCAGGTGGCTGTAGGAAAACTTGCATGTTTGAACATCTATGGCGACGACTATCCAACCGCCGACGGCACTGGGGTAAGGGACTATGTTCATGTGATGGACCTGGCCTCGGGTCACCTCTCTGCGATCAACTTTTTAAGCCAAAATTTTGGGTGCCATATTTTTAACTTAGGTACGGGTGCGGGTTTTAGTGTACTTGAGATGGTAAAAGCGTTTGTGCGTGCAAGTGGTCGGCAAATCAACTATCAAATTAGATCGCGTCGAGCGGGTGATGTGGCAAGTTGCTACGCCGATGTTTGTAAGGCAAAGCATGTTCTAGGTTGGGAGGCGCGTTTCAACCTCAATAACATGTGTGAAAGTGGATGGCGATGGCAGTCAAGGTTTTAAATACTAAATTTCTTGGCAGCATCCTCAGAAAAAATATCCTAGCTAATTATCTTGGCTCGGGAGCCGGTATTCTTGATCCGTTAATATCAGTTCCCTTTTATCTGTCTTTTTTAGGCCCTAATCATTATGGCCTGATTGCTTTTGTTTTGCTTACTCAAGCATCACTTAACTTGCTAGAGAGAATATAGCTTAATGACAGAGTGAGATATTTAACTATCTCAGAAGATGGTTCAATATGGTTTAAAACTGACAGTCAATTTCTGAATAGGCTATCATTAATTTTAAATTAATGAAAGTATCTGTATTTTGAATAATAAATGCCCAGAAAACTATGAGTTGGTATCGGTAATAATCCCCACCTGGAACAGAGTAGATATGCTAAGTGAAGCCATCATGTCAGTGCTGAATCAGACATATGGTAACTTAGAAGTATTAGTTTGTGATGACGGATCAACAGATAACTCAGAGGAATTCGTTAAAAGCATAAAAGATGAGAGAATTAAGTGGTTGCCTGGATCCCATTCAGGGCTCCCATCTATTCCAAGAAATCGTGGAATTAGAAATGCAAAAGGATATTGGTTAGCATTTCTTGACAGCGACGATCTGTGGCAGCCTGAAAAGCTTGAATTGCAATTAAATTCTCTTCATCTGAATAAAACTTTCGCAATTGTAACCAATGCAATTCGTCAGGATAGACAAGAGGGGAAAGGGGGGCTCCTTTTGAATCTTGAATCAGTGAGTAAGTTGAGCTTTGCTGACTTGATTATTGATAATAAAGTCATAACAAGCTCATGCTTAATTAAAAAAGATTTAATTAAGAGAATAGGTTACTTTCCTGAATCTAAGAAGCTTAAAGCATATGAGGATTATGCTTATTGGTTAAGGCTATCATCTTTTATTTATTTCGATATTATTAATAAGCCATTAGTTCTTTATTTTGATTCCCCATCAACTTCAATTAGATCGTTAGCTGGGAATCATTTAATAACAAAAATTTATGTAATGATTGATTTTTTTGTCTGGTCATTTAAAAAAAATAGAATTAATTTAATTCCAAGTTTTTTTCTTGGGTTCACTGCATTTATTTTCAATAATTTTAAGAAAATTTATTGGAAGGTAATAAAATGCTTGCTTTCTTAGAAAGAAAAAAAATTTATCGGGAAGTACTTCAACTGAATGATACCCCTAAGATTACAGTGGTTATGCCAGTTTATAATGATGAGCTTTACTTACGTCAAAGCATAGATAGTATTTTAAATCAAAGTTATTCAAATTTTGAATTTATCATAATTAATGATTGTTCTACAGATGCAACTCCCCTTATTATGCAATCCTATAAGGATAAACGCATTAAGATCATTAGTAATCCCATAAATAAAGGAATACCTGAAAGCCTTAATTTGTGCTTTTCAATAGCCAAAGTGTGTTTATAGCAACAATGGATGCTGATAATATTTCACATCATGATCGACTTAAAATTCAGTTAAGCTATTTAATTAAAAACCCGGATATCGGATTAGTTGGTTCTTGGATAAGCGGGTTTGGTGAACTTAGAACGAAATTTACTCATAGATATCCTATAAATGATGAAGAAATAAAATGCAGTATGTTGTTTGAAAATCCAATAGTACATCCAACAGCTATGATACGAAAAAATATTCTATCGCATTCAAAATATATTATTCTAAAAACTATAAATTCGTTGAAGACTGGGATTTGTGGTTTAGATTAAGCTCTAAAGTTAAATTTTATAATATACCCAAAGTTCTTCTTCGCTATAGAATTCATTCATCAAGCTGTAGTAGAAAAATGGGATTGGAACAGAGCAATTCAAAAAATAAATTTATTAAAGCAATGCACTGTAAGTTATCTATACCTTACAATGAAATTTTATTTGACGAAAAAATAGTTTGGTCAAAAGATGTTTGTATTGATTTTTACAATAGCTTAAAATTAATTCAACCATACAATTCAATATGACCTTTAATTTTGAAAAACGTAAAAAGGCTAGATTTAATTTGTTTTTATTAAGACATAGTGCATCCCCATTTTTTTCCATTAAATTTTTAATTTTTAATAGATTGGATAAAATGCCTTATTTATATTCCATAAATTTAATTTTTAGGATTTTTCTTTATTCTTCATTTGGATATATACGGGCACTAGTAAATTAAATGAAAATATTAATGTGTGCTGAATTTTTTTATCCCAGTGTTGGTGGTGTGCAGGAGGTGGTAAAGCAAATTGCTAGAAGGTTAGCTGCCAATGGTCATAACATAACAATTGCGACAACGACAATTCCCAATCGCACTTCAAATGAGTTTGGAAAAATTAAAATTGAAAGTTTTTCAATATCAGGTAATTTAGTCAATGGCATAAGTGGTGAAGTTGATAGGTATAGAAATTTTGTTAGGCAAGGTGATTTCGATGTTTTGCTCATCTATGCAGCTCAGCAGTGGACGCTTGATGCTTTGGTCGATTTTTTTGATGAAATAAATGCTAAAAAAGTTTTTGTTCCTTGTGGTTTTTCTGGGCTCTTCGATCAAAATTATACTGAGTACTTTATTAAAATGCCTTCGATTTTAAATAAATTCGATAGTTTAATTTTCCATTCAAAGACGTATCAAGATTATGTTTTTGCCGAAGAGCACGCAGTTGAAAATTTATTTTTCATACCTAACGGGGCGGATAACAGTGAGTTTGAAACACCTTCTAAAGGTTTTAGAGAATCCCGAAATATTTCTACAGATGAATTGTTGATAATGACAAATGGGTCATTGAATGGAGCAAAAGGCCACTTGGAAGTTACTCAAGCATTTGCCTTATTGGATTATCACACTCCCGTTACATTGATATTAAATGGAAATCAAATGTCACTTCATGGCCGTGGTATTTGGTCTAAATTTAAACAAATAGATTGGTTGTCTTTAAAGCAGTTTTTGAAATCAAAAATTATTACCTATTTACTAAGACTGCAAAGCCGAGAAAATTATTTTAAAAAGTTGAATTTGTTGATAAGAGAAATTAATTCTGGGAAATTTGGTGAAAATAAGAAAATTTTGTTAACTGACTTGCCAAGAAATCAACTTATTTCATGTTATTTTGAGTCAAATTTATTTGTTTTTGCATCGAATGTTGAATACTCTCCATTAGTTTTATTTGAAGCGGCTGCTGCCGGATTGCCATTTTTAAGTGTTGATGTTGGTAACGTGGTGGAGATAGTCGAATGGAGTGGAGGTGGAATTGTTTGCCCCTCACTCACTAATAGTAATGGTTATACATCTGTTGAAATTAATATTCTCGCTCAGCAAATGGAGTCGTTGTTGAAAAATGAGCAAAAACTGTATCAGCTTGGTAAAAATGGCAGAATTGCTTGGAAAGAAAAGTTTAATTGGGATCTTATTTCATCAAAATATGAGGCCATATTTATGAATTTATTGAACGATAAAACTCATTAATTAAAAAATATAGGAAAGTATGAATAAAGTAATCGTTTCATTATATGGAGGTCTTGGGAATCAGCTTTTTCAGTACGCTGTAGCAAGGTCTTTAGCAATCAAAAATAATGCTAGTCTTGTACTAGATATTGCATGGTTTGATATTGCTGATTCTCTAAAAGAAACAACCACGCGAAAATATGCACTGAAATCATTTGGTATCGATTGTGAAATACAAACCATCGGCTTGCCCTGGCAAAAAAATGGTTTTCTGAGGAGGTTGTTACGCAGGTTCTCGTGGCTATTTGAAGTATTTGCGAATGATTTTCTTTTATGCAACGAAAAATCAGCTCTTTTTGACTTTGATCTTTTAAATCACACAGGACCTTTATGGCTTAATGGTTATTGGCAATCTTATAAGTACTTTGATTCTATTAGCGGAGTTATAAGAAAAGAAATAGGTGCCATTAGATTTTTAAGTGTTAGTAGTCAAAAAGTTTTTAATGATGTTGTAAATTCAGAATCAATTTGTGTTCATGTTCGACGTGGAGACTATGTATCAAATGCCAATGTAAATAAGATGCATGGTTTATGCGGCGTCGAGTATTACAAGAAAGCAATGAAATTAGTTGCAGAAAATTTAGATAATCCAGTTATTTATATATTTTCCGATGATCCGGATTGGGTTCGAATTAATTTGAAGTTCCCATATAAAACAATAGTTGTAGATGCTAATGGCTCTGAAGATGTATGTCAAGACTTGTGGCTTATGTCATCATGTAAGCATTTTATTATCGCTAATAGCTCATTGAGTTGGTGGGGTGCATGGCTGTCTTTATCAGAAAATAAATTAGTTGTTGCCCCTAAAAAATGGTTTGCGGACAAGAGCTATGATACTTCAGATTTGATTCCTCCTGATTGGTTAAGGATTTAGCTGTTTTGTCGTTAAAAAACACATTAAAGGTTTCGATAATACTACCAACTTACAATGCGGGTGATGCGTTATTACTTGCCGTTGAGTGGGTTTGAGCTGAGGTGGACATGGTTTGGAATTCTTACAATCTTAACAATAGAAAACTGTTAGAGAATCAAGCAATAGGTGATTTTTACAGTCATGCTGTTTGGTTGATGAATGGTGTATTCACTTCTTTAGTTTCTGTTTCGGAAGGACACCGAGAGTTAATTTCACAATTTTTCATTGAAGAGTAGATTGGACAAGATGAACCAAAGAATTTTAGTAACCTGCGGCGCAGGCTTCCTAGGCTCACACCTCTGCGACCGTTTAATTAAAGAAGGTCATGATATTTCAAATTCCTCACGATTTGAGTCTAAAGTTGTGTATTTTTTTCGATCCTTTTAAAAAAATTCACTTACTTAAAAATATGATAATTAATAGAACAAAGCCAATCAACATCAAAGAAGAAGATGAATGTTTGTTTTCGCATGAGTATATTAAGGAGTTAGCTTCGGGTGAACACAAGACACTTTTTAATGTTTTTATTGATTCAAATGGTTATATATATCATGAGAAAGGTTTTAGTGTTCTTCCGCAAAGCTTCAGTCATAAGAGATCAAGATTTCAATCGCTAAAATCTTTGATAAAGCTGCAGTTAGCTAAGCGGTGGGTGGCTAGACGTTCAATATCATTTAAAAAAGCTTTATTTTTAACTGATGAGTGTTCAAATAATTACTTTCATTGGTTTTGTGATGTTCTTGCAAAACTCGAGTCTTTATTAGACGCCAATAATGAAATTGGTGAATACACGCTTTATATTCCGGCATCGGCTTATTCGGCTTATGTCGCAGCTAGTTTGAAATTTTTCCCTAATATTAGGATTGCAGTAATTGATAAAGATAGCGTTGCGAAGTGTGATGAATTGAAAATTGTTCCTCCTTTGGCACCAACAGGCAACTATTTGCCTGATGTTATGTTGAAACTTGCAGAGAGAGTTCGATCAAATCATCTTGGAGGTAATCTTAATCAACGCATAAAAAAAGTTTTTATTAGTAGGTCGCTAAACGACAGAAGGAAAATTGTTAATGAGAGCGAACTTCTACCCGTACTAATTCAGCATGGCTTTCAAATAGTTACAATGGAAAGTTTGGATTTTGAAGCTCAGGTAAATTTACTGATGCATGCTGATGTTGTGGCTAGTATTCATGGAGCAGGGCTTACCAATATGCTTTGGATGCCAGAAGGGTCAACCGTTCTTGAAATACGAAAAGCCGATGATGCACACAATAACTGTTATTTCTCGCTCGCATCAGCGCTAAATCATAAATATTATTATTTGATTGCTGATGCGGTTAACCCTAAAGAACGTGCCCATTCAGCAAATTTAGTTATAGATATAGCTAGGTTAGACGCGATATTAAAAGAATTGAAGAAAAATTAATGAAACGAGTGCTTATCACTGGCGGAGCAGGCTTCCTAGGCTCTCACCTTTGCGACCGCTTAATTAAAGATGGTCAAGATATTTTATGCTTAGACAACTTTTTTACAGGTAGTAAACAAAATATTGCACACCTTATTGGCAACCCAAACTTTGAGTTTATCCGCCATGATGTGACTTGTCCGCTATCTGTAGAAGTGGATCAAATATTCAACTTAGCATGCCCAGCCTCACCTATTCATTATCAGTTAGACCCTGTGCAAACTACCAAAACCAGTGTGCATGGTGCGATTAATGTGCTTGATCTTGCTTTGCGATTAAAAGCGCGAGTGTTTCAAGCCTCAACTTCTGAGGTGTATGGTGACCCTGAGCAGCATCCTCAGCAAGAAAGTTATTGGGGTAGAGTAAACCCGATAGGGCCAAGATCTTGTTATGACGAAGGTAAGCGCTGTGCAGAAAGCTTGTATTTTGATTATCACCGCCAATATAATTTGGATATTAAAGTAGTGCGTATATTTAATACCTATGGCCCACGCATGCTCCCAAATGACGGACGAGTTGTTAGCAACTTTATTGTGCAAGCATTAAAAGGCGAAGATATTACAATGTATGGCACTGGTAGCCAAACGCGTAGTTTTTGTTATGTGGATGATTTAATAGAAGGCTTTGTTCGCATGATGGCGACAGAAAAAGGCGTAACAGGGCCAATTAACTTAGGTAATCCTGGCGAATTTACCATGCTGGAATTAGCCGAAAAAGTCATTCAATTGACTGGCAGTAAATCTAAATTAGTGTTTATGCCATTACCAACCGATGACCCTAAACAAAGGCAGCCTGACATTACTTTAGCTAAAGAAAACTTGGGCTGGCAGCCTAAAGTGAATTTGGAAGATGGGCTTAAAGAAACTATTGCGTACTTTAGAAAAGCTTTGAATATTAAACAGTCGGTACTAGGATAATCATGAATGCAAGTGTAGTCATGGCAATTGGCGAAAACTATATGAAGCTCTAAAAGATCAATTCGTTAATTATGCGGCCAAATGCAACGCTGATTTAGTTGTTTTTACGGTAGCGCCAGATCCATCATTAAAGCGAAATATTCTTTGTCAGAAAATGCTAATTCCGCACCAATATAAACAGTATGAGTGGATTGCTTTTTTAGATTTAGATGTATTAATTTCAAATAATGCCCCATCAATTTTTGACTTTGTTGACGATACTAAAGCTTTTGCGGCTTCCACCATCTAGGAAGATCGAGGTCTGCGGATTGTACCGTCAGACCTGACGTGGAACGGTAATCCCCCCGCAAAAAGACTGCATTTATAAGTAGAATTTTCTTATTATGATTTAAGGAATTTTTACATGAAGATATCAAGATTTACCGACAGTCAGATTATGCAGATTTTGAAGCAAGCAGAAGCGGGCGTTTCAGCCCCCGAGCTATGTCGCGAGCAT
>JBLHNB010000167.1:0-8559 GCA_047621305.1 Alteromonadaceae bacterium | reverse complement strand
ATTGGTTTTCTCTAATAACTTTCGACTTTGTCTTGAAGACTGAGTAATCGCAATGAATAAAACGTCAATAATATATTCTTGTGCGGTACGAGCCAGAATAGACGATAGCCTTAGCGATTCTTCTTCAGCAACCGAGTAAAGCTTGATGTCAGCTAAACTAGATACCGGTGTTTTACCGTATTTAGTTAAGGAAATAATGCTAGCGCCATTTTTTTTTGCTTGTAGGCAAATCTGCTCTATTTCATGGGTACTTCCTGACTCACTAATAGCAAAAACTAAATCACCTTTACCATAGGTTGTCGCCAGCACAAGTTGTGCATGAGGATCAGCATTAGCGATAGCTGATAAGCCTATTTTTTGTAATTTGTAAGAGAAATCATACCCGACAAGGGCAGAGCCACCTAAACCACAGATAAGAATGCGTTTAGCGGATTTAATTAAGCTAATTGCCTGTTCAATTGATTGTTCTTCATTGAGATTCTTAGTTTCATTCAATACAGATATTTTACTACTCAGTAGCTTTGCGGCGAGCTGCTCTAATGAGTCGTTAAGGGTTATTTTTCCATGGAGATGCTCATTATTTTGTTCACTGCTAAGTGCTTCAATATTCAGTGCATCAATAACTGATAATTTGAAAGCGGGATAGCCTTTATAGTCTAGTTTTTGAGTGAATTTAACGACACTTGATTGACTAACACCAGCAACATTCGCTAACTCTTGAGAAGAAAGCTCTCTTATTGTATTAGGCGAATTAAGAATGAAATCAGCCAGCTTCGTTTCACTATGAGAAAGAGAATCTTTAATTGCTTTAATTTTAGTAAACGTTGACATAAAAACCTGCAGCTATAAACAGCTAGTAATAAATTATTTTGTTTCTGTATCGTTGTTTATATCATTAATTTATTTGTCATATCCAGTATTTAGTCTGACTTTTCAATTTATTTTATTTAAATATTGGTAAATCACCTTATTTTTTGTAATAAATAATTTATAAATTCGATTAAAAAATATTAATGTTATTTACTTCATCAAGTGAGGCCTAGTAAAAGTTAAATTGCGATCAATTTGCACAACTTAGCTAAAATATGGGTGTAGACTACTAAACAGAGATAAACAAGTTGGACTTAACTGTGACTAAAGCTTTAAAAAAATACTCTCCTAAAATTATATTCTTGTTAGCTTGTGTTTTATTAACGAGTTGTACGTCAAATACCTTGCCTCTAGAAAAAATGCATTCAAAAAACTATGGGCAACGCATTAAATTTTTGATCATGCACTATACGGCTGAAGATTATCAGGCCTCACTGCAAGAGTTAGTTCATAAAAATAAGGTAAGTTCTCATTATTTAGTGCCAGAAAGTCATGATAAAAGCTACCTTGATGATGAACTTAAAGTACTTAAACTAGTTAACGAAAATGAACGTGCTTGGCATGCTGGCAGCAGTTACTGGCAAGGTAGAAGGGCGGTTAATGATCAGTCTATTGGCATCGAAATTGTGAATGTACCTAAGTGTGAGCGTTTACCTAAAGATCAAACTGAGTCAGCACAAGGCCAACTTTTATTGAATAATACCTTAGCAGCCAATAAAATGTGTTTCTTTCCAGACTATGATCCTAAACAAATTGAATTGCTTATTGAGCTTTCAAAAGAAATATTAAAGAAAAACCCTGATATTTCTCCGACAAATATTATTGGTCATAGTGATATTGCACCTCAACGAAAAAGTGATCCCGGTCCGCGTTTTCCTTGGTATCAATTATATCAAGCAGGTATTGGCGCGTGGTACGAACAAGAAACAGCCCTTAAGTATTGGCAATTATTTGAAGATCAAATGCCAAATATTGGCTTAATCCAACAAGCATTTCATCACTATGGTTATGATATCCAGGAAACGGGCGAACTTGATAGCCAAACACAAGCGGTCTTACATGCCTTTCAAACACATTTTGTACCATGGAAAATAACAAATAGAGCCGATGAGCAAACGGTTGCTACCTTATTCGCATTGTTAGAAAAATATATGCCCGAACACGCTAAAAAACTGCTAGTTAAATATGAGGACGAGCGTATTTTAGTAACAAAAATGGATATAATTTTAAGTAAAAAAGGGCAAATAGATCAAACTTTTCCAGAACTAGAGCGGAGCACAAGAGAACTAGTTAATGATCGCGGTATCTTTAAAAGCTATCAAGGTCGAGGTGAAATCATCATTGATAATCAAGATGCTGTTTCTGCTGATATTTTTATTAATGGTGAAAAGCTCAATATTACTAATCCTTTACAAGCCTATAATAGTTATCAATACTTTTTGAATAAACGAACTAAAAACGGTGATAACACCTTTAAAATAGAAAATATTTTACCTGAAGGTGCTCGTGTTAATATCACCATTCCTTACCCTGTGCTGGAAGATGAAAGTTCAAAGAACAAGCAACAATTTACTAAGGTCGATGCCTTCATTAATTATGACATTGAACAAGGCTTTCCAGGCGCAGTATTATTAGTGCTTAAAGAGGGAAAAATCATTAAGAATACTGCATATGGTTATGCGAGAAAGTTTGCAGACGGAGGCGAGTTATTAACATCACCTGTAAAAATGACGACAGATACTTTATTTGATATTGCCTCAAACACTAAAATGTTTGCCACTAACTTTGCTTTAATGAAGCTAGTCAACGAAGAGAAACTCGACACTAGTTTACCTATTAATTATTATTTACCTACCTATCGTGGTGCCGGACGTGATTTACGTACCGTGAAAGATATTCTTACGCATAACGCCGGTTACTCGCCGCAAGTGAAGTTTTTTACTCGTGATAATGACTTAGGGCCAAAATTTTTCTCTCACGATTCAAAGAAAACCAAAAATCTTATTTTAACGCAAGTCCCTTTTGCTGTCGGCCGCTCAGCTAAACGCATGTACAGCGATACCGACTATATGCTGTTAGGTATGATCATAGAAAAAATAACGGGCATGTCGTTAGACTTATATGTTGAATATGAGATATATCACCCTCTTGGGTTAAATAATACGGTATTTAATCCATTGCAAAAGGGCTTTAGAAAAAATCAATTTGCGGCCACCGAAATTCACGGTACCACACGCGGCAATCGTGTCAGTTATGAAGATGTGCGTACTTATGTTTTACAAGGTGAGGTACACGATGAAAAAGCGTATCACTCGTTAGCGGGCGTTGCCGGTCATGCAGGGCTTTTTTCAACGGCTCAAGATATGGCTGTTTTAGCACAAGCCTTATTAAATCGGGGCGGTTATGGCAATAAAAAATTATTTTCGGGCAAAGTCATTGATCAGTTTGTTAAACCTGATGATGGTAATGGCACCTATGGTTTAGGTTGGCGTCGAGCCAATAATGGCGACAGAAAATGGCACTTTGGTCCCTATGCTAGTAGCTCTGCATACGGGCATACCGGATGGACGGGCACAGTCACTGTGATAGATCCAGAACATGATTTAGCGATTATATTACTCACTAATGCTCGTCATAGTGAAATAGAAGGTGACGACAAAGATTATCAATTTAAAGGTAAGCAATTTGAAACTGGTAAATATGGCAGTGTGATTTCACTAGTGTACGAAGCCGTTTTAGATAATTAGTTGTTAATCTTACCAAAATGTCACTTAACAAGATGTCAACTTTAGTTGACCAGATCACATTTTATCATTTTCAAACTATGCCCAACCACCTCAAGACGTTTATAATGAATTCATCTTGAGGGGATTGGGTATATAAAATTAGCTGTACTTTACATTAGTCACTTTTGAGTGGTACGAGTAATACAGGTGTAGTTGATCTGTTCACTACTTTATCTGCAACAGAGCCGATAAACAGACTGTTTAAGACACTATGTGCGTGACTACCCATTACGATAAGGTCAGCATTTTTATCTTTGGCGGTATTAATTATGGTCGCGGCAGGTGAACCTTCAATAATATGTGCTTCAGGTTTACCACCGGGGAATTCTTTACCGTCTAATTCTTCTAGGCAAAATTTATCAATGCGATCCTTAACTTTCTTATGTAAATCATCAACGGAACGTTTATATAGATCTTCTACGGTCCCTTCAGCCAGATAGGAGTTAACCATAGATGCTGTATTAGGGTTTATCGGTTCAATTACGTATAGAAAGTGAATTTTAGCGCTATTTTGTTTGGCGAGGGTTACAGCCATACGAAAAGCGGGTCTGGTATGTTTTCCAAGGTCAGTAGCATATAATATTGTATTGATTTCTGTCATGGCAGTACCCTTTTATCTATTTTGGACTAAGTAAATAAGCATACAAAACAATTGAAAATTTTGCTTGATTTAAATCAAACATAACCTCCGATAATTATAAGCCTTAAAGAAAATCATTATTTACAAAAACGACGTAATGTAATTGATTGGGTGAGAAATAAAGGATTTAAGCAAAAATATGACAAATTATTTTGTACATTAATTATGTACATCTCATGACTCATTGTTATTTGAGATCGCAGGTTTTATCGTTTAAGGTCTACGAATGCGTACTTAACAAACACAAACCTGCTCTATTAATTGATTGATTTCTACCATTTTAGGCCACATCGATTGTTGGGCAATACTGGGCTTAATTGAAATAAAATAAATTCGAATCTCAGGTAATGAGCTTCTAAGTTTAGTACTTAATTCAATAAACTTGTTCAAAATTAACGCGGGTGATATACCCGCTCTACTTCAAGATGCAGATTTCAGCAAGTCGAGAAAGGGTTAGCTACCAGGAATTGATTGAAGAGAATAGTTATTCTATTGTCGAAATCAATAACGCAGGAGATGACCCTTTCTCGGCTTGCCCGTAGGGAGCGAAGCTAGAAAACCAGTCCTGCGTTGCACTACTCGATAAGGGAATAACCCTTATCAGCGTATCGCGCCTTGATCTGATTTCCTAGCTTCGCTCTGAAACTGCATCTTCAAGTGGAACGGGTATATACCTTGTGCAATATCATTATCGCCTTCATAAATAGCAACGGCTCTTGGTTGATACTCGGTAATTAATGCTTCAGAAAAGTATAATAAATCATTCATGTTACTGCCGCCAAACCCACGAGAAATAACGTCTACTTGTGTGAAGTCACTGTGAATATGAGACTACCAAAACCGGACACTTGAGCTGCCGGTAATTACGATCCCATTTTTTTCAACAGGCTCCAGTTTGTCTTTTTGCAAATAGTTATTTACTTCAGTTGTAAAAGCCAAAGGCGACTTGTAGTTATTCTCTAATTGCGGTGTGGCGTAAGTTTTATCAGCAAAAAATATAAGGCTAATTATCAAAAAAATCATTCTATTCAATGGGGTGTCCTCACAATAAGTTTAATTTACCATAGCATATACCTGCTCCACTTCAATATGGGAGTTCAGCAAATACAGATCAAGAGCACTTGTAGGCGTACCGATGAAGTCACAGCACTCTCTTACAAAGAGATATAACCCTAATGACTGGTATGAATACTCCAAAAGTTACGAATAAAAACAATCCATGAGATTAGCTCATGTATCAATGAATTTAAATCAATTTTATTCATGTAACAAACCAGGTATAAAACACACTCTGCTTTTAACTTTAGACAATATTGCAGTTGGTTCTCAATTAAGCCTTCAGGCATAAACCAAAAAATACTGTGAAGACTACTTACTGAAAACATCAGAAAAGTCAGATTGGAAAGTCTAGAAAGAGCAAAAAATAAATTTAGGTTTTATCTCAGGAAACAGGATACCGGATCACAATGAATAAAGATTTTACATTTACTATTAAGAGCATTTGTCTCGATGAAAATTATCACCCATCAGACAATACGCGTATCACCACCAACTTTGCTAATTTGGCCAGAGGAAGCTACCGACAAGCGAACTTACGCAACGCCTTAAAGATGATCGACAATAGTTTTAATGCCTTAGCGCATTGGGATAACGCCAAAGCAGATCGTTATTCTGTCGAACTTGAAATTATTTCCGTTGATATAGATATTGAAGGTAGTGGTAGTACCTTCCCATCGATTGAAATATTGAAAACGAATATTGTTGATCATAAAACGAACAAACGTATTGAAGGCATTGTAGGGAATAATTTTTCCTCTTACGTGCGAGATTATGATTTTAGCGTATTACTGTTAGCTCATAACAAGGATCAAGCCAAATTTAGCATTCCAGATAATTTTGGCGATCTGCATGGGAAGCTCTTTAAATATTTTGTAAATTCGAGTGCTTACAAGCATCACTTTAATAAGCCACCTGTAATATGTCTCAGTGTTTCGGACAACAAGACCTATCATCAAACCGAAAATCAGCATCCGGTATTAGGTGTTGAATACCAGCCAAATGAATCTTCTTTGACTGAGCAATATTTCAATAAAATGGGCTTACAGGTTCGCTATTTTATGCCGCCAAATAGTGTTGCGCCTTTAGCTTTTCACTTCTTTGGTGATTTGCTTAATGATTACACTAATCTTGAGCTGTTAAGCACCATCAGCACGATGGAAACTTTTCAAAAAATCTACCGACCTGAGATTTATAATGCTAATGCTGTTGCAGGTAAATGCTATCAGCCAAATTTGAAGAACCTAGATCATTCATTAACTCACATTGTTTATGATCGAGAAGAGCGTAGCCAGATGGCTAATGAGCAGGGAAAATTTGCTGAGGAGCACTTCATCAAACCATACCAAACTGTTCTTGAGCAATGGTCTGCTAGTTACGTTCAATAACTAAGTTATACCAATGGCAATAAGTTAGTGATCAAATATTAATGAGGATAAATTTTCAAGAACAAGGCACTTGATTGAGCAATAGCTAGCTATTGGGATTGAAAGCAACGATGTTATTGGAATATTTAGTCCATTTAGAATGATCACATATTTATTGCCATTGGTATTAGATAGCGACATTAAATAATTAACCCAAACATACGGCATCATTTATTATGAAAAATTTATTACCTACTTCAACTGCAGGCAGCTTACCTAAACCGTCTTGGCTTGCAGAGCCTGAGACTCTTTGGTCACCTTGGAAATTACAAGATGAGGAATTAATTGAGGGCAAACAAGATGCGTTACGTTTGTCATTACAAGATCAACAACAAGCCGGTATTGACATTGTCAGTGATGGCGAACAAACCCGACAACATTTTGTCACTACGTTTCTTGAGCACCTCAACGGAGTTGACTTTGAGAAACGTAAGACAGTTAAAATTCGTGATCGTTATGATGCAAGTGTGCCAACGGTCGTTGGTGCTGTTTCTCGCCAAAAGTCGGTTTTTGTTGAAGATGCCAAGTTTTTACGTCAGCAAACTAAGCAGCCTATTAAATGGGCTCTGCCAGGTCCCATGACGATGATAGATACGCTTTATGATGACCATTATAAAAGTCGTGAAAAGCTAGCCTGGGAATTTGCCAAAATTCTCAATCAAGAAGCCAAAGAATTAGAGGCGGCTGGTGTTGATATTATTCAATTTGATGAGCCTGCATTTAATGTGTTTTTTGATGAGGTAAATGATTGGGGTATTGCTTGTTTAGAAAGAGCAATTGAAGGACTGAAATGTGAAACTGCTGTCCATATTTGCTATGGTTATGGCATTAAAGCCAATACAGATTGGAAAAAAACTTTGGGGTCAGAGTGGCGACAATATGAAGACGCTTTCCCCAAACTACAAAAATCTAATATCGATATTATCTCACTAGAATGCCACAACTCTCATGTTCCAATGGAGTTACTTGAACTTATTCGAGGTAAAAAAGTGATGGTAGGTGCCATTGACGTCGCAACCGATACTATTGAAACACCAGAGGAAGTCGCAGATACTCTACGAAAAGCACTTAAGTATGTGGATGCAGACAAGCTTTACCCTTGCACCAACTGTGGTATGGCCCCTTTATCTCATAATGTGGCAAGGGGTAAATTAAATGCGTTAACTGCAGGTGCAGAAATAATCCGAAAAGAACTCTCCACCAGTAACGAACCAATATAACAATGTTTAGTAAGACTATTTTTTTCTTTGGGAGGGGGATTTCACTCCCATTGCCAAATTGGTAATCCTTCACTGAAGGCTAAATATCATAGGGGCATAGAATAGAAATAAATAATTACAACAGCACGTTATCTTGGATTTTGCAAAACTGAGCTTGTGTGGCATGCTTGAGCTATTTTTTTACTTAAAGGCTTAAAAACGGAGGCCGCAGTTGTTCCTTGAATTGCTTGTAAGATCTTTGCCGTTATTAAAAATAGAAGTAGTAGTTAATGAATATCATTGAATTTATAATAAATAATATCTCACCCATTTTGGCATTGGTTGCCACAGGTGTATTCGCAGGCATTTTAGCTGGCTTGTTAGGCGTAGGTGGCGGTATCGTAATCGTACCTGTGCTATTTTTCTTGTTCCAGAGCTTTGGCGTATCTCCAGAATCTGCGATGCTAGTTGCAACAGCAACCTCACTGGCCACCATAGTACCAACCTCTATTAGTTCAATTCGTTCTCACACCCAAAAAGGTAATGTGGATTTTGATCTTCTTAAACGTTGGGCTCTATTT
>JBLHNB010000166.1:0-8689 GCA_047621305.1 Alteromonadaceae bacterium | reverse complement strand
GATTTTGACTTATAAAAAGATTAAACTCATTCAGACAATTTATGTCATTTAATCTTTAAATATTACTTAATTTGTATGAACAGATATGAGTTCTGCCATAATATTTAGAACTCAATCAAACAAAATGGATATTATTAAAGCTGTCACCTTTGGATAAGTTGAGCACTGCTAATGCTAACTGATGCCACATTGCGGTCATTAGGTAACAAACTCCAAACAACATTTCGGATTAGATTTTATATCGATAACACGAAATTTAGGGACTAAAGAGTTCTTGGCTACACTTTTGAATAAAACGAACTAAAGTCGTCTCAAAGTGCATTTTGAGTGAACAACATCAAATTGCAAATTGTTCCGGTCTCTAAATTCTTTTAATCCAAGTTCAGCCAATTCCATATTACTTGAGGGGCCGATAATGACCTTTTTGACTGCCTCAATATTAAAGGGTAAAGGTTGATATGGCACTAAAAAATCATTCACCTCTCGAAAACCAACTTCAGGTAGATTGGGTTTAGCATAAAGATTAGATAGGTCTGTACCTTCAGAGATAGTTTCGTTCTCCTTACTTTTTCCTATATACAATAACCTTACTTCACGTTCATCTGAAAATTCACTAGGTTTGATACTGGAAGCAAGCAACATGCTATCAAGAAAAAGTTTATTAACTTTTAAAGCAAAACTTTCAATAAGCAACGCCTCTGAAGTTTGTTTATCTTCAGCTAAAGTTAAATCTTTTATCAATTCTCCGAACTTATAAATTGAGCTTGAATAGGAAGGTAAACCGCTATCCAGATACTCAACTTCAGATAACCTCAGACAATTTTTGTATTCATCTAAAGAATTAGGAATTATTAGAGCTTCATCAAATTCTATACAGTAGCCACCTACCGAATTACAATATGCCATCCATTGACGTAAATTATCTGACTCTGTTGAAAAAGAAACTAAATTTATAAGAGTTAATTTCGAATTTCTTCTAATATTTCCAACACAAATTTTTACTAATTCTGATAAATGTTCTCGATCACAGGGAATGTCCTTAAGAAGATCTTTAGTAAATCTCTCGAATATATCCAAACCACGGTTTAATTCTTCATAATCGTTTAAAAAACGAATATCCGTTGCCCAAAAATAATGCGACTGAAGAATACCAAGGAGTGCTTTCCCTGAAGTGTAATGATACAAACTAGCCATGCGATTCCTTATTTGTTAGCTGTCAATGTATGCGGGTGTATGTTTTACCTTTAATAACTCTTTGAACTTGTTGCAAATTACGAGCATCAATTAATTCTGTGATTGTTTCAATTGGCATCCCAGTTTCGTTAAGTTCTCGAATTCTTAAAACTTGTTCCACTGATAATCGGTCATCAGCACCACAAATAATTTTTTTTGCATAATCATCACTTTTCCAAAGCTCACTGATCAGTAAATTAGCTATACCAGCTCTAGGATGTAATTTTTGAAACTCTAATACAGCATCATCACGCTCATCAATAGTTACTCTCTCTCTATTTAATAATCTATGCTTATGAAGATATTTCATTCCTTTGAAGCCACCAGGTATCATATTTAATGAAAGATTATCATCCATACATTTATCAACCATGGTTTCTTCCCAAGCCATAATTTGTTCAAAAGTGTGGTCTCCAACAATTAATTCACTGTTTAACATAACCCTTTTATTTCCAGTGAACTCACGCCAAGTTTTATGGAATAGCTTATTGCTACCTGACTTAATCTCATTAAAATGCTCACTCATTCTCTTAAGCCAATTGCGCTTAGTAACACCAATATAGACATACTCTTTATCAAAATTTCCGTTGTCGTCTTGTAAAGCTATTTTATGGCAGTATCCAAAGTGTTGGTCTTTTATTTTTGGAAAGCCCTTCATGATGTATTGCAAAGGAAATGAAATAGTCCAAGGTGTGCCTTCAAACTCAGCAACAGTAGCGTGAACAACTATCCTAGTTTCATCTTTATCTCTTTTAAATTCTTCAAAAGAAAAATATGGTTTTACAATAGTCTCTACGGGCTGCTCTTTAATACATGTGTGCACAATATCAAAGTCTAAATCATTAAAAAAATTCCATTGGCCTTGTTTGTAATTAATATTGCTTTTCAAAAGCTTATCACCAACTCCGATAAGAGCTTCAGGCACACCTACGATATCTGTTTTGTAGGATCCTTTTGAATTCATAATACTAATACCTGTTTCAGTCATCGCTGCAATAAAGCACTCAAGCAAAAATGAAAAATTCCAGATTGAAATTGGTGTCCATTTACCAACTACACTTTTTACTAAGTCTGGATTTATATACTTATAATTATGTTTTTTTGCTTGCTTTGTTATGTGACCAAACTTTTCAATAAATACCTGTTGTTTATCAATATTAGCCTTTTCAGGAGAAAACTTTTTTTTGTACATCCTTATACTCCAGTTTGACGTAAAGATATTAATTTGAAACTAACTTTCGCTTTGCGCACCCAAGAAGTCACTAGCAGTGACCTGTATTTAATTACTTACTGATTAGAAACTAAGGTTAGCTTTTATCACATTTGCAGACATTAACCCTTATATCTTATCGGTTTGGTTGGATTAGATTTTGTAACGATAACGCCCCTTTAAGGGGCTACAATTGAGGATTAAAATGTGCAGTAAATAAAAACCTACCCACTGTTTTAGTTTCATTTAAGCACCTCATTACATGCCTATCAAATAGGAAGCATATTGACAGCTTTATCTAATTCTTCAATTGAACTCCATTCCAATGCATTATGGGGTAAAGGTTGCTTAAAATCTGTCAATGCGATGAGTAATAACTTTAAGTTTTGAAACTCTGCTCCATTTTCATCACTTAAAATTTGCAGTGCTGTATATGGTTTTTCAGATTTAACTTCTACACCAAAATATGCTTCTTCTAGGTTTGGTAAAGAAGCAACTAATCTTACTTTACTTGGATCTACGGCCTGTTGAACTGAGGCTAATATGTTTTTATTCGTTCCCCATGCAGGGTTCCCTTTAGGTTCCTTACCATCTTTTACCTTACATTTTTGTCTATCCGAATCATGAAGAAGAGAATATGGTGCCCCAAACTGATTAAGTATCTTTGCTAAGGAAGCCAATGTGGCCTTTCCGCGTGCTCTCACAATGTGAACACCTTTAAATTGTTCAGGGTTTTTAGCGATTACATGCTTAAATGCTGTGTACTCAGTATCACCTTCAACTAAAACTGTTTTACCTCCAAAAAAGAATTCCGCTACATGTGGATCAAGTAAGTTAAGCATTTTAAGACGTGCTTTATCATCAGGATCTAGCTTAGCCCTTTCAGGTCTAAAAATTGTAGTGCCTTTTACATCGCCATTCTCTGCTCGTTCGACACGAACTATAGATGTATTATCTCTGGATAAATCAATAAATACTGGCGAATGTGTTGTTACCATAACTTGCCATGTATTCGTTTTTGGTAAATCATACAAAACACGGCAGGCTTCACGTATTGCATCGGGATGTAAACAAAGTTCAGGTTCATCTAACAATAATATATGCGGCCTATCTGCATTTTTAGTAGATTTCGCTCGCTTTTGTTCCGATAGAATTCTTAACGCTGACCATAATAGGGTTCTTCTAGCGCCACTTCCTTGTTTATCAATAGTAGTTTGATGTCCATGCTCTGGCCCCATCTTTAATTGAGGGTCATTTTTGAAAAGGTTAACGCATTTTTCTACATCATCCTCAGGTCGGGCATCAAATTTAACAACATAGTTAGGGAAAACTTCCTTTACCATTTTCCCCATATCCTTTTGCACTGACTCGATCTCTTTTTCAGCATCTTTTACTATTATTTGTTGTAATTCAGACACATTTACTAATAGCTGCTGATAAGGTGTTAATTCATTTTCTTTTGTTTCTTCAGAGGCTAAAGACTTTACTCTTTCTAGCAGTGCCGTTTGTAATAATTTAACAATCTCTTTAGATTGCACTTCAGGATCTGAAAAAGCATCAACACGGTGTGGCTCTGGCCTATAAGCTTGTGCTACTCCTGCGGCCCCCCATGGCCGTTTTGTTTTATGCCAATCATTTGTTTTTACATCCCAACCTACCCTAGACGCTTTTCCTGGCTCAGCCCACGACCATTTTTCCCTAACTATTTTCTCACCAGATACATCATCAATTTTGACCCAATCCTTTCCAGGTTCACCTTCGTCAAAAACAATTGTTTCAAGCTCAATTGTAGGTAAATTATCAGTATCGATTTCTTCATTTGGAAAATCATGGATGGTTAAGTGACCAGCTTTAGATGCCTCTTCCATTGCGACTTCATAGGCTCGAAGTATTGAACTCTTTCCCACATTATTTGGCCCAACTAAGACAACAATTTCATCAAGTTCAATTTCAACAGGAGTAGGTCCGATACATCTAAAATTTTTAACAGTCAATTTTCTTAAACGAGGTCTCTGGTTTTCCATAAAGTAACTCCATGTAGGGTATGATTAGGATATTTAATATATTATTATTTAATTCACTTTAATATCCCACAATATCAAAGCATTAGATACCGTATAAAACAACATCACTGTAAATAATTAGATATTACTGATACCTCTCAGTAATACGATCAGTAACATGACATAAAATATTCATTAGAAAATGTATTGCTAAATCATTCACGTTAACTTCCGCTTAGCGCACCAAGGGAACATTGGCGCTGGGAAAGTATTAGCACCAAAAATTAAACACTTAACCTGACTCTAAATTCATCATCAACATTAACTAATATTTCTATATTATTTAATGTCAAAGCTATCTTATTGTCGATAATCCGAATGCGCTCACGTATAGGAACCCCTCTTTTAGAACTAATTATTTTATATCCTATGGACTCCATTTGTTCGGTCAATTGAGTGAGAGTAAATTTAGGTTTTAGAGCTTTTTTTCGCCAAAAAATCATTTTTTGGTCAGCATTCTTTTTTAACTTTAAATAATATTCAGATCTTGTCACGGGGGATAAAACAAGGTTTTCGATAGTTACTGGTGAGTTTTCGTTTTTGAGTGTGAAATACTTTTTCTTGATATCAAGCTTATCTCGAATAATTTGATAAATATCATCAATGCTAACGAGGACTGGTAGGTTAAAGCGGCTTAATTTTGTATGAAGGGCTGTAGCTTGATTACGAGCTTTGATGTCTAGCTTATAAGTATTATATTCATCAGCAGATAAGCTTAGGAGGTTTTTTAAGGTGATTGCCTGAGTCTTATCAATAATCACAAGCTTACCTCTTGGAGTCTCAGCATAAACTGAAAATAGAGGCTCTAATTCATCGAGTGACAACTCACATTGTAAGCCCGTTCTTAGCCATCTAGCTCTAATTTGAGCAGCTCTGGTTCTGATATTCATATGCTTCGTGTCTGCGGCATAATATAAAATCCCTTTTAATGTGGTTAGTTACTTACACTACCACTTAAAGCTTCTAATGCACTGGGAAAATTAGCCGTGTTACGACACTATTTACCACAGCGGACATTAAGCTATGTAAGGCATAAGTTGATTTGCATTAGATTTTTTATCGATAACACCTTTGTAACAGGCTAATTTTTGTGAAGCAGTTTGTGTGATACTGACGCGCAGCGGCAACACAAACTGCGTAGCTAAAATTTGTCCTAGTTGACAAACTTGTTATGTGCTGCACTCTTTTATTGACTCAAGAGATGCTACTACGAATTTACTTATTATTGTTTTTCGATGCAATGTGGGCTTTCCAGGCTTCTGCACGAATTGATGGATGAATAGCCTTTTTACATTTTTCCCCATGAATAGAAAGTATATTCAAAGCCTCATCTAAATCCGTTATTATCTCACCTAACGATGTATATCTTTCTATTGCTTCTTTTTCAATATCACTTGGTTTCATATTTATTCCCGTTTAATTTGCTTGTTATTATGTGTAAGACCTAAACCAGAGCGGTTTACCGCCTTTACCTGAGTATTAGATTATTACATAAAAACGTATACGATCGTGAGCCTAGAAATATGGCAAAACACTTCAAGGCTAACGTCTGGAATGCACACAAAGTGATCCTAAATATTGCAGGTTGAATCTCAAGTATTATGACTGAAAAATCGTATTTTTAAAAAATTACCTTAACTGCATCCCTTTAAAACGACCAACCGTAAATGAGACTAATATCAATAATTATACGTAGTCACACTTAATTTAATAAGTATCAACATAAGTAGTATTTAAAATCTGCGTTTGGTTGAAGTGCTATCAGCAATAACAATTTGTTATCAATCGAATAAGTCGCAAAAATGATTCCAGCATTCACGTTAATAAACAGAATAGAAATAGTATCCCTAAATTTTAATCCAAAAATAATTAGTTCGTATTCTTATCGAGAACTCAATCAAACAAAATAGATATTATTGAGCTTGCCTCAGAGATTTATAGATGTTTACAGTGAATTGAACTTAATGCATTAGTGATAATATTGAAGGCTAATCTCATTTTGCGATTGATAGCCTCAAACATTATGTTTAATTAATCATTTATTAATATTAAATACTCTGCTTCAGAAATAACCTTAACGCCTTTATCGATGGCTGCCTTTGTCTTATTTTCACCAACTTTCTCACCTGTTACTAAAAAGTCGGTTTTGCCTGAAACTGATTTTCCAACCTTTGCTCCTAATAATTTAGCCTGTTTTTCCATATCTCCTCTTGCCCCTTGGGTCATAGCACCAGTAAAGACAACAAGTTTACCCGCGATAGGAGAGCTATTCTCAGACTGCTCAGATTGCTTCGGAGTTACAGCTAATTTAAAACCAAGATCATAGACTTTTAAAAATTCTTCTTTAACATTTTCCAAACCTTCAACAATTGCTTCAGCACTTTGTTTAGCAAAACCATCAATCTTAACCATATCCTCTAAGGATACATCGAATAGCTCTTTTATAGAGTGATGTTGAAGTAGTTTTTCACAGTTTCCTCCTGCTAAACGACTAACTCCAAAAGCGGATAGAAATCTCCAGTCTTCTATTTCAATTGTTTGGCTTGCTTTGAGTTGATCAACTAAATTTTTAGCTGTTTTCTCACCGAAGCCATAACCTAGGAATTTATGTTCAATTCCCTCGTAAATCTCATGAATTCTTTTCATTCCACATTCATGAAGCTTTTCTATTACTTTAGGACCAAAACCATCGTTGTTTCCTAATGTTTTGAAAAAGTGAACTAATGTGTTTTCTGTTTGCGCTGGACAATCTGTTTTATTTGGGCAAATTAAATGATCAGATTCCCAAATAAGGTGAGTACAACAACTTGGACATACATCTGGGAGTATAGGTTCTACAGCTTTTATAACTTTTTCAATCTTTGGGATGACTAAACCACTTCGAACTAGCTGAACAATAGCCCCTGGTCCAACACCTTTATCTTGAACCATTTTATAATGATGAACTGTTACTCTACTGATCATTGCTCCACTAAGTTTAGTGGGTTCTAGTTCTGCAACAGGAGATATACGACCTGTTCTTGATGTCTGAGGCACAATTTTAACTACTTTGACTTCTGCTGACTCTGCATTTACTTTAAATGCTATTTGCCACCTATGATGATGTCTCGTGGCTCCCATATGTTCTTTTAATTCTTCGTTAGTGGCTTCAAAAATAACACCATCAATATCGAAATCAACAGATTTCCACATCGTTTCAACAATACTATCAAAGTTAGTTAGTATTTCACTATAATGAGCAGTCCTGTTTTCAATCAACTGGAAAGGATAAAAAACACAAGCACCATCATCAATTGCTTTTTGAATAGACTTATCTACTTTCTTTTCTGCTATTATTGCTGCTTGGATATTTCTGGAGTTTTCAAATTTTTCACTTAAAACAGAATCAAAATAACTTTTCTTAATTACTATTTCACCAGGTCCTAAACCTCTCTCACCATTCTGAGCTACCTTTAAGCCTTTATCGAAAGCTCTTGTAACGTCTTGTCCTCTAAAACCATCGCCACGGGTATATAAAGTTGAACCATCATCATAAGCAGCATAACCGTCAAGCTTAGGAGTTACTCTGATCTGTACATCTGACTTTTCAATTCCAATTTCTTCTGAAGCTTTTATTACTCTCTTAACCCATTTAGTAATTTCATCAAACGAATAAGCCTTATCTGTAGAAAGCATCTTTTTGGGGAGGGGGACTGTTTTACTATCAATTAATACTTCAGGCTCAATAGTTGTGAGGTATGGATGATTAGGCTCTCTAGACTTTAACTCAGTAATATATCCATCATAAATTTCATCATTTAAAACTGGAATACCTGAACGATAAAGAGCGTTTGCTACCTTTAACATTATAAGAAGATTATCTAAAGATAACTCATTAACCGAACTTGAGATTAGCTCTTCGAGAAAACTTAATTCAATACTGCTGTCTAGTTGATCTATAATTGATAACTGTTCTTTATTTAATTTTACTTCTGACATGAATATTACCTATTACGCTGCTAAACAAGAATTTAAGAGTGAGTTTCTACTTGAAACATTAGATCTCATGGTGACACCCATTGCCCCAGTTCGACCCACTTGAAATTCAACGTCTTCAACTAATGTAAGTTCTTCTTGGGCAGGAAATTTATAAGCAATAGCCCAGCGCGGCGCACGTGCAACAAAACCAAGTTTTTCTTGTTGA
>JBLHNB010000165.1:0-8710 GCA_047621305.1 Alteromonadaceae bacterium | reverse complement strand
ATATTGCCTCATATTTCACGTAGCAACGCGTTTTGAGGCTTAATTTTTAATAATTTTTGAGGCTATTTTTTCTAAAAGAGAAATTCTACAGCCTCGTTATAGCGAAAGGTCAATTTTCGAGTAATTTGTAATTTATATTATTGCCCTTATATCAATAGTCATTATTACAACAAGAATTAATTCATGGAGATATATTGTGAGTGTAGAAATAATGTCAATGTTTCAACCTTCGTTAAAAAACCTAGTGAAAGCCGAAGAAAGAAAATTGGATCAAAATGAGAATGGCGACGATTCAAAGAAAAGAGCTGAATTAGATAAAATAATTAAAGAAGGCCTTTCACCTAATAGCTTTAAAAAAGAAAAAAAGTCAAATGATGATTCGCTATAACAAATAAGAATAGGTGTCGCGTAGCCGACACCTTATTCGGGTGTTGGACAAGCCCGGGCTCTACTCTATAGGGTAAATAGCGTGTTATTCAGTGACTGGCTTGCTATCAATAACCTGATCGCAAGACGTACGAAGTTAAGGCGAAAAATAAAACCATTTTTCGCCTGTTAATTTTTTACTGTTTCATCTGTTGTTTATTTTTCTCCTTACCTTATTTATTCGCCTTTGCCATTAGCCTTATACTATTCGCCTTTCGGATAGGGCGTTTGTGTTACGCCTATGCAATGCGTATCGGGCGCTTTATCAAAAAATAAAATTTAAGCAGACACTCACGAAATATTGAACAATACCAACTTTACACTAAGCTAAAATAACCAAACTATGTTATTTAGGATGAGTTATGGCAACGCCAAGGAGCAACAAATAGTTTAGAGAGAGTGTCATGCAAAACGTTTTTGATTGTTAAAAGAAAATAATACCGTTAGAGTATTTTGATTAAATAATTATAATAAAAACGAGTAATTCTACAGCCTCGTTATGCAACCAGTGGTAATTTCATATGAGTGATGTTTATAAAGGTAGTTGTTTGTGTGGTGCGGTTACTTTTGTTGTTAATCGCTTTAGTGAGCAAGCTGCTAATTGTCATTGCACAATGTGCCGTAAGTTTCATGGTGCCGCATATGGAACATTAGTAGGTGTGGTGGGGTTAAACTGGATTTCAGGTAGAGATAGCTTAAAAGAGTTTATCGCACCAAATGGTACTATTCGCACATTTTGTTCTGAGTGTGGTTCTAGTTTAGGTTTTCGCGTAAATGGTGCATCTTTAAATGAAATTGAATTAGCAATTGCAACTTTTGATTGTGACATACCTGTTGTAATTGATGCTCATATTTATACTGATTACAAAGCAAATTGGTGTAAGTTACAAGATAAGTTGCCTAAATACGAGAAAGGGCGGTAGTACCCTTATAAAATTGTATGATCGGGTAGCCGAAGAACTCTAACCTCCAGCCCCACAACAGCCTGCATGCGGCTCCGCACAGGGCGGTTCACTAACCATGATGTATTCTCACCCAAAGTTCACGTAGGGCATTTAGCTCTTCACCTTGGATAAATTGATCGGTTAATGCCATATTGATACCTTTAGTTTTAGAACTTCTCCATAGGCCTTTACTGGTGATACCACAACTTATTACACGTTTTTCTGGCAGCACACCTTGCTTGAGTGAATTTAAGAAATTTAAGTAGATACTCACTCAAAATTTCCAACCATATTTTCATGTAATACCTTTTTTAAAAAAAGGGTTTTTGGTGAACAGCTACTAACTTTTGTTGCTAGGGGGAACACATTGAGTTATCAATAAATGCTTTGCTTCAACGCACTGGGTGTAATGCCGGTCCAGCGCTTAAATGAACGACGAAAGTTTGTTATATCTGTAAAACTCAATAATTGCGCTACTTTTTCGGTGCTGTAACCTTGTTCTCGTAATGAAAAAATTGCTTGTTGCTGTCTATATCTATCGAGTATTTTTTGATAGTTAGTATGGTGAGCGGTTAATTTTCGTTTAAGTGTTGCTGCACTCACGTCTAACTCACTGGCTAATAGATCTAAGGAAATGTCGCGTTGCAGGCGATGATAACGTTCAATTATTTGCCAAACACTTTGTACTAACCCTTTACCTACATCGGTTTTAGGTAAGGAACGTAAATGAAAGTGGAGTAAACGTCTATTGCCATCGTTAAAAGGCTGTTGCAGCGTTTTTTCTGCAATTGATATTTGCACATTTTCTTGGATGTTGTCGGAACAAAAACTGCACGGAAAGGGCAGGTATGCCTGATATTGTTCAACATATGTTGGACGTTGATAAGGGAAGCGCACCGCTATAGTGGGCACATAGCCCATACGCCATTTTATTGCGCAAGTTAAAGCACTTAATAATAGCTCTGACATAAATACAAAATAGGCTTTGTTTTCAATAGATATGGCTTGATTAAAAAATAAAAAACGCGTGCCATTGTTGCTGCGTTGACTCATAAACAGGTAAGGAAAAATTTGCCCTTGATAACACTTAATGACTCTCAGCATATCATTTAAATTGTGCGTGTTCATGAGCGCAAATCCTACATTGCCTAATTGTGCAGGGAATAATTGTCGGCCAAGTAGAAAAGGAATGTCGTGCTGGTTGTTTAACTTGCAGGTATTCATCACCAAACGAACCCATTGCTGATGAGACAGCACAACCGATGCTTTTGCTAAGTCTTGATAGAATAATTTGGTGCCCTTTAAAATTTTGTCAGGATGCACACCACGCTGCTTAACTAAATCAACCAACAACAGGGCTAACATATGGCTACGGAGTACTTTTTCGTGGTGCTCAAAAAATTTCATTGAACGCTTACTTGCTCACGTGTACATAACACTTTAGCTAATGCTAAATGGGTACTAATATCTGCGAGTACTTCGTTGTAGTTTGTTGCTTGTTGATACTGCCGACAACAAGGGGTTACTTGCGGGTAAATGGCTTGACTTGATTGTCCTGATTTATAAGCTAAATGTTCTATCGCACTTTGTATTTGTGTGGTAATTTCCTCTGCCGTGTTATGGGCGGTATTAGGAAACAATACCACGAATCGATCGCTCGCATAACGACAGGCTATGTCACCGTCTCGTATATTCATTTGAATTATCTGTCCAACTTCACGTAATAGTGAATCACCATGCATACTGCCAAAACTCTGATTAAATTGGGAAAACTGTCGAATATCTAACATCAGTAAAGAGAACAATTGTTGTTTATTCTTAGCATGGTTAATTTCAAGTGTTATCTGATTTTTTATATAATCAGCACCATTTAAACCGGTCGTAAAATCAGTTAAATTGTGTTCTCGATAAAAACGCTCAGTACGCCTTAATTGATTATTAATACAGTTTTGTTCTTGGTGCCAACGGTATAAGGCAAAAGTCATCAAAATCATACCAATAGGTGCAGGTAATGACTCAACGGTAGTGATCCAAACGGCACCATTCTCATAGTGAATAAACTCGTCTAGGAAATCTAACAGCATAGAAACATGCATGATAACTAACCCCCAAAAAAGTAAATTAGTTACGCTACCTGCGGGTCGACTGGCCAAGGTGAAAAATATCCAGATAAGCGTTATAACCGATATACCTCCTTCTCCTAAAGCGTCTAGCCAATCTATTTCAGCGGTTGGTTTTAATTCTCCTTGGGTAAATGTTAATGCCAGCACAGCGCAAATGGTAATGCCTAAATAGAAAAATAAATGTTTGTGCAGAGCAAGGTATGTAAAATTCATAAATTATTTATAAGCCTTAATTTATCATAAGTTGAGCATCGCTGAGCCCGAACTGAATATGAGTTACATCAGGTCTAAGGCAGAGTTAATAGCTAAGTTATAGCCAAGTCATAGCTAAGCCAGAATTATTGAACGTTAAGTAAAACGGGCTTAGATCATAATAAGCATTGAAAAAAATGTAAGGGTCATATTAGCTCACCTTAGTGACAGTTTTTTTACTGAAACGCTCACCTAGAGAGAAAAATTTAAATAGTAAGCACTCTATGATGAAAAAATATCAAATAATCGCTTAATTAATCAGGTCAGATTAGCTCAAATTGTCGGTTTAGTTGGATAAATAACAGCAATAAAGGCTGATTTGTAACGGGCTAAATTGTCTTGAAATATTTTTGTCATTTAAACAGGTTACTTTGCTCGTCATAAAATGAGTACACATAAATACCAACTTAACAATCACTCAACAATAACAGTTCAAATAATAAAACTGACGAGAAAAAACAATGACTAATTTTAAAACATGGCCACACTTTAAACATTCTGCCATTGCACTAGCGTGCAGTAGTTTACTATTAACTAGCCTTGCTCATGCACAAAACTACCCTTTTAGTGGTCGTATTACTGACAGTGCTAATACTGTTTATTTTGAAGGTGCGCAAGTAAAAATTAAGGAGCTAGGTCTTGCTGTTGTGACGACACGTGACGGCCGCTTTGTATTTAATCAGGTACCTGAAGGTGAATATACGCTAGAGATCCATTACCTGGGCGCCGAAACAGTAACCAAAAAAATAATCGTCACTGCAAGTCATAGTGAAAACAACACTGATAATAATACGGTAAGCAAAAATGAAGGCAAAAAATACGCCATCGGCGGCCAATATAATGCTCTCGAAAATGTCATTGTTTATGGTCAGCGCGCCGGACAAGCTAATGCAATCAACCGACAAAAAAATGCCAATAATCTGAAATCAATTGTCAGTGCAGACACCATAGGGCAATCACCAGATCAAAATGCTGCAGAAGCTTTACAGCGTTTACCCGGTATGTCTATTCAGCGTGACCAAGGAGAAGGTCGATTTGTTGCCATTCGCGGTATTGATCCAAACTTGAATAACGTAACCATCAATGGCGTAAATGTGCCATCTCCAGAGTCAGGTGCGCGCAGTGTCGCCATGGACGTTATTCCTTCAGAGCTTATTCAAAGTCTTGAAGTGAGTAAAACCGTTACCCCTGATATGGACGCCAGTGCAATTGGTGGCTCAATAGAAGTGAAAAGCTTGAGTGCATTTGACCGCCAAGGCGAGAGTTATAGTGCAACCGTTCAAGGCTCTTTCAACCAGCAAACCCAAGAGTCGAGCCCTAAGGTTTCTGGCAGTTATACTAACATTTATGCCCTAGGATCAGGTGCTCAACTTGGTGTTGCCGGCGCCGTATCTTGGTTTGAACGAAAATTTGGTTCACATAATATTGAAACAGACGGTGGCTGGGATGATTTTACATTTGAAGATGCGCAAACCGGTGACGATGTTGAAATATTTGCAGCTGAAGAAATAGAGCAACGCGCTTATTTGATCACTCGCGAGCGACTAGGTGCTGCATTAAATTTTGATTTACACACCTCGGCGACAGATACCTATCATTTGAGAACATTATACAGTCGATTTTCAGATGATGAATTTCGTCTTCGCAATGAATATAAGTTTGCTAAAGGTGCGGTAGATTTGTCGACAGTTAATGACCACAGTGCAACATTTTCTGATGCGAAGATGGACCGTGATACTAAAGATAGATTTGAACAGCAAGAAATACTTTCTATCGTTGCCGGTGGTGAAAATCAATTACAGAATTGGTTAATTGAATATGATTTTGGCTACTCTAAATCAAAAGAAGCAGAGCCTGATCGGGTTGACAGCACTTTTGTTGGTAAAGACTTATTACTTGGTTATCAATCGACAGGTAAAACGCCACAACTTACCCAATCAAGTGCTGCTCATGACCTTTCAAATTTTGTAATGGACGAAATTTCTTACGAAAATAACCTGACAGAAGACGAAGAACTTAGCGTTAAGCTCGACCTCAGTAAAAACTTTGTATGGAACAATTACAATGGTCAATTAAAGTTTGGTGCTAAGCATCAAGCACGTCAAAAATTCAATGAAGTTGACGTCACTATATACGATGGTGGTTTTGATGATGTTACAGCGCAAAATTTTGCTAACAGCACACCTGATTATACTCTGGGTAATTTTGGTCCTGGGCTAAAAAGGGATCAACTTAAACGCTTTGTACTTGATAACCGCAGTCAGTTTGATGAGAATGTTCAAGAGGCTCTTATTGATAACAAAGGAAAGTCTTACGAAAGCGATGAAAAAGTGACTTCAGCCTATTTTATGATGACGCTAGATCTTGAACAATGGCAAATCGTCACGGGTTTACGTTATGAAAATACCCGTTTTGAAACACGCGGTAATCGTGTTGAACTGATTGTGGATGATGTTAACGATGATGAAAATGTTGAGATATCACCTTGGGAAGTCAGTAAAAGCTACGACCATTTGTTACCTAGTTTAAATGTAAAATATAACGCATCAGAGCAACTGGTTGCCCGCTTTGCTTTCACACAAACTATCGCAAGACCTAACTTTGGTGATGCAGCAGCCTACCAAGTGATTGAAAGTGAAATTAGTGAAGATGATAGCGTGGTTGTAACTGAGCGAAAAGCTGAAGTTGGTAATCCTGATCTAAAACCATTTGAGTCAGATAACTTCGATTTATCCTTAGAATACTACCCAGGTGATATTGGCGTATTGTCTTTGGGAGTGTTTCATAAGAACATTGATAACTATATCGTGAATGCTGAAGTGCAAGATAATGGCAACTGGGCAGGGTTTAAAGAAGTTATACAACCGATAAATGGTGGTAAAGCTTCATTAACGGGGGCTGAAATTGCATGGACTAAAAACTTCACTTCAGGTATTTTTGTTGGTGTTAATGGTACATTTGTTGATACCGATGCTAAATTACCTAAGCAAGCTGACACGGTTGGCAATGTAATGCTAGGTTTTGAAAATAATGACTTTAGTGTTCGTCTTAGTGCAAGTTATAAGAGTGATAGTTACCAGTTTGATGATAACAATAAATCAGTTTATGAAGCGACTCATAGCCAACTTGATTTCAGCGGTAAGTACTACATAAACAATACCATGCAGGTTTACTTTAATGCGGTAAACTTAACGGATGAACCTATGTACTTGTATCATGGTAACGAAACTTATAATTATCAGTACGAGCAATATGGCGCTTCATTTGAATTAGGTTTTACTATGACTTCTTTGTAACAAAGATCGTTAATAAACTTAGCTTAACTGCCTATTGTCTAACGCCGTTAAGCTAAACTTTGGAAGATGAAAGATAAAATAGAGAAGATGGAAAAACCATGAAATTAATTAATAGTTGTTTTGTTGCGATGTTAGCCATAGTTAGTAGTGCTTGTACTGAGCAAGAAAACATCAAGAGCCGCGTGTTATCATCTCCAGAAACGAGATCGAATAAAATCGATTTTTTAGCGTTTGGCGATGGTGGTTATCACGTAGATTACCCTAAAGCTAAACACCTTAAAAAGCCAAAATCTAAAGCTGAATTAATAGCGCAAGAACGTCGAGATTGGTTAGCAGACCATCGACCAGCAGATGAGTTTGACCACGCACCTATGTATGTTTTTCCTAATACTAATATAGCTACTGAAAAAGGTGGTGCTTTACCTGTTGGACAGGCAATGGCAAAGCTATGCAGTAAAAGGGATTGTGATTTTGCTATTCAATTAGGCGATAATATTTATCCTGATGGCGCAGACGCGGATGATGGTAAAGACGATCAAAAGCGTATGGATGACTTGATCCTTAAACCACTAAAACCTTTGTTACAACAATCACCTGAATTAGTGATTTACTCTGCATTGGGGAATCACGATTGGAAGTCATCTAGAAAAGGGGTTGCTTTGCAAACGCAATGGATGGCAAAACAAGCTAATTTTCATATGGATGGACGTGGTTATTATCGATATACCATTGGCGAACCGGGTAATGATATTGAATTTTTTGTCTTAGATACCAATTTGCTTTTATCAGGACAAACTTTTTATGAAGTGCCACTCGCCGCAGATGGCAGCGAACAAGCGTTAGATGAAGCCATGTTGAAAGGTATTGCGGAACTTGAAGTACATGACGCTCATGAAGGCCCTTTAAACGCTGAAGATAAAGTACAAATAAAATGGCTTAAAGCGGGTCTTGCAAGTTCAACCGCGAAATGGAAAATGGTTTATGGACATCATATTTTGTGGTCAATTGGTGGAACTAAATATAGTGAAGGCCATGTCTTGCGAACATTACTTATGCCAACATTATGTCAATATGCAGACGCCTATATTGCCGGTCATGAGCATGATCTCGAACTACTTACAGATGATTGTTCTACTTACCCTGAAATAGGACAACGTGAACCACTCCCTTTAATTATTAGTGGCGCGGCTTCAAAAATGCGTGGTAAACACACCCCCTTTGCGCAACAGCAAGAACGTCAATATCCTCAATATGAACTTTTGTGGTCAAAGAGTTTCACTTGGGGCTTTGCTCACATTTCAGTAGACAACCAAGCAAACGTATTTACAGTAGAATACTTTTCAACACCCAAAAATGGCAGTGGTGAATTAATTACAGAACAAGCGTTTAGCTTTGCCAATAGAAGTAAATCCTCTAATAAATAGATAAACTACCAAGTTGTTAATACCAAGGAATGAATACCAAGGAATGAATACCAAAGAATGAATACAGAGGATGAAATTTAAGGCGAACCACATAGGTTCGTTTTTTTGTTAATGTATTACCTGATTACCCATAAAGCTCAGCCATACTCAATAGCTTGTTCGACATAGGCGGTGTTCGCAAAGCAATATAAGCAAATCGTGGTAACATATCCTCTAACTGAAAACGTCGATTGAAGCGGTAACTA
>JBLHNB010000164.1:0-8838 GCA_047621305.1 Alteromonadaceae bacterium | reverse complement strand
AAGTATTGAAATCGATGATGGCAATTACCATGGAGCAAGCGGCTGATTCTTTCTTCGTAAAAACTCAACAACAGGCGCACAATGTTGCGAGTACGTTAGTGAGATTTACTAAGTTAGCGGCTAAATATTCCATACATGAACAGTTCAAAAGTGAATTACTCGTTCACTTTTGTCGTCAATCCATTGAACAAAGAGTATTAGAATTGCTCAATGATACTCAACTCAAACCTTTTCCAATGAAAGTGGTTTTACTCACAATAATACTATTAGCTGTCATATCAATGACATCAGTAGATAGCCTCCATCACGCTATTGAAACGCTATTCGATCATTAAAATAATAATTTAAGGCTTACTCCAAGGCTCACTCTAAGGTATTAATAATGAAACTATTTACTCAATCATTCACAAATAAAAAACCGACCGCCAATCGGTTTTTATCAAGGCGTTATATAAAATTTAGCGCTGTGGTACTGATGATTACTTCAACACTCTCAGCTTATACATACTCAGGTTATGCATATTCAGAAGACAGCCCCCTGAAATCGGTTGACTTATCTACGGCAATATCTCAAACAATGAATATGCACCCAGAGCTAAAAGTATTTGCTAATCAAGCTGATATTTATAAGGGGTATGCTCAACAAGCTGGTATTCAGGTTAGACCCGAAATTGGACTTACCATTGAGGATGCAATGGGGACAGGTGATCATAGTGGCTTTAAAAGTGCTCAATCCACACTATCGATCTCATGGGTTTTAGATAACTCTCTAGTAAAAAACAGAGTGGCAAATGCTAAGATTCAGGGATCAACCGTTGCATTCGCGCGAGAAATTAAAGCGCTAGATTTAGCCGCACAAACAGCAAAATATTTTATCCAAGTATTGGTCAATGAAGAGCGACTAAAACTGTCAAAAATGAGCTTGAAGCAAGCGGTTAAGTCATTTGAAGCCGTGACTAAACGTGTAAATGCAGGAAAGTCTTCTTTAGTTGATAAACTAAAATCGCAAGCTGAAGTCGCTAAACGAGAATTAGTTGTTGAAGACTTAACTCATGAAGTAGATGCCAGTAAATATCAGTTATTGGCCCAGTGGCAAGGACAGGGGCAAAGCGATCAACATAAAGAAACTAACATCATTGGGTCATTATTATCGTTACCCCACTTACCTTTAACCAATAGCACCGATGTTGATTCACTATTTATTCATCTAAAACAACTGCCTTCGGTCAGTCTTTTCGCTACAAAACAGCGAATTGTCCAGTCTGAGATTGAACTTGCTCGTATTGAAACTAAACCACTATGGAAATTTACAACGGGATTAAGACGTTACGAAACAACCGATGATTTTGGTTTAGTCGCTGGAATTTCAATTCCTTTTGGTGATAGCAATCAAAATCAAGGGAAAATAAATGCGTTACACGCGTCTAAAACTGAATTAGAAACAGCGTCACAAGCACTCATTCATCAATTGAATACACAGTTGTATGTGCTTATTGAACAAATGAAACACAGCCAACATGTCATTCATGCTATGACTGAAAACCTTATACCTGTGCTTGAACAAGCTTTTGTTGAAGCTGAAAAAGCTTACAAAATTGGCCGATATAGCTATACCGAGTGGACGAATACTCAAAAAGAATTATTAGATGCTCAGTCAGACTTGATTGCTGCTTATCAAAATGCACATTTAAACAATATTGAAATAGAGCGATTAACGGGTACGTCCCTATTTGCCTTTAATAAAAACGCTAATACACCTTTTAACGCTCAATCTATTGAAAAAAATAACGAGAAATAATCATGAAATCAACATTTAAAATATTAACGCTACTAAGCACACTGTGCTTTGTTAGCTTAAGTACAAGTTTCTCTAGCCTTGCCGTTTCAGAGCAAAAGGTAGAAGAAGCAGAGCCAGAGAAAGGGCCGAATCGTGGACGACTGTTGAAAAAAGATAATTTTGCCATTGAACTATCCATTTTTGAAACGGGAGTGCCCCCTGAGTTCCGTGTGTGGGCAACTGAGAATGGAAAAGCTATCGACCCTGCGAAAGTAGAGCTAAATGTAAAATTGACCCGATTAGGTGATGGTGTCGATGACATCAATTTTTTTCAAGAAGGCCAGTATCTTCGTGGTGATATGGTTATCTACGAACCTCACTCATTTATTGTCTCTCTAACAGCTAAATATCAGGGAAAAAATTACAGTTGGCAATATGACAATTTTGAAGGTCGAACAAGTATTGATGAAAAAATTGCAGAGGCAATGGAAATTAGTACTGAAGTTGTCGGGCCATCAACATTCCATGAAAGCATTGAAGTGTTTGGTCATCTAACGTTACCAGCCGATGCGACTAGTAATATTTATGCTCGATTCGATGGGTTGGTTAAAAAAGTTCACGTTAAACTAGGTGATGTAATTAAGAAAGGTCAATTGCTACTCACTCTGGAAAGTAATGAAAGTTTGCAATCTTATCAGGTGACATCAGCTCAAAAAGGCATTGTGAGTGCGGTTAACGTTACTTCTGGTGAGCAATCTAAAGGCCGAATATTACTTGCTGTGACTAATGATGAAACCTTAGTTGCTGAGCTAGCTGTTTTTCCTTTGGATTTAGCCAAAATTAATATTGGCGCAAAAACAACGCTTAACATTAATGGTGTTGAAAAACAGTACACAAGTAAAGTTGATAGCCGAGTATTAAAAGTTAGGAATGATCAGGCGAAGCTATTTCGTGTCTTAGTAAACAATAGTGATTCCTTATTATCTGAAGGATCTTTTGTGAGTGCAAGAATTGAAATTGGCTCATTTGACGTAGCGATGGCGGTAAAGCGTAACGCATTGCAGAGCTTTCGTGATTTTACCGTGGTTTATGCCAAGGTTGGCAATGAATATGAAGTAAGAATGCTTGAATTAGGCCGCATAGTGGGTGATGAAATTGAAGTGTTAGGCGGTATATCCGTAGGCACTGAATATGTCACTGATAATAGTTATATCCTCAAAGCCGATGTTGAAAAATCTGGCGCATCACATGATCACTAAGGGTTTCCCTTTTAATTACAATGGTTAGTAAAAAAGTTTACTCCTAAAAGACTTACTTTTAAAGGAAAGATAATGCTCGAATATTTACTCAGATTTTCTATTCGTAGAAACTCAATTATTATGTTGGCGGTACTCGCCTTCGCAGGACTTGGTCTTTGGAATTTTACCAAGCTGCCGATCGATGCCGTCCCTGATATCACCAACATTCAGGTTATGATCAACACCGAAGCCCAAGGATATACACCGCTTGAAGTGGAACAACGGGTTACTTACCCATTAGAAACCGCATTGGCAGGCATACCAAATTTAGTGAGTACACGCTCTGTTTCACGTTATGGCTTATCGCAGGTAACCGCCATTTTTAGTGATGATACTGATATTTACTTTGCCAGACAATTAGTGAATGAACGCTTAGTCTCAGCAAAATCAGATTTACCTTTTGGATTAGAGCCTGAACTTGGACCTATAGCAACTGGGTTAGGTGAAATATTCATGTTTACCGTGGATGCTGAGCCTAATGCACGTAATGATGAAGGGAAGTTAATAACAGCTACAGATTTAAGAACGGTTCATGATTGGATTATTCGCCCTCAGTTAATGCAAGTGGATGGTGTGGTTGAAGTTAACCCTATTGGTGGTTTTAAACGTGAAATACTTGTTGCCTTTGAGCCTAAAAAGCTACTGGAATTTGGCCTTAATCAGCAAGATATTATTCAAGCGATCGAAAATAATAATGATAATAAGGGCGCTGGGTTTATAGAAAAAAATGGCGCTCAATGGTTATTACGTATTCCCGGACAGGTAGAAAGTTTAGAGGCTATCGCTAATATTCCTGTTAGGACAACTGAAGGCAGTGTAATTCGAATTTCTGATGTAGCTAAAGTACAAGAAGGAAAAGAATTAAGAACAGGTGCAGCAACCCAAAATGGTAGAGAAGTTGTGATGAGTACCGTTTTCATGCTTATTGGTGAAAACAGTCGAAATGTTGCTAAAGCGGTTGGTATAAAGTTAGACGAAGTTAAAGCGAGTTTACCCTCAGGTATTACAGTCACCGCAGTGTATGACCGCACTACCTTAGTGGAGAAGACACTCGATACAGTAAAAATGAACCTCTTTGAAGGGGCGTTATTAGTTATTGTCGTGTTGTTTTTATTGTTAGGCAATATGAGAGCGGCATTGCTTACTGCTGCGGTTATCCCATTTGCGATGTTAATGACCGTAACGGGCATGGTACAAGTAGGTGTTAGTGCCAATCTGATGAGTTTAGGGGCGTTAGATTTTGGACTACTTGTTGATGGTGCAATTATCATCGTTGAGAATTGTCTAAGAAAGCTCAGTTCGGCTTCTGCGAATGGTCGCACTATGCCAGTTAATGAACGATTATCACTAGTCTATGAAGCAACTAAAGAAGTCATCCGTCCGGCATTATTTGGCGTATTTATTATAACTGCTGTTTATTTACCTATTTTTGCACTTACGGGTGTCGAAGGGAAAATGTTTCATCCTATGGCAATAACCGTTGTTATAGCCCTATGTTGTGCAATGTTTTTATCAGTAACTTTTGTTCCGGCAGCTATTGCTATTTTGTTCAAAGGTCCTGTTAAAGAAAAAGAAAATATCATTATAAAATCATCTTTAGCACTTTATCGTCCCTCTTTAACGTTTGCGCTTAAAGTTCGCTGGTTTGTTGTGGTTTTCGCAGTTGGACTTGTTAGCTTAGCAGGATTTTCTGCCAATAAACTTGGTAGCGAATTTGTACCAAACCTTGATGAAGGTGATATCGCCATGCATGCCTTACGTATTCCCGGTACATCATTGTCGCAAGCTGTCGCATTACAAAAAGTCTTAGAAGAAAAAATCAATCAAATGCCAGAAGTTGAACGTGTCTTTGCAAAAATAGGCACAGCCGATGTTGCAACAGATGCAGTGCCACCCAGTGTTGCCGATAATTTTATTATTTTAAAACCACGCAGTGAATGGCCAAATCCTAATAAACCTAAAGCGAAATTTATAGAAGAATTAGCAGCCGTAGTAGAGCCTATACCGGGTAATCGATATGAGTTCTTACAACCAATACAAATGCGCTTTAATGAGTTGTTATCAGGGGTTCGTGCCGAGTTGGCTATCAAAGTGTTTGGCGATGACTTTGATACGTTAAATGAGTTAGGAAAGAGCATAAACACAGCTATTATTAATGTTGAGGGAATTGCTGATATTCAAGTAGAGAGAACGACTGGTTTACCACTAATGACGATTAATCCAAAACTTGCCCAGCTAGCAAAATATGGAATAAGCGTGAAGCAACTACAAGATCAACTTTCCACCGCGTTAGGCGGTACGGTTGCAGGTAAGTTCTATCAAGGTGACCAACGTGCAGACATAGTAGTACGTCTTCCAGAAGCGCTAAGAACTGATGTTGATGCCTTGGCTTACCTACCAATACAGATGTTCGATAACAGTTATGTTCCATTACAGGAGGTAGCTGAATTAGTATTGGTTGAAGGTGCAAACCAAGTCAATAGAGAAAATGGCAAACGTAGAGTGTTTGTTACCGCTAACGTTCGAGGGAGAGATTTAGGATCATTTGTTAAGGATATTCAGGCATCTATCGATGAGTCTGTTGAAATACCTGCGGGTTACTGGATTGAATATGGCGGCACCTACCAAAAATTACAATCAGCATCAGAACGCCTATCTATCGTAGTTCCTATTACGTTGGTGATGATTATTGGTCTTCTTTTCTTGGCTTTAGGCTCATTTAAAGATTCCATGATTATTTTCACTGGTGTTCCATTAGCCTTAACAGGGGGGATTTTTGCTTTACTGTTGAGAGATATTCCTTTTTCAATATCAGCCGCTGTTGGTTTTATTGCTTTATCAGGCATCGCTATTTTAAATGGCCTGGTTATGGTCTCGTTTATACGAGAACTTAGACGCGAAGGAGCTGCTTTAGATACGGCTATTATCGAAGGTGCATTGACAAGACTTCGACCTGTGCTAACAACCGCGCTTGTTGCCTCATTAGGTTTTGTGCCTATGGCACTTAATACGGGCATTGGCTCAGAGGTTCAACGCCCACTAGCAACTGTGGTGATCGGAGGGGTGATCTCCTCAACTATATTGACGCTATTCGTTCTTCCAGCTTTATATCGTTTACTACATCGCGAAGAAACCTCCACTGAAACAACTCATTCAAAGGAAACCGTTAATGTTTAATATTATACAGCGATATGGCTTGTTGAGTTTTATCGCTTTACTTGCCATATGGTTACCGATTGAAGCCTTTGCTCATGGTGTCGATGAAAGCACACGAGCATTTTTACTACAAAACACGGGTGTACAAATTATCCCATTTTTGTATATTGGTGCTAAGCATATGGTGACGGGGTACGATCATTTATTGTTTTTAGTAGGTGTGCTGTTCTTTTTATATAGAAGTCGAGATGTTTTATTGTATGTCAGTATGTTTACGCTTGGGCACAGTATAACCTTACTCTTTGGCGTAATCAGTGACATACAAGTTAATGCTTATTTAATCGATGCCATTATTGGGCTATCGGTTGTTTATAAGGGCTTTGATAATTTAGGTGGCTTTAATCGACTCTTTGGTAAATCACCCAATGCAAAGCTTGCTGTACTGATTTTTGGTCTTTTTCACGGCTTTGGCTTAGCAACCAAGTTACAAGAGTTTCAAATCCCCGATGACGGTTTAATTACTAATTTAATTGCCTTTAATGTAGGTGTCGAGTTAGGGCAATTTACCGCTTTGGCGTTTATATTATTAATTATTAATTTTTGGCGTACACATAGTAGCTTTATTCGCTTTGCGAAAAATACAAATTGCTTATTAATGAGCGCAGGATTCATGTTGGTAGGTCTTCAGTTAACAGGTTATTTCATTAACTAATTAGCTAACTTAATCAATTTTACTTAGTAAACTTTACCCTATTTTAAGAGATAAAACGATGCAACAAAGCGATCCACAAACTATAACTTTAACGAATTCAGCATTGCTCAAATACACTATGTTTAGCTTAGTCTTTGCAGCAATTACACTTTTAACCATTATATTGCCTGCTGAGTATAATATCGATCCCACAGGGATTGGGCATGAACTTGGGCTAACCGTTTTTCACAACGTAAAGTCCGAAACGTCTACTCCACTCTCTTCACAAGAAGCAGCCGAAAAATCAAAAGGTGCTACAGAAACCATTGACGTGATAGTGCCTGCTGGTCGAGGTGTTGAATACAAATTTATCATGGCGCAATACCAAAAGCTTGAATACGAATGGATAACAGATAGTTCAGCATTGTATTTTGACTTACATGGCGAACCAGAAGGTGACACTACGGGCTATTTTGAAAGTTATGCAATAGCAACACTGGGTGAAATGAAAGGTAGTTTTACGGCACCATTTGCTGGTTCTCATGGTTGGTATTGGAAAAACACCTCTGACTCCCCAATCACTGTTCAACTTATTGTAAAAGGTGAATACACCGAGCATGGCCTTAAATAATCACCTCAAATAATAGAAAAAAACAAACATACTTTGAATTTAATTAAAATAACTGGAGCACCAAAATGAAAACTTTAATAGCAGCCTTATTCATTACATTGATATTTACCACAAATTCAGCATTTGCGCATACTGACCACGGAAAAATAAGCCCTAAAGTAGCAACACAAATTGCAGCTAAAGCTACCCAAAAACTGACTTTTAAAGATTTTGGTTTCAAGGTTGGAAAATTAGACCAGAGCTGGAAGAGTTTGACCTCAGAAGATTTCAAACTACATACGGCAGAAGCTAACCGTTATATTGTTAGTGCTAACAATAAATCAGAAAATAAAACAATTTATTTCCTGATGACAATGTCAGGCGAAGTATTAAAAGTAAATTCTGAAGCGAAGTTTTAAATTGGCTAAGGGGGTTGCCATACACAACCCCTTTAATTTATTAACTGTGTTTATTTCAGGACTAAAAGACTATATTAAGCGATCAGTTGACCTAAAGACTAGCCATCCTCTAATGGTGGCTTATGGAACTTTGAAGTCACGCCAATACAATTTTGTGACTGTCTAAGCTGGCTTAGTTGTCTGTCAGGGTAAAGGTAAACCTACGTTTCCCGAACACTGCAAACAGATGAAAAAAGCTATTAATATTAATGTCCGCTAACGTATCAGAGAAGACCTTTTTCATGTTGATTTAGGGTATTAGAAAAGATATCTCTAGTGGTATAAGAGGTGAAATACTACTGACGGCAATGAGCTTAAACCTGCCTCACAAGTGAGCAGAGAATATCGGGTTAAAAGTCTCGCATTTTCATATAATATTAATGAATGATTACGTCTGCTTTTATGAAGAGTTAAACTTTTTAGGATGGCAAATTTAAATTCGATTGAGCGGTACTATTAGTAGATCGTTTCCACCTGAACATAGAAGATTGCAGTTCACTGCTGGGATTTCAAATATTAGAAGCGAAAGCGTAAAACACAAACTAACGACATAACACAAGTTATTGATGACAGTATTATCGCTATTAAAGCATCTTATCTTAGTATGTTGCGATGAGTATTTATTTAATCACCGCAGCATACTGCGACAGGCTCTATTTGTAATATACGACTATCGCCCTTTGTTGTTAACTTTATTTTATTCGTTGTTTATATAATTAAATGTCGTGTTAATACTTTCATGCCCTAGATTATTTTTAATATCCATGACGTGGACTAATGGATTACGGAAATTAGATGTTACATAAGCGTGTCTGAAACTATTTAAAGTTAATTTATGCTCTGTATTT
>JBLHNB010000163.1:0-8896 GCA_047621305.1 Alteromonadaceae bacterium | reverse complement strand
GATGACCTACGGCGCATTATTGCCAAAGCCATGTCAGCTCAAGCAAGCGATCGTTATCCCACGGTGGCCGCCTTTAAGTCTGACATTCATAAAACCTTGAAGCACTTTGCCAGCTCTGTGAATTTTTCACCGCTGCAACGCGGTAAAAAATGGTTAGTGAGAAAACCGCTGCTGGCCGCGGTCTATGTCATGGTCATCGGTGCGGGAATATCCTTTAAGCTGCAAAATGAGCAAGTGTTACAAGAGCGAAATCGCGCCATTGCCGCGCAACAAAAAGCAGAGCAAGAGCAAGTGAATGCCACTGAGGTCGCCAATCAATTAGCCAACATATTCAAACAAGCTGACCCGACCCAAACCCAAGCTAAAGAGCTGACCGCCAAAGACATGCTGGCACAAGGTTATGAAAGCATTCTGGCCTCAACCACCTTAAGCAGCAGCGCCAAATTAGCCTTATTGCAAGTCATTGCCGAAAGCTACACCGGACAAGGCCAGCATCAAGATGCCATCACAGTGCTCACCGGCATCATCAACACGCCAGAATACCTGTTGTACGACATTCAGCACCAACTGCCGTTATCACTGCAACTTATTGACAGCTATCAACGAACGAAACAAAACGTGAAAGCCCTCGCCTTTGTCGACACACTCAAGCAACACATTAACGCACAGGCTGGCAGCGACCACATCAATAAACTGATCTTACTGGCAGAGCTGGCCTCTATATACTCTTTGAGGTGGACTCAAGGCGCGGAAGGCCTCACCCGAGCCAAGCAAATTATCGACAACATCGACAAGGCTCTGGCGCGCAACACGCTAAGATTAACAACCAAGGAGCGCATAAGCTTTCTTTCGCAAAAAATTAGTTTATTAGATGCATCTCTATTGACAGCATCGCAAGAGCCTGAGGCCATTGACGAACAACATCACCACGACACTCTAAGTAATATTGTGCTGATAGCACAAGAGCTGCTGCCACTCATTCCGGCTCACGACAAGCAATATATTGAAGTTTTAAAGTGGTATACACGAGCAATAACATACGGTCATATTACCGAGACACCGCGGGCCAGCGAGATACTCATGCAGGCGTTGCCCGATATTATCCATTTTTACGGTGCGCAGCACCCTTATATCGCAACGGTTTATAATGGGTTGTCGAGGGCATTTGAAAATGAAGGCAACCTGGCCTCGGCCAAGTTATACCGTAATAAGCAGCTTGATTTAATCACATTACATCACGGTGCTGACAGCTTTAACTATGGAGAAAAACTGGAGTCACTGAGCTTTGTTTACGAGCTTGGCGGTGAAATGGCGCAGGCAGATAAATTATTATTGCAAGGCTATCACATTGCTAAACAGCAATTTTATCAGGCAGGCGCAATCAACATCGAGTACATGGATAATTACATTAACTTTGTGCTCTACATGATTTATCACTATGCCAACACCGAGCGAGTTCAAGCGACCAAACCCTATGTCGATGAATTGCACAGCCTGCTGACACACAATAATGCAACCGCATCACTTAATCTTAACATTTATAAGGAGTTCCAGCCGCTGGCGATGATGCAGATCAATCAAGACGATGCCAACATCATCAAGCAATTGGCCCCACAAGAAGACAAGCTATTAGATACTGCATCATATTTAATTACTGCCTACGTTAACACCGAGCAATATCAACGGGCTATTACACTGGCTGAACGCATTAAGCGCATTGTACTAAGCGGTTATGCCTTTTTATATCCAACATTTTATTATCAACAAGTTGGCTTTGACCTAGCCAAAGCCTATGGCAAAAGTGGCGATAATAATAATGCCCAACGCACCTTACAAGAAATGTACGATTACAATGCTAAGTTAAATCCCGCCGCTGACAATTACTGGTTACAACGCATTTTACGCGACGCTAAACGTTATGCCGTTGAGATAAATACCGCATCAACTGAGCACGAGTTAATGGCAGAGACGGACTAATGACAGACTGTTGTAAAATGCTCTGTTACCTCAGATCGTGATAGTAAATGCATATTAAACTTGCGATCTTTTTTTTCCAGAACAATAACCTTATCAGTCGGACAATGGTAACAAACGGTGATGACTTACTTTGAAGGCTAACAGTTATGCCTAATTGTAATGACTTACCATGATATCGAACAAAAAACTCATTTGAGTCACCCTTTCTACCACAGATCATCTCACTAGCTTAAGTTCAAGCTAAGTTAAACCATTCGAATAAATATCCGATTAAACCTTCTTTTTCAACTATCTTTTTAAACCCTCTGATTAAAAAATTTTATAAAATAGTTTTACTGTTTTTATTGGTTATTACGTAGCTGTTGGTTTTAGCATTAAAAAACTATGTTTAATAACAAAAGATCGGGGTAAATACTTACCATATCCAACTCAACATCTTTATTTTGAATTAACGAGTTTAATAAATTACTGCGGTTCGGCAGTCTATTTTTACTTAATCTTCATTGATACCATCAATAACTAAGAGGTAATACATGCAACACTGTACTAAACCTATTTTTGCCTCAGACAAATTCTGCGAAGATTGTGGTAAAGAAGTGGCAGTAAAAAACCAGCGATCAACCGTTGAAGAAATCTCACCCGATATTCTGACGGAGTTAAAAGTGCGCTATCCCAGATCGTCGATTGTGACGGGGATGATTACCAATTTATATTTATATAAGCGCAAGTATGTCACTAAAGAAAGTCATTTAATATTTTCATTCTGGTATTTAACACTGCTCACTAACCAGGGTGAAACCCTTGAGCTCAGTGTAGATGCAGAAACGACTTTAGGGGCAAACCTTAACAAAGGTGATGTCATTTCATTGCTTCAACCAACCTTGTTAAGTTTAAACCATAAGTTGGAATCTAAAGCACTTAAGACAATAATTAACAATAATGATTATGCTGATTACATTGTGATTCATGCTCAAGACAAGCAATACAAAATAAAAGGCAATGATTATGATGCTAGTCGTCAATCTAAGCCCATATACACCTTTTTTGTGACTTGTTTTGTTGCTCTCTTTAGCTTTATAACACTTAACTATTCGATAGACACAGTGATTAACTTAACCATTGCCGCTATGGTTATTACCTTTATTATTGAATGGACAATAAAAAATAATAAATATAAAAAGCATCTTTTAGATTATGAGGCATTAAGTAAGACTTTCGACGCGCTGTCGCAGATCTCAATTTCCGAATTAGGTTATGAAAATTTACAACGTGTAAAACAAGACGATGATGTTATTTGTGTCAGTTGCCAACAACGAATATCAATAGACAGTGATTACTGTTTTTGTTGTGGTATAGCACAAAAAAATGCCATTACACCGCCCAATGACGATGTGTCATTATTGACAACACCACAAGACAAAGCCATAACCGCAACGTCGATTGCCGAGATTGAAAAATCGATAAAAGCAACCTACTCGTCGGTATATCAAACGCCTTTTATCTTCAATAACCTGGTGTCTAATAGCTTTACTGGCACAATGAATTTTGAATCTATTTTAGGTAAAGTCGTCAGCAAAAATGCGAGTGCTAGCACGTCGGACGTCACCACAACCAGCACAACAACTGCCTATAATAGCAGTGGCTATAAAGCTGATTCGAGTGAGTCAAGGCATCGTTTAAGACAATCTGATCTGCAAGGTCAAATAGTACTATCAACCGAAGATGGATTTTTAACGTTATCATTGCCTGAAAAGCAGATGATAGCGACTGATGTGGGTGATTGGTTTTTATATCAAGATTGTAATATAACCACTGATTGCGGCAAACAAAACCGGTTTCAAATATTGTTTTATAATGTAACTAAAAAACTGCATTATGATGTACCAAGTATCCAAATAAGCGAATTTAACGCAAAGGAAGGGGGCATGATAGGATTAATGTACACCTTGGCATTTTTCTCGTGTTTGGGCTTTTATGCCGCGGGCACTTACCCTTTGTTAGAGTTTATTAATGGCAAATTGGGTGCGCCGCTCAATGACTTTTTTCTGTTTATATCGCCCTCTATTATGTTAATTTTTATGACTGTAATAGCAGAAATTAAATCACGTTCACTAGTCCTAAAATCCTGTAGTGCGATCGATAATGCTGGTGAAAAAAACAAACAAATCAGGATTGATTTATTTGAAGATGAAGCCGAACTTAGAAGAAAATTACTAAAGCTGAGTTAATATAACAGGTTGTATTTATGTATCGCTCAATGTTAACACTGGTGCGGTCTTATAATACGTAAACTAAAGCCACTGGTTTCTAGTGGCTTTTTTATAGCCAACTTTTAGTGAATAGGGCAAATAATGACCATTAACTAAATTGTTAATAAATTTTTACGGGTTTTATGACTAACTGCGTAGATGTTGCTTTTTTGGTATTTGATTAAACTACTTGATAACCAATATTATCGAAGGAATGTGATTATGAAAGAGCAAGCAGATAAAGTCATTAAACAGCAAGAAATCAACTTAAAAGATGGCACATTTGAAGAAACTGAAACACCGGTAAACTCTAGCGTAGATGCAAAATCAGCTATGGATAACGTATTATTATCTATTCTTAATTTTGCGAGTAAACCATGGCATAAAGCGCTATCAACATTAACGTTTAATAATAAGTTTTCAGTGATTACGTTGTTGCTTTTTTTTGTAGCAGGTTTTTTGCCGGCAATAAAACTATTTTCTGAATCGCAATCATTATACGAATTAATCGAAGCGTCTAACTTTCAAATTATGATTCTTTTAGTTGCGGCATTGTATGCAATGGGCGTTAAACGCTCTATTAGTAAAGTCGCATCCATTATATTAGTACTGATTATTTTTTATAACATTAATGAAGCACACGAAATAGCTGCAAGCTTTGTTGGCAGCAATCGATCTTTTCTTAATGAAAATACCCTAAACATGATTTTAGAATCGATGCGCTACGGTTTAGTGATTTGGCTGATTAGCTTGGTGAGTATTATGATTTTATCGGTATTGCCTTTTTATACAACCAATACCCAGCTATGGCCAACGTTAGTTGAAATATTTAACACTCAATCAACGAGTACGGTAAACGTAAAAGAGTTTACAGACCGAGTAAATGACAATATTCAATCTGCAGTGAAAAAAGGCCATCAATCAATAGAACAAATGAACACGCCATCAAACCAGGAAAAACTGGCAAAACTACAAACCTTAAGCATGCAAAAAAAATCATTAATTGGCATTGCGGCTATAGGGATTGTCGTGTTTATCCCGATGATGTTTTCCGGCAACACAGCGCCATCAACCAGTGATATAGAAAAGGTATTCGCGCAAGAAGTGGCTAGAGATAGCGGTTTTTTTAATGGCCAAGTTTCAGATGTTGATGTGAAGCACTGTGAAGAAATATCTGGTAGAAAATTACCCACATTCAATTGTACGGTTGAAGGAACTATCAGTCTTGATATGGGGGCTTTGGGCTCATTGTTTGGTGGTTCATCTAAGGCAAGCGAATCGTTTAGTGACGAGTTTATTTTAGTTCATGGGACTGACGGCTGGTTTGCAGGAGAATAATTAATATTTACACATAACCCACACCGGGTGATCCCGGTGTAACGTGTTTTTGTTAATTAAGTGTATAGGTATTAAATTATGACCGCAGACAAACTAAAAAAACATTCAAAGAAAAGCTTTATGTCATTAAATACTGTCATTTCTATATTGATATACAAAATCATGTTAGATTTTTCAATCATTTTTGTATTTAAATTCTACACTTTAAATTACCCTTCATTTGAAGGTGCTTTAAGTGCGACAATAAATGCATTTTATTATGGCTACGGCAACGATTTATTTGATTTATTGTCAAATTATGTCGCTGCTTTGTATAGTATTGGCTTTTGGAATGGATCTTCGTACCTCAATTTTCTACATGTGATATCACCAGACCAAAATTTTGACAAAGTTTATGCTTTACTACCTTTGGCGATACACTTTTCAATGTTGTGGTTAATTAAAATCTGTGTGACTAAGTTTATACCTAATAAGAAAATAGTACCTGGTAGCGATGTAGATGACGAGAACCAACTGGATAGCGTTATAACACGTTCATGTATTAAAATAGCGATGTGTTATGCACTACCAATTGCGATATACGGACTTATTTTTGGTTTACTTCTTAATGTATATGTTAGAACGTTTGGTGCTAGTGAAAATAACACCATAGATTATGCTTTTATTATGCCGTTAATCTTTTATGCATTAGCTATTTTTGTCATTGGACGTAATCTGATTAATTTCTCAACATTAAACACTAATAGCTCAGCAAGTAAATCTGAGTTATTTAAAGCCATGTTTAATGTTGCTTCTAGCGGTATTGCACGCGCAGCAGAAAATAGCTTTAAGGTTGCTAACAATAAGCTCAATAATAATCCAATAATAAAAGTGGGTCGTGGTGGTGAAGAGTATCGCGAAAGTATTCTATATTATGAGCATACTATGAATTATACCTACGCAAGAAAAGGTGACTCTGGTGGATCTGACTTTTTTATCTCTGTGGTGCTATTTATTCATTACTTAATGGCTTTAATGATTTACGGAGTGCTCAAAATGTTTGGTGCTCATAAAAGGTTACCTATAGGGAAATAAAAGTCTCGATATAACACATAACGGCTACAAATCGCCCATATTTTTAAAGGAATAAAATGATGTTAACCATGCAAAAAATTTTGATAATGATCGTCTTTTCATTTTTTATATCCGCTTGTGGCGGCGGTGGGGATGAGAAAGCAACTAATAATACTGACAATAACACTGGCAATAACCCCGGCACTGTCACAAATACTGCACCCAATCTTGCAGTCTCTACAGCTGCAATCACTATGAACGAGACAGAGTCGGCAACATTCACTGTGATTGCGTCTGATAAAGAAGACGCTAACTTCACATTAAGTGTGGTATCTGATAATCCTTCTTTAACCGTTTTGCATAATGGCGATGTTGTTACATTACTTGCTGGTGAAGTATCCACACAAACCATTGTTAAGGTGACATCGAAAGTCACCGATAGTGGTGGTTTAATAAAAGCGTTAACGACTGTTGTAACAATACTCAATGTAGAACCTCCCGTTGTGATTAATAATGCTCCTGTGATGACATTGTCAATAACTGAGCTAGTCATTAAAGAGAAAACTAAATTAGCATTTAATGTTACTGTAACTGATATTGAAGATGGTGATTTAAGCGAAAACATCACTGTCTCCTCTTCAACCCCATCATTGCTGACACTGACAAAACAAGGTTCATCTATTTCAGTTGATGCAAAAGAAGTGACCGAAGACACTAATGTTAATATTTCGGTTTCGGTTACCGACAGTGAGGGTTTAAGCGTAACAAAAACTGTTTTGGTGACAGTCACAAATTATATTGATGCAAACAATTTACAGCCAACAATTGCATTAGCCAATATGGACGAAAACAACTCCATTTATATTTTTGAACGCACTGAAAATGTTATTCCTGTGGTTATTACCGATGCTGACAGTGCAAATGTAACATGGTCGATTAACAGTATTGAAGGAAAAGAGTCTGATGATGCTGTTATTGATTATATAGAAAGTATTACACAAAGCGGTGATAATATTATATTTAATGCAAAACAACTTCCTGAAAATACCCAAATAGATTTCAGACTAGTGTTAAGCGTAACAGATGGGAATAGTATTATAGACCAAGAATTTACGCTAAAAATTGTCAACTTATCTAATTCAGATCCTTTATTTACAGTTCAAGCTCGTGTAGCGGGTTTTGTACCTATACCTATGGGTGAAACAAAAACATTTTCTTATACCATTATAGATGACCACCCAGAGGATGTTGTTGTCGATGATATTAAACTATGGTTCGGCGATGAAACAAAATTTACTGCAACCTTTAATCATGAAAATAAAACCATCACGATAACTGATTTGGGCTTAGAACTTGGTGAAGATTTTGGTTTATTGCTTAGCTATACAGACAAATTCAACAAAGGCCTGACGGGTATAAATGTTAGGGGCAGTGTTGTTTTTGGAGACTTGCAAGTTGAGACTTTGCAATATGTACAAGAAATGTATAGCAAAATGGAAGCGTTAAATGAATATAAATATTTAGCCAATTTTTACGCCGAAGTATTAGAAAATTTAAATTATATTTCTGAATCGCAGAAAAATGAATTTATTCAAAAAAGCAAAATAAATGACTCAACTAGTTTTTCAACATTAAGAGTGCTGGTGTCAACGCTGGAATCCATGGTTGTTTTTGGCACCGGCGATGGACAGGACCCTGTATTGATTAATGATTACAAAGGGGCGATAGACCACCAATTTGGTCTGTCGCAATCAGACTATGGCAAACAAAATTATAATTTAATTAATGACATGTCGGATATTTCACAAGGCTTGCTACCTCATATCGGTTATGTTTCTACCATCTTTGAATATGACACTATAAATAAAAAGTACAGTAAGTTTGCTGGTAATACTGATTATGGCACTTATGAAAATGGAGTATTTATATTTAATCAAGAATTTGATTTTCTTAATGCTATTTTGGCAAAGGCATTAGCTGCAGAAAGACAGGCTTTTTCTTATAAGTAAATAATCATGGATGATTAAGAGCCCTATTCTTAATTAACGTTTTTAGTAAATGATACTTTTAGTTACACAGGATGTTAAAAATGAAAAAAACAATCATATTATCAGCCATATCAGCTTTAGTTATGTTATCCCCATCGGTCATGGCATCAATTGAAGTAGACACTAAGGTTAGAGTGGTCAATAAAGAAGCTGATTTATCTAAAACAGTTAATTTAATTGTACAATTTAAAGATAAAAATATTCATAAAGCATTATTGGCAAACCCCAAAA
>JBLHNB010000162.1:0-8909 GCA_047621305.1 Alteromonadaceae bacterium | reverse complement strand
ACTTGCCCTTTGCTTTAGCAATAGCGATCCCTTCACGCTGGCGTTCTAGGATCATAGCGCGTTCAAATTGATAAATGCCGCCAAGCATAGTCAACATTAGTTGTTGCATAGGACTATTTTCACCGTTAAATTCAAGATGTTCTTTATGAAACTTTAAACTTATTCCTTGCTCTGTAAACTCTTTTACTAATCGTAATAAATCTTCAGTGTTACGCGCCATGCGACTAATGTCATGACAGTGAATAACGTCACCTTCACGTGCATAATCGATAAGTGGACATTAAAACCTAATTAGATCTGCCCTCGTTTTTCATATTTCCACTTTTTGAATATTCTAAATTGAGTAATTGTTATTACTGTCTATACTTAGATTTGTCGTACTAAGAAAAACAACTGTTTAATAAGGAAAATGACTCAATGGAAAGGTGCAGATTGTTTGAATTTGTTAATAGTAACTTTTCCATCACGGTTATAGGAGGACTTATTCTTTGGGGTGTTTCGGCATATTGGCAAGATCATGTTGATATGCGGAGGGATTTAGAACGTAAAAATCAAGTCATAAACGATAGACAAGTTGAAACTATTGAACGATTTTCAGTTAGTTTTATATACAAACTCTCATTACTTAGAGAATATAAAACAAGAGAGGCTTGGTTAATAAAAAATAAAAATAAAAATAATAAAGCTGATATTTTTTATAGAGACGGTAGAAGCTTTAAAGAAACAGTTATCAAATACGAACAGTCCCTTGATAAATATTTAAAACAGCCTTCCATTTTTTCCTTAAAAGCACAAATAAAAGCTAGCTTCTCTGACTGCTCAATATTGCCTTATTTACCAAACATCATAAGTAACATGGAATTTATAATTTCGGCTGAGTCATCCGATACACATTCAAAAATTCAATTATCTTTACCAAAGATTGAGGAGAACTATGAAGTTCTGTTAGAAAACATGATAAATGAGTCAACAGGGAGAGAGAAGAAATGCTTAGAATAAAAAGAACTGTATCACTAATTTTTATCGGACTAATTCTAGCTGGTTGTAGCACCTTTGGAGGGCATGTTCCAAAAGACCCGTGGGAGCCACAGTCATGTGAGGAAAATAACAGCTCAAATAACAAGGACTGTAAGGATGAATAGTTATTTAAAATTGAACAGGCGTAAATTTATTCTTGGGCTTTCTGCTGCCTTCCTCTCTGGCTGCTCTGGTAACTATTCCGGGCAATATATACTCGATGGTTTTAAGTGCACCGCAGACTTACCAAGAGGCACTCGCGTATATCCAATAAGAATTAGAAAGTTTGAGAGGTTATATTTGGAAGAACAAGAAGGTCTTGAGTTGTGCTGGGCAGCCGCAATTCAGGCAGTTTATATGTATGTTGGTATAGATATTTCACAAGAACGAATAGTTGATAAAATAAGAGATACAACAAAAAATAAAAGATATAGTTCTGCTACCCTTAACGAGATTCTGGATGGCTTTGGCGGAAACTACTCATCATGGCATGTTACCAATGGTATTGGTAACCAACTGATAACCGACTTAATGCGAGGAAGTGTCGTTATTTTAGGGCTAAAGAATGAAAAATACAAAACTGGTCATGTTGTGGTTGCATACGGAGCAACTTACGTTAAAGACTATAATAATACTACTTACATTGATCAAGTTATGGTCTGGGATCCGTATATTGGTGAGGGATTCAAACGACTTTCTGGTTGTAGGGTAAAGGATGAGATAAAATTTGCAATTCACCCTAGAGTATTAGGATAATTTTTATAGTGGTATACACATAAGCCAATACTGAACTGAAAATTCTTTATTTTGGCCTAACCTATTTTTATAGTGGCATAGTTAATTTGGTCACTACGTAAGTGGTTTCAATTCATTCTTAACACGGTAAACCGTTGCAACACCACAACCTGCTATTTTAGCAATCTCTTCAATAGTTAGATTTTTATCCAAATATGAAATTACTCTAGTTCTAATTTCTTTATTTTTAGTACTACCACCAATTTTTTTACCTGCATCAATAGCTCGTTGCTGGCCTTGTTTTATTCGTTCAATTCGCTTGTTATTATCAAGGCGAGCCATTGTAGCCATCAAGTCTAATAGCATATTGTTTATAATTGATAATATGCTGGCGGTGATGTCATCAGAACTCAAAAGGGTATGGGTAGTAGGTAAGTCTACAACGACCAGTTTAAGTCCTTTGTCACTGATGATAGATTTTAGTTTCCCCCAATCACTCATAGGCAATCTTGATAATCTATCAACACTTTCAACTAGTAAAATTTCACCTTGCTGTGAATCATCTAGTAGCTTGTTTAACAGAGGGCGATTAAGCTTTGTACCTGAGATATTCTCAACATATTTAGCAACAATGTTGAGATTATTAGTCTCGCAGAACTCAGTAAGTAGTTGTGTAGCTCTATCTGCGTCTTGTTCTTTAGTTGAAGCTCGTAAATAAATCCTAGTGTTCATAATTGTTCGCCAGTTATCAATGAATATACCAAGATGACTGATGACAGATAAACTATCAATGGACTTTCTGACAATATTAATTGATAGATAAATTACGTGATTATGAGATTAAGAAATATTCTCACTGGCCTATACCTAGTTGAAAGCCAAAATCACCATGGTTTGATCTTGGTATGTTTTTTTGGTTTCAAGTAGGTTTGATTATGGTGGAAGAGGATTAAGAAAAAGCACGATTTTTTATCGCTGGCCTATAGTTGATTGATAATTTAAATAAGTGAAGTCTAAATGTCATGAGATGCTTTCCATACTCAGTGTAGGGCTTGATTCTAGGTAAGTTTACGACAAGTTTGTGCGCTTTATAGTTGACGTTACCTACTGGTTGTTCTTTAGGTCAACAGATAGCCAATTACGGACATTAGTTTTTAAATGATTAAGGCAATAAGCCTGAAGCAAACATTAAGAAACCAAACTGGCTGAAATACAAGTAAATGACTTAACCTAATAAATTGCTTAAGGTTTAATCATTTTTTGTTTAAGATCTAGTTTAGTTCTGATAATCTGAATTATCAGAACTAAGAGGGTTTTTGTACCTATCCCTCGAAATCAGCATTAAATGAAGTAAACACTCATTTGCTTCATTCACTCCCCTTATTTTTAAAGGCCTTCAATGTAGCCTGATATATATGCAAGTGAGCATACTGGATGATATTTAGTAATTAGCTTTATGATCACTTTGTGGCATGAGTGAACATCTTGGAATTCAAATATATATCTGACAACTCATGACATATTAGACAGGTATTGTGTGAAAAATCCCCTTAATGCCGATTTCGAGGGGATGGGCACAAAACCCCTTAACGAGAAATAGTAGGTGTGATATTGATCGGTAACAGGTGAAGAATTACATGTATCTGTTATGATTACGGATAATCAAACTCAAGGATGAACCCTATGAATACCCCTTTTAGAATTATGAATAAAATATATATCTCTCTCTTTTGTTTACTCGCTTTTAACGTTTACGCAGGCTGTGTTTCTGGTGATTGTAAGAATGGCGAGGGTACTTTTCTTTGGGATGGTGGTTCATACACTGGCGAATGGAGGGACGGTAAAAGAAATGGGAAAGGTGTTTTTACATGGAGTGATGGTAGTAAATACACAGGTGAATGGAGGGATAGTGAAAGAGACGGGGAAGGTTTTCTGACGTGGGCGAATGGCAACAAGTACACGGGCGAATGGAGAAGTAGAAAGCGAGATGGTTATGGGGTTTATACGTGGGCGGATGGTAGCAAGTACACTGGCGAATGGAGGAGGGGAAAGATGGAAGGAGAGGGAACGCTTCTAATTTCAGGTCTCTATGCCAAGACGGGGTACTTTTTTAATGGTGACTACTGGGGGACAATTGCTGAGTGGAAAAATAGCCTAAAAACAAAAGGTAAATCTAAATGACGCCTAACCACTATATCCAATACTGTCCAGTATTGGCTTTAGTGTTGAATGACGTATAGCTAAACCCCCACTAGGGCGTATATCTTTCAAAAATAATGAAAATACAATATTGTGAATGATTTTTTTCAAAAAGTCATTCACAATATAATACTAGGAAAAACTAATAATAATTTAAGGATGAACATGAAAAACCTCTTACTTGCAGTAACTCTACTCTTGTCAACCAACGTATTTGCAATAGACGCATACTCAACAGAAAGCGAGAATGTAAAAAAAGTAATAAAACTAGTGATTAAAAGTTTAAAAGCCCCTGACTCAATAGAGACAGAAAAGAAAATTCATAAAGCCATAAAGCACGCTTTTACTAGCGACTGGAACAGCTATTGGCTTGGTTATAACGATCTATCATCTTCAAAAATAAAAAATCCAGAGGTTAGTTTCATTGAATATCTCGTAAATACTGAAGAACACGGGACGTATTTTTTTAGTTTCCTGTATGACAAAAAATCCAATCAAATTCTAATCAACAATAAACAAATTAGATATGGAACAAAGGATACTGCGTTAGAATTGTTCACTAAAAATAAAGATAATACCGAAAAATATGAAATCAGACATGAAAAAGATACCTTCGCCATGCTTCAAGTTAAAGGAAAGGTTGATTATGAAGCATTCAATATTGGCAGCACATCAGCCTCCGTCATCTACTTCAGCCAAACAATAATAGATATGTAATCAGCACTTCAAATAACTAATTAAATCGTTTTCTATAGGTTAATGGAAGCGTTTCACTGACGGCTTGCAAGGGAGTTCTTGATACTGCGCTGTCGATATAACGCTTTGTTAACCGCTTACTAAACTAACTATGACCAATACCCTACAGTATTGGTCATAACGTGCCTTTATAAAACAACAGCTTACACAAACCCGCGTCATTTACCGGTGATTTATGCAGGTTATCGCATAAATTATCGCAATTTATGCAGACTAAGCCCTTACATAAAGCCCCTTTAAAAGAAAACCGTCGATAACATATATTATCGACGGTTTTTTATTGCCTCTACTTGTTTAAACGCATAATTTACCAATTAGACTAATGGCTATATTGTCGGATCTCTTGTCGTTAGCAAAGCCAATGCTAACTTCCGCTTTCGTATCTAAGTGAACATAAACTGACCTGATTTTGAGGACTAATTTAGGTCAGCAGTGTGGTAAAAGTGACGGTTAGCACTATCTTGTTATGGAGGTGGAATCGAGGTGTAAAGCTGTTATTTGTATAAATATTCAAAGTTATTAAATTCAATTAAATCATGGGTTTAACTTTATTTTGAGAGCTGACTTATGTGTCGGGTTTTGTTTGGAAAAAAATCATTAATTATCAACTGTTTAATAGCGCCATTCAAGTTTCTATTTTAAATTAAAAAGGGTACCTTCTAGTTAGTGCTAAATAACATTTCTTTGGCGGGATGGAGGTGATTGCGCCATAGAATCTATATGCTCATGTCTATTTACATTGACTTGATATAAGGCATTACAACTATAATGATGCTTCTAATATTTTAGTTAATCGCTGGGCGGCTAATAATAATCTTTGTTCTATAACTGCTTGGTGTTGATCTAAATAATTCTCAGGCAATCTGATTTTACCTGTCAATTTTTCGCAGCGGCCTTGGTTGGTTAATCGGCAATAGTTCAAGCTAGCACTTTTTGCCAACTGAAAAGATTCATCAGCCCATTGCCAAACCTGCTCTGCTTGCCAGTTTGGTTGCGGGTGTTGATTCCATTGCGCTGTTAATAATGCTAACCATTTTTTTTTACTATGCTTTCCTTTATATAAAATACACTCATCCCAATACCAGTGTAAGTTTTTACATTGGGTTGCTAAGTGAGAAAACCTTAGCCTATTACCCCCTAAATCATCGGCAAAACTGATATGTAAAGGTTGATGAATATCGCCTAGCCAATGACCTAAAAATAGTAACGCTTGCGCTTGTTGCCAATTAGGCTTGTTGGTTTTGGCTATTATTTGTTGGTGGGTTAAAACTGATTGGGGTAGACAGTTTTTACTGCAATCGTCGGCTTTTATTTTTAGGTGATTACGCGACACATTCATATAATGCCAAGGTTGATAGACTTTGAAGTTCTCTAAGCGCTTTATTGCATCAGCCCAAGTACAGGCATTAGCAAAGGTGATTGGACTGCCTTTCTTTATGTAATTGTAATTATTAATTAAGCGTTGGTGTTTTTTTGGGATAGTCTTAAGTAAAGCGGATATTTTTAGTTGTTTAGCTGGTGGTAAATGTTCAAAAGCTAATTGGCAGACAATTTGATGACCTAGCTTTCCTAGGGCAAAACTGGGGTTAGAAAAAGTAAGAAATATCAAGAGGAAAAAAAATAGCTTCGTTATCAAAATTAAGTCCTTTGATTTAGCTTTGTTTTTCGATAACAAAGCTAAATATCTATATTACGTAAATCAGCTACGTAAATCAGCTACGTAAATTAACATTAGCAATAACAGCACAAGGATGATTTTAATGCTCTGGTATTAATCAACAAAAATTTCCATTTCTTCACCAATTTTCTTACGCATCTCCATTAATTTTACCGCAGTATCGTGTTGTTTTTTATCGGATTCGGTTATAGGGACCCACTGAGGTATATGCTCAGGTTGACCGTTTTGATCAACAGCCACCATAATCACAATACAGTGAGTTGTTGTGCGACGATTTAATGATTTTGGATCACAAGCATTAACTTCTAGTGCTATATGTAGAGAAGAATTACCCGTGTAAATAACTTTGGCTTCTACTTCCACTAAGCTACCTACATGGATAGGGGCAACAAAACGAATTCCACCGGCGTAGGCTGTCACACAATAACGACCACTCCAGCCTGCTGCGCAAGCATAAGCGGCCAAATCAATCCATTTCATTACCGCGCCACCGTGGACTTTTCCACCAAAATTTACATCTTGCGGCTCAGCTAAAAATCGTAGGGTAATATCCCGTTGTGGTTTTTTCATTGTTTACTCTCTTGAGGTTCTACTTAAGAGAAATTTAAATGTTTAATGTTAGATAAGCAAATACTTAATCAGTCGATTTATCGTCATTTAGGTATATGGATATATTTGGGCATATAAGAACTATTGCGTTAAGCAATCTTTTTGTTGGGCGCATTTCTTAGATTGATTTTATGTTATATGCGAAAGTACTGGTTAATTTTATTTTAATGCTTGTGATTATTGTCGACGGATTTAGTTTACTCATTGTTGGTATTAATGAACTATTTTTATCGCGTATTTTTCATTTAACAAATAAAAAAGCCTTTCTCGAAGAGAAAGGCTTGAAATGCTCGCTTTATGGTCTTGTTTAACAAGATTCTTATTATTTGTTCTTTCTAGCAGCTTTATTATTATTTTTATTAGGCTTCCCTGCTAGTGCCGGTATTTTATAACAAAGCGTTTTCCCCACTGCAACAACTTTAATAGAGTATAAGCTCGACGATAGCCTTCGTACACTGTGGTTTTTTGATAATGCCATGGGTAAGTAATTGATTTTTAGTTTATTTTAAAATAGCTAGTATTGAATCATCAATTTAAAATATTTTAACTTATTACCAATGATTTATTGAAGTTAACAAAAGCAATTGATTTGGCGCATAGATCCAAAATTGTACCAGTGTTAGAATAAGCGGCATAAATTTCTTGTTGTCTACACCGACTACACTTAAATATGCGCGTTTCAGGAAGTCTGAATCATGCCTTTTCAAGTGGAAAGGGTATATATTAATAGCAACAAGGGTAATCAGACAGTAAATGAATTTAGAGGACTTATTGGTGACCGAATTAAAAAATGATAATTATTTACGTGCGTTATTAAAGCAACCAGTAGATTACACCCCAGTATGGATGATGCGTCAAGCAGGGCGTTATTTACCTGAATACAGAGCCGTGCGTAAAGACGCGGGCGATTTTATGTCGGTTTGTCGTGATGCCGACTTAGCGTGTGAAGTAACCATTCAGCCTTTACGTCGTTTTAAGCTTGATGCCGCTATTTTGTTTAGTGATATTCTAACTATCCCTGATGCGATGGGTTTAGGGTTGTATTTTGAAACAGGCGAAGGTCCTAAATTTACTAATCCAATTACTTGCAGAGCAGATATTGAGAAAATAGGCATTCCTGATCCAGAAGATGAATTAGGTTATGTAATGAATGCTGTGCGTACAATTCGAAAAGAATTAAAGGGTGAAGTGCCATTAATTGGTTTTTCAGGCAGTCCGTGGACGTTAGCAACTTATATGATTGAAGGTGGCAGTTCAAAAGCTTTCACTAAAATTAAAAAAATGATGTTTTCTGATCCGCAAAGTTTACACTTGTTACTTGATAAGTTAGCAGACTCTGTTATTACCTATCTTAACGGTCAAATTGCAGCGGGTGCACAATCTGTTATGGTCTTTGATACTTGGGGTGGCGTATTATCACCACGAGATTACAAAGATTTTTCATTACAATACATGGCTAAGATAGTGGACGGCTTAACTCGTCACGCCGATGGTCGCCAAGTACCCGTTACGCTGTTTACTAAAAATGGTGGTATGTGGTTAGAAGATATTGTAGCGACAGGCTGTGATGCGGTAGGACTTGATTGGACTATTGATATTGAGCAAGCTAAAGCCCGTGTAGGTGATCAAGTTGCTTTGCAAGGGAATATGGACCCGTCAATGCTGTACGCGCCTTTACCTCGTATAGAAGAAGAAGTATCGAAAATTTTGGCAGGTTTTGGTCACGGTGGCACAGGACATGTGTTTAACTTAGGTCACGGTATTCATCCAGACGTTAAACCTGAGCACGCAGGACACTTTATTGAATCGGTACATCGCTTAAGTAAGCAATACCACAAGTAAAAAATAACGAGCTGTTAATGCTAAAAGTAGCAAACTATTCAGAGTTTGCTACTACTTTTTAACTCGTATCTCG
>JBLHNB010000161.1:0-8913 GCA_047621305.1 Alteromonadaceae bacterium | reverse complement strand
GATGATGAAATTCACCTAGATGGTTTTAATGAGTTAAGGGAGAAAATAATTAAACTCATTGGTGGTCATGCATTGAAATTATATAAAATCAAAAAAGTTGCCTAGGGGTCTGATCAATGTCTGTTATCATTAAATTTCGAATGCTTTATGTGATACATTTATTGAATACATTCAGGTCTGGGTGTATCATTAATTTAATAGTCGTTAATGTAGATGATTCGCATGAGCATAATCACGAACACAAAAGAAATAGACGAAGCTGTGATGTTGGCAAGGTTTGAACAAAAAATTGCCAATGAAGAAAAAATAGAGCCTGGCGATTGGATGCCTGAAGCTTATCGTAAAAATGTGATCAGACAGATGTCTCAACATGCTCACTCAGAAATCATTGGTATGCAGCCAGAAGGTAACTGGATCACACGAGCCCCCTCATTACGCCGCAAAGCGGTACTATTATCTAAAGTGCAAGATGAAGCAGGGCATGGTTTATATCTTTATAGTGCCACAGAAACCCTAGGCATTACCCGCTCAGAAATGATTGAAGCATTACAATCAGGCAAAGCTAAATATGCGTCTATTTTTAACTACCCAACACTGACATGGGCTGATATTGGCGCTATTGGTTGGTTAGTTGACGGCGCTGCAATCGTGAATCAAATATCATTACAGCGTACCTCATACGGTCCTTATGCACGTGCCATGGTACGTATCTGTAAAGAGGAAAGTTTCCATCAGCGCCAAGGCTACGAAGTCATGTATGAACTTGCCCATGGTACGCCTGAACAAAAAGAAATGGCACAAGATGCATTGAATCGTTTTTGGTGGCCGTCGTTAGTGATGTTTGGTCCTCACGATGCAGACTCTGCGAACTCTGGACAATCGATGTTATGGAAAGTTAAACGTGAATCAAATGACGATTTACGTCAAAAGTTTATCGACCAATCGGTTATTCAAATTGAAGTCTTAGGTTTAGAACTACCGGATCCAGAAATAGTATGGAATGAAGAGCGTGGTCATTATGACTCAGGTGCAATTGATTGGGTTGAATTTAAACGCGTGATAAATGGCGCAGGACCTTGTAATTATCAACGATTAAAACATCATAAAAAAGCGCATCAAGAAGGTGAATGGGTTCGTGAAGCTGTGCGTGCCTACCGCTTAAAACAACAAACAAAAGATGTTGCTTAGCTTCTGGCGCCGTGTGGCTAGATACAAACGAATTTATAAAGAGAACTTAAAATGAACCAAGAACATTTAGCCGTATACGAAGTGTTTGTGCGCTCTAACCGTGGTTTAGACCATAAACACGTGGGGAGCCTACACGCTGAAAGCCCTGAACATGCGTTGATGTATGCACGCGATTGCTACATTCGTCGCTCTGAGGGGGTCAGTATTTGGGTGGTTGAATCGACCAATATTACCGCCTCTGCCGAAAGTGATGTTGAAAACTTCGTAGAACCGATGGACGACAAACCTTATCGACATGCAACACATTATGTTTTACCTGACAAAGTGAACAACATGTAATGGGAGATGATGTGAACATGGTACAAATTAAGAATGAAAAGTCTCAAAATCCAGTCAACCAGCAGTCACTTTATCGCTTTGTTTTAAGTTTAGCGGATGACTCAGTTGTTTTAAGCCATCGCTTATCTGAGTGGTGTAGTAATGGTCCTTACTTAGAAGAAGATATTGCCCTTGCCAATGTTGCACTAGATTACATGGGACGCGCACGCATGTTATATCAATATGCTGCTGAGGTAGAAGGTAAAAATAGAACGGAAGATGACTTAGCTTATTCACGTACTGAACGTGAATTTACCAATCTGCTCATTCACGAATTACCTATAGGTGACTTTGCGTTTACCATGGTTCGTCAGTTTTTCCTCGATGTTTTCTATAATCTATATTTGGATGAATTGGTTAAATCAAAAGACGCAACTGTTGCCGCTATCGCGCAAAAAGCCATTAAAGAAAGTCGTTATCATTTAAAACGAAGTGAACCTTGGATACGTCAATTAGCTGAAGGTACAACAGAAAGCCGTAACCGTACACTTTTAGCCCTTGATGAACTCAAACAAGTGGTTGGTGAATTGTTTGATATGCCTGATTGGGAAACTGAACTGCTTGATGCCGGAATTGCTGTTGACCGCCAAAGCTTAAAGCCTGCTTGGGATAAGCATGTGCAAACTTTTTTAGCTGCATCTGATATTGATGTTGAAGCGTGTCAGTTGCAAATAGTGGGCGGTAGAGATGGTATTCATTCAGAACACCTTGGTCATTTGTTGAGTGAAATGCAATATTTACAAAAAACCTATCCAGGCATGAAGTGGTAAACAAAACGGTCAGTGAAATAGTAACTGAAATGGTAACTGAAATGGTAAGAAAAAATGGTAAGCGAAATGGTAAATAATGAACTTGTTATTCCAACCTTAAATCCTATTTTTGCGCAGCGCAATAGTTTTCGGGCGATGTCCGTACATGCAAAAATATGGGATCTTTTAGACAGTGTCTACGATCCAGAACTTCCGGGGTTAACCCTTTGGGATCTAGGTGTTTTACAAGACGTACAAGTTCATGGGCAGCAAATCGTGGTCATTATTACTCCTACCTATAGTGGCTGCCCTGCGGTTGATATGATGGCAAAAGACGTTGTTACTGCATTAAATGCCGCGAACTACCAAGATGTAAAAGTAAAGGTGACGTTAGCGCCAGCATGGTGTACAGATATGATTTCACCTGCGGGCAAGCAGCAACTCGCCGATTTACATATTGCACCACCGAATAAAGACGATGATCCCGATTGCCCGGTTTGTCACAGCAAAAATACCCAATTACTGAGTCAGTTTGGTTCAACGGCGTGTAAAGCGCTGCACCAATGTCAGGATTGTTTAGAAACCTTTGATTATTTCAAAAGTCTTTAACTTGGGCTTAAAGTTAAAGTTAAAGTTAACTTGGGCTTCAATTCAACCTTTAGTCATACTAGTAAAAGACGTTATAAGAGAAACTTATGAGCACAGAATTTTATCCATTAACCATCGCCAATGTTGAGCAACTCACCAAAGATTCTGTCGCGGTCAGTTTTGATGTTCCAAGGGAATTAGCTGATAAATTTACCTATATTCAAGGGCAGCATTTAACCCTAAAAGCCGACATCAAAGGTGAAGATGTTCGTCGTTCATACTCCATCTGTCGCAGCGTACAAGAACAAGTGTTGCAAGTGGGTATTAAGCGTATCGAGGGTGGTTTATTCTCTACTTTTGCCAATGAAGAATTAAAAGCGGGCATGACTTTAGATGTTATGGCGCCACAAGGACATTTTTATACTGAGTTATCGTCAGCGCATCAAAAACATTATTTATTTATTGCTGTTGGTAGTGGTATTACGCCAGTATTAGCGCATATCGACTCAATATTTAAAGCTGAACCTAAATCAACAGTGACCTTAATTTACGGAAATAAAGCGACCGCTTTGATGATGTTCAGAGAGCGAATCTCTTTTATTAAAAATGAAAATATTGATCGATTTGAATGGGTTAATTTATTTACTCGTGAAGAAAATGAAGCACAATTGTTTAACGGTCGTATCAGTGCCGTCAAATTAATTGAGTTGCATGATGCGGGCATTATCACCTTAAATACCGTTAGTGATGTCTTTATTTGTGGCCCCGAAGAAATGATCAACGAAGTTGTTGATGCTTTCAAGTTTTGGCAGTTTAGTGATCAACAAATTAATTATGAATTATTCTTCTCTGGCTCTGCGGCAAAAGAAATGGCAGAAAAACAAGCACTGCGTGCTGTGCAATATGGTGAGAAACTCAGTAATGTATCGGTAAAAGTTGCGGGCAGAAAGATTTTTATGGACTTGGCCATGGGCGGCAATAATATACTTGATGCCGCGATGGAGAGTGGCGCAGATTTACCTTTTTCTTGTAAAGGTGGCGTCTGCGCAACATGCAAAGCAAAAGTTGTCAGTGGTAAAGTTGAAATGGATATTAACCATGCGCTCACAGAAAAAGAAGTAGCTGATGGTATGATCCTTACCTGTCAAGCTCACCCTATTTCAGCGCGTGTTGAAATAGACTTTGATGTTTAATCAATAAGCATAGCGTTAGATTTGACTAGACTAGATTAAATTAAGCCTGTTTGATTGGTACCATCAAGCAGGCTTAATTTTTTTATGCAATAAAATATAAAAGTATAAAAGTATACATAATCGATAGCTTACTTTTAATAGCTCTAAACAAAGAGAATAAAATGACTACAGAAAATCAAGCCGTTGTTACCACCAAGTTAACTGACCATATCGGTGTTATTTCCATAAACTACGCACCAGTAAACGCTCTATCTCAATCAGTACGTGCGGGACTGGTCAACGCTATTATTGCACTTGAAGACAATGATGACGTTAAAGTGATTATTATTCGCTGCGAAGGTCGAACCTTTATTGCTGGCGCTGATATTAAAGAATTTGGTCAACCGCCAACAACGCCTTTTTTACCTGATGTCGTCAATCGTATTGAAGCTTGCACAAAACCAGTTATTGCTTCGATGTTTGGTACCACCTTAGGTGGCGGCTTTGAAGTGGCTCTTGCTTGTCATTACCGTGTATCACTGCGCCAAGCCAAAGTAGGTTTGCCAGAAGTTAATCTCGGACTCATTCCCGGTGCTGGTGGTACCCAAAGATTAATGCGTATTGTTGGCCCTGAACAAGCGTTAGAGATGATCTCCTCAGGTCAACATGTGGTAGCAAATACACTCGCACAGTCTACTTTATTTGATTTATTGGTCGACGATGATTTAGAACAAAGCACGTTAACCTTTGCTAAAAATTTAATCGTAACGGATAAATTAACGCCAGTGCGTGTCGGTGACAAATTAGTTAACTCAACAGGTTTTGATTGGGTACAAGCTAAACTATCCATTGTAAATAAAGCACGAGGTAAACAAGCGCCACTTGTTGCTTTTGATGTCTTAGAAAAAACCCAACAATTATCCATTAAAGACGGCATGGTATACGAAAGAGCACAATTCTTAATCTTACGTGATTCTGAACAATCTGCTGCTTTACGTCATGCTTTTTCTGCGGAAAAACAAGCGGCTAAGTTATCTATTAATGCACAACCGATGCATGTTGAATTTGTAGGTATTATTGGCGGCGGCAATATGGGCTCTGGTATCGCTACAGCCTTTTTATCATCAGGCTTTAAAGTGCAATTAATTGAACAAACCAGTGACGCTCTAGCAGCAGGTCTTGAACGTATTGAGAATAACTTTAGCAGTAACGTTAAGCGTGGCCGCATGAGCCAAACACAAGTTGATGGTTATTTAGCCAACTTAAACGGTGATACTGATTATCAAACCTTAGTGGAATGTGACTTAATACTTGAAGCGGTATTTGAAGATATTGATGTGAAAAAATCGCTGTTTAATAAAGTTGAACAAATTTGTAAAGCTACTGCGATATTAGCAACCAATACCTCCTATTTAGATATTAATGATATTGCCAATACGATGCAAAGGCCTGAGCAATTAGTCGGCTTACACTTTTTTAGCCCTGCCAATATAATGAAACTACTTGAAGTAGTACAAGCGGATAAAACCAGTGATACTGTTATTGCTACTGCGATGAGTATTGGTAAAAAATTACAAAAAATCTCCGTATTAGTTGGTGTCTGTTTTGGTTTTGCGGGCAATCGCATGTATACCCGTTATGGTCGAGAAGTACAGCAAATGCTACTTGAAGGTGCCAGAGTTGAACAAATAGATAACGCCTTAACCGCGTGGGGCATGGCAATGGGGCCGCTAGCTGTGCAGGACATGTCAGGTATAGATATCGGACACAATGCACGCAGCGCTCAGCCTTTTCCTGAACACGATAAAGGTTATTTTAGAGCCGCAGCTACTATGGTTGAGGCAGGGCGTTTAGGCAGAAAAACCAACGCGGGCTTTTATCAATACAGTGAAGGGGGAAAACAATCTGACCCACAAGTTGAAACACTGCTAAGAAAAAAAGCCAGTGAACTAAATATTGAGCAAAGAACCTTTACAGATGAAGTTATTGTTAACCGTGCCTTGTTTGCACTGATTGCTGAAGGGCTAGCTTTGTTAAAAGCGGGCATAGTACAACGCTCGTCTGATATTGATGTTATTTGGTTACACGGTTATGGTTTTCCGCGATATAAAGGCGGCCCTATGTTTCAAGCAGAACAAATGGGAGAACAGCAGGTTGCTGATAAACTGAATGCCCTTAGAGCTGAATTTGGTGATGATATTTGGCCAGTAACTATTACTGACTAATTGTTTATGAGTCATTAAGCGTTTTGCTATCAATGGCGGTAGGGGATGTTTCCTCCCGCCATTTAAAATAACTAAAGTAAGACTAAAACAATATAATACAAACGCTAAAGCTAAAGCATTACTAAATAAATACGAAAGCAATAACATCACAATTAATTCGTTACGTTACTTTCCTTGTAAACCTCAAAATCTATTTCGTCTAAATTCATCGCTTGTAAGGTTGAACCTAGGCCCATAAATGCAATGGCCTGAAAATATAGACTATTAAATATAACTTCGAAATGCGCTAGGTTAAAAACCTCTGTGGCAGTGGTTATCGTAAAGAATAGGCTAGCTATTATACTGATTTTAACCATTGAATTAGTCGCAAAACAAATTTGTCGTAATCTATCTTTATTTGCTTGAAAAGGATCAAGCTTTTTACCGTATAAATTCCTTAAAGTTAAGACAATAAACAATGAATTGCAGAGCACTATCGCTATGAATTTTGGTATTATTTCAGCGTTCAAAGTAAAGTTGTTAACATAAAGCTCAAACACAAAATAAGCGATACCAATTAACACTGCGCTGATTAATAATAATGGAGAAACAAAATCAAATAAGCGGCGAGGTTGTAGATCAGCGGTACGGCTTTTTCGTTGGTCATTACTCTTCATTAGTTTAAACTGTTTAAACCCCGCTAACTCCATCAATATATAGGGGGAAAACTGTAACATGCCGTAGAAAATAGGCAGTCCTTCTGTATGTTTTTGATTTTCATCGTACTCTGTTGATAGCAAACCATAAGCAAATAGTAGTACCAAACCTACCACGAGGATAATTTGGTTCAATAATGTAAATATCCACTGACCTTTAATGACCTTATCTACTGATTGTGGATAAAGTTTCGGATAATCAGTCGCTGGAAACCTTTTTAAAAGCTCATCTACCTTTTGTATTACTTTTCTAGGAAAGTAGTACGATATTAAAAAAATTTGAGCTATAAAAAAAATATAAAACAATAAGTTAACTGACATATATATTCCTTAATTACTTTTGTTATTCATTACGTTACTAAATGCAATTCTGATCTCAGAATCTGTGATACCTGACTTTCTGAATGACGAGATTGTCTCAACCAATTTATTCGTAACCCATTCGTTTAAATCCACTGTGCAGTTTGCTTTTGCGTCAGGGTGTATGAATGTGCCGCGATAACCTTTAGCTTGAATGATGGAATCTCGTTCTAGTAATTTATAAGCTTTTGCTACAGTTTTACTGTTAATTTCGAGATCGTTAGCCAATTGCCTTATAGAAGGTATTGGATCACCAGGTATCACCTTGCCACTTTGTACTGCTTGTTTTATTTGCCCAATTAATTGCGTAAACAATGGAATGGGATCATCAATGTCTATGATTATTTCCATAAATATACGTGCTCCATATGTACCATGCGTTGTAATGGTACAACTAATTTACAAAGTATTACAAGTAAATAACGTATAAATTTTAGACTCAAGTATTTTATTTTTATTTTTGGGAGGGGAATTAGCTTCAGATAAAGTGATAATGAACAGAGTAAATGGGGGACGTTACCTGCCTGGTTGGGACAAACAGATAACTTTTATTCTAGGATGATTTTATTGTCTAAATATTAAAAATATCATTATCACATTGATAATTTTTTTTATGTTCGTCTGGCGAAACAATATGAATTTGTTGGTGTTTACTCTCGCCAATGGTGTCTTTCAAAGACGCGACAAAGGTATCAGCAACTTTGCCAATTATTTTTCCTTGTTGTCCTAAAGCAGTAAAATCTTGTTGGTGTGCTTTCATTAATATATTAAGCTTTTCAACTACGTGTTCTTGCTGCTTAAGGTAGTCTTTATCTATGTATAAACTTTGATCTGTTTCTTGAATAACAAGAGCCGTTAATTCTTCAATTTGTGCTGAGTAGTTATCCAGAGAGTCTTGTATCGCAGAAATGGGCGCTTCTAATGAGCTCATTTTTTTTTCTTCAACCTGAAGCGCTAGGTAATATTCAATTTGTTCATGGGTCATTTTATATTCTTTAATGACCTGACAATTATCGAGGATCTGAATTTTATAGCCGTTTTGTTGTGTTTCACTTTGAACAGAAAATACGGCGGCTGTTAATAAGCACGTAGTGATGATCGCGGGGGCAAATTTTTTTAATAATGTCATAGTAAAACCCTTTATTAGTTTGAAGAAAACAGTTTGTTTTTATTTCATATAACTAGTAAGTAGGGAGGTATTAAGAAAAAGTTTGAAACTTTATTTTTTATTTAATTCATTGCAACGTGAGATCAGTTTAGCCAACGAATTAGATCAGAATGGCCAGCCTTTAACATTCACACTTCGCTCTAAATGGGTTCTCAAATTAACGATACCTCTTCAGCATTTAGTCAATAGCAGCGCTAACTCTTAAGCTATGTAAACTAACTTATTTTCAGGCAAACAAAAATTAAGCCACACTTTAAGACTCCCTGCGTATTTCGGTCGGACCGATCAGTTAGTTCGGTTTGAACCGATCACTTTTTTTCACTCTCTTTTTCATAGTTAATATTTATACCTAGTGATCGGATAGAGTCAAATTATTTTTTCTTTGTGAAT
>JBLHNB010000160.1:0-8943 GCA_047621305.1 Alteromonadaceae bacterium | reverse complement strand
CGAAACCCCAATAGCCTCTAAAACCAATGCTATAAATTTAGGGCATAGTAAAGCAACACACTTAAAACGAATCTTACTTGACGCTGACATACTGATTAGTGGCGCCAGTTTAGTCACGTTATACAGTGAAATGCACCTCAATAATGCCTTAGTTGCATCACCAAAAGCGATATTCAATTACGCAAAAAGTGATTTCTGGGTTAACCAATATTATCAAGTAGCATCAGTATCAAACTATAATCGTTTTCAACGTATATCTAATGTGATCGCTTTATCAGAGCAAGCGACTCAAAGACTCGGTAATCTCCCATCAATCATTGCCGACGATGAATATATCAGTCGACAATTTTGTGAATCAGAAAAACTTGTCGTCGATAAATGCTATTTCGAATTTGCCTGTCCATTAAATGTAATCTCGTTGTTAAAAACCCAAACGCGGGTGAGGTTAGGCAATATTCAACTCAACAAGTTAGGCATCACAAAAAAAGTACCAGCCAAAAGCACTTCATTACCAGAAGATAAAATCAATAAGTCGACTATGTTATCGTTAACTATATTTACCTGTATCAAGCTTTGTATTTATAGCCGAGCCCAATGGCAAATATGGACCAAAACCGCCCCAATTTGGGAAAGAGACGAATCGAGTCGTAGTTAATATCAGCCTAATTTAGGTAAAATCGAGTTATATAAACAATGAAAAAACAACAAACAACCATAGAAATTTGTGGCATTGGCTTTCCTAATAAAGGAGCCGAGTTAATGCTTATTGCCATCATGCAACATATGACAAAGTATTCTATCCGCTGGTGTATGGCACCTAAAAATGATTTTACTTACCGCTCTCAGTACCAATTATGGCAAAAAACCCAAATAGATCGATTCGGTGTAAACTTTGCTAAACCTTTATCAATCTTACCGAATAAATTTAGACGCTTCTTCGGGCTCATCAACGAGTCACAAGTTGATATTGTGTTTGATGCCTCCGGTTTTGCATACGGCGACCAATGGGGATTAAAAAACACCCAACGTCTATTAAAAAATGTCACTAAATGGCATAAGCAGGGGAAAAAAGTTGTATTATTCCCTCAAGCTTTCGGCCCATTTGAACTACCACAACATAGTCAACTAATCGAAGAGATTTGTAGTAAAGTAGATCTTATTTTTGCTCGAGATCCTGATTCTTATCAATTTATCCTAAACAAAACGAGTAAAGATAATCTGTTCTTATCGCCTGACTTTACACCTTTAGTCACCACAGAAGCATACAAAAGTAGTGTTACGTTCAAAGATTACGTTTGTATTATTCCCAATAACAAAATGCTGACTCAGGGCGACAAAAGTGAGCAGAATCATTACATAGAATTTATCGTGCATCAGGTAAATACAGCGTTACTGCTAACAGATAAAATAGTGCTATTAAGCCACGATGGTCAAAGAGATAAGGCTTTGCTTGATAGTATTCAATCACAAATCAACAAACCTGTAAGCTGCCTATATATAGACTCTGCGACTGAACTTAAATCAGTCATAGCAAGCTCAAAAGTGGTTATAAGTTCAAGGTTTCATGGCTTAGTTAGCGCTCTATCTAACGGTATACCTACAATAGCAACAGGGTGGAGCCATAAGTATCACCACTTATTAAAAGACTATGATGCCGACGAACAACTCTACAAAAGTAACGATAAAGATGCCGCATCGGCATATTTAACAAAACTACTTAATGATGAAGGTTTTTACCTAAAAACGGTCCAAGCTTTATCAGCTAAAGCAATGAGTCACAGCGAAAAAATAGGCGAAATGTGGGCACTCATTGAAAACCTAATCAAACTTGAAGAGAAAAGTAAGTGAATACATTAACTAAGCTACCATTAGTTAGCGTCTATATTCCCACTAAAAATAGACTCGACTTACTTAACATCGCCATCAATTCAGTATTAGCCCAAGATTACCCAAACATTGAAATAGTGATTGTTGATGACGGTTCAACCGATAATACCCCCAAATTTCTTGAGCAACTGGCACAAAAACATACCAATATAAAATTTTTCCGTTTTGAACAAAGCCAAGGAGCTTGTGCCGCAAGGAACTGGGCAATAACACATGCTACCGGTGAGTTTGTAACCGGACTAGATGATGACGATCTCTTTCTGCCAAACAGAATCTCATCTTTAATTAATCATTATAAAGACGAATATGCCTTTATATGCAGTAGTTGCATTTGGGATTTTGGTAAACGAAAACGCATTATCGATAACACAAACTGCGATATTAACTTAGCGCAACAGCTTAGTTACAACGAAGCTACCAATCAGATATTGGTAAAACGCGAAAGAGTATTGAGTATTGGTGGGTTTGATACCAGCTTTGTTTCATGCCAAGACTACGATCTATGGACTAGGCTTATCATTAAATATGGCAATGCTCGTCGCATAAACGTCGCCAGTTATGTCATTAATGACAATGGTACATCAGAGCGCATGATCAACAGTAAAAATGGCACCATCGGCTACACTCAGTTTCACAATAAACATCAACATTTAATGACCAAAGCAAATCTAGCAAATCAACGATTTATGCAAACAAGAAGGCTTAAACAGCCATTAACCATTAATGAAATGATAACGCAAATTGGCACTGGTCATTTAAAAAGTAAATTACGGTACTTTCTTTCATCTAACCTAAAAATAGTCCGTTATTTACATCAAAAAATATACCGCAAAGGTTAAACTCAGCTCATCACAAAAGAACTATACCCGTTAATCTTGACCAAATAAATCGCGAGTATAAACCTTATCAACCACATCCTGTAATTCTAATGTCATACGGTTGGCCACTATAACGTCACAGGCATCTTTAAATTCAGTCAGCGAACTGACAACCGCCGAACGATAAAACAAAGGTTCTTTAAGTGACGGTTCATAAACCACCACCTCAATGCCTTTTGCTTTAATACGTTTCATAATACCTTGCACAGAAGATGATCTAAAATTATCAGAATCCGACTTCATAATTAACCGGTATATGCCCACACGTTTTGGGTTTAATTTGATAATAGCATCGGCAATAAAATCTTTTCTAGTGACATTAGCATCTACAATTGCCCCGATAATATTATTTGGCACATCGGCATAATTTGCTTTTAACTGTTTAGTATCTTTAGGTAAACAGTAGCCCCCATAACCAAAAGAAGGATTATTATAATGACTACCAATTCTAGGGTCTAAACAAACCCCTTCTATAATTTGACGGGTATTTAACCCATGCGTTATCGCGTAAGTATCGAGCTCATTAAAGTAAGCCACTCTTAACGCAAGATAGGTATTAGAAAACAATTTTACCGCTTCGGCTTCAGTTGAATCTACATACAACACATCAACATTATCTTTATGAGCACCCTGTACCATCAAATTAGCAAACGTTTTTGCACGTGGTGAGTTTTCACCAATAATAACCCGTGAAGGGTGTAAATTATCATAAAGTGCACTGCCCTCACGCAAAAACTCTGGTGAAAACATTATATTATCACTACCAACAGTGCGCTTTAAACGTTCGGTATAACCAACAGGCACGGTTGACTTAATCACCATAACAGCATGTGGATTTATCGATAATACATCGTTGGCAACAGCTTCGATTGAGGCAGTGTTAAAACAATTAGTTTCAGGGTCATAATCAGTAGGGGTAGCGATAATAACAAAATCAGCATTTTGGTAAGCAACTAACGTATCCATTGTCGCTATAAAGCTTAATGATTCGTCTTGTAAAAAAGCCTCTATGTCACTGTCTTTTATCGGTGACAATTTGTTATTAAGCATGGCGATTTTATCTTGCGCTATATCAATTGCAATCACGTTATTATGCTGCGCCAACAACATGGCGTTAGACAAGCCCACATAGCCAACACCTGCTACAGTAATGTTCATTTAGCCTCTATAATACTCAGTACTTATCTGAAAATAATACCATATAACACGCTTATTCAGCACAGGAAAATATGCTAACCTGCTGATTTTATGGTTAGGTAACGCAATACAGTTAATTATTCTTACCCTTTATAATGCAAGGAGCTAGGAAAAAATATCTTCAGTTCGTCTCATTAATATTCAATCTTAGCAGCCGACATAACCGTAGAAGTTAATATAATTAAACGCGCAAATAAGAATTTGATGGTTTCGATTAAACACTATTTGCCATTAACATAAGTTCAATACTACACGTCGATGGTGGCAGGGCTTACAACGGGCAAGCAATAAAAGAGTGGCATCTAGCTAATGTGCTACGCAACTTCAACAATGCGCTGTTAACACAAAGAAAATTGACGGTAATAATCATTAGTGAATATCTTTACGCAACACCGCCATTGTTTTCTTTTGAGAATAAGGGATCATGCCAGACTCTTTCGCATAGCCAATCGCAATAAGCATTATCGGACGTTGATATGTTTCTAGCTTAAGCAACCTGGCCATTTTTCCCTCTGGGACTTCAATATCAGGCCAATTAATAGGGCATGTACTTAACCCTAGCGTTTCTAAAGCCAACATCAACTGCATAGCCGCAAGCGCACCGTCTAAATAAATCAAATGACGATCTCTCTCCAGGGCATAGGCGCTAAGATCGCCTACCACAACAATAGTACAGGGAATATTTTCAGCAAAACCGACTGTACCACCGGCTAACGTTGCTACTTTGGTGGCAAGCTCAGTTTCGTTGGCAACATAAAAATTAAAAGGCTGACGATTACACGCACTTGGTGCTAATGCTGCGGTTGTAATCGCTTGATTTAATATATCATTAGGCACAGGTTCATCAGTAAACCAGCGAACAGAGCGGCGTTGTACACAAAGCGAATGGAATTGTTCAGCACTGATATCACTTTTAATCAATTCATGTTTTGTATAAGGAATTTTAGGCGTTTGAGCACATGAAGGCACACTATCGCGTGCCGCAATATACTTAGCCGCATACCTAGCTTTAGCTGATTCAAAAATAAGATTGGCATCACGGATTACATCAGTGTGTTTAACGGTCTTAAAGTAATACGATAATACGTCATGGGCCCAATTTAGCTCTTCACTACATAATTGGGTTAAATCGATGCATTGCGCAAAACAATCTACGGTTTCAAGAATATACTCTTGGGCAAAAGTTGCACGCCGTGGCGACATGCTCAAGCCCTTTTCTATTCGGTGTGTGTTACGCCTAAGTAACGAACTCGATTGTAATCCTATGCCCTGATTTTGCTCGTAAGCATTTCGCCCAGCCAAAACAGCAAGCTGTTCACGATTAAACTGACTATTAAACCAATGATAAAACCACGGTGCTTTTGAGCGTAACAAACGATGTTTAAAGCATTGGCTCATGACTGAATCAAATTTAGCCATGGTGTTTCTAATAATAACTTTTAAGTTAGTTGGCAAGATCGAACGGGCAAGATTTTTCATTACACAAACACTCTAAAAAACAGAAACAAAGCTTACGTTAATCGCTAAAAAATTTCTACTGTTACCCGTCGCGAATGCGCCATAAAGCTCACTAATGACAAGAGATTTAATGAGCAACATCATCACAATCGACTTTATTTATAATACCTTTTTAAGCCATTTTTATATAAACCTGGTTATTTTTTATTGAAGCACATTGTAACAGGCGCAAATATGGCTTTGGTCATCACGACAGCCATTGGACGGGTTTTTACAAAGCAGAAAAGCACTAAATATGAAGCTGTCGCGTAAGCAATTAATGTAGCAATTGCCGCACCAATGGCCCCGTACATTGGGATCAGCAATAAATTTAACAGAATATTGATTATCGCGCCGCTACCGTGGGTCAATAAAGAATACTTAGGGATATCTTCAATCAAAATCCACTTACTAAACAATGCTCTCATAAAAATAAACACACTGGCCCAAATGTGAACTTGTAAAATTGGCGTAACGGTTGAATACGCCTTACCAAACAGCATAGGGATAAAAATGGGTGCAATTAAGGTCATTAACGCAGCAATAATAATCGCTCCCCAACACAAAAAAGTACATAAAGACTGTAACTGGTTGGTATAGCACTGTGCCTGTTCTTTTGCCTTAATTAAGGCGGGATAAACCGAAGCCACAATAATCCCAGGAAACAAATACCATACTTCAGACAAACGACTGGCTAAGCTATAAAAGGCAACCGCCTCATTTGACACCATATTACCTAGCATTACTTGATCAATTTTTAGATAAATAATCGCAGCAAGGCTCGACAATACCAGCCAACCACATCGGCGCAAAAAATAATTTGCCTGAAATTTGCACCACATCAATTGCCTTACCCGTTTATAAAAAAGCGCGTAAACAATAAACCACATTATCCCTAATATTAACCACTCAATAGCGGTGACAAATAATATGCTAACAACACCTTTACCATTGATCACAAGCAATAGTTTCACAGACATAAAAATCAAGCTAATGCTGGTTCGCAAAATAGCCGATACCTTTGAATGCACCTTAGCTTCAAAGTAATAATCAAACACCCCAAAAGCATCAGCTAGTTGAGCCAAAAGTAACGTCAAAAATATTAACTGTAACGCTTCTGGTACCAACCAGAATGATAAAATAGTAAACACTAACCCACCGATAAACGCTCCGCCAAAGCGCAGTGCTATTGCAGTACCAAGTATTTTATCTGTATCAGCAGGTTTAAGGACTAGCTCTTTACTGACTAAAGAATTTAAGCCCAAATTAGAGAAAGGAATTAATAACGTCAACAACGCCAATATATATTGGTATTGTCCAAAGTCTGCAACGCTCCAATACTTTGTCAGCACAATAGTAAAAATGAAGCCGCTGCCTATCAGTAAGCCTTTTTCAAGCAACAACCAACCGGCATTTTTCATTGCATTAGATTGCTTTATTTTGAGATAGAGCTTACGTAAAAAACTGAATAGCATAAATTTCGATACCGCAGATAATATCACTCAATTGTAAACCTTTGCCTGATAAATACCTACCACTCAAACCTTATTGATCAATGTGACCAATCAATATGACCGATCAATATGACCAATCAATATAAGTAATATGGAGTCATACTGGTTAAGCTCAACGCAAACGATAATCATCAAGATAACAACATCAGCTAGCGGTAATTAAAGGCAAGTGTATAAACACACCTTTAACACTATAATGTGCATTAACTGAATTTGACAATAGCCTAAACAAATCATTAAACTAACTCGCCGCGTTAAACGCTAACGACTATATGAGCCAGCATGATGAGCATTCAAGTTAAATGAAAAATCCCCTTTACCTGCTCCTCATAACACTATGTTACAGCTTGCTTTTTTATTACTCACTTTTTAGCTTTAGTGTGGTCTCTATTGTGGGGGCTGGTTTAAAAATAACATTAAGCACATTAACCGTTTATTTATTAATGTCACTTATCAAAAATAAAAAAATTCACCATATTACCGCCCTGTATATTACCGCTAATTTTGCAATACTGTTTTATATCGCCCTATTATACGGACGTTTTACATCGGGTATGTTTGCCTCTGTGCTTGAATCTAATGCACAAGAAACAGTTGAATACCTATTAAATGTCGACCCGATATTATTAACGCAAACACTGGTATTAAGTGCTGTGTTGCACTATGCAATGCTCAATATTGGACCCACAAAAAATCTCAAGCCCATAATCGTAACGCTATTGTTGTGTGTCACCGTTGTAGCGGGTACTCAGGTCAAAAGTAAAGGATTGTCCGGAACTCAAATCAGCGACAATGTCTACCGAGCAGATGGCGAAGAATTATTAATATTTACTTTTTCGGCTAACGCAAATTCAGTTATCTTTGCCTCACTTTATGAATACTTTTCCCTGTCCGCATTGGCATTACACCACCAACCTAGCCAGTGGAGTCATATTAAACAACAAAGCCCAGCTAAAGATGTTTATGTTGTTGTCATTGGGGAATCTGCAATTAAAAACAAGTTTGCTCTCTATGGATACAATAGGCCCACCTCAGACACTCTAGAACAGACTCAAAACCTCACCATAGTGCAAGACCCTATTGCACCGTCGGTAGTCACTCGTACATCACTGCCAAGGTTCTTTTATGTTAACAATGTCAACACCATTAATTATGGCCTTAACATTATTGACCTGGCAAACGGTGCAGGATTTACAACCTATTGGATTTCTAATCAAGGCGTGAGCGGAAACCATGACACTCCGATTACCGCGATTGCCCAACGCGCAGATGAACATAAATTTTTAAATGCGCACTACGAACTGGCGAAGAATGATAACGTGTTGCTGGATGAGTTAGCCTTGATAATTGCCAAACCACTAGTGTCAGAAACAGTAGTCGCAAATTCACTAGTATCAGAACCACTAGTATCAGAACCACTAGTATCAGAACCACTAGTATCAGAAACAGTAGCAACAAAACGGCTGCCTCCAGCAATATCAACGGCACCTCAAGATGCGCATCTCAAAGCTGGACACAGTAAAGTTATTTTTTTACATACTATGGGCTCGCATACAGACTTTTGTGACCGCATCATCGGCGCCAAATATACCTTACCCGTAGTCGCAAAAGACAATAAGCTTAATACCCAACATAGTGATACCAAACAAGCTGTAGCAGAAGAATGTTATGACAATAGTATTCTTAACACCTATAAGTTACTTACTGATATAGAAACCACATTAAATCAAAAAGCACTAAGCTATAAAATGATCTATTTCTCGGATCACGCTTTAGTCAACATAAAATATTCGCCCTACTACAGCCATGGTAGCGGTAAACTATTCAGTAAAAAAGCCTTAGAAGTGCCGCTTATTTTTATCTCGCAGCAGCCCGTAACCCAAAACAGCATCAACAATCGTTACTATTTGTCTGACTTTCCACATACCTTTGCCGACTGGATAGGTGTTAGCGCAGATCAAATTGACTAT
>JBLHNB010000159.1:0-9257 GCA_047621305.1 Alteromonadaceae bacterium | reverse complement strand
CGCCAATAAAGAGCTTGAATTTCAAAATAATGAAAAACAAAAGCGAGCGGCTGAACTCGTTATCGCCAATAAAGAGCTTGAATTTCAAAATAATGAAAAAGAAAAGCGAGCGGCTGAACTCGTTATCGCCAATAAAGAGCTTAAATTTCAAAATAATGAAAAAGAAAAGCGAGCGGCTGAACTCGTTATCGCCAATAAAGAGCTTGAATTTCAAAATCATGAAAAAGAAAAGCGAGCGGCTGAACTCGTTATCGCCAATAAAGAGCTTGAATTTCAAAAAGATGAAATCAAGAACCTAGCTTACTATGATATGCTGACGCAGTTACCTAACCGCTGGCAATTATTTGATAAACTTAATCAAGCTTTAGCCGCTAGTGCACGTAGTGGTCATCAGGGTGCGGTATTGTTTCTAGATTTAGACCACTTCAAAAACCTCAATGATACGCTCGGACATGATATTGGTGATTTGTTACTGCAACAGGTGGCTGAACGACTAATTACCTGTATACGTGCAGAAGATACTATTGCTCGCTTAGGGGGTGATGAGTTTGTGATAGTGCTAGAAGATTTAAGCGATAATGTCATCAAAGCCGCTGCTAAAACCAACGATGTAGCCGAAAAAATATTCCTCACACTTAATAAACCCTATCAACTTAATGCTCATTACTACCAGAATACCACCAGCATAGGGGCCACACTATTCATGGGTCATGAACTCAAACCAAATGAACTATTAAGGCAAGCTGATATTGCTATGTATGAATCCAAGAGTAAAGGTCGTAATACTCTGAGCTTCTTTAATTCAATCATGCAAGAGATAATTACTGCTCGTGTTAATCTTGAAAATGAGCTATGCAGAGCGATTGAGCAAGAGCAATTTCAATTATATTATCAAGTACAAGTTGACAGCACCGGGAGGGCCTTTGGTGCTGAAGCTTTAATACGCTGGCAGCATCCAAAACGTGGCATCATTTCTCCTTTGGACTTTATTCCAGTCGCAGAAGAGACAGGACTTATTATCGCCATTGGGCAATGGGTACTGCAAACCGCCTGTGCACAGTTGAAGCTATGGGAACAAGATCCACTGACGCATCATCTCACATTGTCAGTCAATGTGAGTCCTAAGCAATTTTTTGAAACAGAATTTGTAGCGCAAGTGCAGGCAACTATACAACTTTATGGCATCAACCCTACTAAGCTTAAATTGGAATTGACCGAGAATATGTTGGTAGATAATATTGAAAAAATAATTATCACTATCAATACGTTAAATGAAATGGGCATTACTATATCATTAGATGACTTTGGGACGGGCTATTCATCATTATACTACCTAAAGAAATTACTCATTTATCAACTCAAAATTGATAAATCATTTGTACATGATATTGTCACGGGCATCCAAGATGAAGCAATTATTCGTGCAATTATTGCCATGGCACACAGCCTAAATATAAGTGTAATTGCTGAAGGGGTTGAAACAGAAGAGCAAAGACAGTTTCTACTTAATAATGGCTGCATTCACTTTCAGGGTTATTTATTTAATAAACCTGTTCCTATTGATGAATTTGAGATTTTAATTAGAAAAAGTTGAATAATGTTTAATTGGTAAAATATATTAACTTCTGTTTGATACGTTTTTTTGCCTTACCATATGAATCGGCAACCGCAGCAATGAGTCTTAAAGCAGCCACACGAGTGAGCAGCAAATATTGGCTAATATTGCCCTAAATTTTCTCCTGAATTTGCAAAGGCTGAATGTCCGCAATTGGCTAACAGAAGTCACAAGGTTATCTTCGATGCTAGTGACCGCTTTATTAGTGAAGCTGACGTTAGCGCTTTGAAACCTAGTGTCCGCAATGTGGTAAAAGTGACGGTTAGCTCTAACTCGTTATGGGGGCGATTGCGCCATAGAGTATTTAATCTAAATACAACAGGATTAGTTTAACAACTAGATGACGATTTTTAATGTTTTATGTTTCCGTACCTTCAGAAATTGATAGTGCATCCTCAATTTCAACACCTAGATATTCAATTGTACTCTGTAGTTTTGAATGACCAAGGAGTAGTTGTATAGCTCTTAAATTCTTTGTTTTGGCGTAAATGAGGGATGCCTTAGTACGCCTAAGTGAATGTGTACCATATTGAGTTATGTCTAGACCTAGCTTCGACACCCAATTTTTAACGATATTGGCATAGTAGTGATAGCAAATATGATGGCCTGCTTTCCTTGAACTAGGAAATAAATAATCAGATGAAGATAGCTCATTTATACAAATCCATTGACTCAAACATTGTTGGGTCTTGGGTGTTATTTCAAACTGAACTTCTTTGTGAGTTTTTTGTTGTTCTATCATTGCACGAGATTGAATTAGTGAAGAAGATGATATGTCACGAACTTTTAAGCTGATCAAATCACAAGATCTAAGTTTACTATCAATGGCTAAATTAAATAAAACGAGTTGCTCAAGTTTATTTTCGATTTCTAACCGTATTCGAATGCGCCAAATTTCTTCGAGCTTAAATGCTTTCTTTTGACCGACACGTTTACCTTTATTCCAAGCTGACATGTTTAATTCTCCATTTTAACTGTTGACCTGAAAGTTAAGGCTAAAAAGGAAGTTTTATGAATACGAAGAATCAAATATTAAAGCGATGTAGTGATATTTTCGAAATTAAAAAGTCTGGCATAGCTTTTAGATATCTGAAAGACGTTTTTCTACCTAAGAGAGCTACGATTTGTGTGTAAATTTTTAATAAGTAAGCTATAAATTAAGATATTGTAATTTTTATGGTAAACGATGTTTCTTTTTACTCCAAAATCTAAAGCTTATGATGATGAGGCATTAGAAAGCTATTTGATACGAATTGTAAATGAAAATTTTTTTGATTCTTATCAACAACTAAGTCGAGCTATTAAAGATGAGTTAAGGGAACTTGACTTTGAAGCTTACGGTGCTTTTCCTTTAGATTTAGGGCTATTAAATATTTATCATGCTAAGCAAGATAGTCATTTCCGAATGAGAGCTTTTGAATTACTTGAATCTTTACTAAACCTTCCAAAATTTCAATTACAAAAACTCGCCATATTTAGATCAAATAAAAAAATTAATTCACAATCTACCGTATATTGGATGGGTATTGATTTTCCTCTTAGCTTTGTTCGATATGATGGAGCTTCGTCATACAGTATTCCCATATGCCCTGAATGCTTGAGAGGTGAACCCTATATTAGACAAGTATGGCACTTCAAGCATTATCAGGCATGCGATAAACACAATGTTAATTTAGTTGAAAAATGCCCTTCATGTAATTTATGTATTAATTACATTGTAAACGAATCAATTACCCATTGTTCTTGTGGCTTTGAATTAACTAATATAAAACCACTTAAAGCCTCGGAATTCAAAGTTTTACTCTCATCATCACTGAGGGGTAAAACACTTGATTTAAGTAATCCAATTTTAAATGATACTCCTTTGTCTCAAAAGCTATCAGCAATAGCTTGGTTTCAAAAAAGATACTTTGATCTAGACTCTTTTGATAACGAATCGATTATTAATTATTTTGAAAAATGGCCTCAAAACTTTTATCAAGAACTTGATGAAATAACGAAAAACGCAGAACTTAAATTAATTAATACATTTAATAAAACTTCGTTTACTTCTTTGTTTGGTAACTTAATTTCCTCATCAAATTTATTATCTGAGGATAGAAGTAGGGGACATTTTGTTTGGATTGTTGTCGAAAATTATTTGCTAGATTTAGTGAGTAAAAATCCTAAATCACAAAAACCTAATATTGCAGATTTATTGATTAGCATTGCTGAAGCTTCAGCTATTTTATCTACCTCGTATGAACAGGTGTACAGACTATATGAAAGTGGAACATTAAAAGCGGCATTTAGACTAAAAATAAAACAAAAACTAACTACTAACCAAGGTATTTTCTTCTTAAGACAAGTCGTCGAGCTTAAAAAAAGTTTTGGGGATCATTATTCAGGGATGTATTTATCAAAATGGTAATTTATAAAACGCTTAAAGAACTATTAATCATTGATGATCTAAAAGAAAAAAATAGTCAGTTAAGAAAGGCTTTTAGTGCCTACACGCCTTTGATTGACATAACTGGCCTTGAAAAGGCAGCGTTGATTGTTTTACTTAATTTAACTCACCGAAAAGCGTTAATTGAAGATCTGTGTGATGAAAAGTTAGCTAAACGTACTTTGCTTGATGAACCACATTTTGATAAATGCGTTAGTGAAATAGAGTGGCTGCATAGCCATAACTTAAAATACCCTGATATAAAGGTGAGTAAGCAGAGGTTACTGGTTCAACATCCCCCTGTTATATTTGGAGTAATAAGTAGTGCAAATTGTCAGCGTACGTTGGGTTGGTCACATAATAGCGCAACCATTAATTGTGCAAAATTATTTTGTTGCCACTTTTATTGGCAAGGTGAAATTGTTTGTTTAGCTAATTTATTGGTAGATAAAAATGATGTGTTTAAAAAGGCATTTAAATCACTAGGATTGATAGCAGAGGATTATAATCGTCTTTGTAAAAGAGTTAACAAACTCCTGCCAGAGTCAGATATTCCTGTTGCTGTCAGTCGGTTTTCTAAGCAAGTTCAGTTTCCTTTTCGTGATAAATATATATCTCTAACGCCTGTCGTTAGCCATTCTCTTCAAGCAGAAATTCAAATTAAATCCAGAGAAAAAAAAGGCCGATACACGAATCTTGAAAATGTTCGTCCAAGCTCAATGGGGGAACTTGTTGCTTCTCTTGGTGGTAATATATCGTTGCTAAGTTATCCTCCTAACATTAACCCTGTTTCAGGGGATTACACTGAAAAAATGTTATGGCTTTTAGGGCAAGGTAAGGATGTATTTAATAATAAAATATTATCGTCTGATAATTTTATTTATGCATTAAAGGTATTAATTTCCAGCCCTTTAAAGTTAACACATAGGCAACGTAAAGAAAGTGAAATTACCTCTTGTAAAGTTATTCGAGCAGGTTTATTTCAATGGTTACAGCCTATTATTGATTGGCGTTTTGAGCTACAAGATAACAATCGTGTTTTGAATTTATCTAACTATAAACAAGGTGAATTGATTTTTAAATTATTAACGGTTGATCAAGTTAACAACCGTTTAACAGCCCCTTTATTTGAATATCTTAATAATAATTTACCTGAAAGGTATGCCTACCATCAAGCTATAGTTTTACGCTTGAGGCGTATTTTAATTAGTACTTTAAATCGTTTAGTTAAGTTAGAAGGTACTGTAGGACCGGTTAATATTAATAATGGTAACAAACGATTTTTGTACCTAAATAATATTCAGGTATTTGATGCTCAAGCACAAGCAAATCCTTATTGTATAGGAGCGCCTTCATTAACGGCTGTTTGGGGAATGCTTCATAATTATCAACGACGGCTGAGTGAGCGTTTAGGCGTGACATTACGTTTTTCATCCTTTTCATTGTTTATAAGAAATTATTCATTAGTTAAAGGGAATGACCTACCTGCGTTTTCAATGAATGGACCTAATCAAAAAGTATTCAAAAGATCGGGCGTGACAGCAAACAGGTTTTGCGATTTAACTTTTGACATTGTCGTGAGGCTAGATGGCGATGAAGATAGCATTGAAAAATTAGAGAAAAACAACCAAGTGTTGAAGGCATGTTTCCCTGCTCGGTTCGCTGGTGGGACTATGATCCCTGACTGGCAAAAAATCAATTCTACTTGGTGCCAGTTATACCAAAATGAAACTCAGCTGTTTTCAGTATTAAAGCGGCTGCCTAGCTTTGGTCAGTGGCTGGTGCCACATACAGCAAAATTAGAGAATATCGATGATTTAACTTCTTTATTAATTGATAACACCAATTTGTCTCCTGTTATGCAGGGCTTCACCTTTTTGGGTAAGCCAATAAATAGGTCGGGGGCTTTAGATTCATTGCACTGTTTTGCTGAACCCGTGATTGGAGTTGCGCAATACATGAGTGCTTATAAAGTAAGATATAACGGTATGAAACATTTTTTTAATAAGGCTTTTTGGTCGTTTGAAGTTCAAGAGCCATATATATTAATTAAAAAGGCGAAGGCAAGTTATGGAATTATGTAATTCTTTAAAGTACAACCGATCACTTTACCCTGGGAAAGCAGTCTTTTTTTATAAGGACTCTACTTGTGATTTTATTCCTTTAGAGGTCGAAGTCGCATATATCAGGGGTAAAAAGTCTAGTTTTGCCGAAGGGTTTAATGCTGATTCAACCCCTAAAAACTCTGCTCCTCAAGATTTATCATTTTCTAACCCCTTAGCCATTGAAGAATGCTATGTACCACCGAATGTTGAAACCATATACTGTCGATTTTCATTGAGGGTGGAGGCGAATTCATTAAAACCTGCTGCCTGTAATAATAGGGAGGTCTTAGATCTTCTACAGGAGCTTGCTGTAGTATTTAAGAGTATACGTGGTTATAAAGAGTTAGCGTTGCGATACGTTAAAAACCTATTAATAGGAACTTGGCTTTGGCGTAATCAGAATAGCGGGGATACTGAAATCATCATAAAAACGAGTTTAAATAATGTTTATAAAATAGAGAATACTCGTTTTTTAACTTGGGATAGTCAGTGGCCAGCAAAAGATAAAAATGTACTAGAAGAGTTATCTGCAGAGCTTGAAGAGGCGTTAAGTGATCCAAATGTTTTCTGGGCAGCAGATATTACAGCCAAAATTAAAACCAATTTTTGTCAGGAAATATTCCCTAGCCAACCTCTTTTAGATGCAGGAGAAAAGGGGCGACTAAAAAAACAGCTATCTAAAGTGGAATGTGCTGACGGTAATAGTGCGGTTGTATTTCATAGGGTAAAAGTAGGGGCTGCAATACAGTTGATCGATGATTGGTGGTCAGACGAAAGCTCTAAGTGCTTGCGTGTTCATGAATATGGCGCTGATCAGGACTATTGGGTAGCATTAAGGCCTCCAGCTTCAAAAATAGATTTTTATTCTTTATTAAAAAAAGCTCCTGAATTCTTGAAGGAATTAGAGCTGACTAAAGAACAGAGTGATTTACAGATAGCGCCTCAGATATATTATCTTTTTGCTGTTTTTATAAAGGGTGGGCTTTTTCCAAAAAAAGGTGGGTCTTAATATGAAGCGTTATTTTTTTGCTGTTCGATTTCTTCCAGAAAGTGCTAATGTTAATTTATTGATTGGGCGTTGCCTTTTTATAATGCATGGATATATCTGCAAAAAAAACATACAAGGAATTGGGGTTAGCTTCCCTCACTGGAACGAAGAATCTATTGGAAATGTTATCGCGTTTTTTTACTCTGATAAAGACGCCCTTAATGTGCTTAGCCAACAACGATTTTTTAATGATATGAAAGAATGTGGTTTTTTTTCTATAAGTTCAATTGAACAAGTTCCTGATGATTGTCCTGAGGTTAGGTTTAAAAGAAATCAAACAATCAAAAAAATATTTCCAGATGAAAAACGAAGGCGCCTAGAAAGGTTAAAAAAAAGAGCATTAGCGCAAGGAAGAGAGTTTAAGCCAGAAAAATTAAAGGTTGCACGAGAGTTTGAACGTTTCCATCAAATACCTGTAAATAGTGTCAGTAAAAGTGTAGATGTGCAGCTTTATATTCAAAGAGAGATTGGCGTTAAATACTGTAAAAGTAGGTTTAATAGTTATGGTTTAGCGACAAATGATAAACATTTAGGGACTGTCCCTGATATTGCTAAGTATCTTTTCCCCTAAATTATAGATGACTAACCAACCGGTTGTTTTAAATGTTATTTAGTTCACATAACATGTTGTTTTTTTGATTTATAAAATAAAATTAAGGCTATTGTGTTATGCCGCATAGGCATCTGATAATTATTCTCCGGAAGATAATAAATTACGCCTGTAGTGTTATGCCGAATAGGCAGCTGAAAATTACGGAAAAACTCAAGCTGATTCAACAATCATATATAATGCCGTATAGGCAGCTGAGAATGGCGGAAGCGTTCCATAAACATTAACTATTTATTTAATGCCGAATAGGCAGTTAAGTTAACCAAGATGGTATGTTTCGAGTATGCATTATTAAATGTAATTTTATTACACCTAATCATGCTCGTTTATAAATTGAAAATTTTTGTCAGGGTATGGTTATATTTTATGTCAGTATATGATTTCAGGTGTTAGGTAAGTACTTGTTTTGCCATTGTGGCTTATGTCAGTGCATGGTTTCAGCGACAGCTGGCTAGTAAGCTATCATAATTATGCGGAATGTCGGATAACTTTCCCTTTTCTATTGTTAACTGAATTTGCTTTGACTTGTATTTTACAAGACAAGGTTCCTGATACTCAATTTTATAACATTACTTTTATATCAATCTACTATTTTTTCATCACAGTAAAAATCATAGAATTTTTTTAAAGAATGTAGTTTTATGTGATAAATATTTGTTAGCCAAGCGGTGTAAGTTGCTTTACAATCCAACGAAAGCAGCAGTCGTTGGGTTGTTCCTCGAGTAAATGTAAGTTTATTCATAATTTTTTATGCATGAATCGTGATTATTGACTAAGCTGAAGTTAATGATAAAAATATTACCTGCACGTAAGTTAGTTATGTTTCAAGGTATTGGTGACAACTTCAATAACTTATACGCACTTTCAAATGTACTCAATATGCAACAAAGCTATTACGTCCCGTAAATAGCACATTACCTTCAATTGTAATACCTGTTATTGCTTAATCGATGACCTCACTGGCATAGAAATAGGTACTTAGCTCTTGCCTAGAATAATAACGGTGCAATTGAAATGTTTTTATAAAAAATAGTGTATTACAAAAGATAACTGAAATTTAGGATAAGGTATGAATAATTATATTTACAAGGTTTGTTTTGAGACGGGGAAAAATTACTTAACGAGCTTTTTCATTCGAATTTTATCGATTTGTTTTTTATCCTTAATTTTTTTTGCTCGTCCGGTATCTGCGGCTACTAATGCTTACACCTTTGATGGCGGTGATTACGCATCCATGTCTAATATTGTTGCTGACTTAAGCGGACAGTCGGCGATGACGATATCTTTTTGGGCCAAATTTACCAATACCAGTGCGGCTAATTGCCTTTTTGGTCATACCGGCGGTAAGCTATATTTTTGTTTTGACGGCGACGGCAGTATAGGGGCTGCAGGTAAATTAATTGCGGGGCAAAACTCGGGCGCTCATGCAAATATCAGTACTAATACTGTCA
>JBLHNB010000158.1:0-9275 GCA_047621305.1 Alteromonadaceae bacterium | reverse complement strand
AGTGAGCAATTATAAGCGAGGGTAAATATTTAATAACAAGGCGCTTGAATGAGCAATAGTGGGCTATTGGGATTGAAAGCAACGCAGGTATAGAATATTTATAACGCCTTAGAATGATCGATTCATTGTTTCAATTGGTATTAATCATTACTAGGTGAAAGTGTAATTATTTTGACCGTATTTTCAGATACTGCTTGATCGGAAAATACCAAAGGAAAACTTTGATCATTGGCCCAAACAGGAAATAGATTTCGGTAAAACTCGTTAGCTGGATCGCCAGATTGACCTGGGGCATTAGCAACAAGTGTTGCATCCCAATTACCCACATCAACAACCATGCGCCAAGTACTACCAGCAATAGTTTCAAAGTTGCCCGTAAGGTTAACAGCGTGCCAGTTTGAATTTACCGTATCCATAGAGCCACCACGAAACATTGCAGGGCCAATATCGAGCTGTGATTTTATTGAATCCGGCATTAGCGGGCTGATTGGGTGAGTGTAACTTGCGCTATGAAGTAGTCCCCAAGAAAGTCCTTTAAGCTGGTATGTATTTAAAAAATGGTCTGTGGCTAATATGCTTTCAGAAATAAGCTGGATCATTGTTTCTTTTGTAATGAGGCCTTTTTCATTTAAGGCATTTTTTATTAAAGAAAGTATGACTTCTTGATCGCCAAAACTGGATAAATTACCTATATAGGGCAAAGCGCTTTCTGACACTAATTGCAACGATACATAGGGTCTTAAAAAACGTGCCCACCAACGTTCAAAAAATGCTGCATCGACTGAGTCCGGCGTCAGTTTTTTATCCCATTGCTTTAATTGCGCGATATAATCACTTACTTTCACGTTAGTAAAAAGCGCTGGTGATAGTAGATCAAGTAATTCTCGTGCTGGAATTGATAAATAGTCGAGTTGCAATGCCTGATTACTTTGAACCGAATGGTTATCACTAGCAGACAAAACCTCAGCAATACGTTGATAGCGATAAGGTGCTGCCCATTCATACCCAACATGGAAAGGGTAGTTTTTTGGTAAGTTCATTTGATTGGCTGACGCAACCCAACCTTTGTTTGGGTTGTATGTTCCTGGAAGAAATGATGTGGGTATATTTCCCAGCCATTCATAATCCCCGTTACCAGAAACAGGTAATAAACCATCCCAGTTTAACCTAAAAGGTACGCGCCCTGCTGACTGTAATCCTATATTACCTTTTATATCGGCATAAACATGGTTTTCAGATGGATTTCCAAACCGGCGAAGGGCTCGTTTATATTGACGCCAGTTTTTAGCTTTTTGGTAACCTAAACTAGCAAGATATGGTGCCATACCTGATTGTAACCAGGAGGCTTGTACCGCATATAATTTGGAATGTGCATTGTCAGTATAGATAATAGGCCCGTGATGCGTATATTTTAGTTCAACCTGTACAGGTTCTTGGCCTTTTACCGGGATCATTTCAGTGATTGATTTTACTTTTGTTAAGCCACCAGCATATTCGTACTGTTCTGTATCACCTTCAGGCGTATTGTATTGATACAAATCCTCCTGATCGGCAGAAAATATTGTGAAACCAAAGGCTATATTCTCATTATGACCGACCGATATACCAGGAATAAAGGGCTCACCTGCACCAATAACATTCAGTCCCGGTGCTTGTAAATGTGTAATATAACGACCTGAAGGTAAAGTATTTACTCTATGAGGATCACTTGCCAAAATAGCACGGCCCGTTGATGTTTTTTGAGGTGAAATAGCCCAGTTATTACTTCCAAGCGATTTGGCCATACTGGCGTTCGTTGTATCAAGTAAGCTTTTCACTAGCTTAGCCTTAAATGCGAGGGAAGATGCTTTTTCTTTAAAAGATGGCGTAAAAGATACAGAGCCTGTAGCCAAATGATATACCTTAAGCACGTCATCGGGTAAGTTAGTGTAATCAACACCATCAGGAATGGTTGTTATATGTTGTGGCGTTAACTTATTTCGCAATGCATCAACAGATAAATTAAAATCACGCACCGTTTTTGCTCGTGCTACTTCACTGCTGATATTACGAGAAAGGCCATGATTACGGATCCGAAGAATATCTTCAGGCTGCCATTTTGACGGAGTATAATCGAGTAATTGAAACTCAATAGGTAAAGGCGCTTTGTCTTGTTCAATTAATGTGATATAGGCGTTTATTCCTTCAACAAAGGGGGTTATTATTTTTTTTGTATCGGTACCATAACGGCGCCACTCTCTTTTAATTGATCCCCGATATAAAAATAACCGGCTTGCACGGTCTTTCTCAATAAATGGAGTACCTAAAGCTTCTGATAATAATCCGAGCCCTTTTCGGCGCCAAAGATCTATTTGCCATAATCGTTCTCGGGCGATATTAAAACCTTGGGTAAAATATGCATCTTGCTCAGATCCCGCTTTAATATGTGTAACGCCCCATTTATCAATAAGTATTTGTGCTGGTGAATCTAGTGCATTGATTACTAGTTTAGTTTCTTGCGCATGACTTGTTGAAAGCAACAGTATGCCGCATATTTGTATTATTATTTTGAGGTTTATTTTCATCTTTATATCCTTTTAAAGTTTAATATTATTTAAATAAATACTACCTCCTATATACCCGTACTCATTGAAGATGCAGGTTTTGATCAGCCTAAAAACGTCATCTACTGCGTTGCATTCAATCCTAATAGCCAGCTGTTACTCAATCATGCATCTTGTAGCTAAAATTTTTAGCCATGTTCAAAATCACGCATCTTCAATGACCACGGGGATACACAAGTGATGAACTAGCTTTTAATTGGCTGCTCAGTTGTATTGAAGTGTATAGAATAATGATTGTTAACTAATTTTGTGACAAATGCACTCTGTTTGTTTTGATTGGTTAACAAACAAATCGACTATTTAGTGCGCACCAGTGCAACATAAAAAAGTCTGCTTTCTACTCTAGATCGAATTAAAAGGGCCAATAAACAACTAAAGGGTTGGTGACACTTGATAACCATTCTTATTTTAATATAAATGAAATACTTTTTAGGTTTGTTATTTTTCTTATTATATTGTCGCGGTAGCAACAGTATTCAAAAATAGGTTGGGTCGAAGACAAAGTCGATTTTTCAGCAAGTATTCACTATTGATATTATGCTTATGTTGTTATGCGTAACCACACAGTGTTATTCATTGATGAAGAAAAAGCTAAGCCATAGTGCATGGTAGAAGTACTTAAGCGTTGACATCTTTTATACAAAGGCACGTTATTACCCCCGAAATATTGTCAGATGAGGCCTTAGCAATGAATTTATGGAGTCGTAAAATGGAACTATTTATTTTTTCGTCATTGCTTTTTAACTTCTAGTGTTTTTTCCCAGTACGCCATATGCTTTTCGATTAATTTTCCTATCGTTCCATCAACTTTTAGCTCAGCAATCCTTTTGTTGAAATATGGTATATGCCTGATAAATTTAGACTCTTTTGAGAATGCTTGATAAGCAAGAGGAGTGACTACAGGTTTTGACAGGTATTCAATTTCATTTTTGAGTCCCATTTCTATCATGTGAATTCTTCCCGTGTATAACCCGCAAATAACATATTCTAAACGGCCCAAAGTCATCATTTCAAAAGCTTGCTTAATTTGTTTAACTTTATAAATATCAAGGTTACTTTCTGCATACGAATCAAATTTTTGACCAAAAGAGTCACCTATAATTGCTCCTCCTTGTTTACCCATAAGGTCTTTCCATTGTGTAAATGGAAATGATTTTCCTTTTACTACAAATATAACAACGGGATCTGAGGTATATGATTCAGCGGGATATATGAGATATTTGAGGCGTTCTTCATTCTTATAGATACCTAAAATCAAGTCAATCTCCCCAGTTTTAGCATTTTTTTGCAGACGCTTCCATGGGCCGATATATATTGAATTTACTTTTATGCCTAGCTCTCCAAATATGATCGATGTTAGCTCTGCACCTACCCCTACAATTTTTTTGCCCTCTTTCCACATAAATGGCGGATATTCATTATGCCCTGACGCTATCAGGATTTCGCCTGAGTATGCTGAAGTTGACATTATCATAATGACTAAAATTGATAAATAAATTTTATTTTTCATATTTCCTTAATTAAAATATAAGTCATAATAAAAATTGACATGAAATTCACTGAATCGGCTCAACATTGGATTAATACCTTGAGAAACCATCTCAAGTTGATTCATCTAAACATTGGGGAAAGGTGAGCTGCTACTTTAAAATAATAGTTAAAAAAGCAGGCTAAAGGTGAAACGAAGTAACGTAACACTACAGTGGTTTTACACGCCCGCCGGTAATCTTATTTGCACGACCTTCTTCTTTCGCTTTTTCTGCACGGCGCTTACGTACTTCTTTGGGGTCAGCAATCATCGGACGGTATATTTCAATGCGATCTAAATCATTAACAATATCGGTTAATTTGGCTACGCGATTCCATATACCCACCTTATTAACCGACAAATCAATTTCATTATAAAACCCTTTAATACCTGATTCGTTAATAGCCTCTTCAATTGTTGTATTGTTACCTACCGAAATAGCCAATATTTTTTGGCTGGTAGGTATACCGTAAACTACTTCTATATTGATTTTTTCAACATTTGTCTGATTATTTTCCATGATTTACGTATACCTCTTTTGCTCTATTGGTAAAAGCCTGCACCATATTATTGGCTAAATGATTAAATACTCGACCAAAAGCTAAGTCAAACATTTTACTTGAAAACTCATAGTCCAAATTCAGTTCAATTTTACAAGCCTCTTCCGACAACGGTGTTAATAACCATCCCCCGGCAAGCTTTTTAAAAGGCCCATCAACAAGATTCATTATGACTTCTTTGTTCTTAATTAAGGTATTTTCGGTGGTGAACCATTTTTTCAAACCACCTTTTGAGACAAGTAACGCGGCAGTCATTGAAGACTCGTTTTGCGTAATTATTTTACTATCACTACAATCCGGCAGAAAATTAGCATAGTTGTTCACATCATTAATTAAACAATACATTTCTTCAACACTGTGCATAACTAAAGCACTACGACTAATAACTGGCATTTATCCCCCTATAATTTATGCACGTATCATAGCAAAGCTAGATAAAAAGCGCATTATCACATTAAATAGTGAAGGAATTAATTAATCTCTTTGATATTAATTCAGTAAAAGTAAAAATACTCATTTAAAACAATATTTTTCTACGTATAATGACGTGCGTTAAATATGGAAGGCTAATGGCAAAAAAGAAATCAAAATCATCAAATAGCAATACGATCGCACTCAACAAAAAAGCGCGTCATAACTACTCTCTTACTGATAAGTTTGAGGCTGGGATGAGCTTACAAGGTTGGGAGATAAAAAGTATTCGCAGCGGAAAAGTAAATATTTCTGACTGTTATGTATTCGTCAAAGACCGCGAAGCTTTTCTTGTGGGCGCTGAAATAACGCCACTAAATGCGGCCTCTAGTCATGTAGTATGTGATCCTAACCGACCACGCCGACTACTATTAAACCGTCGAGAGCTAGATCAATTAGCTGGAGCTGTTGAACGCGATGGCTTTTCACTCATCGCCACCGCTATGTATTGGAAACAATGCTGGGTTAAATTAGAATTTTATTTAGGTAAAGGTAAAAAAGATCACGATAAACGTGCTGATATTAAAGACAGAGAATGGGCTGTTGATAAAGGCCGTATCATGAAAAACAAGAACTTAGATAAAGAATAGATAAAAAAAACAACAAAACGGTTAAATATTATCACGTTGTTTAATCTCACGAAGCACGGTACAATGGCCTTGTAGACTAAAATAGCAAAATTATTTTAGCCTAAGATAGTAAAAATGTAATAGAAAATGAGTAAAAGAATAAAACTTGGGGCGGATCTAGGATTCGACGAGACTCACGAAACCCAAGGTGCATGCCCAGGGGCGGTTGGCCTGGTAAAAAGCCGCAAAACTATAATTGCAAACGACGAAACGTTCGCACTAGCCGCTTAGGCTAGCCATCACCTCAAAAATTGTTCTGTTGTTTAGAGGATTGATGGTCACCCCAAACAGGATAGCGAGGGAAGCACGCTTAAGGCTGAACCGCGAAATAGTATTAAGCTCACCATGACGAAGCCTGTCGATTGGCGTCCAATTGGTTAAATAAATAATCGACTAAGCATGTAGTACCGAGGATGTAGGTTTTTCGGACGCGGGTTCGATTCCCGCCCGCTCCACCACATAATGAATTAAAGACGCTTTTTAGCGTCTTTTTTTTCGTCTAAATTAAACGTTTTTACTGACCTGTCGTCATATAGCACTATCAATAAGAATTATTAACGGCCAGTGACAATCATTAAATTAAGTAGTACATTATGTAGTACCTAGCAAATCTCATGTAGTACCTAGTGACATGGCAAAGACTAAACCGCTAACGAATACCGAAATTAAGCAAGCTAAGCCTAAAGAAAAGGTTTATAAGCTATCTGACGGTAAAGGCTTACAGCTAAGAGTAAAACCCAATGGTAATAAATCTTGGCTACTGGATTATATAAAACCTCATACCAGTAAACGGTCATCAATGGGTTTAGGTGGTTATCCTGAAGTAGGTCTTGCTGATGCGAGAAAGCTTAGGGATAAAGCAAGAGAGCTAATCGCTAAGGATATAAATCCCAAAGAACAAAAAGATAAAGATAAACGCCAGCAACAAGAAAAACACGCTAATACACTTTTTCATGTTGCTAGTAATTGGTTTGAAATTAAAAAAACAGAAATTAAAGCAGATACCGCTAAAGATCTTTGGCGTTCGTTAGAGCTTCATATATTCCCTGCCCTCAGTAATTACCCCATAAGTAAAATTACCGCTCCTATAGTTATTGATGAACTCAAGCCCATAGCAGCTAAGGGGACACTTGAAACAGTTAAGCGACTATCACAACGTTTAAATGAAATTATGACTTATTCAGTCAATACTGGGCTAATACATTCTAATCCACTAACAGGTATTAGGTCAGCATTTAAAAAACCAACTAAACAAAATATGCCAACGCTTCCCCCTGATCAATTACCTGAGTTTTTAAAAACTTTAAGTTATGCCAGTATTAAATTAGTGACGCGCTGTTTAATCGAATGGCAATTACACACAATGGTTAGGCCAAGTGAAGCGGCTGGCGCTAAATGGTCAGAAATAGATTTAGAAAATAAGCTTTGGGTTATTCCTGCCGAGCGCATGAAAAAAGCGCGTGAACATACCGTGCCATTAACTGAACAATCGCTTGAAATACTTCAAAGGCTCAAACCCATTAGCGGTCATAGAGAATATATTTTCCCTGCTGATAGAGATCCTAAGAGACACGCTAACGAATCAACAGCTAACGCAGCCATAAAGCGCATGGGTTATCACAATAGGTTAGTTGCTCATGGTATGAGAGCGTTAGCGAGTACCACCTTAAACGAACAAGGCTTTGACGGTGATGTTATCGAAGCAGCATTAGCACACGTTGATAAAAATGAAGTAAGGCGCGCATACAATCGCGCTGAATATTTAGAGCGTAGACAAAAGCTAATGTTTTGGTGGTCTGAGCATATAGAACAAGCTCAAACAGGAAAATTTAATAAATCTAATAAAGGCATAAAAGCCGTAGGTTAAATTTGTTGGGATAACTTAAAACTGATCATTTTAAGTGAAAGGCACTAACCTCAGTGCTTTCCCAATTAATTTATTGAGGTAGTGACAGAGGGTATCACATGAATAAATATAAAAAGGGATTTACTCCTGATGAAGCAGCATTAATAGCGGTTAATTTAAGCGACTACAAAAATAAAACGGCATTTGGAATTGATTTAAGTAAATGTAAAAGTATTGATCAAGCAAAGACTAAAGTATGCGACATCATAAGTAAGCTTGCTCAAATAGCAATTGTCACTCAATCTCAAGATATTGAAAAATTAAACGGCACTCAAAAACAAATAGATAATTATGAAGAGGTGGCAACTTCATTAGAGCATGCTGAAGATATCAAAAATGCCCTCATTGCTGAAACTTGGCATGCTTATGAATATTTTTGTGGAAATTCAAGCAAAAAAACTGTTTTAGAAATTTACCAAGAATTTTTCATTAACCCAGATTGTAACGACCTTTGGCCTGAAAAAACTCAGCTAACTAAGGCTAGCTTAGCTAAATGGTTTGATGAAGCAAGCGAGAAAGAAATAAGCAAGAAATTTAAGGAACCTAAGAAGGCTGTGTCTATTAACCCTTTTAAGCAAGCGTATACCGCTGAACATGCGGCGTTAATTGCCGTTGGGTTAAGAACTTACGACTCTATTGAATTAGCAATTGAAATTTCAGAAAATCAAAGTGAACAAATAGCTAACGCTGAATGGGAAGTTGAGCGAGGCGGTGAATACACCAGTTTCGAAGTTGATGAATTGCTTGAGGATGATTCTATTACTAATGCGAAAAACCTCAAAGAAGCACTAATTGATGAAATAAAATTAGCTTCTGAAATTGAAGGTTATAATTCATCATTAGTAGACTACTATGAAATTAGCATAGCACCTCCTAACGCCCCTCACCCGACTGATATTGTCATTTATAGCGAAGAAGTAAATAAAGAAAAAACAATAGACCATAGTGAAACCTTAATAACCAAAGAAAGTGTATCTATTTGGCTATTAAATAATGGTCAAACTAAATATGCGAAAAATATTCTATCTAATATTGAGGAGATATTAAAAGAGAAAGTTCTTGCTGAAAATCAAAGACAGCAGCAATGGAATCAGACGGCAAACACCAATACTAAAGAACAACAAACGAAAAAAACAAGAACGCACGAAAATAGTTTAATTGATTCAATCGGCATCATGGCTTGGCTACTATCTAAAAAAATAAATACCTTTAAGCGAGGTGACAAACCGAATGCTAGTGAAATAAAAAAATATGTAGAAAATGTCATCAATGATTTAGAACTCAATAATGATGAAGATAATAAGATACAAATAAGCAATTTAAATAAAGATATTGCCACCGCACTGAGACAACTCGAAGGTAGATTCAAACTTTAAATATTAGGCTAGCCAAAGTAAGCCAAACAAGTTTTTGGCTAGCCACCAAAAAATGTAGCATTCTATTAATCTATAAAAGCTAACTAAACACAAAGGGCTTTTATATGAATCAAGTACACACCAAAATAATTAGAAAACCAGTTGTAACTAACAAAACAGGATTTTCTAAATCCACTCTTTATAACCGAATCAAAGACGGTTC
>JBLHNB010000157.1:0-9517 GCA_047621305.1 Alteromonadaceae bacterium | reverse complement strand
AGATAAAGATCTCGATTATGTTGTGGATACTTTTGGTTTACCGGATTAAACCTTACTTACATATTAGGATTAATACACTAGATTAATAGACAAACGGTTTAGCAATCATAATATCAGTGTGATGGTAACCTCTAGGATAAACAAAAGCCTCACAGTGATGCGGGGCTTTTTAAGTTTATTAATATTATCTTGAACGTTATTTACCTTGGTGCTTATTCACCTTGAGGATTATACATCCAAAGTGCGTTGTTCACATGCTTACTGGTATCTTCACCAATAAACACTCGGTCATTATCCATTACAGCTAAGTTATCAGGGTTTGAGATAGCTTTTACATCACATTTGTTGCCATCAGCATCGCTATTTGAATTATAAGCACCACCAACAACAACTGGCTCCATGCGGTTAACATCAAAGTCTGCATGTAAACCAAAGCGATAAACCGCGCCACATTTTGCCGATGAATCAAGCTGAATTTCACCTTCAACATAATCAGTCTCAGAAATACCGTTATAGGTATTTATCCAGGTTTTAATTTGAGTGTTATTACTACTGTCTAGCTCAATCCACTCTATATCAAAACCGGCTTTAGCGGGGTCACTGGTGGCATCTTGCGTTAATTTTGCAGTATATATACCCGTTCCACTTGAAGATGCATCTTGAGGTGGAGCGGGTATATACCGACGAAGTTATCGTCATGTTCTTAATACACTTTAGAGTTGTTTAATAGCGGTATAATTGCTAAAAGCTTGAACTGTTTTTATGCAATTTCGTCCATCAGCTTTGGCTTTATAAGTGCCTTCATCTGCCACTTTAAGTAATGCTTCATAATTTAACATTTCGGATGTTTTCTCAGCAACACCAATACTTAGGCTAAGACTTATATCAATGGGCTTACCATTGGCTTCTATATTTAACCGGCTAAATTTTTTAGCGATCATATCAGCTAAATATAGCCCTCCTTGAAGGTCCGTTTCGGGACAAAGAACAAGAAACTCATCTCCACCTAAGCGACAGGCTAAATCATCATTTCTAATGGAGTGTTTAAGGGCTAATCCCAGTTTAATTAATACTAAATCACCAACAGAATGCCCGTAGGTATCGTTAATGTTTTTAAAGTAATCGGCATCAATCATTAAACAGACTATTGGCTTAAAGTTAACGTTGGACTCCTTCCATAATAAAGAGAGTTGCTGTATTGCACATCTTCTATTTGGCATTTCTGTTAACGAGTCTGTTAGTGATAAACTTTCTAGTTCTTTGTTAAGTTTGTTTAATTCTTCTGTTCGTTGCGCTACTTTTTCCTCGAGAGAAAGGTTTAATGCTTGCAATTCTTTATTTCTAACTGAAACTTGAGCAAAAAGGCCATTTAACGCTTCCAGTAAAGGCTTTGTCGATTTATCTTTGTTTTTCTCTTCAAGTTCAAAAGCAGCTTCAGCAGAAATACCTGATTCAATTGCCGCCATTTGTTTTGTCATATTCATGTCAGTGCCCAAAATATGGTAAGCAAGCCAATGAATAATAAGATCTAATATATGCGTTCTAGCTAACAATTTGTCTGAATAATTCTTGGGTATCATCGCGTTTATTTCTTCAACTAGCCCCAGATGCAAATTTTTATGACGCTTTATATGCCTAGGGTCTAAGCCTACTTTTGACATTAACGCTTCTTCCTCACAAAAATGAAATTTAGTGTAGGTAATTAATTCTTCTAATGTTTGATCAATAGTTTTTATCGTTGCTGAGTTATTTGCCAATAGATGGCTATAGGTGTTAATAATCTTGACGAGTTCTTGGTGTTGTTCGTCAATTTCTACAACACCGGTTTCAAAATTACTATTCCAAATAAACGATTTCATTTTATCTTTGCTCTAGGTTAAAGGTAAATTTTTTACTATAAATCAAAAGTTGATTTACATTAATTTTCAGAAGTAGTGCTTCAGTATTTTTCACATTAGTTGTTATAAATTGTTGATGTGTGAATACATCGAGTTCAACTATCCACTTGAGTAAAACTTGTTTCTTCTATCGATAACGCATAGATTTTATAATCCATATCAGCTTTTAATATATGTGAAGTCAACCAGTTATAAAGAAAAGTTGATATTTTTTGATGTAAATCTATATTGTAATTTTCAAGGTTTTGTTGCAATAAATGAAATTTAGCTCTTAATTCATCATGCTTTTTTATGTGATTGGCTGTATTCGGATAGTTAATTTGCCTTAATAAATATTCTTCAGCTTTGAAGTGTAAATCAATATAATTAGTTAAACGTTGAAATATTTCAATCACTTTTTCTTTACTTTCTTGATGAAAAAACTCATTTATCAGAATGAACAATGTTTTATGCTGTTCATCCATTTCTTTGTTACCCACCGAATATTCAGGGATCCATTGAATGTCTTCTTTATCTAAACCTTTATGATAAAGAACTTCAATGGGGTTTTTTACTGCTTGGGTAATGTTTCTTAAAATAATACTTTTTTTAGATGGCTTAATTATGTAGTGGCTAAGCCCTAAAGGGAGCCAGTGTTTGATTCTATTTTTATCACAAAGATGAATGTAAGCGATGACTGGGGTTTTATTACCCTCTTTGCGAAGTGCTTTGGTAACCTCAATACCGTTAAGCTTAGGTAAATCATACGCCATTAAAATAACATCAGGATCAAAGGCTGTTATTTGTGCTAGCGCGGTTTGTCCATCATTTACTAATAAGTGCTTGAATACTGTGTTGGCAAACATTTCATCAATGACACTAGCAAATAAATTTGATGGCTCTGCAATTAATATTTTATAGCTTAATGATAGGTTTTTCCCAGCGTCATCGTTGGAAATAAGTGATTTTATATTAATCCCTTCAGCTGTTTTATGCTTTGGGGTACAGGCAACTTCAATACTTTGTTTTATTAATTGATTGTTTTTTTTCAGTGTTACTAGCTGATCTAGAATACTTTGGGTCGTTTTGGATATATTGCCATGCATTTGTTCAAGGTTGATAGCAATAAGATTTTCTAGCACGGTTTTAACTTCGTCATCATCTATTACTTTATTTACGGTTGATAGCAGATTAGATTCACATTTATTAACTTCATGCATAAACATATTTTTAAGTGCCACACCTTGCTTTATAAAGGTGGTGAATTCATCCTCACTTTCAGAGATAAGGTTTTTTAAGCTATCATCTTGATAATTTTCTATAATTTTCAATTCTTTAAGTAAAACCAATTTTAGCCGGTTTGGCTCGTTAAATGGATTAATGATAACGTAATTATCAAATAGACCATTTTCACACGCTAAATAGGCACTATAAGATTCGCGGTTATTAATAAGTAAAATAGCAGAATGAGGGGCTATTTTATTTTTGTACTCTTCTAAGTAATTTATATAATACTTAATGGTTTTTTTTACGTCATTTGATGATAACAGTAATATTTTAGGTTTCTGTTTCGAAATTTTATGTAAGGATTTTTGAGTTAACGGGTGGGTAGTAAACTTTAGTTTTAAGTCCTTAATCTGTTCAATAACAGGCTCTGCGCTATCATGTTCTTGGTAAACGAGAATAACATCAGGTTGGCTAATTAGGCTTGTGTACTGCATTTTTAATACATTTCCTATCGTAAATTTCTTGTCTACAGTTAATTCTAAATAGCCTGAAATAAAGTCATTTTTAAGTGGAACGGGCTAAAGTATCGTCGCTCTATAAGTTATGTTAGCCGCGTTTAGATACCTATAAATCGTCTTCTGCGGTTATGCCTAAAAAGCTAAAGAGTAAGAAATAGTAATAAAATAAATATTATTTTTTAAGATCTATATCCATAAAGATTATTAGCATTATTTACTAAATAATTAGTAACAAATTTTACGCCGCAGAAAAGTAAAAACAACTAAAATAACAAAAATATCTAAGGCGATTGATCTAGATCACTCAGTTAACTAAATAAATGTTGGACCAAGAATGAAAATTACTCAACTGGTAAGAGGGAGGGGGAATTTTATGCTGTTTTCTTGATGGCTATGATGAGTCTTGTTAAAACAATAGTATTTCGACTTCACCTTAAGTTAAATCGCTTAGCTCAGGCAAAGCTTTTAGCAAAAAAATATCCACTCATGTGATATAATTTATAGATACAACTCATAGAGATTACAAAACAAGTGCTAGTCGAAGCATTTATGTTTTGGCAACAAAAACAGTTAATAAATATATAGAGCAGCTAATGCCAAGTAATGATTTAAATAAGATGACAGATCAACAACATGAACAATTACAAATTCTTGATGCAGTTTTTGATGCCATCATTAGCGTTGATGAACAGGGTACGGTTTTAAATATAAATAAATCAACGAGTCGATTATTTGGCTTTACCTCAGCGGAATTACTGGGTAAAAATATTAACATCTTATTGTCTCAAACTAGGTCAAAAACAGATGCTAGTATTATTGACGAGTATTTTACCATAGATAACGCCATCACTAATGAGTCTGGCAGAGAAGTTGTCGGTAAGCATAAAAATAACAGTGTCTTTCCAATGCGATTATCGGTGGCAGAATTACCAAAAAGTGATGCGAGTAAACGCCGATATATTACTATTTTTCAAGATTTAACCAAAATAAAACTTCAAGAAGAATTGTTTAATCGTACTCAGAAGATGGACGCTTTGAGTTTGTTAGCTGGCGGATTAGCACATGATAATAATAATATGTTAGCAGTGGTCATGGGTTATAGTGATTTATTAGTAACCCACTTAAAAGATCAGCCTAACCTACTAAAATATGTCAATAAAATATCATTAGTAGCGAATAAAGGCGCTGATATTACTCGTAAATTACTTTCTTTTTCACGGCAAAAACCTACATTATCTAAGCCTACAAACATTAATGACTTAATTGTCAAAAATAAAAAATTATTACAAAAAACGTTACCAACAATAGTATTAAATATTGAGCTATTTAATAACCTATGGTTGACTAACCTTGAAGCACATATATTTGAAGAGATGCTATCGCATTTTGCACTCAATGCAATGCATGCGATGCACAATGGTGGTGAGTTATCCATAACCACTAACAATGAATCCTTATCTGAAACTCAAGCTCTCAATTATAATATTTCGGCTGGAGAATATGTCTCAATTAATATTGAAGACAACGGTTGTGGTATGAGTGCTGACATTCGCTCAAAAATATTTGAACCCTTCTTTTCTACCAAAGGTGAGCTAGGAGCGGGGTTAGGTTTATCACAAGTTTACGGCTTTATTCAATCGTCAGGTGGCGCTATTAGTGTTTATTCAGAGTTGGGTAAAGGCACTCGTTTTTTCATTTTCTTGCCAAAAAGTAGCGAAAAATTGCCAAGAAGTAGCGAAAAAAAGACTGATACTATAATGAAGAAAGAGCAAACGCATATTAAGCTTTCAGACGGTGAGTCGATACTTGTGGTTGATGATGAAAATCAACTTTGTGTGCTAGCAAAAAAGATACTTGATCACTATGGTTACAAGGTGCTTACCGCTTCTAGTGGGGAACAAGCGTTATTATTGCTTAAAAGTCATCACGTCGATTTACTGTTATCAGACATTATTATGCCAAAAATGTCTGGTTATCAACTAGCTGAACAAGTCGCTAAATTTCATCCTAATATTAAGATATTATTTGCCAGTGGATTCCAAGATGAACAGGTTAAATCAACATTTAAATCACCTTACCCTTTAATCAATAAACCTTATAATGCACAAGTACTTTTATCATCAATTCGTCAATGTTTAGATGAACCTAAACTTATGAACTCTGCCGATTGACATCGATATTCTTCACAAAGTTAAGTTTGTACTTCTCCTAATATTTCACGAACTTTAGAGGCTAATACATTACTCCCAAAGGGTTTCTGAATGAAATGTGTATTCTCATAAATAATACCTTTATCTGCTATAATATCTGCTGTGTATCCAGACATGTATAAAATACTCATATTAGGGCAAAAAACACTTAATTTCTCAGCGAGTTCTTTACCATTCATATTGGGCATCACTAGGTCAGTCAGAAGCAGATCAATTTGCCCTCTGTACTGGAGTGCTAAATCTTCAGCAATACGGCATGTACTCGCAGACAATACTTTATAACCATACTGTTCTAGTGTGATAATTTGAATCTCTAATAACATCTCATCGTCTTCAACGACTAATACAGTTTCATTACCAAAAATGTCTGACATTATTTGGGTTTTATTATCATTAAGTTTGATATTTTTTTCACTGAGAAAGTAAATATTGAACTGTGTCCCCTGGTTTTGTTCACTTATTACTTCAATGTAGCCATTGTTTTGCTTAACCGCTCCAAAAACTGTTGATAAACCTAAGCCGGTTCCTTTTCCTACTTCTTTTGTGGTGTAAAATGGCTCAAAGATATGCTTAATAATCTCTTTTTTCATACCTAAACCATCATCCGACACCGATAATTTTATATAGTTTCCCGCGGGAAGTACCAGCTTTTCAGAAGACAACTCATTACTAATGGAATCACCATTGGAACTGTAGTTCTCTGTTTTTATGGTGATTTTTCCAAATGTATCTATGGCACAAGAGGCGTTAACACACAGATTGGTTAGGATTTGATCCATTTGAGATGGATCAATCATAACTGATCCTAGATTTTTACCTTGATCAAAGTTGAGTTCAATATTTTCATCTATAAGACGTCTTAGCATTGTCAGCATTGATGAAATTGATTCATTAAGATTGATTATTTTGGGGGCGATAGTTTGTTTACGAGCATAGGTTAATAGCTGTTTTGTTAATACAGCAGAACGCTCACTCGCATCAATTATGCCATGTAAATTTGACGCGAGTGGGCTTGATGGGCCCGATTGAATCAAGGCAAGTTCTGCATGGCCAATTATAACACCTAGCATGTTATTAAAATCATGTGCTATACCACCCGCTAACTGACCCACCGCTTCCATCTTCTGAGCTTGGTGGAGCTGACTCTTAAGTTTCACTTTTTCTTCGCGGTATTTTTTATTCTCAGTAATATCACGGCCGGTACTTGCGAATCCAATGATATTACCAAGCTTGTCATATTCCCCATAAATTGACCACGCGATATTAAATATTTGACCCTCGATATTTACTAGACGATTTTCGTGTGAAAATGCACCTTTTTTACTTTCTAACCAAAGAACAAAGTTTTGTTTAGTTTTCAGTTGATCATCGGGGTGAATAAAATCACAAGCCAACCTACCTATACAATCATTTGTTGTTAATCCAAGTAATATCTCAACGGCTTTATTCACAAATATTAAAACGCCATTAACATCTACTCTAGTTATCATATCAGGCATTCCTTCAATCAAATCATGATACTGCTTTCGACTGTTAATCAATGATACATTTGTCTTTTGTTCATCATCTATAGATTTGAGAAGCTTAGATTCTGTACTCCTGATTTCTGCCGCCATGAGGTTAAAGCTCGAGGCAAGGCTAGTAAATTCGTCGTCACCAGATAGTTCTATTTTAACATCTAGATTATTGCTTGAAAGTTTATAAGCGCCGTCTTCTAGACTAATAATTGCTTGACTAACCCTATGAAATAATCTAAAAAATACTATAAATATCACTAATAAGAATATAGCTGCCATGAAAAATGATAACACCATTGCATCATCTGAATATTTTAATAGCTGTTCTTTATCTACAAAACTGAGAATGATCCAGTCCCAGTTAGAATAAACCCCGTATGTCATTAATGTACTTATGTTTTCTCCAGACAATAATTTTAAATTATATTCATGAGCGCTAATGGGTTCAGTTTTAATTTTAATTTTATTAATATGCTCAACTGTTATTGATTGTCCTAATTCTTCATTTCCAATTAAGTATTCGATTTTATTTGATTTTGAATCAAAAATTACTACAGATGTTCCTGGAGTTAGATTTTTTTCTATATTCTGTACTACACCTTTTTTTGTGGCATCTCTGTAAAACTCAACATTTTCCATACCTAATGCGCTGATCGTTTTATAATCAGATTCACTATTTGAGATAATGTTGTTCACATTGTTGCTTAACAATTCATATTGCAAATCATATATTTTGTTAGCTGTTATAATGAAGTTTGCATACATCATTATAACTACAGGTATAATGATTGATGGAATTATCAAAATAGTTAGTTTGTGTTTAAACTTAATTTTTTGATACTCCTAAATTTAATACCTTCAAGTATTCGACGAATGTTACCCCGTAAGAAAGTTTCCAATATTTATCTAAGATAGCGTTTTCTTGAGCGTATTTAATATACTTTTCTAAAATACCTTTGAGTATTTTATTTTTCTTATTTATTGCCCAACCCATTAATTGCAGTTCACTGATTGGCCATAAAATAGTTAAGTTTGTGTAATTATTCAAAGCAGAAAATGCTCTATCACTATCATAAACAGTAAAGTCTACCTTGCCTTGTGATACCATTAAATCCATCGTATCAAAGTCATTAACTGTAATGCAGTCAAAATCGATCTTATGAATATCTTTGATATTTTTAAGGTTTTTTTTCATCGAAGTATTATCTACCATTACACAAGATTTATTATTCAGTTCTGAAATATGGCTAGGTTTATTATCTATTCTTGAAATTAGCATTTGACGGGAAGGAACATACTTAATGATATCAAACATTTCCTCTCGCCAAGGTAATGCTGTTATGCCATCTATATATAGATCGACATCGTTGATAAGAGAAGGTACGTAAGAATAATTTTTGTTTATCTTAGCTTTTGATAAGTGTTCGCCATTTTTAGCAAAGTAGTCGCTCCAATTGACTAATTTAATTTCGATATTAATTTGTGCAAGATCTGTAAACTTTTTGAGTACGCTATAATGAAAACCCGAATATGAACCATCATCATGAGGAATATAAACTGCGCTGCTAATCTTTGTCGCAATCTTAATACTACCCTTTTGATTCATTTCTTTAATATAGGTAACTTCCTCGCTAGTCCAGTCAACACCTTTAATTGATAACAACGGGATATCAACTTGAAATGCTAAACAAGCAGATGAATATAAATATAATAATCCAAGTAAAGCTGAATATGCTTTCACAATAATCCTGTAAATAAAAGTGATTAACCTTTAACACCTTTGGTATAACCAATAGTAATGGGTTATTTAACTAGTTAGTTTAAAGTATAAACTCGGCGCCATTAATTTAAAATGTAATTCTATTGCAGCTTATAGGATAACCTATAATTAGTCATTTCATATAAGAAATAAACTATGCAGGTGACATGATTTAATGACTACTCACTTCTACTACATCAAGGCAGCGTTACTGTTAATCCCAATAGTTAATTGATCAATTAAGTTCATTAATTTGAATTTTGCTGAATACAATAAAATCGGAAACTTAATCAAATCGTTATTATGTCAAACTTTAACGCTAATTTTGTTAAATATTATTATCGAATAAATTTTTTAATGGCGCTAAATACTGTTCAAAGTGTCGCCATTGCTCAGTGGCATTTTTATA
>JBLHNB010000156.1:0-9676 GCA_047621305.1 Alteromonadaceae bacterium | reverse complement strand
ATATCCAATATCTGCGTTGCTTTCAATCCCAATAGCACGCTATTACTCACTCAAGCGCCTTGCTCTTGAACATTTACTCTCGCTTATAATAGATCACTACTTTAATTCAATTGGTATGAATCATTATAACCTTTGCCCATTAAAAGCTTGTCCTAATGCGCCAAGGGAGTTTGCTCTCGCTTTAATATCTGCTGTTTCATTTTGAACTGTATTTGCTTGGATCAGGTTCTGTTGAGAAGCATCGCTGATATTTACAATGTTTCTACTGATTTCTTGCGACACCATGCTTTGCTCTTCTGATGCGGTCGATATTTGTATTGCTAAGTCGGAAATATCGGTGATTAACGAATAAACCTTATCAACAATTTCATGGGCTTCGGTTGCCTTTTCAACACAACTTTCGGCAGATTCTTTTCCTTTAGTCATCGTTTTCACCCAGGAAAATAACGTGTTTTGAATTTCCGTTATCGACGTCTGTATCTGCTCTGTTGCCGCATGTGTACGACTTGATAAAGCACGAACTTCATCCGCAACAACAGAAAAACCTCGACCATGCTCGCCAGCTCTTGCCGCTTCAATAGCTGCATTTAATGCTAATAAGTTTGTTTGGTCAGCAATACCCTGAATTTCATGCATAATACTGCCGATTTTTTGAGCCTCTTCAGCGAGTTCCGACGCTGAAGAAGCTGAAGCTTCTACTTCTTGTGCCAATATATTAACTTTCTCCATCGTATGATGCATTGCTTGAGTGGCTGTCTTACAATCACTATGCGCTTGACTAACCTTTTCTGAAGTAAATGTTGTATTTTGTGCAACCTCGTCAATGGTTGCGACCATTTCTTCTACTGCTGTAGCAACTTGATGCAATTCAGCCGTTTCTTGTTCAACCCCTTCTTTTGCTAAACGTGCCGCATTTTCCAGATTGCTTGCTCCTGAACTGAGTGAATTGCTACTATCAAGAATACGTCCCAAAATAGTTTTAATTTTGCCTTCAGCTATTTTTAAATGAAAATCCGCAATGCCTTGGGGTTGGGTCCCTGAATATATAAAACGAGAAACACTGTCATATTCGTCCGTTAACTTATTAAAGTACTTAGGGATACTTATCAGTTCATTATTAAAAATTATAAAAGGTAAAAATGGCAATAAAAACATGATAAATGGATAATACATTGCACCAAATAATATCGCAGAGCAAGTGCCTATATAGGTTAGTTTTTTAACTTTTATCAATTGAAACCATTGAGTAAGTGACTTACCCGCTTGTATCTTTTTATAAGCCTGTATGGCATTTTCCTTATTTTTTTCATCTAACTGGGTTCTAACTGATTGATAGCCAACAAGCACTCCTGATTCAAATGTAGGAGTAACAAAAGCATCAACCCAATAATAGCGGCCATCTTTACAACGATTTTTAACGGCTCCTCGCCAAGGTAGCCCCATTTCTAAACTTTTCCATAAATCTTTAAATGCTGCAGCGGGCATATCGGGATGCCTTACAAGGTTATGGTTTTTTCCTATAAGCTCATTAATACTGAAACCGGAAACACGACAGAATGCGGGATTTGCATAGGTGATCACGCCCCTTCTATCTGTAGTAGAAATCAATTCTTCACCCTTTTGAAAATTGATCTGCTTATTTATAATTGATTGATTTCTTCTTGTCATTTTACTTCCAGTTGTATTCATTTATTTTTATTACACACTTAAAATTGTTTTACATATAAGTATCATATTCGACAATAACGACAAATACGATAATTTCGACAATATAGCGAATGTGATATTTAAATTCAATGATAAATACGTTAAATTGGTCTATGTTAAAACTTAGTAAGAAAAGGTTGTTATGTTAGTAACCTTTCATCAGGACACAACTATTGAACTTCGCTGATAAGTCGCTTTTAACACCATCAGAAGCAGCAACACTGCTCCATGTAGCCCCAACCACTATTCGTCATTGGGCTAAGAACGGACGTTTACCTTTTATAACCACACCCGGTGGACATCGACGCTTTGACAAAAACGACGTTTTATCTTTGATGTCACAATCAGAAGATAATATTAAATTCATGTACTCTATTTTGATAATAGAAGACAATAAAGCGTTTGCCGACATGCTAGTTCAATTGTTAGCAAGCTTATTTCCGCAAGTTAACATAGAACTAGCCTATAACGGCTTTGATGGTGGCGATTTACTGCACACCTTTAAACCTGACCTAATATTACTAGATTTGATGATGCCAGGTATCGATGGTTTTTCAATTTGTGATCGTATTAAGCTTGACCCTTTAACAGCGGGCATTAAGGTTATTGCAATGAGTGGTGACGTATCTAAAGAAAATATAAATAGGATCATTGCATTAGGGGCAGAAACTTACTTTGCAAAACCGCTGAATGTGAAACTAATCCAAAAGACGTTGAGCCAGTATATTGAGCAAAAAAACAATAATAAAAAGCATGCATAATAATGAATAACTAATATCACATTCGCTACATAAAACAGTATTGGCGCTCTTTAGCCGTTATTGTCTCACCCTATACATTACCATTAAATCAAAATATAAGTCGCTGTTCCCAAAAAGATTAAAAAGCCAACCGCGTCAGTAATCGTTGTTAAAATAACGCCACCCGCAATGGCCGGGTCTACACCCAGTTTTTTCAATACGATAGGAATAACTGCGCCTGAAAGTGTACCTGTTAAGCTAACCACAAAAAGTGCGAGTGCAAAGACGCCCCCTAATTTCCAATCGTCATACCAAAAAATAGTAATTAAAAAGACCACTGCAGCCCATAATATGCCATTAATAAATGACACTTTTAATTCGTGAATAGTCAGCGAAATAATATTAGCACTACTGACCAAATCACGGGCAATACCTCGTGTAACCACCGTTAGTGTTTGGCTACCGGTAACACCGCCCATGCTTGCCACAACAGGCATCAGTACGGCAAGTGCAACAAGTTGTTCAATTGATGCTTCAAAAAAGCCAATCACCCAAGCTGCCACAAATGCTGTAATTAAATTGGTGCCTAACCAAATCGCCCTATTTAAAGAAATATGTGAGACTGGGGCAAACATATCTAACTCTTCATTCAGGCCGGCTGAGGCTAATAAACCTTGCTCTGAATTATGTTTTAAAACATCGATAACATCGTCAACAGTTATCCGTCCCAACAAATAATTATCTTTATCAACAACCGGTGCCGAAATTAAATCGTGGTCTTCGAAAATTTGCGCAACTTGGCTTGCTGATTGTAAGGAATCAATTAATGGCACGTCGTTTTTCATGACATCCCCCACCGACAAGCTATTATCTAATGAGACCAAGTCACTAAGATATAAAGTCCCTTGTACCTTATTTTCTCTGTCAACAACCACTAATTGGTCGAGTTGTTCGGGTAGCATGCCTTCTTTTTTTCTCAACTTGCACAAGTATCGATAGACCGCCTTAAGACTAACGTCCTTTCTAACCGCCGTCGCGTCAACATCCATTAAACCGCCTGCGGTATTATCAGGAAAAGAGGCAACGGTTTGGTAGCGCTCTTTGCGCTGACTATCCATGGCTGCGACCATAGCGCTCACAACCGTTAACGGTAAATCCGCATCAATATCCGCTAACTCATCCATTTGTAGCGTCGACAGACATATAAGCAGATCCGCTTCGCTGGTTTTTTTAATTAATAACTGGCGCAGTTCACGATGCACTGAAAGTAATATCTCCCCCTTATATTTAACAGGGATCAAGCACCAAAAATCGTCACGATATTTATTGGGAAGTGATTCAATCAATCGACCCAATTGAGCAGGATGGCATTGCTCAATTGTAACCAATAGCGCTTGAACGTTTTTTTGCTCTAAAGAATGCGTTAATTGACTCACTAATTTGGTAAAAGTACTGCTCATGGGACCTACTTATCATGGTGGGATTGACTGATTTTCACAAACGTTAATGAATGATGAATGCTGAGTAAAACGTTTGCGCGCTAACTTGGTGCGAATCTTTTATTACATCAAGCCTTATTATTGCATTAATCCATTCATCAAGGTGGCTCTCAATGATTTTCAAACGACAAACTGAACAATAAAACAAATAAGTACGTTATAAAAATATAATACCTCTTGAATGATAGTTACTGTCAGTTCATTGAAATATTTTGTTGTTATCATAAGAATAACCTATAATTTCCTAACGAAACCCTTTATGGAATAGCTATTATGCTGCTTTCATCAAATCAAACAAAAGTCATAATTGTCAGTATTTCATTCATAATATTAGGCTCCATTACTTATTTTCTCACGCAAAAAGAAGTTCAACGACCTCCCATGACAGTACAGGAAAAAAAGGCACGATTTAAATCATTAATTATTCCTGCCGTCGACACTGTCTATGCTGATCTGATGGCACAATACAAAGAGATTAAAACAATCCTTAAAAAAGGACAAAGTAATGAAGAGATTGAAGAATTAAAAGTTGAGTACCGAGCCTCTACTAATAATGAACTTCTTATGGCACTAAAACCTCACCCTAAAAGTATAGCTATTGCCCAAGCAGCAATGGAAAGCTCTTGGGCCACTTCTAGATTTTTCAGAAAAGCCTATAACATCTTTGGTGTTTGGTCTTTTGATGAAGATGAACCTAGGATTGCTGCTTTAAAAAAACGCGGTAATAAAACCATTTGGGTAAAAAAATATTCTTCTATTGAAAACGCGGTATATGATTATTATCGGACCTTAGGTCGTAGTCATGCTTTTGCAAAGTTCAGACAAACCAAAATGAAAACAAATGACCCCTTTGTGCTGGTCACTAAGTTAGATCGCTACTCAGAAAAAGGCAGTGCTTATGGTAAAGAACTTACCGCTATGATCAAATTCAATAACTTTGATAAGTTCGACGCAGAATAATTTCCACCTATATTGTTAATCTAAAATACGGTTAATAAATTATCTTCTAACCGCTATTTCACTTACTTTTAGAGATTTAAATCCCAGCTATACTCAGGGTAAATGGATCTTCATAACCAGAATGTGAATAAATAAACATCAGAAATAATGGAATGACAGATATCTGATGTTTAAGTAAAAAATTGATTTTGGTATAGGTAGAACCTATGTGAGTCTCCTCGGAAAAGCCGGCGGATTACCTATATTAATTAATCAAATTGGTATTATACGAAAGCACAGCTCCGTTATAATGAGTCAAAATTACCTCACTTTAAATGAACAAAGTTGTACTGATAAGTTTTCACCCATATCATTGAGTTCAGCTGAGCATTCTGCAGCAGAATTAATACCTTGTAATGATTCATAAGATAACGTTGAAATACGTTTCACACTTTCATTAATCTCATTAGCAGAAAGTGTTTGTTCTTCAGCTGCTGTTGCTACGTGTACATTCATGTCGTTGATACGTTTAATAATTTCAGAGATATTATGTAATGATTCGTTAGCTTGACTGACATGTTTAGTGGTTTCAATCGCTTTTTCGGCGCTTGATTCAATTACAGAGACGGCTGAAAGACTGCCTTGCTGCAATTTATGGATCATTGTTTGGATTTCTTCAGTAGCTTGTCCTGTACGGCTTGCTAATGTTCTTACTTCGTCAGCTACCACAGCAAAACCTCGACCTTGTTCTCCTGCGCGGGCAGCTTCAATAGCAGCATTAAGCGCAAGCAGGTTAGTTTGCTCTGCAATACTTCTTATAACATCTAACACACCGCCAATACTTTCTGATTCTTCGGCAAGTGATTTAATAACTTTAGATGCGTCTTGCACGTTTTCAGATAATATTTGGATTTTTTTAACCGTCTCTAATACGATTTGTTGACTATCATTAGCAAGTTTTTTTCCTTCATTCGTTTCATGAGCTGCATTTTCGGCATTATGCGCAATTTCGTTGATAGTTTGTTGCATTTCGGTCATTGAAAGCTCTAATTGCCCTGTTTGTTCGTTTTGTTCTTCTGCGAGAGACTTCGCATTTTGATTAAGGCTGTCTAACGAATCTGCGGTATCTTTAATTTTATCTGAACTTTGTTGAACATCATTAACGAGTTTTTTAATTTTTTCTGAAAAAAGATTAAAACCGCTCGTTAATCGTGTTAATTCATCATCACCCTTCACTTGAAGCCGTTTAGTTAAGTCACCTTCGCCTTCACTTATATTGGTGATCATATCTACCGTTTCATTTAATGGCCGAACAATTGAACGCTGAATAAATAATGTGAGTAAAGAAAATATGATAAATGAAATAGCACCAATGCTAATGGTGAGAACTGCCATAGAGAGAAACTCTGCTTCAACATCGTCTAAATAAATACCCGTACCAATAATCCATTGCCACTGTTTAAACCCTTTTACATAACTAATTTTTGCAACAGGCGCATCGAATCCAGGTTTTTCCCAAAAATAAGGAACAAACCCTTGTCCCTTACTTTTCACTACATTAGCCATTTCTTGGAAAAGTTGAGTACCGTTAGGATCTTTAAAACTAGATAGGTCTTTACCGTTTAAAGCTGGTTTAATCGGGTGCATAACCATAGTAGCCGAATAATCATTTATCCAATAATAATTCGTTTGATCATAACGCAATGCAGCTATTGCGTTGATGGCGTCTTTTTGAGCTTGTTCATTTGAAATACTTTCAGAAGCTATACGTGAGAAATTGTATTCAATAATTTTATGAGCAACCTCAACGATATTTTGTGTTTTTTCGTATTTTTGCTCTAAAAGGGATGTTTTGAAAGCGTTTAACGTTAGTAATATAAAAATAGTAAATGAAATAAAAACTATAATTAAATTAAGTTGTAATCGACGTTTTATTTTTATGTTTCTTAAGTTCATTTATTAGCCTAATTAAGTTGTGTTTACCCTGCACTCTCGATTGGTATACCTATACTCATTGATAATAAAGGTAGAACATTAATGAATCTTATGCCAATAAGTAGCTGAAACTTATTAATTTATTAATCCAATATTTTTAATGAATTCGATTTGTATTTGGTTAATAATAGATTTGTAATTAGTTAACCTTACGTTAAACTCAGCAGACTTAGATACTTTGCTGATAAGCCTTACTAAAGAAAAGAGGAAAATAAAAAACATCTCATTGAACGCCAGTTTTTATTGGATAATTTAGTCAGTTAAGTCATAAATACAGCCAAGTAGCTTGTCAGTAATTTACTGCATACACGTCATTCAAACAGGACAAAAAACAGTTGGTTTTTCAGGAGCAGCCGTGTTCTATAAACTAGTGGGATCGATCTCTATAGTGGTATCCTTGCTGGTACTTGCCCCCAGCGTTGTACCGGGATCAATGTCGATACTTGCCTCATATATCGCACTATTAGCCTTACTTTCATCAATATTTACAATTAAATCAGGCAACGTATTCTATTTTAAAACAACGACCATTATTTCTGCTATTGGCATTTTTATAGTTAATGATGGGCTTCGGCTATACGGGGCGTTACCACAAATTCCATGGTCGTATAGGCTCAGCACTTATGGTGTTTTTATAATTATCTGTGTGGTAGCAAGACTTTACGCTAAAAAACGTGTAGGTATATAAAAAACTAACAAGGCACTATGGTTAAGCGATATAAAATCTCATCCAAAAGCTAATCTCAATAAAGCGCCTAATATATTCTTTATGGTAATCTTAGCGGATGAGTTAAATCCGCTGTCACGTACTAGACTTTGCCTCTTTTTAGGTAAAGCAATAGAAAAATGAAATGGGTGATGGAATGGAAAATATGAAAGAAAAACTACTTGTGGGTGCTAGAGAAACTATCAATTTACCAGAATTACAGCTATTTGATGTAGTAACACGAATTGATACTGGCGCTCAAACTTCTTCACTCCATGTTGATCCTATTTCTGAAAATATAGAAACGGGTATGTTAGATTTTGAATTTCATCCTGATTCTCATGATGTCAGTAAAACGATAAAGTGTTCAGCAAAGATACTTGATAGAAAACGGATAAAGTCTTCTAATGGCGAAAAGGAACGCCGATATATCATTAATACTTTGGCGGTCATGGGAGAGCTAAAATGGACAATAAGACTCTCATTAACGAACAGATCAAGCATGAGTCATCTGATGTTATTAGGGCGAGAAGCAATGAAAGGTGTACTCTTGGTCGATCCAGAGTTTAGTTACCTTGCCTCACTGGAAAAATCTGTAGGCTAAATCATCTTAGGTAAAGTAAATTAGCCAAGTTGTACGTAAAGTTATCAATATTAAATAGACAATATAAAATATAGAATAGAAATACAAAAGATTGAAACTGATTAAGGCCACGATAAATCCTCAGTTACGTTAAGCGATTAATCACTCAAGCCACTCAACGTTCAATGATATTTTTATTAGTGGATCAGAGCCCATCCCCTTTATCCACGAATAAAAACATCCAAAAAATAAAAGCTTAATCTTATCTTAAGGTTAGCATTTCATTATAGTTAAATTTTAATAATAAGCGGAGTGAAAAGTGCGCATATTGATAGTTGAAGATGATAAAATTATCGGCGATGGTTTAGTTCAGGGCTTACTTATGGATAACTATGCCGTAGATTGGGTTGAAACAAAAGCAACCGCTGAAACCGCACTGCAAACGACACCTTATGACTTGCTTTTGTTAGATATTGGCCTTCCTGATGGTTCTGGACTTGATGTGTTGAACAAACTTCGGCGAGAAAAAAATGATTTGCCCGTACTGATATTGACTGCCTATGATGAAACCGCACACAAAATTAAAGGACTGGACTCAGGTGCCGATGATTATTTGGTAAAACCCTTTGATCTAGACGAATTGCGGGCACGCATAAGGGCTTTACAAAGACGAGCCAGTGGTCGCGGCACCCCTCTATTTAAATCAGGTAATATTGTGCTCGACCCTGCGACACATAAAGTAACCTTAGCGGATGTACCGGTTAAGTTAGAACCAAAAGAATTTTCTGTTTTACAAACCCTGATGGAAAAACCAGGACGAATACTGTCCAAAGATCAAATACAAGATAAATTATATGGTTGGGATATGGAAACAGAAAGCAATACCATCGAGGTTCATATTCATGGTCTGCGCCGTAAATTAGGTAAAAGTGCCGTTATTACCGTCCGACATGTTGGATATAAAGTGGCTGAGTAGTTACGATCAGTTTAGGATATGTGCATTTAGCGAGACGTTCACTTTATAACTTGTTGATGATACTTAAGTAAAAAGGTAAAGTATAAATATTCAATAATAAGTTAGCGGAAAATGTTTCAGTCACAAAGGCGGGATTTATCCCGTTAATATAGCTGTTAGGCGTTATCAAGTCCTATCCACGTATTAAACTAAGGGAATTTATGAAACTACTAAATAATAAAGTTGCTATCGTTACAGGATCGTCTCGAGGAATAGGCGCTCAGATAGCGCTAACACTAGCGGAGGCTGGAGCAAGCGTAGTTATTAATTACTCTAGCAATCAAACACCAGCTGATAAAGTTGTCTCTGATATTAAAGCTAATGGTGGAAATGCCATTGCTATAAAGGCAGACATCACTAATCCTGGCGAAGTTAAGTTGATGTTTGATTCGGCGATTAACCAGTTCGGGAAAATAGACATCCTTATTAATAATGCTGGCTCTATTTTGTATAAAACAATTCAAGATACAACGGATGATGATTTTGATCAGA
>JBLHNB010000155.1:0-9773 GCA_047621305.1 Alteromonadaceae bacterium | reverse complement strand
CATTCATGGCCTTACTAGTGCCCACTAACGAACGAAATAAAATACTGGATCTAAGGTGAGATCCGCTTCTCGGCAATTTATTATAGTAATGATGGCAATGGTGTATTAGCTCAGTTAACTGTGCATAATTAAGCACAGTAGCGATATCTCCAATAACATTTACATGACTGTTTAGTACACTTGCATCAACAACATCATATAATAAAAATGGCACTGTAGGGTTGTCTTTAACTACACTGACTATTGATGACGTTAACTCTCCTGTAAGGATAACAGTTAGTAAACGTTCACTTTTCTGAAAGAAAGGCGTTATTTGTTCTTGTGAACATTGCAAAAAGTGCTCGCCAACAAAAGACAATACCGTTGCCAGATGATCCGCTCTAGCCACATCATTATCCACCACAAGAATTTGTTTGTGGCTATCTTCGTTAGAATAGTTTGCGCTTTGAAGCATAAGTAAGTATTTGATAAATTTTAATATAGCGATGATTTTAGCTATTCGTTATAATTTAGCAACATAAACTTGACGGTTTTAATAGATAAATGTCAGTATTTTGACTTAGATTATATTTAACCCTATTAAAACTAACTCAACGAATAAATAATGTGCTCAAGTGATTAAACTTATCTTACAACAACAAATGAAAACCCACGTCAAATAACGCTGGTTTACAAATAACCAATAAACTTCTCAAGTTAATGATTTAGCTGTAGCTCAGCGTAAAGCTAATGACTGAATTTCTATCACGCAATATTCTGTTAATTCTAAAAAACTAACGCTTCCGTCCTGTATCTATTGCCCTTAAATTGAATGGCTTTGTAGCTTTTATTTTCAGTCTCTTTATCTTATTTAAAAATTTAAATAAATAATCTTTCTAAGCTGGACTATCATTTGCGATTTAATTAAAAGTACATAATGCAATATTAGAGCGTTGAAAGTCTTTATAGCCATATAAAGGAGTAAAGTTAATAGTTTGTTTCAATTTGAATAAAAAACCTTTTTGGGGATTTGATATAATATTATCATTCGTTTTTTTCGCTTGCCCTTGTACTAATACTTTAATTACATTTCCTTGGATGTAAATAACCCGACCAAACATATTTTCTGCATAACTACATACAGTATCATTTTTTTTGATATTTACGTGACGTATTTCGTCCCAAATATCCTCTGAATTAATGTTAAGTCTACTGTTAAATGTTTCTATTGACGTTAGACTTATCCTTTCGTCTTCAGTCAATCCTTTGCTTAACCAAATCGAATCGGGAGAAAGGTACTGTTCTTCTGCCGTATTATTTTTCCAGCTACTTGTCTCTTCTATTGTTCTTTTTTTCCAATTAGTTACTTCATTCCCTAGTAAACTTAAATCAGGAATAGTTGGGTCTATTGGTGAGTCAATATAGCTAAGAAAAGCTTGCTGAGTTAGTGAGCTACGTAAATACTCAATAAACTCAGAAGGGCTATTAAAAGCTTTTTCTTGTTTTGATATTACATTTAAATAATCAGGCAATATATTATGGTTAATGAGTTCTAGTTGTTTAATCTCATTATTTATCAACATAACTTCGCCATAGAATTTGTATAGTTGATATTCGTGTTTATCAAAATATGAGGTTAGTAAAGTGTAACCTGACAAGTTACTACTATTTTTATATTCTACTAATTGAATACATACAGGTGCACAGATATATTTATAGTCGAATATAGGTGTTAGTAAGTTAATGTTAAAGAGCGTTTCTTTGGTATTCAATCTAATATCCACTAACTGGTATTGACCTAAATTATTAATGCCTAACTTTGCCGTAATAGTCACACCATAATTTTGGAGTCGACTCTCTGCATATTTTGATAGTTCATACCATTTTTCTGTAACAATCTTATGATTATTTCCAGCTCTATCAATAGGCGTTTGACAGGATATTATCAAAGTAAGAGCAAACCCTAATAGCAGGTTTCTTTTCATAAACTTGATATAGTGTATTTTAACATAGTGATGTATTTCCAAAATGTATGACTCTTTATTTTAATAAAATATAGTTATGGTAGTTCGTTCCATTCAATACCTTCTATTTTAGTTAAGGTAAATATTGAACTAGACGGTATATGCTGAATGACAAATAACCGACCTCCAACTTGTAATCTGATAATACCCGAAACCCCACTATTAAGTTGTTGAGCTGTATTTGCAGTAATTGAAAGTGATTCAACGTCACTAAAAATAATACCTTCAGGTATAAAAATAAAGCCATCACCTTCATTATCCCGTTGCATGAATTTAATATTTACTTGTTTATTTGGATTCGCGACAATCGTATATCGGCCAGCAATAGTTTGATCTTCTAAATCACACATTACATCAGGGTTACTTACAATGATATTACCGGTAACATGATCCATTTGGCAGTTACCGGGTATAAACATTATTTTACCAAAAGAAATTTCATTTTCTGTAGTCATATAAGGCACTACATCAGCGTAGGTGGTTTTTCCAATAAAAATGGAAATCAAACTACAGATTAAAATACATATTCTATTTTTTTTCATTGTTTACCCCTTACTATTTGATATAAGTTGTGCTTATTTGATTTTTTTAATTTGTGTATAGATATTAGATTCAGTCACCCAGCCTGCCACTTGTAGATTATCTTTTGCAATTATAGCCGCTTTCTTGTTTGGGTAAATTTGGCTCATTAAACAATAAAGCGTAGAATTACTTTGTGAAGGTATTATTTTTTGTCCTACAAAAAGTTCTTCTATTTTTGAGTAATTATTGTCTATATTACTTTTTATAATTGCTCGTTTACTTGCATAAAATTGAATAACCCAACCACCTTTTAACCTAGCAGTATCGTTTAAAGGTTGCACTTTTAATGTTTTTTCTTTTGTTGGATATTCACGAACATAATATTGAATGAGTGAAAGGTTCTTTTGGGCATATTCTTTCCCAGCAGATTTAGTTTCAAAACGTCCAATGAACACTCTATAAAACGGTATTTTTTGTGAGTAATCAATAAATGTCTCGAGTTCTTTTTTATCTACATTCAAGCTGTTGATAAAAGTTTTTGCTTGTAGTTCTTTATTAAAAACACCTAGCTGTATAGTAAAAGAAAAAAGGTTATTTAATGGTGATGTTTTTATTTTTACACTGTCTTGCTTTGCATTAAACAGGGAATCATTTATTACTATATTAACTGAAGGTAACAACTGGCTATCATTTTCATTAAATTTTGAAAAATCACTAACGGTGCTTAACAACCCATTTGATATCGCTAACTTAGGCAAATTTTTCTTATGATTAGGGTGAGCAAGTAATTTATCCTGCGGCTCCTTAGGTTCTACTTGGCTTAATAAGTGTTTTGTTTTTATATGTTTTTTCACTGGTAGATTAAAGTAATCTTTACGTTTACTTTCATTATCTTCCCTAATAATAGCCTCAGAATTATCCTCTGTTAACTCAAAGTCGATCACTTTTTCACTCAAAACATCCGTTAAACTTTTTTGACGTCTTAACAAAATAGTGTCTAGCTCAACAAATCCCCCACCGCTTAATGTTGTTACTTTATAGCCCACAATATCAGAGGTATACCCTTTATCCTGTAAATATTGATCAACTACTTTAACGACATAAGAACCAGGAGTTAAATTTATAAATTCAAAATAACCATCTTCATCGGTTGTTTTTTCTATGCGTAAATTTTTACCAACAAGCTCTACTTTTACATTTTTCAATGGTACTGAGTTATTCGACCGTTCAACAAAACCAATAATTTCTGATGTTAAATTAAATGGCATGTTTACATCAATTAATGCACCAGGGTGAGTATAAACAACATAGTCATTATTGATACTTCTACTGCCATCTTTCCAGTTACCTTCGAACCTAAAGGCCCCACCAGATAGAGCACCAGGTAAAATAGTTTTTCCTGACTCCCCACTATAAATACCATCCCAGTCAGGGTTACCAATAAAACTTACTCCTTCAAGATTATAATCAATAGGATCTGGTACACCGTTCATTTGACGATCTAAGTAGGTATGTATGTCTAGTGTCGCAGTAGCACTCGATATATTACTACGAAATATTGCTCTGTTGTTATGATAATCATAACCTAAGAAGAAACGTATACCCGCATTAAAACTCCAGTCTTTATTTTCATTATAATTTGATGCAAAGGTAAAATGAAATTTCTTTGACTGCCAGGAAACTCGGTGGCTTAACTGCCATTTATTTGAGCCTTCAGACAAGGGGGAATATCGTGTTGAAAAATAATTATTTATACCAAAAAACTTAGGGTTCCAAGTAAGTTTTACTGATGAACTTGTTAATATAGGGCTACTCTCGCTTGGATCGTAATTGATAGAACTACTAATACGCACAGAGTCCATAACATTACCACTTAAGTTAAATGAGCCTGTTAAGTTTTTATTTACTATTTTTATCTTTGTTAAGTCAGGTTCAATATCTTCTAGTTGTTGATCTGTATTAAGTAACACTTCATTTTCAAAATTTGAGTAATTTAAACTGTGAGTAAAATACAACTGTCCAAATGATTTTGTTAAGCGATTATCTACTTGCCATCCTTTTTGCCCATCTTGTTGCTGATAACCACCAGAAAATGCCCATCCCCAATTCCACAGACGGCCAGAATAACCCGCATTAAAATTATCTAATGAGGTGCCTTTAGCTTTGACTCGCTGACTTTCATAATCTCTAGCTGATCTATAAGCTAAAGAGTAGGTGTTGTTACCAAATGCAGTGCCTGTAGCTGTTGTAAGCTGAGCATAACCACCTTGGTCATTAATAGAAATATCGTTTTCAATTAAATAGCCAGGAAAAGATAATGCATTTTTAAGACTGAAAAACTGTGATGAGTCTTGTGAAATATTATCTATATGGCTATAGCCTAAACCTATCTGCCATTGATCACTGATACCATAATCAAATGTACCACCAAAATTTGTTATTCCTCGTTCCGCATTACTTTGATCATCTATAATTCGGTGATTACGATCTAAAGCGTATAAATCATAAGCGACAGCACCTTCAGCTAGTGCATTTGTTGTCAAGTCTATATATTTTTCAATTGTTTGGGTTTCACCAAATGGTCCATATAATTTTATTTGATAATAGTTTCTACCAAACTCTGTGAGAACGTCTTCAAAAACAAGCAAGCCGTTGTCAGGTACCTCTGTTAACCGAATAAACTGGTTGTTATGAAAAAGTTCTGCTTCCCAGTTTGGGGGAGCGGTTTCTCTAAGAGTTATCGCTAAATTGCGTCGTCTATAATTTTCAGGTGTACGTTCAAAGACGACACCTAAGCCACTACTACTGTCGGTGGTTAAATTGTTACTAAAACCGCTAACATCACCAAAACTATAGCTATCAAAGGCTCCTAAAATAAATTCGTCTGGTTTCATTTTATATCGTGAAAGCTTTAAACGACTACTCAATGGTTTATCGCCTGTTTTACTCAACGTAAGATCCGCTGCATGATAAAATAAATCAGAAGTTAACTGTACTGATGATTCACTATTACTATTTTTATTATTTAACGATAACGAAGTGTTTACACGACCATGTGGCATGGTGATTAATCGGTATTGATCTGCAATAGTAATTTCGGGGGCTTTTTTTTCTTTTTGTTGTTTTTGTTGTGACAGTGCGGCTAATGCTCTTTGTGTTTGTTGTAATGCTAATTCTTGTATTGGGAACTGATAATTGACTTTTTTACTATCGTTAAGAATAGTTAACTTGAGTTGAAAAGTATTAGAGCGAATCTCAACATCAAAAAAAGTTGCAAGTGTTTCAGTGTCTATATATAAATAAAAATCATCTCTTGCCCAGTACGCTTGTGTATTATCACCATTATTTTCTTTAAAAAAATCACTTTGTCCTTTTTGATTAAGTGATAGAGTAAACTCAGATTGCCCTTTCCAAATAATAAGCTTATCGCTGTATAATTGATACTTTAAAGATAATGCATCAAATAAAGGATCTATAGCGACAAGAATGTGTTCTTGGTATTTATATGCATCAATGGAGGATGCGATGAATTTTTTGTTTAATCGCACATCAAGTAATAATAAGTCATCTTCTATCGTATTTATTTTTGTAAAAGATTGAGCAGCATGTGACACAAAACTAGATGACATAATTAGACAATAAAATATAAAAATTAAACATTGGAATAATGTTAAATTAGTTTGTGTTTTTAATTCCATTCTAATGATGCCTTATTGTAAGCTGTAATCGTATTAATACTAGCTGTAAAAGCTTAAATATTAATGGTTCAACTAATTTTTCACATTAATATTTAAGCGCCTACAATTTATAATTTTGATATAACATCATGTTCTATAACAATATCACCGCCAAATTTAGGGTTTTCGATAAATCGAACGATTAAATCTTCAGGGTTGTAACCTTTAGTTCCTAGACTAAATGACTTCCTTGATGTTTCTGGGTATATAGACAAATTTAATTGGTAAGATATCTTTGTATTAGTTTTTTTATCAATTAATTCAATATCACCATAAACAGAACGATCTCCTTTACGTTCAATAAAAAAGTTGATTTTTTCATTAGTAACGGTGAAATCAGTTAGCTTAACGTTAGTATTTAATTCTCCCATTCTTACAATGATTGGCACATTATGAATTAATTTAGGCTTGATAGAGATCATTTCTTTTTTTGCTGTGACATCTGTAACGGCACCACAGTCTATAACCAAATATGAACGATATTCTGCAGCTTTAGCTTTTGCTTTTCGTCGCATGTTAAATCTTACTGTTTGTGAATTTGCCGGGGTAAGGGTAAATTTTCTAGGCGAAAATCGTATCCAATTTTTTGCTGAGTTTTCGGGTAACGCTTTTGTCTTATAGTCTTGCATATTTCCTTGTTCATCAAAATCATAGTGCCTAAGACTTAAATTACATTCTTGGCTAGCCGTGTTTTTATTAAAGACAATGAACGATTGAGTACGATTATCATTGTCAAGATAAATGCGATAAGTAGACAAATGTACCGCCTGACTTGAAAGTGAGACTAAAGTGACCGAAAGGGCACTTAAACTAACAGCCAAAAATTTGACTTTTTTTAAAAAAAAGGGATTAAATTTCATAAAACGCTCCAGAAAATTGTGTTTATTCATAATTACAATTATACAAAGCATTATTTATGCCAAACAAACTTTATTTATTAACAAGCAGAGTAAGATGAAATGCTGTGACTAATAAAAACAGGTAGAGAAGTATTTATCAAAGCTGGATTATTTCAATAAATTATTATGGAGATAAAATTTATATGAACAAACAAAAAACCCTATTGGCACCAATAGGGTTTATTTGAAAGTAACACTTAATTTATAGAACAACTGTATTTTAAGTTGATAACCTAATAAGTTACGTCAATAGTAAATATTTCTGATAAAGGTTCACCGGCAACGTGAGTTTTTGCAGCCGTGATAGTACCTGCTAATATGATACGTGTTATGCCTGGAGCTGGAATGCCAGAGCCAACAGAATTACCAACCGTATCACCATCCGTTGCTAATACAACACCTACTGAAGTACCGCTACCCGCAATATCTGTACAAGTATCACCATCAGCAGCGCCGGTATAAGTTCCGATACACCCCTTAGATGCCCAGTTAAAATCTGTTCCTGCGGTGATATCATTAATAGTAACGTTAACAGTACCACCAGCAACGCCAGATACTTCATACACACCCAAGGTGCCTTTTAGTCCTGCAGAAGCTTCACAACCTGTACCCGTTAATGTTCCAACAGTAGCCCCAGCACCACCAGTGCCTGATGCTATATTAAGTACAACATCACCGGGATAATCAGTATCAGCTGGGGTGTTATTAAAGCTCATGATACAACTTGCTGTAGCGCCGAGCCCTAAACCAGCACCAAAGTCCATTGCGGTTACTGGTGTTATAGCAATGTTAGGCACGGTAGAGAAACCTACTGAAAATGGTTCTACTTTTGCCAATGCAGTCGTACTCATTATCGTTGCCGCTATTGTGCAAGGTAGTAGTAATTTTAAAAGTTTAGTTGGTTGCATAGCAACACTCCTTAAATTGTTTGTTATTAGTAGTTAACAATAAATCAATGACTAAGTTAACTACATTTTACGTTAATTAGTTTAACTGTATTATTAATAAACCACTTCAACAGGAAAATCAGCCGTGTATGGAGTGTTTGGCGTTAAATCTGTAGCACCAATAGTAATTGTGCCCCCGACGGTAAATAATAATTCGCCATTTTGTGCACCAGCATCAAGGGTAGCTGTTGCAGGTAACGGAATGGATGCTGCAAACGCATTAGGAACAAAACCTGCACAACTATCAGCACCTGCGGTAGTACCATCATAGGTAACAATACAACCAGAGTTTGGGTTAAAAGAAAAATCAGCCGTTGATACACCACTGATCTTTATATTCACTGAGATACCGCCAATACCCGCTATTTTATAAACCCCAGGCGTTCCTTTGTTTGCTCCATTAACACAACCAAGACCGCTTAAATCGCCATAGTTGGCTTCGTCAACCTTTGCCGTTGCAGTGTATTGCATAGCTACCGTACCATTAACTGATGCACCGACTGCATCTGCTGGTGTGGCTGCATTCATAATACAACTTGCGCCACCATTAATGAACATATTGGCTCCGTAAGTTAAATTCTTTTCTGCCGTTATTTCCACATCAGACAAAGTACTAACTATAATTGGAAAACTCTCGGTAGCCGCATAAGAAGCGCCTGATGCGCCTAATAGTAAAGCTCCAATAATCAGAGCAACTTTTGTTTTATTTGGTTGCATGGCAACACTCCTAGTTTAATATTTAATTTATGTTAGTAATGATAATATCAAATCAAAGTCTGCTTTGTGCTTATCTAATATGATAGCTGCACTATAACTAACGATTGTCATTGTCATTGTCATTGTCATTGTCATTGCTTATCGTAATAAAGTATCGGCACGGTTTATATAAACTTTAGATATATTTAACTTTTTATCTTATTTTTATATTCAACACATCACCTCATATTAATGGTAACGGCACGTCTTATATAAACTTTAAAGTTATTTCACTTTTTTAAATAACTTTTGTATTTACCACACTAATAATTACTTTATACGTTAGATAAAACAGAGAGAAAACGCATAAGATTATAATTTAACATACCGTTACATTCCCCTGTTTTATCTTTGAACCAATGAGGGAAATGTGGGTTTTATTTCATCTGATTTCTTCAACGATAGCTTTGAGTATTCTTTGAAAATAACCAGTGATGAATACCCCCTTCTTTTACTCTTTTTGTTTTATCTAAAGACTCTACTGCACAAGTAGTGCCATGTTACAGAAAAATGTTGTTTTTTAACCTTTCACCGTAATAACTACTTAATATAACTGACGTAATGGGTGACGTATTTACATAAAAATCATTTCATAAAAACAACTAAATAACAGAGGCCTTGCTATGTGTCGCTATTAAGGCAACAAACAGAGGCGCGGTGATTTACGTCTTTGAATAGTGACACATTAAACCTGTACATAAAACAATTCGAAACTCGTTTTATGTATACAGAATGATCAGTTTAATAGGGTATACGGCTAATTTTTTCCGCTATAAAATAATTCCCCTTTGATTCATCGGCAATAATTAGGGTGATTTTTTGCTAACGTAAAATAATTTGAATAGTACATTCGTTTATAACGATATATTTTCTTTAAAAACATATCGCTTATCCCTGAACCAATGGCAC
>JBLHNB010000154.1:0-10001 GCA_047621305.1 Alteromonadaceae bacterium | reverse complement strand
AATTTGATGGAAAGCATTTATAGAGCCTTCGAAACCAGATTAATTACAGAGAAAACCTCAGCATGATGACCCAACAAGAATTAGAAAAATACCTTTGGGGTGCAGCAACAGCGCTTCGAGGCACCATTGATGCGGGTGATTACAAGCAATATATATTTCCACTGCTGTTCTTTAAACGTATCTCCGATGTTTACGATGAAGAGTTTGAAAATGCCTTAGCAGAAAGTGATGGTGATATTGCATACGCCGCCTTTGCTGAAAATCATCATTTTCAAATACCCAAAGGTGCACATTGGACTGATGTACGTGAAACTACCACTAACATTGGTTTAGCGCTGCAAAACGCGATGCGTGCTATTGAGCAAGCAAATCCAGATACCTTGCATGGTATTTTTGGTGATGCCAGTTGGACCAATAAAGAGCGTCTTTCCGATAGTATGCTCACAGACCTTATTGAGCATTATTCGCAGCACAAGCTTAATTTAAAAAACGTACCTGACGATAAACTCGGTAATGCTTACGAATATCTTATTAAAGAGTTTGCTGACGATAGCGGCCATACCGCTGCGGAGTTTTATACTAACCGTACGGTGGTTAAATTAATGACTATGATCATGGACCCACAACCAGGTGAGTCGGTATATGACCCTACCTGTGGCTCGGGTGGTTTATTGCTTAACTGTGCTTTGCATTTAAAAGATGAAGGCAAAGAATACCGCACGCTTAAATTATACGGTCAAGAGATAAACTTACTTACCTCAGCCATTGCCCGTATGAACATGTTTATGCATGGTATTGAAGAATTCGATATTGTCCGTGGTGATACCTTAGCTAATCCTGGATTAATAGAGAATGATGAACTAAAAAAGTTTAATGTTATTTTAGCTAACCCACCATATTCAATTAAATCGTGGGACCGAAAAGCTTTTGAAAGCGACCCGCATGGACGAAATGTATGGGGCACACCACCACAAGGCTGTGCTGATTATGCTTTTCAGCAACATATCCAAAAGAGTCTTGATTTAGGTAATGGTCGTTCAATTTCATTATGGCCACACGGTATTTTATTCCGTGATGCTGAAACCGATATGCGAAGAAAGATGATTGAGCAAGACCAAGTGGAATGTGTTATTGGCCTTGGTCCTAACCTCTTTTATAACTCGCCAATGGAAGCTTGTTTACTTATTACTAAAACCAATAAGGAAGAAAGTAAAAAAGGCAAAGTATTAATCATTAATGCTGTCAAAGAAGTAAGGCAAGACAAGAACATCTCTTATCTTGAACAAAATCATATTGAACGTATTTATAACGCTTACAAAAGCTATGCTGACCAAGATGGTTTCAGTAAGGTCGTTAGTATTGAAGATGTACTTGCCCATAAAGCCAGTTTAAATATGGCGTTGTATGTAAGTAATGTCGACAACAATCAGATAAAGATCACACTAGATGAGGCATTGTTAAATTGGCAAGATTCATCAAAGCAACTGGCGAGTAGTATGGAACAATTATTCAAGGAATTAGATTAACCATGTCAGAAGTAAAAACAGACTTAAAGATTGATTTAAATAACTTAGACAAATCTAATTGGAAAACATACCGTTTTGATGAGATAGCCAAGAACATTTCAAAGCGTGTTGACCCAAATAATACAGATTTAACTGTTTATATCGGCCTTGAACATATTGATTCTGAGTCTCTTCATATTAAACGTCATGGCACGCCTGATGACGTGAATGGCACAAAACTAAGGTTCTATAAAGGCGACATCATTTTTGGTCGCCGCCGTGCATATCAACGTAAAGCCGGCATCGCCACTTGGGATGGCTTCTGTTCAGCCCATGCTTTGGTGCTCAGGGCTAATCCTGATGTGATAGATCCAGAATTATTCCCATTTTTCTTACATTCAGACTTGTTTATGAATCGTGCGGTGGATATTTCTGTTGGATCATTATCACCAACAATTAATTGGGGAACATTAAAGCATCAGGAGTTTTTATTACCACCTAAAAATCTACAAAAGAGAATTGCTACTTTGTTTTGGGACAGTGAAGAAGTCATTAAATCTGAACTAAAAGCAAAAGAAAAATTAGAAATAATTTTAGATGCAGAAATTGAATTCAAAATACATGGAGAACAATTAGAAGGCAAAACAATAAATCAAGTTATAGAAAATATTAAGAAACAAAAAAGCACTTCAAAACTAAAAGAAATGGGTGAAATATTTAAAGGAAAAGGTATAACAAAATCAGAAGTTACTGAAGATGGAATACCTTGTGTGCGTTATGGTGAACTATATACAAAGCATCATCGAATTATACGCAGCTATTGTTCATTTATTAATAATACGTCTGCAAGCAAAGCTATAAAACTAAAACAAAATGATGTCTTGTTTGCAGGGTCTGGTGAAACGATAAAAGAAATAGGCAAATCAGCAGCGTTTATCGATTCTGAAGAGGTTTATGCTGGTAGTGATATATTGATATTCAGACCTCATGACATGGATGGGGTGTATGCTGGGTATTTAATGAATTCTTTATTAGTTAGATATCAATTAAATAAATTTGGTACTGGAGCTACAGTAATGCACGTGTACGGTTCAGATATTGAAAAGATTGTAGTACCTAAGATTGATAAAGAAGAACAACTGAAAATTTCTTTGTACTTAGAAAAGATTTCTCAAAATATAAGCTCTTTAACAAGAAAAATAGACGCTACAAACTCATTAAAAGAATCAATAATTAACAAGGTGTTTTAGGTATGGGATTTACCGAATTAAATAGTGTGGAACACTACATCATCCATCAAATGACAGGCGTTAACCTAAACGCTGAGCAAGGCAACAACCAAGTTAGCGAGCCTCATGCCCAATATGGCCTGCAATGGGAGTTTCAATCGCCAGAACAACTTGGCCGTGGGGTTAACGAGGTGTTAGTTGAATCTGTATTAGTTAAGGCATTAATTCGCCTTAACCCCGAGATTGAAGCTAACCCACATTTGGCTGATGAAGTAATACATAAACTCCGCGCTATTTTAATATCGGTAAATCAAGTCGGCTTAGTAAAAGCAAATGAAGAGTTTTTCGCTTGGATGACGGGCGAAAAAACCATGCCGTTTGGCGAAAATAATCGCCATGTACCCGTTACCCTAATCGATTTTGACGACTTAACGCGTAACGACTATGTGGTAACTAACCAATTCCGTATTCATCACCGAGAGACTAAAATACCTGATGTGGTGTTAATGATTAACGGCATACCTGTGGTAGTTGGTGAAGCTAAAACTCCCATACGACCATCGGTTAGCTGGTTAGATGGCGCACATGAGGTACATAGCATTTACGAAAATGCCGTACCGCAATTATTCGTGCCTAATATTTTATCTTTTGCCACTGAGGGCAAAGAGCTGTTCTATGGTGCGATTCGTTGTCCGTTAGAATTTTGGGCACCTTGGCGTACTGAAAATGACGACAATCAGATCTCTAAGGCACTAGGTTTAGCGGAAATTGGCAAAGAGCTAACTGATTTATTAAGCCCGGCTCGCTTACTCGATATTATGCGTAGCTTCTCGTTGTTTACTACCAATAAAAAGAAACAACGCATTAAAGTAATACCACGCTTTCAGCAATATGAAGGCGCGAATAAAATTGTTCAACGGGTGATTGAAGGTAAAATTAAAAAAGGGCTTATTTGGCACTTTCAAGGCTCTGGTAAATCATTATTAATGGTATTTGCTGCGCAAAAACTTCGCCGTACTGCTGCGCTTAAAAGTCCAACGGTTATTGTATTGGTAGATAGAACCGATTTAGACACTCAAATTAGCGGCACCTTCAATGCTGCCGATGTCGCCAATGTTGAATCAACCGATAGCATTAAAGAATTACAACAAATGCTAGAGCGCGATACCCGTAAGATAATTATCTCAACGATTTTCAAATTCCGCGATGCTAAACCGAACATGAACCTGCGCGATAACATCATTGTATTAGTTGATGAAGCGCATCGTACCCAAGAAGGGGATTTAGGCCGACAAATGCGTGCTGCCTTACCTAATGCCTTTTTATTTGGTTTAACCGGTACGCCAGTTAACAAAGCCGATAAAAATACCTTTTGGGCATTTGGTGCCGAAGAAGATAAAGGCGGCTATATGTCGCGTTATACCTTCCATGATTCGATTCGAGACGAAGCTACGTTGCCGTTACACTTTGAACCACGTTTAGTAGATGTGCATGTAGATAAAACAGCACTGGATAAAGCCTTTGCAGAATTCAAAGAAAGTGCCGCCTTAAGTGATGAAGAAGCCGATGCGCTGAATCAAAAGTCTGCAAAAATGGCTGCCTTTTTAAAAGCCCCAGAACGGGTTGGAAAAATTGTAGAAGACATTGCCATTCACTTTATGGATAAAGTTGAACCTCATGGCTTTAAGGCAATGATAGTAACGCCAGACAGACATGCTTGTGTGCAATACAAAGAAGAGCTTGATAAACATTTTCCAGAAAGTGCCAGCAAGGTGGTTATATCAACCACCGCAAATGATGACTTTGAGTTCAAACAAAAATGGGGCGTAGATAAAAGCCAGCAAGAAAAGTTAGTGGATGAGTTTAATGATGCGCAGTCAGAACTAAAATTCCTTATTGTTACCGCTAAATTATTAACAGGGTTTGATGCACCCATACTGCAAACCATGTATTTAGATAAGTCGATAAAAGACCATACTTTATTGCAAGCTATCTGTCGTACTAACCGTTTATATCCAAAGAAAACCTTTGGCTGTATTGTTGATTATTTTGGTGTATTTGATGACGCAGCAAAAGCACTAGAGTTTGACGAAGAAAGCGTTAAGCAAGTGATCTCTAACTTAAGTGCATTGCGTGAAAAATTACCGCAAGCGATGCAAGACGCTTTAGCTCACTTTGTTGGCGTAGACCGAAAATTTGAAGGTTTTGAAGGCTTAGAAGCCGCTCAAAATGCTATTGCTAACAATGAGAAGAAAGATGCCTTTGCATTAGACTTTAAGTACCTAGCAAAGCTTTGGGAGTCGTTATCGCCTGATCCCATACTTGACCCATACAACGAAGACTATAAATGGCTGGCGCAGGTATACGAGTCAGTGAAGCCTGCCTCTGACAATATTGGTAAGTTATTGTGGTTAGCTCTTGGCGCACAAACCATGCAGTTAATACACGACAATATTCATGTAGGTGAAGTACATAACTTAGAAGAGTTTGTGCTTGATGCCGATGTAATCGAGAATATATTCAATAACCCTGACCCGCGTAAAATTAAGCAACTCGAAAAAGAATTAGCAAAACGTTTTAAAGACCGTGGCGATTTACCCGCATTTAAATCCCTAAGTGAACGCTTAGAAGCGCTAAGAGATAAAGCTGAAAAAGGACTAATAGCCTCTATCGACTTCGTTAAAGAGCTGTGCAAAATAGCCAAAGAAACCGTTCAAGCAGAGAAAGACCTAGATGCAGAACGTCAAGAAAAAACACCTAAATCCGCTTTAACAGACTTGTTTTTAGAGCTAAAAGATGACCAAACACCCGCAGTAGTAGAACGCATAGTCACCGACATAGATGCCATAGTACGCATAGTCCGTTTCCCTGGCTGGCAAACAACCACAGGCGGCGAACGTGAAGTACAGAAGTCACTTCGTAAAGCTTTACTTAAGTACAAGTTACATACCGACCAAGTGCTGTTTGACAGGGCTTATGGATATATAAAGGAATATTATTAAATGACAGCGATCTCTTTACCCTTACCGGGCAATGTGCTGCACACAAGCCCTCAAACTTTAGATTTTGATAAAATTGCGACTTTTATTGGTGGGAATGGTTCAGGAAAATCAACTATTTTAAAATCCATATTTGATGAAAAGTTAAAGCCGGGCAGTACGCTTTATCAAGACTATAAAATTGTATGTTTCTCGTCTGGACAAAATGAGAGTTATTCTGAGCGTTTTGCTCACTACTTAAATACTGAACGAACAAATAAAAGAGCGCTGAGCTTAGACTGTTTTTACTATGACAAATCGCTGGCGAAACTATTAATATTTTTATCTACTACCGGTAATCAAAATGGTTTTGTGCGTAATTTTTTAAAATATAATAACTATATTGTTGAGAGTGAATTTGACGAGGATGAGTCAACAAAAATATCCTTTGATGTTAAAGTTGATAAAGTCTATACAAATCAGGTAAAACAGGCTCATAAAGATGAGGCTAATGGTAATAACGACGTTATTACCAATAAAGCTTACCATCAAACTCTAAGCAATTTTATTAATACGTTAGTCGATGAACATTATGACTTTAGTGAACCTCAGGATCTTAAAACTATTCAATTATCTCAGAGCACAATATCTAATGTGTCTTTCGAGACAGATGAGCATACTTCTTTCGATTCTAAAATAATGTTTTTTACGCAAGCTGCTGACAATGACTACTTCATTGTTAAGAAGAGTATTGATATCGAGTTTTTGAAAGTTGCTGAAGCGGAAGACGAAGAGAATAAAGTGTTACACTTAGAAGATTTAAGTGATGGTGAGTATCAATTACTTTTTCTTTATGCATTAGTTGACCTATTTGATAGAGATAATACTTTATTTTTGTTTGATGAAGCGGATTCTCACCTTCATTATAAAAACATTGATCATTTATGGACTATGTTTAACGCAATAAGCGGCAGAGCTATCACTACGACTCATCTATTAGATTCAATTTCTAAATCTGGAATAGAAAGACTTAAAGTCGTAGAAAGTGGCGAAATAAAAACCGGAAAAAAAATTAGTTATCTCGCTTCTAGACTTAAAGAGTTATCAGAGATAAACAGCACACAACTAAAAGCGATGTCAATCGCAGAAAATATAGTCTTCATGGATGATGAGGATGATTGGATAATTTTTAAGTTACTAGCTATTCAAAAAATTGCTGGAAACCAAGATGAAGCTAATAAGATGGACCTGTTTTTTAGTAAATTTGTTGTAATAAAGCAAGAATCTGGTTTTGAGAAAGACTCTCAAATATTTGGACATAGTAAATTAGAACGCTTAAAGAACTTTGTTAATTATTTAGAAGGTCATCCTCATAATACTAAGAATGTTTACTTAATATGTGACAGAGATGAGTACCTGTTGACTAATATTGGAACTCAAAAGTGTAATTTATTAGTCCAAACAAATGGCATCCGAAAATTCAATAATAATAAACTAACTTCTCATTTACTTTCTTGGAAAAGAAGAGAAATTAAGCACTACCTTATTTGCCCAACGCCTCTCCAAGAGAACCTAGATGATCTAAATGATGCCTTTGATTTAGGAAATAGAACTAAATTAATTATAGGCAGCTCGGGGGATTACTCCACCAGTGGAGAATATAATAATAAATTGGCGTCAGTTGGGTCCGATCTTATCAAAGAGGTTATAGATCCTTATGTTAAAATTGAAATTGGCTTTTGCGCCGATAAAACGCAAGAGTTTGTGAACACAATACCTAAAGGCGAAATCAGCGAAGACATCGTAGATATGTACAATTATTTGGTGGTTACCAATGAATAATGATAATAATAAATTAGTAAAAATAATCGAATTATTAAGGAAAGACACCGCGATCAATAATGCGATAGATGCGATGGAGCAACTTTCGTTAATGCTTCTCATAAAATATTTATACGAATTTAATTTGGTTGATTTGCCAAATAAAAGTTATTTAGGTTCCTTTGAAAATTTATTTTGCAAAGAGAATAATACAATCGACTTTTATGCATTAAGGCAAGCGGTTAATTACAAAGTTAATGATATTGATATAAATGAACAAGATTTCATAGGTGCACCTTTAACATATGAGAGTTGGAAAACAATTGAAAGTATATTGGAGGAAATACCATTTCGAATTCGATCAAAGAATATATTAAATCAAGCATTGTATTTATTGGAGAGCATCGATTTCTTCGATAATTTGCCAAACAATTTTGATGAAGTTTTGTCTAATATGGTGAAAGACTCCAAAGCATCAGGTGCTTTTTATACTCCAAAGCCATTAATTGATGCATTAGTTAACGTGAGCAAACCTAAGCCAGGCCAGAGTGTATACGATCCAGCAATGGGAACAGGGCGTTCCTTTATATCGATTAAGCAATACTTATTCTCGACAAATGATTGTTATCAATTAAATGCAACCGGCAATGACATAACACCTTTCGCTTATTTAATAGGCGTTTTGAATTTACTATTGAATGGTATTGATATTAACAATATTTCAATGTCAGACTCGCTATTAATAGAGAACAACTCAAAATACGATTTTATTATCTCAGGAATTCCATTTGGTGTAGTCAATTCATTTAGTAAATATGAATATGGTTATCATGGATACCATGGCAGTTTGGAGGCAATGTTCCTTAAGCATTCGATGAATAAACTCGCAATTAATGGCCAAGCTATTTTAGTTGTACCAGAAGGAGTTTTATTTAGTGGGACAAATCAGTTAGATCAGCTGAGATATGAATTATTAACTCAGTTTAATTTACATTCAATTTTAAGCCTTCCAAAAGGTACATTAGCTTCATATACGGGAGTAAAAGTTAGCGTATTGTTTTTTAACAATTCAGCTTCCGAAAAAGATATTTGGTTTTATGAATTAAACACTGACAAGCCAATTAGCAAATTAAACCCAATTAATGACTCTGATTTTGAGGAATTCATTTCACTTTTTGAACAAAGAAAAACTAGCAAACACTCTTGCTTGATAGATAAAGACTCACTAATAAATGAAAAATCAATTAACCTCTTATTTTCTTTACCAAAGAAAGAGCAACAATTAAAGTTTCAAAAAATGGAGATGATTGAGTCATTAAAAAAAGATGAGTCAGATTTAGTCAAATTGATTTCAAGCCACTTTAAAAGTACGTCTCGTAATATCGATGTTGAATATTTAGAGCAGGTAACGATTAAAAGCATATGTAAATTAAGAACTGGAGATAACCTCAATAAATCAGAAGTTTCTGATAGTGGAGAGTGTCCGGTATATGGAGGAAACGGCATTATAGGACACTATCGAGATGCAAATAGAAATGGTGATTCAATTATTATTGGTAAAGTAGGGATGTATTGTGGAAATATCCATTTTTCCCCTAAGCCTTATTGGTTAACTAGTAATGCAATAAGTTTAGAGTTAACTGATAATAAAATTGTATTTTCGCCTTATCTGGCCCATGTTTTAAAAAGCCTAGATTTGAATAAACTATCTACAGGTGCTGTTCAAAAATTCATTTCTATTAAGCAATTGTATAGTTTAGAAATATCACTACCTAGTTATGAAAAACAAATTGAACTCAGTAATTGGTTTGATTCACTAGAAGAGAACAATGCAAATATACAAAAATCACTCTCAAACTTTAGTGATAGGCTAGATTCAGTTACATCTAGTTCAATAATTGAAAAAGCTCTGAAGAACGGAAGAACTTTATAGAATCAGTTAATAATTCTACTGAAGGTAGTTATTCAACATTCAGTGAGTAAACCGACGGCACCGAAATGGAGTCATACCATTGAAAGATTGAAAACAAGTTTCAACTTGAAATAAATCCAAGAAGATAAAGTGACGCTACTTGAAAAATAACGAGGTAAGCCTCACAAAATAATATTTCATGTACGTAGAGCACGATTTTAAAATACTATTAATTCATAGAAGAATACAGAAAGATAATCCAAATTTGATCCAGCGTTGTATTTGCAAAGTGATATTTCCAAATATGCCAAATGATAATGCAGGCCCATTATAAATATAGGTTTACGTTTGCAAGCGTTAGCTAGATCGATCCAGTGGTAAGCTTGGATTAACAATTTGGGAAGAACCACCCTCGCATCTATACAAGCTCACTATGTCCGATACTCTTCAGTATTGGACATAGTGGGTATAATGATTTAAACTGGCTTTATACGTGCTATCTACTTGGTTTTCAAAATAATGTTATTAAATAAGCCTGTTCCTTTATATCCACCAT
>JBLHNB010000153.1:0-10120 GCA_047621305.1 Alteromonadaceae bacterium | reverse complement strand
TGTTGATTGACCCATTTCTAATAGCGCTTCACGGACACGCTCTCTGACCTCAACTGGTACTTCGGGTAGGGCTGCGAAGGGGTGAGGTGCAACTTCTTTTGTCTTATAGATTACACGCAACATCTCTTTATATTCATTCTTTTGACTATTAAGTGTTTTTTGTACTCCTCCTCCCGCAGAAGCCTGATTCAAGAGAACATTCAAGTACACTGAATCATGTGTTTTCACATAGTTTGATGTGAATTCTATGCCAAAGTTGTCGTGTAGTTCTTGTCGCATCTGAAGTGATCCCCCCAACGCATTAGGCGCAGGAAAAGCTAGGGTTTTACCATTGAGTTGTGCCGGGTCTATGATATCACTATCCTTTTTTACCACCAGCACACCATAAAGCATTCGGCCGTGGTCTCGTACTAAGGGAATATAGCCTGCTTTTTCATTAGCAATTATTAGATGATAAGGGTTCATATAAGCAAAATCAAACTTACCTTTAATGAATTCCTGTTCGAACGCAGGGATAGATGGAGCTCCACTAAGTTTGAATTTATAACCTGTTTTATTTTCGAGAAACTCGAGTATTGGATGCCAAATATTGAAGAGCTTGCGTGTCTCAAATTGGGGGACAAAACCAACGGTATAGACTTTATCGGTCTGTTTAGCATTAATCACGGTACTCATAGAGCTAAATGCTAGAAATGTTATAAAAACCTTTAGTTGTTTAATTATGTTATTCTCTCGATTAGTTATTAATAATCACGGTTAATATCAGCACTTGCCGACCAGACTTTCCCACATTGATTAGTGAAGTGGTCAAGTAATATTTTTAACATAAAATGCGGCTAAATACTTAGATTTTTTTCATGATCAATAAGATGAAAGCGCTCATGAATATAGAAACTCTAACGTAAGCGACTGTTAGTGAAGTAATCTCTAGTGTCAAAAATGCGCATTTGGAGTCACCCCGATCTAATTTCATGACTGGCGGCAATGGTGGCTTTGTTGACAGTCGATAGGGTACTGGTTAAGAAATGAAATCAGTGTCTCCTGCAAGCTCAAAACAGACACTCAGCGTTATTAGCAATAATTACTTAATTGAACGATAAGCAATCGTTTAATATACTTCATTTCACAGATTGTAAAATCATTTAAATTTATAAGTGACTATAGGTATGAAGACAATTGGCAAGCTCGCCAAAGAGTTAGATATAAATGTTGAGACCATAAGGTTTTATGAAAAAAAAGGGCTTATTTCTCAACCTATAAAGCCAGAAAATGGTTATCGTCTATATAGTAGTGCTATTGCAGATAAGCTTAGGTTTATCGCTAAAGCAAAAGCTCTTGGCTTTACATTAAAAGAAATATCCTCATTAATGTCTATGGAAAATAACTGCGCCCAAGTAGAAAGTCTAGGTTTGCAAAAATTAGATATAATTCGAAATAAAATATCTGATTTAAAACGTCTAGAGAGCGTTATTAGTAAAATGACTAATTCATGTAAAACGAATCAAGACCAATACTCTTGCCCTATTATTGACTCATTAAAGTAATTGTTGACTCCGTATCTATATACGGAGTTTATCGTGATTATAAATTACTTAGGAATGATTCTACATGATAAACAAATTACTTGATAAAGTTGGCTCTGGTGGGGTTTGGATAGCAGCTCTTAGTTGTACTGCCTGTTTTCCTGCACTAGGCTCGTTGGCATCAGCATTTGGTTTGGGATTTCTTTCGTCTTTTGAAGGCGTTGCAGTAAATACTTTACTACCTATTTTCGCTACCCTTGCGTTACTCGTAAATATATATAATTGGTATCGCAATAAAAACCATTTAAGAGGTGCTTTAAGTATTTTTGGTCCTATAGCTGTTTTACTAACACTATATCCTCTTTGGCAATATGGTTGGAGTACCTATTTATTCTACTTTGGCATAAGTTTAATGGTCTTAATGTCAGTATTAGATATTGTAAAACCTATAAAGGAGCGAATATGCAAAGTGTAAAATTAAACTCAACAATAACTTGTCCTGAGTGTGGTCATAGTAAGACAGAAAAAATGCCAACCAATGCCTGTCAGTGGTTCTATGAATGTGAGTCATGCAAAGTATTATTAAAGCCTTTAAAAGGTGATTGCTGCGTTTTCTGTTCTTATGGAACTGTTAAATGCCCACCAATTCAAGAAGGAGAATATTGCTGTAATAGCTAACCATCAATGGTGGCTCAGGAGCCAGTCAGGGAACTTAAGAATCGGGAGCGTTTAAACATCAAACGTAAGTTTTTTTAACTCGCGGATTTACATCAAGTACCGTCAAAGTAAAGCCCGCAGCCATAGCATCAATACTCGTCGCAATAGCAAAAATTAGCATCACTTTATGCGTAATTATTGCAATATCTTCCTCTATTCCTTCTGAAATTGATTCATAAATGATTTTACAGCCAATCAATAACAAAAGAAAAAATACAAACCATCGAACATAATCCTCTACCCAACCCAGAACTCCCATCCCACCTAAATAGCCAATAAGGGGCATTAATGCCTGAAATAAACCAAAATATAATCCTGACATCAGCGCTAATGACATTGTGTTTTTTGCGTGCTTTGAACCCAAACCTATAGATACCGCAAACGCATCCATACTTAAAGCAACAGCAAGTATTACAACTTCAATCATATATAAATACCTATAATTATTTCAAGTCGCTTTTAAGAACAGAAATAACTTGTTCTACTTCTTCTTGTCGTTGCTGTGAAATTATGTCTTCAGCACCTAAATACTCTCTTATATGGCCTTCTAATACTTCATTCATTAAACCCTTACATACTAAAATGATGTAACTATTTAGTATCCGAACTATCTTGCTGTGCTGGCTAAAAAGCGCAATAATAAAATGGAAATGTTTACGTATCATAAAAAGGCTTGTAGTCTAAATTAAATTTAGTGAAATAAATTACTGAAAAAGTATCTCTTTATCTATGGAATTTAAAATTAAGAATATTAAATGAACGGATTTATAAAATCATATTTATTTCGCGCAACCTTGTTTGCTGGTTTAGCCCTTATTTTGGGGTTGACTCTCTCTCTTATTGTTTATAATTCATCAACAAAAATAGAAGAAAACACTTTTGAACTGGTAAATAAACATATTCCTATTTTGAATAGCGCTAACCAAATCATTGAGATATTAATTGAGCAGGAGCGAAATATTTATGAATATTTTACCACCCAAGATAGTTCAGTATTTTTAAAAAAGCACCAAGTATTCAATAAGACTTTTACGATTCAATATTTGATTATATCTCAAGAAAAATCATTTAAAAATCAAAGTAAGCTGATATATAACAATCAAAAGCAAATAGCAATTTTATCTGAAGCATTTCATAAAATGGTTCAAGGAAAAAATAATCACGATCAAAATAGCTATTGGGATGATTTAAGAGAATTACTAGCTCAAATATCTTCAATTAGACGTGATATGCTGCCTGCATTGCAATCCATAAAAACATCTACTCAGCAGGCCGTTATCAGAGCGCAAAATGCAACACATCAACAAGTAACAACTAGTCATACTCTCGTCATATTTTATAGTTTCAGTATTATTCTTTTAGGTGGCCTAATTGCTTGGTATATAAGACAATCCATTTTAAATAATGCCAAAATGAACCGTTTAGCATTATTTCCACACCGTAATCCAAATCCTATTTTTAGTATTGATACCCAAGGGAGTATAATATTTTCTAATCCTGCCTGTGAGCGATTATTGCACAAATTAGATTATACTCCTGAAGAAATAAACCGTTTGCTTCCACAAAATTTTGATATTCTCTGTCAAAAAATCCATGAAAACAATTTAACTTTTTTAAATGTTGAACAAACAATAAAAGACTATGTATTACAATATAATATTAATTACTTACAAGATATAGGTGCTTATGACATTCATGTTATTGATATTACAGAGCGTAAGTTAGCAGAAGATAAAGTTCAGAAATTAGCTTTTTATCAACAAACAACACATCTGCCGAATCAATACAAACTCAATGAAGATTTAATAATTGAAATTACACAACAAAAAGATTTCGCTCTTAGTATTTTTTCAATTAGAAATTTTAATCAAATAGTTACTGCATATGGTGTTGAGGCAAGTGATGTTTTAGTTAATGAGTTTTGTGAGAATTTAAAAACAAAGCTTACCGATGAATTAGCTTTATATCACCTTAATGACAATCAGTTTGCTTTAATTTGTAAAGAGAAAAATAATGAGTCATCTTTGCAGTATATTGCTAAAACAATTATTGATATAGCCGAAAAACCGCTCATTACTGTTTACGGTGAGTTTTTCATCGAATTAAATTTTGGCTTTTGTCTATACCCTGAACATGGAAAAGATAAAAACCATTTAATCAAAAATGCTCATTCGGCATTATCGGTTGCCGAAGCGAATCAGTATGAATATTTTTCATTATTTAACAATAATGTAGAGGAAGAAATATTACATAATGCCAAAATGATAGATAATTTAAGAAACGCTATTACACACAATGAGTTGTTTTTAGTATTTCAACCACAGTTAGATTTAGTTCAACAAAAAGTAACGGGAATTGAAACCTTAGTTAGGTGGAAAAATGGTGATAGCATAATATCTCCGGCTGAATTTATTCCATTAGCAGAGCAGTCTGGACTCATTGTTCCAATAGGACAATGGATACTTGAAAAAGCCTGCTTGTTTGCTAAAAAATTAGTTAACCTAGGGTATGTAGATATAGTTGTCGCTGTAAATGTATCTCCACGACAATTTTCACACCCAGATTTTTTGAAGTCTGTTCTTCAAACATTAAGAGAAACAAAATTAGAAGCAAAAAACTTAGAGTTAGAAATCACTGAAGGTGTCTTTATGTATAACGAAGAGGTGACGTTATGCGTACTTAATCAACTTAAAAAGAATAGTATACAGCTTTCTATAGATGACTTTGGCACGGGTTATTCCTCACTATCTTATTTAAAACGTTTTCCTATAGATAAATTAAAAATAGATCAGTCATTTATAAAGGACTGTCATAATAGCGATGAAGATAAAGCGATTATTACTACCATTGTCGCATTAGGAAAAAATTTAAATTTAACCTTAATTGCGGAAGGTGTAGAAGAATTAGAGCATGTTGATTTTTTAAAAAGTATTAACTGTGATGAAATACAAGGCTATTGGTATAGTAAGCCTTTAGAGCAAGATAAGCTTATTCAATTTATAAATAACCCATCTTTATGAGCAAGGTTATTCGTTTTGATTAATTACATTAATAAAATTTCAGGGCTAAGGTTTTTAATTTTGTGAATAAAATATTAAATTGGCTTTCTCTTGCTTTAGAGGTTAATACCCTTAAGCGTTCAATAAAAGTTGCCGTTATAGTTGGTACACTTCTCATGTTTATTAATCATGGCGATATTATGATATCTGGAAAGCTTGAAGGACATCATATGTTAAAAATATTGTTAACCTATTTAGTGCCCTATTTAGTTTCAACTTATAGCAGCGTTGAGTCAAAACTCAATAACTAGTTTGTTTTTATATTAAGGATCAACCATGTTTTTTGCAAAAACGAATCCCGTTGCTAATGATGAAACTGTCATCAATAAATTAGAACTTGAATCATTGATGGTTAAAGCATCTATATTGGATCAATTAACTACCAGTCAGCCTCAACAAATTGCACAGCAGATTGCTCAAACAGCAAAATCGGTGAATCAGTCTTCATCACAGCGATTAGAAAATGTTGAAAACAATTATCAGCTTGTTGGCAAACTTGCTGAACAATCGTCAATGATTGCTAGTTTATCTGAAACATCTGTTTCAACTGCAAAAGAAACATTAAATAAAAGTACAACAAGTATTGAGCAGCTAAAAGATTTATCTCAAAAAATATTAGCAGCAGAGAATAATATATCCCAATTTACAGAACTGCTTGAAGGTCTAACCAATAACAATAAAACAATTTCTCAATTGGTTGAATCAATCAAGAATATAGCAAGCCAAACCAATTTACTTGCACTTAATGCGGCTATTGAAGCTGCTCGTGCGGGTGAACATGGAAGAGGCTTTGCTGTAGTTGCAGATGAAGTAAGATCTCTAGCAAGTACCGCTAATGACTCTGCTGAGAAGATCCAAAATGAGATGAGTAAAATTATGGATATTTCTGAAAATATAATTCATCAACAGCATAATGTTGTCAGTAGTATTGAAGAAAGTAGAACCGTTACAACCGATATAATAGAGAACTTAGGTGATATGCATTCTTTGTCACTGGAAAGCAGTACTGCGGCAGAAGCAGTTATTCAACAGGTTAAAAATCAAGTAAAAGACACCGAACAAATATTCGATAATATAGGCTATATTGTTGAAGATACTCGTAATGCTGTTACAGGTTCATCAACTAATGTGAAATTAGGTGAGCAAATGATGGAAGAATTAGCTCCTTTGCAAGAGTTTGATTTAGCGGGTCAATAAGTCCACATTTTCTACAAACAAATTGTCTGATTACGTCCTTCCCTTTTTATTTTGGATATATGTGTTTAGCGAGACGCTTACCAATTATTTATTAGAACGAGTAAAATAACGTATTGTTCGGGGAGATCGGAAAGTCAAATTATCATACCTAATATACGGCAACACATACGATGATGCTATTGTTTTAAATCAAGGTTAACATGTTAATAATTATTCTAATGTTTTAAGTAATTGAATGGTTTCATCCCTCATTTCATCCAGCCCAGATAAAATATTATCAACACTAGCTTGATCATTTTCGATATTTACCCAATTGATATTCCAAGTAGCACGTAATTTATCTGCACGAACAGGTAACGGTGGCGGCAACACTTGAGAGAGATCATTTACCGTTAAAATATAGGTCCAACCTGTTCTAGGGTTTCCTTTAACTATCAAGTCAGGATCATATCTGCGATGAAAGACCAATTGTTGTAATTCATTCAGTTTTAATAAGATCATAAAGGATGCGAAGCGTTGATTTCTGTTTCCTTCACTTTGTTCATTTCGCCATGTGTTATACCCTAAGCTTGTGAGTGCAACGACAAGACTTATAATCGCCACGGCATTACGCTGGAGCTGACTCAGTAGATTGAATTTTTGCATAAACATAACTCTATTTTGATGACTGCTGATGTGAAAACTCTTTTACTCGTTCAAATGGCAAGTGATCACCTTCGTCTTTACCGTAGTATTCTTGATGAATAATGTCTTTGGCATCAACTAAAAAATCCGCAGGCATTGTTGTCATGTTGCCTTTGATGGTTGTGGGGATATACCCTTTGGACATTCCTCGTAAAAGTGTAGGCATTCGAAAAAGCATCCCTTTAATCACCCCCATTATTGAATGTTCAATACCATATTGTTTGTAATACAAGTTATCTTCATCGGCTAAAATAGGAAATGGTGCTTTATGTCCCTCAGCATGAAATATCAGGTTATCAATGGGCGAATCAAAAATAGCGACGATAGTAAAATTATCACTTAATTCATCATACCGTTTGACCAGTTCATGCATTCTCATATTACAAAAGGGACAACTAGCAAAGCGAAAAAATGACAGCATAAAAGGTTTTCCTTCTATGCTGTGTAAATCGAATATTGTCCCATCTATCGCAGGAAGAACAATATTTTGAATTTTCATATCATCAGTTATAACCATGGGTATTTTACCACTATTTCAAAAAACACTTACGCTTTTGAAGAAAGTGTTTGTTGTTCTTTATATAAAGATCGCTCAACCCAGTAATCAACACTAACGTAACGTCCAGCCCCCATAAACAATAAGGCTAATAACATAATGAAATAAGTGATAGAAAACTCAATGCCATTATTCAGCATCACTACACTACCTGTTGAGGTGATGTAGTCGTAATTGGTCTGCTCTTGTAACACCTCCTTAACTATAGCCAATTTATTAGAGGCTTCTATCACGCGTTCATTCGCAAATGGCGCACTTGGATCGGTGATGGCTTGCCAACCATTATCCCAATGAACAGTTCCAGCCGCTACGATCATAGTGAACATTAGTGGAATAGAGAACCACCTCACAGCTAAACCAAAAAAAAGTGCTATTGCACCAAAAAACTCTGTTGCTGTGGCTAAAATAGCCATTAAAAATGGAAAAGGTAATCCTAACCCCCACTCTGAATTGCCAAACCATTCAACAATCCCCTCAAAGCCTTCTATTTTTTTTGTACCTGCCATCCAAAAAACAGGGACCAGATACATTCTCAACATGAGTGGCGCTATAAAATCAATTTTTCGAGTTTTATTTAGTAATGAGTGAATTTTTATTAATAATGGCTTCAATGTTTGATCCTTAACAAAAGAATACTATTTAAATAAACAGATGGTTTTTAAACAGTAACTTATGATTTAATATTGGTTAACTTAATTCTTTGATGCTATCAAATTAAAAAGGTTACAACTTTTTGAAAAAACAACCTTCTACCATGTTAGAGCAAAATAAAGAAAACGAACTTATTGAGGGGCTAATTAAAAACAATGATGCCTCTTATGTCATATTGGTGCGCCAGTACAGTGCAAAAATGTATGCAGTAGCACGTCGATTTTTCAAAATTGACGACGATGCGCAAGAATGTTTGCAAAAAGCATTTATTCAAGTATTCAAAAATATTTCATCTTTTAACAAAGATTCAAACCTGAATACTTGGCTACATCGTATTACCGTAAATGAAGCATTAATGATGATAAGGCAAAGAAAACGTCAAAATACCATATCGCTTGACGAGTTTGCTCAACACTATAATGCATATGGTGAGCGCACAGAGTTCAGCGATAATTTAGGTAACAATATTGAAAGAATATTTGAAAAAAGCGAAACAAAAATCTCACTCAATGAAATTATTTATCAACTTCCTGAAAAATACTGTAACGTTATACTGCTTAGAGACATCCAAGAGATAAGTACTAAAGAAACGTCCGAAATATTAGAGATATCTGAGACTTCAGTAAAAACGCAATTACACCGAGCGAGATTACTTTTAAAAGCAATTTTGGAACAGAAAGACAAAGATAACTTAGAAAATAATTGGAGGGAGAACTAGCATGTTAATGATTAAACGATTAATGACCCAACATTTGCCGGGCATGTTAACCTGCGAAGAGGTCGATGGTTTTCTATATAATTTTCATGAAGGCCATTTATCTTATACAGAAAGCATAAAATTCAAGCTACATTTAAGTATGTGCAGTGAATGCAGAGCATATGTGCAGGGATATAAAAATACGGTCCAAATTTCCCAAACAGGCTTTATTAACCCCCCCCCTATAGAGAGTGTACCTGAGGAGCTTTTGCAAGTTATCTTAAAAAGTCGAACAACAAAGTAATTTATTCTTTTAGTTATAAGATTGGAAATTTATCAAAATGCTCACGAGTCAGTTGGAAATCATCGAACAAGGTCAGTTATATCTAAATAAGGTTTCTACAAAAAATTATACCGCTATTATATCCCCGAACTTTATTAGTTCGGCAGGCTCCCATATGAGGCATATCATTGATCATTATTTAGCAATAATCTCAGGCATTGAAAAAGGGTTGATTGATTATGATGTCCGTGGGCGTGGTAATCAATTAGAGTCCTATCCAATTCTCGCGATAGAAGAATTAAATAAAATTGCCAACTGGATCAAAAACCTTTCAAATGGTGAATTAAATAAGGTGATTATGCTTACCACAGAAGTTTCAGTGACCAATAAAAATGTTCAAAAAGTACAAACATCACTTGCCAGAGAATTAGTCTTTGCAGGTAGTCATGCCGTACATCACTACGCTATGATTGCTCAAATTACTTTCGCACAAACTGCAACCAAACAACAAACAGGACTACCTCAAGAGTTTGGTTTAGCCCCAGCAACAGCTACGTTTATAAGAGAGAACAACGCGCAGTTTAATGAAATAAAACAAGCCGTCAGTCAATAATGTCATGTGTACTTCGGTGTTTGTCAAACTAGTTGTCGCGATCACTTCGTTATGCACTCTCAGCCTTGACGCTATTTTGTTCAGGGTTTAAGTACACTTCTTTTGGTAAATCCCAATTACGAATATTACCACTCCAGCGC
>JBLHNB010000152.1:0-10137 GCA_047621305.1 Alteromonadaceae bacterium | reverse complement strand
TCCACATAAGCCAGCTATTCACTCGCTAACTTGCCTTGATAATCACAAAAATTCCAGCACTGGGCTTAAATCGACTCTCTTTGTGTTATTAAAGATAAAAGTGCTCATTAACCCGAGTTCAGGTTAGGTATATGTATATTCGAGATTACATGTTTTGTAGCAACAGAACCGTCGTAAATAATTATTGCAACTTATTACTACAAGCAATTAATATGAACAGAGAAAAATGGGATGAAAAAAATAATATTAGCCATTCTATTATCTGTCTTTTTGTGTCGTTTAATTTTTACAGAGGAAAGTGCTAATAATACAGCTAAGATTTTTAATATTACTGAACAAAACTTCAGGGTCACTGGTGAAGGTTTAGCTTTCTCTGAAGGATATATTGATTGTACTGAGAATGATTTGAACGGGAGCGTGGATAATTCGAGAGAAGGTTAAAATATTAACTGTCCTAAAGATAATGGTTCTACTCTCGAGGTTAAAGACCCGGGATATATAATAATCGATAATTTGTTTAGTTTTTTGTTAACTTGTAAAGAGTATGTATTGGAAGATGGCATAGAAGAAAATGAAATAAACACGCATTTATTAACATGCATTAATAATATGTTCAATATAAGAGGCTATAAATCGCTTACCTCATTACCTATTGAAAACAATGATATTCAAAAGAATAGAGGTGATCGTTAATGTTGGTAATTTATATAAATATGTATTAACGTTTGGATAAATTTATTACAGTAGTGATACTCAGTACACTACTGTAATAAATATTTAACCTTACTAACCCTTGAAAAAGCAGTTGAAGAATATCTAGGATATTTATTCCGATAACTCTCCCATTTTATAGAAAATGAGTTTAACAAACGATGGAAACTTGGTCACACATGATTACAAATATTTATTCTCTCCTTGAGTACCTAGGCCAAAATAAGGCACTTTTTACAGTCGTATTAACAATTCTTCTTCTTGTTATAAAACTTATTGCTGTGACTATTATTGAGCGTAAATATAATAATAATAAACGTTTTAAGATCAACTTTGTAAGTAATATATTTACCATACTGATGCTTATTATGATTTTTAATGTCTGGTCCGTAGAAATTCAAAAGTTTGCTTTTTCAATTGCCGCTTTTATTGTTGCGATTGTTATCGCAACAAGAGAGTTTATTCAATGTTTTCTTGGATTTATTTATATACTTTCGAGTCGCCCTTTTCGTGTTGGTGATTGGGTTCAAGTGGGTCATCATTATGGAGAAGTGCATTCTAATGATTGGGCTAAATTAACATTGTTAGAAGTTGATATAGATGATTATCAATATACGGGTAAAACACTGTATTTACCTAACAGTCAGTTAATCACATCTCCGATTAAAAACTTAAATTTTCTTAAGCGTTATGCAATGCATACATTCACGATTGTCAGAGATTGTAGCGTTAACCCTTTTGATTTTATTGAAGCTCTTTTAGAAAAAGCACGTGAATATTGTTCTGATTTCAATGAAGTAGCAATTCGTTATAATCAATTGATTGAAAATCGTTTAGATATTAAAATTGGTGGGCCAGAGCCACAGATTCAAATAGCAACGTCTGAGATTGGTGACACACAGGCACTCTTTACCATTTTTTGTCCGACTGATAGAGCATTGGAAATTGAACAAAAATTAACATCAGACTTTTTAACTATGTGGTTTGATAAGAAATCAGAACTAGTGGCTAAAGTTTAACTCAATTGTAAAGTTCTGTTCGGTTTCGACCGAACTCTTTTGCTTTATACAGTGCGTTATCAACCTCTGTATAAAGTGTTTTAAATGTGCTTTCCATTGTATTGATAGTCAAATCAATACTCACGATAATAGATGAATCACCTACGTTAACCTTTGCTATTAGTTGATGTAAACGTTGGGAAATCACTGTAGCACTACATTTATTGATATTAGGAAGTAGAATCAAAAACTCTTCACCGCCAAATCAAGAAACGAGATCTGTTTTTCGTTTATTTTTTAAAGTAATCAATGTCGCGTTGTAATAAAGCAATAGAATATTGAGATCCTCCTGTGAGTTCATCGCTAAAATACTTCTGTGTTTCATTTCTTGTCTATTTAATACCAATAATTTTTACGTTATTACGAATCACATCATTTAAAAGTGTCATGTATTTCTCATTTTTTAGATCCATAGGAGATTCAAATACAGTGAGTGTAGTTTAAAAATAAATGTTAACTAAATGATTTTATGAATAATACAAAATTCGAACTGAATAAAAATATGAGTTTAAAGGTTCACTAATGGAAATAATTGAATGGCTTCTTCAATCAATTTTTTTTTCTGGCTTTTCGCTAAATAAGCAGCAAAAACCTCACGTGAGTAGACGGGGGCTTCTTTAACAATATATAACTGATTCTTTTGCAAATATTCAAAAGTCATCTGTCTTGGTAAATAAGCACTACCTCCTGCATCAAGTAAGTAATTCAAAGCAATACGAGGTTGGCTCATAAAATGTTTAGCAGTTAATTCATGTTGAAACTCTCGGCGATGCTGTGCATTTACAGATTCTCCATAATCCACCATGATATGGTTTTCTAAAGAAAGAATTTCATGCCTGTTATCTTTTTCTGTGGTTACTAAATGTAAGGGTACAGTGGATACTTTTTCAGTGATTAAGTCTTCAACATAAGGAGGTTCAAATAAAAACGCAATATCAATGATGCGGCTTAATAAGTTTTTCCTGAGCTCATTAGGTGAATAGGTATTCGTTAATAGACTGATATCGTCCATGTTACGGTGAATCTTTTTTAGCCAATCCTGTAATACAATATCCCAAATTGACATCATTGAACCAATGACCAATTGATGATTATCGCCTTCTGCAAGGCCTATATCTTGTTTAGTTTTTTGCCACATAAAAATGATTTCATTAGCGTGTTTTATAAGTCGATGCCCCTCAGGCGTGAGTTTCAAATGCTTCTGGCTGCGATCGAATAATAGAGCTCCTAGTTCATCTTCAAGTAGTTTAATACGCGCGCTAACAGCAGATTGAGTAATAAATAAATTCTCAGAGGCAATTCTGAAATGCAAAGTACGAGTGACTTCTAAAAAAGTATTTAATAGTTCTATTTTCATATTTTACCCCTAATCTTTAATCAAAAAAATCGATTAAACCAATTAAAATTTATCGTTTTATTATTCTATCACTCAGCTATACACTCCGCACAATTATTTCATCACTGCTTAAAAAAAATATAAACATAATAACTCGAGGCGCAAATTTTATGAAAATAGCTATTTTATCAAGAAACAAAAATCTTTATTCAACACGCCGTTTGAAAGAAGCGGGTGAAGCAATGGGGCATGAAGTAGATATTATCGATACATTGCATTGCTATATGGATATCACTAGCACTCGCTCAACTGTGCGTTACAAAGGTAAAGAATTACCAAATTATGATGCGATTATTCCTCGTATTGGTGCATCGGTTACTTTCTATGGCACAGCAGTCGCAAGGCAGTTTGAGATGATGGGAACTTTCAATGTTAATGAGTCTGTCGCAATTAGCCGTTCACGCGATAAATTACGTTCATTGCAATTATTATCACGTAAAGGTATTGGTTTACCACGCACAGGTTTTGCTAGTCGACCGGATAACATTAAAGATCTAATCAAAAATGTAGGTGGTGCGCCTGTAGTAATTAAACTGCTCGAAGGAACTCAAGGGATAGGCGTTGTATTAGCTGATACAGCAAAAGCTGCAGAATCAATTATAGAAGCATTCATGGGGTTGAACGCGAATATTTTAGTTCAAGAATTTATTAAAGAGGCGGGTGGTGCTGATATCCGTTGTTTAGTTATTGGCGGTAAAGTTGTTGCTGCAATGAAACGCCAAGGCGCAGAAGGAGAGTTCCGCTCTAACTTACATCGAGGTGGCAGTGCTGAAGTCGTTAAGTTAACTAAAGAAGAACGTGCAACAGCAGTTAATGCAGCCAAAGTAATGGGGTTAAATTTTTGTGGTGTTGATTTGCTCCGTTCTCAAAATGGCCCAATGGTTATGGAGGTGAATTCTTCGCCTGGGTTAGAAGGTATTGAAAAAGCGACAGGAAAAAATGTTGCAGGTATGGTGTTTGAGTTCATTGAAAAAACAGCTAAACCGAATGCTAACAAAACACGTGGCCGTGGTTAATCAAAAGGAAGTTTATGATGAAATTACGCATTGGTGACTTTGAAATATCACCAGGAGAAACACGCAAAATCGAGTTACCAGTAGCAAAGCTATATACCGATGCAGAAGTTTCATTACCTGTGCATATTATTCGCGCTAAAAAAACTGGGCCAACAATGTTTATTAGTGCAGCTGTACATGGTGATGAATTAAATGGCATTGAAATTATTAGACGTTTGATCTCTCAGAATAAACTAAAATTAATCAGGGGAACATTAATTGCGGTACCAATGGTCAATGTATATGGGGTTGTAAATCAAAGTCGCTATATGCCAGATAGACGAGATTTGAATCGCTGTTTTCCTGGTTCTTCAAAAGGGTCGTTGGCTGGACGTGTCGCGCATATATTCCTCAATGAAATTGTTAAGCATTGTGATTATGGAATTGATTTACATACCGGCGCAATTCATCGCTCTAATTTGCCACAAATTAGGGCTGACATGGTTGATTTAGAAACTAAAGAGTTGGCAAAAGTATTTGGTGTTGCTGTTATATTAAACTCTAATTTGGTTGATGGGTCGTTGCGTGAAGCGGCCGTTAAGCACCAAACTAAAGTTTTATTGTATGAAGCTGGTGAAGCGTTGCGATTTGATGAGCTTTCTATCCGTGCAGGCATGAAAGGTATTCTAAACGTACTTCATCATTTAGGCATGATACGAAAAGTTCATGTTAACACGAAAAAAGTGCTTCCTTTTATCGCTAATGGTAGCCAATGGGTAAGGGCTAATGCGAGTGGTATTGTTCACAACATCGTTAATTTGGGTGATCAAGTTACTAAAGGTGAAGTGTTGGCTGAAATTGGAAGTCCCTATGGCGAAATACTTGGTATTGTTACCGCTAGCCGCTCAGGAATTTTAATAGGAAAGCAAAACATTCCTTTAGTGCAAGAAGGAGAAGCAATGTTTCACATTGCATATTTTAGTGAAGATGATGAAGATATAGTTGATCATATCGAATCGGTTCAAGAACTTTTATTGCCTCAATAACACAATATATAAACGAGAACATAATGGATAGAAAAAACAAAACTATTATCGGGCGCTTAGAATCAATTAAATTACCCGACCTGAACATTGGAGACTTACAAGTAAGAGTCGATACTGGGGCAAAAACCTCATCTCTGCATGTTGATAACCTTGTTAAAGTAATTATAGCGGGTAAGCCTTGGGTTAATTTTGCACTTCATCCCGATATTCATAATGTGGATAAAATCGTTAACTGTAGTGCACCTATCAGTGATATTAGAAAAATAAAGTCGTCTAATGGGACGACTGAAGAACGCTACGTGATAAAGACAATGGTGGTGTTAGGTAATAAGACTTGGTCTATCGAACTAACACTCACTAACCGTGCAGATATGAATTATTTAATGCTTTTAGGTCGAGAAGCTTTAGGACAACGTTTTCTAGTTGATCCCTCAAAAGTGTTTCTTAGTTCAAATTAAGTCATTTAATTTTACGACTCATTAATATCAAAAGGTGCATCATGGCATTACAGCAAATAATAGATTTTCTTAACATTACCGTATTTTCGGTTGCTGAGCAGCCAGTATCGATTGGAGATGTTTTGTTTATCCCTATTTTATTGGTACTCGGTTATACGTTGACTAAGTGGCTAAACCAATCGATTACTAATCGTTTAACCATTAAGAAAAATGATCCAAATGTGATCCATTTATTACAACGTATTTTTTATTTTATTGCTATAGCGATATTGGTGATCACCATACTTGATTTCGTTAATGTACCGATCACTGCATTTGCATTCTTATCGGGTGCGATTGTTATTGGTTTCGGCTTTGGTGCGCAGAACATTATCAATAATTTCATTAGTGGCTGGATATTAATGTGGGAGCGACCACATACGGATTGGTGATTTTTTAGAAGTAGAAACCACTAAAGGGGTTGTTGAATAAATTAATACACGGTCAACTCGTATCAGGCGTACAGACGGTGTACATCTACTAATACCGAATAGTAAATTACTAGAAAATACAGTGATTAATTGGACATTGATTGACAATTTAGCGCGACCGTCAGTACGTGTTGGTATCGCATACGGAAGTCCAGCTAAAAAAGTAGCGGATATAATTATGAAAGCGGTATAGACCAGAAAAATAATTTAAGTGATCCTCTGCCTTTGGTTAACTTTTGGATTAATTAAAATATCGAAGGTGGTCTTCGCGTGATAAGAAGTGACGTGCGATTTCGATTAGATGAGTTATTTGAAGAAAATAATATTGTTGTTGCTTTGCCGCAACGAGATGTTCATCTAGATGGTTCATTAACATTAATTAATGCAAATAAATAATCACCATAAACAGGGCTTTGGCGTACTAGAACGTTATTTGTATATGTTCAAGTTGTTTTTAAGACATATTCAGCACTTGAACGATTACATTAATTTATCTCAATTTAACATTAAAATATTGAATAAGGAGACGATATGTCTTTAGAGATCTTACCTGAGTACATTGAAAAAACAGAGAGTCTATTGTCAGAGGAGTCATCTTTAAACAATCTTATGTCTGAGATTGAAAACTCGTTATTACCTGAGCACGTGGCTATTTTTTTAGAAGCATTCCCGATTAAATCTCGTTTAACCGTATGGGAATCATTCAATAAAGAGTTTCAACAAAACATTTTTCTGGAAATGAAAAATGAATCTCGTCAAATGTTATTAAATGCATTGAACGACGATGATTGTTTTCCGTTGTTTGATAAATTAGACGCTAATAGCTTACTTGAACTAACCGAAAACTTAAGTGATCGTTTCATCGAATATGCGATTTCGAAAATGACGGTGAAACAACGCGAACACTTCAAAAAAGCGCAGGACTATGCTGATGCAGAAGTGGGCCACTGGCAAAGCTTTGACGAATGCAAAATACCACAGAAATTAAGAGTATCGGCAGCAAAAAGAATTGCATCGAAGTCTTCCTCTGTATTAACAGATGTAATTTATGTAACGGATAACGAATCAAAGTTAATGGGTGAAATTGCGATTAACCGTTTATTAACACTGGATGACGATAAACTATTAAGCGATATCATTCTGTTGGAAGTGAATGCGTTAGAAGCAACAAAAAATATTGATGAAGCGGCTGATGAGGTTATTTTTTCTGGCAGATTTGCGTTACCAATAATTGATGAAAATGGCTGTTTAACGGGCCGTTTAGATTTACATTCAGCTTATAAATATAAGGAACAACTAAAAGATAACCAGATAATGCAATCGGCAGGATTAAGTGAAGAGGAAGATCTCTTTGCTAGTGTTTGGTTAAGTAGTAAAAACCGTGCAATCTGGCTGGGTATTAATCTAGTCACTGCTTTTTTAGCCTCTTGGTTTATTGGCTTATTTGAGGCAACCTTACAGCAAGTTGTTGCACTCGCCGTACTAATGCCCGTTGTTGCATCGATGGGAGGAATTTCGGGTAGCCAAACCTTGACCTTGATTATTCGAGGCTTAGCGCTCGGACAAATAACCGATGCAAATCGAAAGGCGATTGTTAACAAAGAACTAAAAGTGGGTGCTATTAATGGCATATTATGGGCAACAGTCATTGCTATTATTACTTTTTTCTGGTTTGGAAATTTAATGCTCTCTGTAACTATTTGTGTCGCAATTTTGGGTAATATTTTGGTCGCTTCTGTATCAGGAGTTTGGGTTCCTTGGATATTAAATAAGTTAAATATCGACCCTGCATTATCAGGAGCTGTTGTTTTAACCACGGTGACTGATATATTCGGATTCATCGCCTTCTTAGGATGTGGTAGCGTACTATTGTTATAATTATTGCTTTAAATTTACATAAATGCCGGATACAGAGAAAACGCCAAAAAAAACTTAAAGATTATCTTATCTGGAATAGTTAACTTTCCACAGGTCGTTAGAACTAAAGAGAAGTATGAATTTGACGTGCCACTATATGACAGTGGAGGAAAGCGTAGGTGGTTGCAGGATATTGCAGTACAAGATGATATTAATTTTTTAGTAGCCCATCTCAACGACCTTTATTTGTATGACTGTATATCGATTTATATGAAAAATCATTGACTTACACAATATTAATCCTTTCATATTTGTTGAACAACGTGATATTTTTCCGGCAACATCTGCTAATTTTTCGCGAATGCAAGATACTTATATTGTAGGTTGTTTTTATGGGTATTCTGCAAACAACGAAACACTTATTTCCATTTTATTAAATAAAGAGAGCAATTGCTTCTAAAGAAGCTGAAGGTCAGCCTATGGCTATCTTGTTAGATGGTGATTGTGCTACAGGCATACCTGGCCCACCAGTATTTGTAGATGTACATGATAAGTATAGGCGGGTTGGTATCTATTCGGGTTGTAGATATAGGTTAAACTTAGCAGTATCTTTCACGTATTCCAACATCTCTTGATGCGTTGTATGAAAGGGTCGCAGAGTCTTTCTTCTTGATAACTAACGAGTGAAATTGCATCTAACTTGAATTCTTTTGAATAAATTTTGTATCTTATTATTTATATCTCCAGTTAAGTCAATGATGTCTTAACTGGAGTAGTCTAATCAATTACACCACGTCATGGCGCTTCAACTGACTCATTGCAACTCAAATATTAGGCGGTTTTTTTAAAGTGCTTACGCTTGACAAAGCCCATTAGTAAGCCAAGTGCTAGTATAGTATTGGTTCCTGGTTCAGGCACAGAGGTTGACGAGCAGCCAGCGCCACCCACAACGGCATTAGCCCCAATGGATACATACGAAGTAGTCGAATAAACTCCAGCGCAATTGCCATCAGCTGCAGATGCATGCATAACAGTCGCATTGGCACCCACCATGACATAGTCTTTGGCAATGATAGTACCCACAATATCGGCGCCATCACCGAGGGTAGTGTAACCGTTCCTGACATTCCAGAACACCCGGGCGTTGCTACCCACATTAAAGAGTTCAACAGTTGAAACGCCACCAAAGGCTAAAATATCTTCGATGTTAAAGACCCACATAGCGTCATCTTGGCCTTGGCCATCTAACGTCAGGGTTGTACCTGCGGTTGTGGACCAACTGGCTGCATCATAAACACCAGCAATTAAAGTGCCGGTTGTTGTAAACGTTGGCGCTAAAGTCGGCTGAGTTGACACCATAGCAGAGAGCGAGAGTCCTGCACTAATCAGGTCATTGGTCGCCTGGAGCATATCGTCCTCAATATCATCCAAAACCGAGTGAAGATATGCAATATCTGTATCTACAGCGTCGCTATTATTTCTGTTAGATGATGCGGACGCCGCAGCAACACTGCCTGCGCCAACTTCCCAGTTGCCATCCAGTATAGCGTTTGCACCAATCGTGCCATCTAGACCGGATATAAAGTTGCCTTTAACATGGGCACTATCACCCATGGTGCCGACCCCGCCCGTCACCAAATTACCGGTGACTAACGTGTTTGCGGTGGCAGTGCCTGCCTCCTTCGATTCGGCATTACCATTTACTGTGGCGCCATCGCCGAGAGTCAACACATCTCCCGAGCGGAAATCACCATGGATAGTGGAGCCGTTACCTGTAGACGCGTAGGTTTTGGCTATTACGTTACCGTGTACTGTGGAACCAGCGCCACCAGAGTTATAGGTATTAGCCAGGACAGTGAAGTCCTCCGCTGACCCGATACTAATCAATCCTGCGAAAGTGGGTGCACAAAAAAAGGTGGCCAATAATGGCGTAGCATAAATAGGTATTTTCATAATACTTCCTGTAGTTAAAGTCATAATTCCATTTAGAGCTATTACTTTAGTCTAATTAATTTCATTTATACGGCTATGGTTAAAATCTATTGGGATTCTTGACAATATAAACCGCCTACCGTGTAAGCAAATATTGAGCCATGTTGTTTATTGTTTATTTTTCATGTACTTATTGTTATATTTTAGCTGCATG
>JBLHNB010000151.1:0-10501 GCA_047621305.1 Alteromonadaceae bacterium | reverse complement strand
ATTGATTCTTACAGCTAATATATTGCCGACAACTAACGCGAGTATGGTATATAAAATGCTATTTGGTGTGATTAACTTAAATTCTTCAGTGTTTTTACACCTGCCTTAAAGCGACTCCGAACCATCCAATAATTCTGCCATTAGTCATAATTAGCGAAGCAGTATCAACTAAGTACTATGTTACATGAGTTAAAAGCTGACGTTACATCAGCTAGTTACTATAAATACTTGAGGTGTGATCGCTATACTAGCTCAAGTATTTAGGTGAGCGGCATGAAAACGTAAGTGATCTTCAATAAAACTCGTAATAAAGTAATAGCTATGATCATAACCCTCATGAATGCTTAATTCCAGTGGGTAACCACTGACTTTGGCTGCTGCTGCCAAGGTTTCTGGCTTTAACTGCTCGGTTAAAAAGTCATCAGATTTACCCTGATCAACTTTAATAGGAATAAACTGTTTTGCTTGGCGCATGAGTTCACTGGCATCATGGTTACGCCATATTGCTTTATCTTTACCAAGGTAAGCGGTAAAAGCTTTCTGCCCCCAAGGACAGTTTATCGGATTACTGATCGGGCTAAATGCCGACACCGACTTATAGCGTTCACTGTTTTGCATGCCGATTGTTAGCGCGCCATGACCGCCCATCGAATGTCCGGCAATCGCTCTGTTGTTAGATACGGGAAATGTCGATTCTATTATCTGCGGTAGCTCGTTAACCACATAGTCGTACATATGATAATGACGATTCCAAGGTGCTTGAGTAGCATTTACGTAAAAACCCGCCCCTTGCCCCAAATCGTAGCTTTGATCATCAGCTACCTCTTCACCACGTGGGCTAGTATCGGGGGCGACGATGGCAATTCCCAATTCAGCAGCGATGCGCTGTGCCCCCGCTTTTTGCATAAAGTTTTCATCAGTGCAAGTCAAACCAGACAGCCAATACAACACCGGCACTTTTTCCCCGTTTGAAGCTTGGGGGGGTAAGTAGATAGCAAACCGCATATTGCAGTTTAACACTTGGGAATGATGGCTATATTGTTTATGCCAGCCGCCAAAGCTTTTGTTTGCACTTAAATTTTCAATTGTCATCAAAAAAACCTTAAAATAATACGCCACTGCACTGCTGGCAAAGTGACGTATCAAAAATTACTTGTCTAAAATCATCAGTCAAAAACTACTTGTCAAAATGAATTACCGTGCGGATACTTTCACCTTTATGCATCAACTCAAATGATTCATTAATATCTTCCAAGCCCATCGTATGCGTAATAAAATCACTTAATTTAAATTCACCCGCTAAATAACGATCTACGTAATCAGGTAATTCAGTACGACCTTTAACACCACCAAAAGCTGAACCACGCCATACTCGACCGGTAACTAATTGAAATGGACGGGTTGATATTTCTTGCCCTGCGCCAGCAACACCAATAATGACTGATTCACCCCAGCCTTTATGACAACATTCTAATGCAGAACGCATCAGGTTCACGTTACCAATACATTCAAATGAGTAATCAACACCGCCATCTGTTAATTCTACAATGACATCCTGAATAGGTTTATCGTAATCTTTTGGGTTAATAAAATCAGTAGCACCTAATTTTTTGGCTAACTCAAATTTACTTTCGTTAATATCAATAGCAATTATTCGGCTGGCTTTTGCCATTGTTGCGCCGATAACCGCTGAAAGACCAATACCGCCAAGCCCAAAGATAGCAACCGTGGCACCTTCTTCAACTTTTGCGGTGTTCATTACTGCGCCCATACCCGTAGTGACACCACAGCCTAATAAGCATATTTCTTCTAATGGTGCTTCTTTGTTAACTTTTGCTAACGATATTTCTGGCAATACGGTGTATTCAGAAAAGGTTGAGCAGCCCATGTAGTGAAAAATTGGCTGGCCGTCTTTATAAAAACGGGTAGTGCCGTCTGGCATTAACCCCCTACCTTGGGTTTCACGAATTTTCTGACAAAGGTTGGTTTTACCTGATAAACAGAATTTACACTCTCGACACTCAGGTGTGTATAAAGGAATAACATGGTCGCCTACTTTAACGCTTGTTACGCCTTCACCCACTTGCTCAACAATACCTGCACCTTCATGACCTAAAATAACAGGAAAAATACCTTCGGGATCATCACCAGATAAGGTAAATGCATCGGTATGACATACACCTGATGCTATAACCTTTAAGAGCACTTCCCCTTTACGAGGCAACATTACATCTATTTCTTCAATGGATAATGGCTGTTTAGGGCCCCATGCGATAGCGGCTTTTGATTTAATAAATTGGTCTGACATATAGGTTCTCACGGCTGAGTTAATAGTGTTTAATGATTTTTAAAAATAAACGTAAAAAAAAATTTAAAATAATTCGGTGCTGTTTAATCCGGTTATTTTCCCTTCTTTTTAGCTTAGTTTAGTTTAGTTTAATACAATAATTTTAATAGGAGCTTATTTATAGGCAGCATTATATCTATTTCTAAAACAATGATAATATAGCTATATTGTAAATTACTTTTACCTATAGGTAATAATGATGATGAAATGGGAAGGCATTAGTGAATTTGTTTACGTTGCAGAAAACGAAAGTTTTACTCAAGCCTCAAAAAAACTGGCTATTTCTACCGCGCAAGTTAGCCGTCAAGTTAGTGCGTTGGAAAAACGACTCAACATTAAACTTTTTTATCGTACAACCCGTAAAGTATCGCTCACTGAAGAAGGGCGTGTTTTTTACCAACACTGTCGTAATGTACTTGATGGGCTAGACACAGCTGAAAGAGCGATTACCAATTTACAGTCAAAGCCCCAAGGAAAAATTAAACTAACCGTGCCCGTAACCTACGGCGAGCAATATATATTGCCGCTCGTTAATGATTTTATTGAAGTATACCCAGAAGTAAGTGTATTTGCTTTTCTCAGTAATCAGCAAGTTAACCTTATAGATGAAGGTTATGATCTTGCCATTCGCTTAGGTAAGTTGAGTGACTCTTCCATGATGGCCAAAAAGCTAGGACAGCGTAAAAATTATGTTTGTGCTTCGCCAGCATATTTAGAAAAACATGGTACGCCCCATACGCTCTCTGAACTTGAACAACACAGCTGTTTGCTGGGAACGCTGGATTACTGGCATTTTAGGGAGTCTGGCAGAATAAAAAATATCCGCGTTACAGGGAAATTACGTTACAACAGCGGTATTGGTTTAGTGGATGCTGCATTAAAAGGTCATGGTATTGTGCAATTACCTGATTATTACATAAAGGAGCATATAGCAAATGGTACGCTAGTGGCTCTACTAGAAAATTATAGCGAGCCTGACGAAGGAATTTGGGCTTTGTATCCACAAAATCGTAATCTTTCACCAAAAATAAGACTATTAGTAGATTATTTACTCACACACTTGTGACCTAAAACAATATCCTAACGAGCACTTTACTTTAACGATGACATTATGAGATTAGAATCTAATATCAAAATAAACAAAAAATATACTTTTATGCACTTCCTTAATCTCACGAGTATTTTTGTAATTAAACATCTCTGCTAGTTGTAATAGTTGTAATAGTTGTTAGCAAATCATGCAAAACTAGACTACGTTTAATATCAATATATGAACAACTTACGAACCTTCTTTATGCTAACTCGATTGATTTTCCTTTACATATTTTTAGTGTCGATGAATGCTTTAGCTGACACAAATAAAACATTAAGCATTTATCATGACGCTGACTATTCATTAAATCAATTATCTGCTCAAGCAATGAAAATGGGGTTGCTCACCGCCTTTGATGAAGTAAATAATGAAGTACAAGGTTTTCGCTTAGCACTCGAAGAGAAGAATCATCGCGGTAATATAAAACGTAGTTTGTTAAGTATGAAAGACTTTCTTGATGATGAAAACGCATTATTTATTCTCGGAGGATTACACTCTCCCCCATACATCAAAAATCGGACCTTTATCAATGAGAACCAAATCCCCCTTTTAGTGCCATGGGCCGCTGGCGGGCTTTATACATGCATACGACCTTGGCCGCTTGGCTATTTCAGCATTACAACAAATAAAATTAACCGGCAATATGAAGCAGGATCGTTTTTTATTTAAACAAGCGTTAGAGTCTTTGAAACACCCTGTTCAAGGGCTTATTAAAGAATATAACCAACCCTTTTCTAGCTGGCGTGAACAGCAAGACGATGCACATGAAGCGCTTCGGCTTGAAAATTTTTGTATGGCTAAATTTGGAACACATAATCAAATTAACGTAACGGTTAATTAATCGTTATGACTTTTTAAAATAAAATTAAAGCAGCTCTTAAACTGGCACTAAAAGCGGGACTTAAAACCACACTTAAAACCAAAGCAGGACTAACTTATTTAGTGCTATTTTTGGCTTTTTTATTTTCACTATTAATCAATATTAACTTTGTTTCAGAACGTGCCGTGTCTTCTTTAACACAACTACAAGCCAATCACACGAAACTTCAGGCGCAGTCTACTTTTAATAACATTGAACAATTTGTCGAAAATCGAGTAAGACTGTTAGACGAACTCGCTGAATCGCCAACGGTAACATCGAGTGTTATGGGAGTTGAGCTTGCCTCGGCAAACTTAATTGACTTACTCATTGAGCGAAAAATATTAGGCACTCAAGAAAATATCTATATAACAGATTTTAGCGGTGAATTGATTTATCCAAAAAATTCTAAAACGTTCCCACGGCCAAGGTTAGTAAAAAAAATAATTGAACAAAAATTACCGCTGGTTTTAACAATCACTAAAGGCGCTGAACAGCATTATTTCAGTATGACAATACCCGTAAAATACAATAATCAAGTTGAAGGCATCATCACCTTTGATATTGTTAGTCAGTCAATCGAAAAACTTTTAGGCGAATTAACCAAAAATAATATTTATGCGGTCAGCTTTGTTAATCAAAACGACTTAGTTTTTCAAAGTGCACCATTAAATGAGTATTCCTTAGTATCTCAATTCTCTATTGCAAAGACGATAATGGCATTAGGCTTTTACACATCAACAAGCAGACTACACGAAGAAAAAGAACAATATGTTTGGCAAATAGGTAGCACGTTAGCCGTAACTACCTTATGTTCATTTGTGCTATTAGCCTTTTTAATTCGTTCATTATTGCTTAATCCATTAAAAAAACTTGCCGTTTCTGAAAGAAAAATTAAGCAAAGTGAAGAAAGGTATCAACTCGCAATACACGGCAGTAATGATGGTATTTGGGATTGGAATATTAAAGAAAATGATCTTTATTTATCCCCAAGACTGTCGAGCATGATGGGATATACAAAACCGTTAGAAAAGAAGTTAGTTAATATGGATACATTATTTCTTGATTCAATTCATCCTGACGACGCAGTAAATGCAAAACAAGCCTTACAAGCGCATTTTAAGCATGATATTCCCCTAGATTTTGATTTTAGGATGCGTGTGCTCAATGGTCATTATCGATATTTTAGAATAAGAGGCATTGCACAAAAAGCCTCTAATGGCCGAGCAATACGCATGGCCGGCTCTTTGTCTGATATCACTGAATTAAAAGAACAAAGCTTTGCGCTTGAAAAAGCACTAGAAGCCGCAAAAAGTGCCAACATCGCCAAAAGTGATTTCTTAGCGAATATGAGTCATGAAATTCGCACGCCAATGAATGGTGTATTAGGCTCGTTACAAATACTAAAACGAGATAACTTGTCTGACTCGTCAAAAGAATTAGTTGAAATAGGGATCACCTCTTCAAAAAATTTACTCTCCATTATCAATGATATTTTAGATTTGTCTAAAATTGAATCTAATAACATTAGTTTAGAATCATTACCGACCAATATAGTGGAACTGTTTAACTCTATCGTTGCTGAGCTTTCTTTTTTAGCAAAGCAAAAAAAAATTACTTTAGTATTTACTATTAAAGAAGATACTCATCAGTATTGGTTAGCTGACCCGGTAAGATTAAGGCAAATTATTTTAAATTTAATTTCTAATGCCATTAAGTTCACGCCTAAAGGTGAAGTGAAAATTTTACTTAGTGAACAAAACCAAGCCTTGTTCTTTGAGGTCAAAGACACCGGCATCGGCATTTCTCAAGATCAAATTACAAAGCTCTTTAACCGCTTTGAACAAGCTGATTCAACAACAACGAGGAACTTTGGTGGCACAGGTTTAGGTTTGCCTATTGCTAAACAATTAGCCAACTTAATGGGCGGCGATATTACTGTAACCAATGAAGAAAAAGTCGGCTCTACTTTTAGTGTTATATTGCCATTAAAGAAAACTGATTCAAAAAATCACGACTCCTTGAAATTAGTGCAAACGCCAGCCCCACAGGCAGAAAAACTCAATATTCTCCTTGCGGAAGATAATAAGATCAATCAGAAAATTTTTAATGCGATTGTTCGCCCTACCAAAGCAACCATTCGCATAGCAAATGACGGTATTGAGGCGATAGATGAAGTGGCTAAGCTTCGCCCTGATGTGATTTTTATGGATATTCAAATGCCAAATATGGATGGAACTCAGGCTTGTGAAATTATTAAAAATACCCATCCAGAAATTCCAATTATTGCCTTAACAGCCAATGTTATGACCCGCGATATAAATAAATATAAGCAAGTAGGATTTGATCATTGCTTAGGTAAACCTATTGATGTCAATGAAATATATACGCTGATACAAACTTTTTTGACCCACGCTAGTACCAATAAAAATTAGCGCTATCCCTGTTCCCACACCAATTTCATATAAATTATTTACCTGTTTACAAAACAGACAATAAAATAAGCTTCATGGTCAATAAAATACAATGAATAAGTCGATAGAACACAAATATTCCATCTGCTTGTGTTTGACTTACAATAGGGCTGTGAGTCGCCATTGAATTAAAGTAGTGGTCAATTATATACGAGGCTAAATAGTCAATAACAAGGCGCTTGATTGATCCTTACATGTAAGTAGAACAATGCAGGATATGTTGTCGAGCAAGCGAGCTACTAGGATTGAAAGCACAGGCTTTTAGTTCCCGACAAAACCTAAATACTCACACCCGTGTGAGCAACCTAGGTATTGGATATTTCGACGGCCTTAGAATGATCTATTTATTATTTCAATTGGTATGACTCATCCGAAGGTATTTTAACTCGTTACAATCTAAAAGAAATATTACGTAAACGCGAGAGCACAAACTTAAAGATTACGGCTAAAATTCTCTTGGTTGAAGATATAGCCATTAATCAGCGGATTGCTCTGCTCCTGCTGCGGAAAACAGGCGTTGAGGTGGATCTTGCCTGTAATGGCGAAGAGGCTAGCACAGTATTTTCTTTAACGATGAATACTTTATTATTAGGTTCTTTTTTCTCCCTTTAACATTCAAGTCGTGAACACTTAGGGAAAGGTCTTACGTTTATCAAAAAAACGTTATCTAGCGACTACCTGTGCATCAAAACTTGATGATATTTATCGACTAAAGCCCCAGTGATTAACTTTATGTCCTATCACGGCATAAAATAAAATAAACAGATATATTGGGATCATTATCCAATAGGCTGACTGCCCATTTATAGTGTCCGAGAGCAAACCATAAGCTAAAGGTAAAATAGCGCCTCCAGATATTCCCATAATGAGCACCGCAGAGCCTTTTGAAGTGAACTTCCCTAACCCTTTAAGCGCAAGAGGCCAAATGGCTGGCCATACAAGTGCATTTGAAAATCCTAATAAAGCGATAAATGTAATCGTATCAGGTAAGGTTGCTAAGCCTGCCCACCCCCATAACATTTCGGAAACGATAAAACTCTGGCTATCACTAAATACTACACATAATGAAAAGACTAAACCGCTAACCGCAGAAGAAATCAACGCTGTTTTTTGAGAAATAAAGTGGGGTATCAAGGCAATACCTAAGGCATAACCAATGAGCATAAATGCCATGGTATAAGATGTTAACGACGTTGCATTAGCCACACCTAGATTTGAAGCAAATAATCCGATAGTGTCACCTGCGATAACCTCTGCGCCAACATAAAAGAATAACGTTAATGCCCCGAGTATTAATGAGGGGAACTGTAAAATCGAGGTTTTACTTTCTGCTGAGCTATCAGCAACTTTTTGATCTTCATTATCTTCAAGTGAGATCTCAGGCAATGGCGATTTTTGCAATAATTTAGCGAGTATTGTAAAAATAATAGCCATACCAATATACGGATAAATTAAACCTTCGGACAGAGCATTGATTGTTGCTGTTTTATCAACGTCAGTCATGGCTTCTAATGTCACGGCTGAAACACCAGAAAAATCACCTATGACAATAGCCGTAAAAGCTAACGGAGCTATAACACCCGCGCCTTTATTCATTAATCCCATAAACATAATACGGACTGCGGCACTATCAATTGGCCCAACTTTCACTATATAAGGATTTGCAGCCGTTTGTAGTAACGTCATACCACTACCGATAATAAACTGCGCGAGTAAAAAAACAGAAAAATTCTGGTTCATTGCAGCAGGTATATAAATAAGAAAACCGCCAACTAAGCACATAAGCCCCAGAGCCATACTCTTTTTATATCCTAATCCTTCTATCAATGAGGCTGAAGGAAGCGCCATTGCAGTGTACGCAAAATAAAACGAAAATGTGACCAATAACGCTTCCGTTTCTGAAAGCTGGCAAACCATTTGTAAATAGGGAATTAACGCACCGTTTTGCCAAGTTACAAAACCAAAAATAAAAAATAATCCACCTATTATCATTAAAGGTATTATATTCGTTTTACCCAGACGATGAGGTATTTCAGTACTTTCCATTGGGTCTCACTTTAGTTATGTTTTAAATTTTAATGATTATTGCACACCCAATAACATTTGAAAACATATGAAAGAAATTTAACCTTCACTAGATTGTCATAAAATACTAATAAAACCAAAACAATAAAACCTTTAATTTCAATAAAAGATAGAAAAATCACTTAAATAAAACCATTAAGAAAAACAAAATACACCATACAGCATCGAACTTACTATTCTCTTCATTGGCCTTCATTGATGTAATACTTGATTACTGTTAATATGCAAACAACTGTAGATAATCTAAATTGAAATAGCTCATGCTTAATACTATTGAAAGGCGCCAACAAATCATCGGCAAAGTAAATGAAGAAGGCCGTGTCGATGTGCAAGTACTTTCTAAAGAGTTCAACGTTTCAACCGTTACAATCAGAACGGATCTAAACGACCTTGGAAAAAGAAACCTATTGGTAAGATCCAGAGGTGGAGCTGTTGCAATAAGTAAAATAACTAAAGAGCTATCAGTTAAAGAAAAGCATTGTGAAAATTTACATGTTAAAGAAAAATTGGCTCAAGCTGTCGTTCAATTAATTGCTAATAACGAATTAATCATACTTGATTCCGGAACGACTACCGAGCAGGTTGCTAAACTATTGCAAAACCATAAGAACCTAGTCGTTATGACAAACGGGTTAAACATAGCAACCGAGCTTGCACAGTTACAAGATATTGAAGTATTAATGACCGGTGGTACTCTAAGACAAAAGTCATTGTCATTTTATGGTCGTCAAGCCGAAGCTAGCTTAAGTAACCTTAGGTTTGATAAAGTTATTTTAGGTGTTGATGGTATTGAAGAATCATCCGGACTAACCACTCACTTTGAACATGAAGCAACGTTAAACCGTTTAATGTGTGAAGTTTCAAAAGAGGTTATCGCGGTTACCGATTCATCAAAGTTTGGTAGAAGTGGTTTACATATTATTGGCTCATTAGACTCTATTGATACATTAATAACGGATAATCATATCCCTCTTCACTACATAGAATATTTTAAATCAAAAAATATTAACCTCATCATTGTTGATATAGATTAGAGATTATTTTTTCCTCACGGCAATCATTTTATTATTAATGAATAATACCACTTGAATGAAAGAAGTGTTCTATTATAAGCGAGATTAAATGTTCAATAGCAAGGCGCTTGATTGATCCTCACATGGATGCGGTCATTAGGGCAACGCTGGACGCTGTTGCCGAGAATGACCATTCTCATCGTACGTGCCTTGCTCTGATTTCCTAGCTTAGCTCTGAAACTGTATATTGCGGTGTGATGGGTATATCCGTGCGAGCAACGTAAGTATTGGATATTTAGACCGCCTTAGAATAAGCGATTCACTCTTTCAATTGGTATAACTGTAGACCCCCTATTCTACTGCGTAAAAAGAACGATAGGATGCGTCCCTAAACTAAATATAATACAGACTTAACTCAAGTAGTCTGACCGTTGGACTTAGATATTCCACCTTTATTCACCTTTATTCACCTTTAATTGTAATTTTATCAATTTATAGAATCAATTATACCAATCTGCATAAGTATTAAATCAGATTAATCCAGTCACGATTACATAACGACATTACTCTTTTTACGTCACTTCTGAAGATATTCCAAGCATTGCTGCATTCATCAACTATATTCTCATA
>JBLHNB010000150.1:0-10561 GCA_047621305.1 Alteromonadaceae bacterium | reverse complement strand
TGTGGTACAACAGTAACCGATTACATTCTTACTTAGGGTATCAAAGCCCTAATGATTTTGAATTGAAAATGAATGAGTTAGAAAAAGTAGCTTAACTGAGGTGTCTGAATTTACTTGACCAGGTCACTTGTTTAGTCAGTGGATCTCATCTCTGATGTTGAATTAAAGAGCTAACTTACCAAAATAAATGGTTTTTTATCAATTTTAACAAGACGTTTTTTTTGTTATGGTTTAATGTAACCTTGATATTTAGTCAAATAACCACTTTTTTATGCCGATGTTCACGCAATATTATTCTTTCAGAATTTCTGAAAGATTCCAACTTAAGTTGTACCTATGCAGTTAATCATTAATAGTATTGACGTTAACTTAACAAGCGGAGTCGTTGTTAAGGATAACAATAGAACTAATATTCGCGCTAAAACATTACAAGTTCTCCAGTGTCTTATTGAAAATAAAAATCGTGTGGTTACTAAGAGTGAGTTGCTAAATGATATTTGGCATGATGTTGTTGTACAAGAACAGGTATTAGTTCAATCAATAAAAGAAATTAGAGATTTACTGGGTATCGAAGTGATTAAAACCTTCTCTCGTCAAGGTTATCGATGGGTTGGAGATTACACTGAACTGATTAAAGATACAGAAAGTTATAAAAAAAATCCGAAAAAATCGTTTTTCATGCTTATAACCGTATTATTAATCACAGTATTATTCGTCATATTCATTTGGCAAAATAACAAAGATATAACCAAGGCCAATCAACCATTAAAAATTGCTGTTATGCCTGTTATTAACGAAATGCCTGACAGTCAACATCAATGGGTTCCTCTTGAAGGAATGAATCAATTAATTTATCAATTAGATCATAAAACATCATTAAGTGTTATTGAAACAAATAATGTTTTATACGGTATTGAGCATATAAATAACTATGCTGATTTAGCGACAGAAGATCAGGTGTTTTTATTAAGACAATTTTTAACGGCTGATATTATTGTTCGTACTCGTCTAATTGGCTTTCCTCAAGATTTTCAATTGCATTATATTATTTATACTCGACATGGTATTGAACGAGGTGTTGAGTTTGCTGCTGATGTTGAAAGTGCTCTGACACAATTAGCGAATAGTGTGGCTAAGCGGTTTGGACAGTCATCGAGCCCAAACCAAGCGCTTTATCAAAGTGACTTCAGCAATGAAGCCTTTGTTTCTGGTGTAGAGCATTATTTAGCCGCCGACTATGTTAAAGCTATGCCAATGTTTCAAGCTGCACTGTCAGCAAATGCTAACTTACTTGCTGCGCGACGTTTTTTAGCAACGAGCTTAGCCAATTCAGGTGATTTAACCAAAGGAATGGCGTTAATGAAGGAAAATATCATTGCAGCAAAGCGATTAAATAATCAACGAGAGCATTTACGGGCATTATTAATGTTGGGATTTTGGTTGGCAAATGATCAGAAAGTTGTAACCCGTGATCAAGATGGGTATCAGCTTGCAGAAAATTATTTACAGCAAGCAAGAGAACTAGCAGAGCGCTATCAGGATAAACTATTTATTGCTTATTCTTATGAAGAATTAGGGCGAATAAAAAGCAAACAGGGACAATTTACTATAGCGAAAGAGTTTTTTTCTATCGCTCTTGTTTATCATCAAGGTTTTCGCAATTCCTATGGACAAACAGCTGCTCTTATAGAATTAGCAAAAATAGCGGCGGTAGAATCTCAATTAAAACGTAGTGAAATGTATTTTCAAGAGGCGTGGACCATTGCTAATGATAACGATGTGCCAGTAAATAAAGTGTTAGTTTTGTTAGCAAAAGCAGATGTTCAAAATATTTTGGATAAAAAAGATGAGGCAATTTCCATGGCCAATAAAGCAATGGAAATCGCAAAAGTGAGCAATAATCATTATTTAATTAATAAAGTAACGGCTTGGTTTAATCAATCATCAGACCAAATCATTAATTAAGCTGAGCTTACTTTTTATTGTAAAACTAAAGCCCATAATAACTTAGCAGGGCTGGCTGCCATGTAGGTACGTTATCAATTTAGGTGATGCTGTTCTTTCGTAGTTGTTTTACTTGTTGCTTTACTGCATGGGAGTCATTACCGTATTGGCTTGTAAATATACCCAATTAACATCTTGTTGGTATTGAAGCATTTTTTAGACGTGATTAATCCCTCAAGCGCAAACCATAATTTACATAATCTAACATTTTGCTTGTATTTTTACTGACACGGCTAATATAAAATAATTTAACAAATATTTTACATGAAACATTCAAAAATTAAAGGATTAAACGTACTAATGAAAAAACTAGGCTTATTATTTTTCACTACTCTTTTGTGCTCATCAGCCACTTTAGCACAAGAAAAAAACCATTCGATTTTTGCAAGTATGGGTATAGGATCGGTAAATTATGATTTAGACCGTACTGATGAAGGCGCTGTAGGTTCTATGATTTCTGATGATGACGTAAATACCATTGCTCAGTTTGGTTATCGTTATCAATATACCGATTCGATAGGTATGGAGGTTAAATATTCAAATGCCAACTCTTCAGGTCTTGACTTTACTTATACAGACTTAGATTTTTCTTTTTTTACTGTAGCTGGAGTATTGAGAACAGAATTAGCGCAAAATCAATTTATCTACGCAAGTCTCGGTGCCAACTATTATGACTGGACAGTGGAAGATAAAAAAAGGAGTGGCAAACTTGTCTTTAAAGAAAACCAGAGCGGCGTTGATATATATTATGCTGTGGGCTACAAGTACGAATTCAGTAGTATTGAGATTGGGATCGAATATCAAATCATAAAAATGGCGGATATGGACTCAAATATAGGTTCGATAACATTAGGTTACCGATTTTAAACAGACATAATTGACACTTGAATACCTATAGACATAGCACTCCAAGTTACAGCTTGAAGTGCTATGTTGTATATAATTTAAGCTTTTATTAAAGGGTTTTTATTGCTGGCGAGTTCTGAACCACACAATGATGCCTGTAATGAAAAAGAAAAAAGGCAGTAAGAATAATATCACCACAACCTGACGTTTTTGTTTACTGGTTAAATCTAACCGTTCAACTTTTATTTCTTTTGCGCTAAGAAAAACCGGATAGTCTAATTCTGCTAACCAGTTAACAATATTAAGTCCCATTTGTGCGTTGCTATATTGATTGATATAAACATTGGTCAGAAAGTCAGCATCGGTAAAAACAATAAGTCGTGTATCTGATGACTTATTGTTTTCTTTGTGCTGTGCACTATTCTTTTTTAAATGCTCTTCAAGCACTACATAAGAGATGGGCACAGGGCCTGGAGTATCAATACCTTGATCAAATTCAATTGCTAAATTTCTATTTGTTTCCGCCCAGCTTTTATCGTTTGATGTCGTTGAGGCAATGGCTGCAAGCTTAATTGTTGGGCGGCGTTGCTCTAAGACACGAATAGAACGCGGTCTAACATAAAAGGTATAATCTAAATCTTGTGTTATGGCTTTATGTTTTTGATAATTCTTGGTCGCGGGGCTACCCACATCATCACCAACATGATTGGTTAAATCAACGACAATATCTGACTGAACATCGAGTCCCCACTGATTAAGAATACTATTTAGTGAAGGATTTTGCTGCAGCTGTTCGTTAGTTAGTGGTTTATCGGGCGTTGTTACCACTGAGTGCTCAATTAGAAATAACGCATCGCCCCCTGCGGTTAAGTAATCAACAATTAATGTTTCTTCCTGTGGTGTAAGCATAGTGCGTGGGCCTGCAACAATAAGTACATCGCAATCAACGGGAATAGCCTGTGCTATACCTAACATCAAGGCTTTACTGTGAATATTGTTATCAGTTAATAATTGCTTAAAGGTTGATAAACCAACATTATCTTTATTGGAAAGTGAATATTCACCATGTCCGTCGAGAAAGTAAGCTTGCCTTGGGGTGCGACTAGCCCGGGCAATGGTATGGGTTAGTTTTTCCTCAGTTAGCGTATCATCGGTGAAATCAACATCTTTGCGCACATCTCCTGACTGCACGATAACCTTACGTTCTTTACCACTCACCACATTACCAAATTTAGCAGCAAAAGAAATATTCTCAATAGGGTCAATTATTTGCGTAGTGATAAGGCCTTTAGATAGTCTTTCGTATTCGTTAAATAAATCTTGTAAATATTTTGGTGGTAAGCCGACATAAAAGGCCGTTAATTTAACTTCTGTTGTTAACGTACCAATAAACTCTTTGGTGTTTTTAGACAAGGTATGTTGTTTGTCTATCGTCACGTCCCATCGAACTGTAATGCTACTGGCAATATAATGACTTATGCCAATAAAGGTAAAACTACCAATGACCATGATAAAAACGATGAACGATTTATTCCACCTCGCTCTATTTGAAGCTGGCTTATCGATGCTTTTTTTATGAGAACCTTGTGCTACTTGCAACGATTTATCGTCAGTATTACTCAGCTTATTCATTAAACTAAGCAATATAATAAATGCAATGCCGCCGAAGATAGTTAGAACGTTGGCAAGGCTCCAAGAGAGCACGCTAAATAGTCCTGTGATGTAAAATAATGATAACCCTAGAACGAAGATAAATACTGCTATACCGGCGAAAATAGGTAATAAATTTTTTAATATCGAATTTTTATTTTTTTTAATCATCATTTATTGCCACAACCTATGATCGATACTTAAGCGCGTTAATACCAAGCAAAGTACAATCCCTGTTAAATAATAAATAACATCGCTGGTGGTGATCATACCAATGGCGAAATTTTCAAGATGAGTACGTGTACTAAGTTGTATAATAAAACCCTCGAAAAACCCCGTGAAATACTGGGTAAATGTTATACAAAAATAGAGAAAAAATAGAATAAGGTAAGATGTCATCGCGGCAATAATTTGATTACGTGTCCATGAAGACGTTAATAAACCTATGGCGATAAAGAATGCACCTTCTAACCATATACCGACATAGCCTGATAAAATACTATAAGGGTCGGGATCACCAAAATATTCAACAATAAAATAATAAACGCCTGTTAAACCAATCAACAGCGAGTAAAAAACCAGCATACTTAGGTATTTACCTAACACTATCATAGTGGGTGTTAATGGTGACGTTAGTAAAAACTCCATGGTGCCGTTGGCTTTTTCTTCAGCAAATAGTTTCATCGTTAATAATGGAATGATAAAAATAAACATAAATTCCATAACCTGAAAGATATCACGTAATGATACTTCTCTATTCTGATCAATGATCATAAAGAAAAGTATATTAAATAAAGATAATGCCGCTATAAGAATGATGTAGGCGATAGGGCTACTAAAATAGCTGTGTAATTCTTTTTTAGTTAATGCGAAGATTTTATTCATTAGTTGTTACTAACACTTTGCGTCTGAGTTTGCTCTTGATGATGACCAATGAAAATTTGCTCTAAAGTTAATGGTTTGGATTGACTCTTTTGACTCTCTGTATTCATATAATCTCTATCTATCTGGCCGCTTGCCAAATTACTTTTTGGCTCTTTATTGTTAAGTACTTTATCGCTAAGTAAATTCTCTAAGGATTCATCTATAATTAGCTGACCAGATTTAATCATTAAAATACGCTGCGCTATTTTTTCAATTTCAGGTAAGGAATGTGTACTTAGTAGTACGGTTCTTTGCTCTCGTTGGCTTTGTATTAACGCTAATACTTGTTGAATTTGTATAGGATCAAGGCCACTGGTGGGTTCATCTAAAATAAGGAGTTTCGGCTGGTGAATAATCGCTTGAGCAATGCCTACCCTTTGCTTATAACCTTTAGATAATGTTGAAATAGTTTTAAATTTAACGTGTTCTAAATGGCACTCTTCTAATACTTTAGCGATCTGAATAGCTTGTCTTTTCGCAGAAACATCTTTTATTTCAGCTGCAAATTTTAAATATTGCAGCACCGTCATATTAGGGTACAACGGAGGTGTTTCGGGGAGGTAACCAATCTTCTGCCTGACGGTTAATGAATGTTTTGTAATATCATCCCCATCAATGAAAATTTTTCCAGAGGATGCAGCGAGAAAAGCAGTAATCATACGCATTAAGGTCGTCTTTCCTGCGCCATTTTTTCCTAAGAAGCCAACAATATCTCCGGGGTTGATTTCAAAGCTTACATTGTCTATTGCCTGAAGGTCACCAAAACTTTTACTGATATGTTCTACTGTTAGCATGCTCACTAAATTGCCTTTTTATAATTTTTATGAAAAATAGATTTTGTATGACACTTTTTTAGCGGATGAGCTCGATATACGTCTTATTAGTAAGTCATATTGTCAGAAAAGTGATATTTAAACTACGTATCCTTAACAAATGACATAAATACAATACAGAGAAATAAATGCTGTTGGGCACTAATTATTATCATCGTATCATCTAATTATCAGTAAATGTTTATCGTTTAATAAATGATGAGAAGAAGTTTAGCACGAACAAACTGCGGTAGTATTTTATAAACAATCATTTGTGTAAAACGGCGCAGTAACAACGAAAAAACACGCTAAAGTTCAGACATAGTGCTACTATGAGTTATATTCCATTTATCAAATTAGCTAGTTATTGTTAGTTTTAATACCTAAGATAGGATGTAATTGACCCTACCTCTCACCACGCACTTTAGTGATGACACATCACTGTTTGAATCTATCTCAAATGACATCGTTGAAAAGGGCTACAGTATTCGTCCTTATGCCTTGCCTGAAAATTTAACGTCGTTGTTATTACAACATATTACCGAATTACCAGACGAGAACTTTAAACGAGCAGGCATTGGTCGAGCTAAAGATCATATCATTAATAATTTTATTCGCACCGGTGAGATTTGCTGGATAACAAATAATAACGAAGCCAGTTGTGCTTGGATAAAATGGGTGGAGTCATTACAAACGTTTTTAAATAGACGTTTGTTTCTGGGACTTTTTTCGTTCGAAAGTCACTTTGCACATTATGCGAAAGGTGATTTCTATAAAAAACACAAAGACGCTTTTAAAGGTGAAAATAACCGCGTGTTATCTGTTGTGGTTTATCTTAATCAAGATTGGTGCGCTGATGATGGTGGAGAACTGGTGATTTATAATAAAAAATTCTCAGCTTCTTCAATTGTTGATCATAGTAAAACAACTGTAATTCCTAGCTTTGGCACCATAGTGGTATTTTTGAGTGAAGAGTTTCCACATGAAGTATTACCCGCAAAACGCGATCGCTATTCTATTGCGGGCTGGTTTCGCTTAAACAGCAGTATTGCTAATAATATTGATCCACCAAGTTAATGGAATTGTTATTGGCATTAATTATGGGGAATAAGTGATTGTCGAAATCTAATGACAAAATTTATGAGATCAGCGAATTAAATGATATCAACAATAAACTCATCCCTTTAAAGGAATTAGCAGATAGAGAACTTGCTTCTATTTATGGTTTAACAGGGATGGTTTATACCCCGCATATAGATAATTATATGCAGGTTAGTATAAAAAAAGCGTCAATATTAGCTTGTTTGAAACGACAACAAATATTACCTTTATCAGAGGTTGAGTTGATCATTACCGCATTAGATGTAGTGCATCAAAGAGTAAAGAATCACGCTATCGTTATCTATAAAGGTAATCATTATGAACGTCGATTTTTACCGTTAAAGCTGACAAAATCAGGTAAAAATGTACAAAAGTGGGCAAAATTTTGGCTTTTACAAGATCCTGATGGAAAAGTCGACAAAGAATGGGAAAGACAAGTACGAGAGATTTGGCCCGCCTACTTTTTAATTAGAACCATCGATTTATAATGATTAATGGCAGCGTAAATAATATGGTGTCAATTATTTTTCATACAGCACTAAAAAATAATTTGTAAGAGCGACTATTTCGCTGCAATTATTTTTGTTACAGATTTTTGAGCGGTAATTTGAGCGGTAAGGGGAGGTTCGCTGAATATTGTTGCTCTACGCTTATACTGTATACTTTGTCAACACGTTGATGAATATACAAGTAGCGATAAAAATTTACTTTGAGATTAAAAAATGAATATACAGCTTATTTTTCAAGAACTACAAACAGCAAGTGACTTTGAACTATTTCGATTAAAAGCAGCTATTGATAAGCTTTTAGAAGACCCTGAACGTATTAATACTTTGCGTAAAAAGATGGTTGTTGGTATGCAGCTTGATTATTTTAATGAAGTGGAAAACAAAGCTATTACCTGTGAGCTGCAGGAGATAAAACGCACCAGAGCAACTGTGCGGGAAATAGCAACAGGTAAACGTTGGTTGCTCCCTTTTTATTCTCTTAATCTTGACCATATTGCGACTGAACTTGTTGCTAACAACAAACGCGGTTTATCAAAAGCTGAGCTGTATATTGGCTGCACGGTTGGTTTCGTTAATAGCCAAAATAATCAAGATTATATTGGCGAAGTAGTAAAGTTAAACCCCAAACGGGTGGTGTTATTAGTCGGCAATGAGAAATGGCAAGTACCTTATCAAATACTATTTTCTGTTATTAATTCAGATCTTGATGATAGTAGCACCTTGTTAATTGCAGATTGACCAACTTAAATCAAAGAAATTTTCTATAAAATGGGCGAAAATTATTGAAGGTTTGAGTAGCATTGTTGAGTATGAACCGCCTTTTGATAACCTATAATACTTTTCCTGCGCACAACAAGTTCACAAATTTAATGGAATTAATGGTCATTATTATTTAGCTTTTATGATGAAAGTATAGTGTTTTTTCGTGTTGTTTAATTTAGAAATAAGCGTGACAAAATATCAATAAAACACTCGATGATCGCTGCATATAAAGGAAAGTAATATACATTAAGAAAAACATTCAAATTTACTCTATAAAAATAATTGCCAATTAATAAGTATTGAGTTAAAAATGCGATCTTACGTATATTTTATTAGAGTTTATTTACATGGCTGATTTTGGAATGTCACAAGAAAGTTTTAACGTGAACAGAAATTTTTACGATGATAGAAATTATCCTCGTGGTATGAAACGTTCTGGCGATTTTACCTTGGCTGAAGCTGAGTTATTAGAGAAATATGGTGTTGCATTAATGGCACTTTCTTCGGGAAGTCGTCTACCTATTACAGACGAAGAGCAACATTTTGTTGACGTTTGTCGTGGTAATACTATCGTGGGAAACACAATTGAAAGGACTTGGCTAAAATACCAAAACATAATTTTAACGCCTAAACAATTCCATACTTTATTTGGACGAACTAAAGTTGAGGCAGACGAAGATGAAGAAGTTGAATCAGACTCTGATGACTTAGATTAATGCCTTTATTATCAAGTTCTTAGTACTGAGAAATCGCCGTTGTAAACATATTAGGCAACTTATTCATTAAGCCACTCATAATTTAAAACTAAATCAGTACCAAGCCGGCCAGGTTTTAATGTACCGTGTCACTAGTTTAAACCGTTAAATAATGTAAATGTAACAGCTAGGAAGACTTTAAATATGGCAAGTCAAGTGGAACACTCTGAGATAAGCTGGCAATCTTATTTGAGGGATAATTCATCGGTGGTTTTAGCATTGTTACAGTTTTTGGCAATCTGCGGCTATTTCCTGATCTATTATTATACAGGTGCTATTTGGGGTCTTTTATATTCGGGATTCTTTATGCTTAGAGAACCTTTTCACTGGGCAGCTGCTTTCGAAAAACATATAAATGATCAAAAACTAAGATGGCTTGCAATAACAATATTCACATCTTTTTGCAGTGTAATTTTCTTTTTCGCCAATTTATATGAAATATTAGATTTGATATATGAAACTGGGAGCACTAATAAGATGACTACCTTCGGTGACTTTCTCTATTTTAGCACTGTAACATTCACTACTTTAGGTTATGGAGAGTATATACCTCAGGGTTATGCTAAAATTGCAGCGGCTATTCAAGCGTTAATTGGTTTGGGGTATTTTTCTTTTATCATTGGGATATCTAGCGCTATATTTTATGCTCGAATTGATAAAAAAAATCGAAATTAAACGTTTTATTTTAAACCATACAATCGTGAATTTGTTCTACTTTTTATTAAGTACTATTGGAAAATCTATACCTCTTAGTTTTCTATAATACCAATTGAATTAAAGTAGTGAGCAATTATAAGCGAGGGTAAATATTTAATAACAAGGCGCTTGAATGAGCAATAATGGGCTATTGGGATTGAAAGCAACGCAGGTAGAGAATATTTATAACGCCTTAGAATGATCGATTCATTATTTCAATTGGTATAATACACATCATTGTTTAAATACACATCATTGTTTAAATACACACTAGAAGTGATTGAAAATTGAAAATTGAATATTAAAAACCTTAAACCTTAAACCTTAAACCTTAAAAGTTATAGGTTAAGCGTTGCAGCTATGTTCGATGGATGCTGCGTAATACCATGATGCCGATCGCTCAATACCCCGCTGTGTCAGACTAGTTGTCGCCTGTTATTTAATTAAACAATGGAGACAACATGGCCCAACCAACTATTGATATAAAAACTAAAGAACAAGG
>JBLHNB010000149.1:0-10589 GCA_047621305.1 Alteromonadaceae bacterium | reverse complement strand
CCATAATAATTTCGACTCAATACCCTGCGAATAATATTTACGATCATTTAACGTGAACATTAACGACTCTGCTACGGTTAAGGAGTCTCTTTCCCCCGTTAAAACGCCCATAAAACGCGCATTAAGTCCGATATCAGGTGAGGTTAAAATGGTTTGCATACTACGATTGCTATTAAAACTATTGAGCCTATCCCAATCTCGGTCAAAATCACGTCGATAAGCTTGTGTATAAAGGCTAGACTGAGCATTTAATTCAATATAATGTGAAATTTGAAATTGATAATGTTCCCAGTCCATTTTATCTTTTTGGCTAGCAGCATAACGTCGATTGGGATTTACATAAAAATCAACATCGCTTAAACCCAAGTATGTTTCATGAGATACTTCATCGGAGTAACCCAATTTAAACTGCCACATTTGATAATTTTCGGTATCACTTGGAATGAAATTACCTTTAAGCAATAATTCGTTTTTATAAAATCCGGTATTACCACCACCGTCAAGCTCTTTAAAACCATCAGAATTAACCGTTAGCACCTCCATTAAAAAACCATAATCTCCTATGTCTTTTTGCTGAAAGCTTTGACTATAATATCCATGTGCTTTTTGATAATTATTTTCACCATAAGCTAGGTCAAGTTCAGCCTGAATGCCTTCGTCCACAGAAGCAATTGGACGCGATAACATATTAATGGCACCACCAACAGTATTGGGGCCATATTTAATTGCCGAAGGACCTTTAAATACTTCCACTTGAGTCATTCGAGACATTAACGGAAAATAATACGCCGCTGGCGCTGCATACGGCGCGGGAGCAATTAAAATGCCATCCTCCATGATCGCCACTTTACTACTACGCTCTGTCGTTGCTCCTCGTAAGCCAATATTAGGACGTAATCCATAACCGTCTTCTTCGCGCATATAAACACCGGGCACAGACTGTAAAACTCGATGAATATCATCAAACTCAAACTGCTCTAACTGTTTTTTATCAACAATAAATGCAGAACCCGTCGCCGTTGCTAGTTGATTACGACTGCCAAAAATACTAATTACTTCAACTTGCTTTTCGACTGAGGTTACTTCTTTGTTATCTATCTCAACGTTGGCAGATACGTAAATTGGAGAGCAAATAAAAAAACTTGCTAGTACTACCTTTATCGCTGAAAATTTATGTTTGCTGCTGTTCATTAAGCTTTCCCATTAAATTTAGTCGTTGTTTTCTTTATGTTTAGCCAATAAAAAATATTAATCGCCATCATTTGAATTGAAGCCAATATTGATATCTGTAGCTTGAACAAAGTCTGCTGTTAGCAAATCACGTAGTTCACGAAGTTTTTGTATTGCCTCTGCAATTGTTATACGGCCTTCCACACTTTTAAGCAGTTCAGAGTAATGACCTGATAACGCGTCTACCGCTATTATTGCCGCGCCGATTTTCTCATTCATTTGAGTAGCAATACCTTCTTGCTGTAAAAAATCAGTTAGTATGTTGTTAAAACCATGACCATTACCCGCAGAATAAATTTCTTCAAATGAATGTACATTGGCTTGCAAACTTTTTATTGAGGCATCGCTTAATTCAAATTCGATAATTTGCACAAACCCGGGAGCTACCTCACCTAAAGGCTTCAACATTTTTTCATCTTTTACATGCTCTATTTGTCCGAGCCAATTAGTTACAATTTCTTCGACCGCATCTTTTACACTAGGCACACCCAGCTGCATAAATTCGCCTGTTCCTTCAATAACTGTTTGTACATAATTACCGCCTGTAGGTGACCATTCTTGATAGACCTCGTTAATAATGTTGACAATATTTCCGCCAATGGCCATAACAACTTCACAGCGTTTGTCTTTATTACTAGCATTTAACAAAGACTCTTGATTTGATTTTGGAAATAACAAATATTCCAATGCTGGTATGCCTTGACCACTCACACTTGTTTTCGCAACTGCTGCGGCATTAAGTACTGATTGATTTAGTAGTAAATTCTCGACATTTTGACCAACGGTACCGCTACGATTTGGCCATAATTGCACTCTAAGATTACGGTTGTGATCTATTACCGGACCAATTTTCAACCACTGAATACGCTGCCAATCTAAATTTAACACCATCCATGAAGCCGTTAAATTATCTAAATCAGCTTTACTTGTACTGTTCAACTGACAGAATAACTGACTCTCCTCAGAAAAATTTTTCGCGCTGCTATGCAGTGTTTGATACTTGGGTAATATGACATTGTTACTTAAATCCGTTAACCATAGGCTAAATTGCGCTTCAATCGTACTCGCCGGAGTTGGGATTACGGGAACAGGCGTTATTGGTGTTGGCGTTACAGGTGTTTCCGGTTTAGAGCTTCCGCCGCCACATCCATAAGTCACTAATCCTAATGTCATGCATAAAAGTAAATTACGCTTAAAGCTTGTTGAGTCTTTCATTATCATTCCTCATTTATGCAGTTGCTTGCTGCAGAATTTATTGACTAAATTGACTGTAAAAAAGTGAGTAACTCTTTTCTTTGCAATTCCGTTAATTGTATAAATTTTTGTTGCGCTAGCGCCGCTTCACCACCGTGCCATAAAATGGCTTCGCTGATGCTTCTCGCTCGGCCATCATGTAAAAACTCGGTTCTATTAGTTACATTACCTTGTAAACCAATCCCCCACAGAGGTGATGTACGCCATTCTTGTCCTGACGCTTTATGGTCAATCACATTGTCCGCAAGCCCTTTACCCATATCATGTAACGCTAAATCGGTATAAGGCCAAATAATTTGATTAGCAAGTTCGGCAACGGGATAATTCTTAGCTGTTTGATAAGAAGGTTGGTGGCATTGTTGACAACCAAGTAAGTAAAAATGTGCTCGACCTTTACTTTGTAACTCACCATGCAAGTCACGTGCGGGTGGAACACCGAGTAATTGGTTAAAAGTAAGTACTAATGAAAAAAGTTTATCATTGATTTCAACGCTACCTTTCGCAGTGGTTAATTCAGCTGTTTTGATGCAATGCTTTTGAATGGTGGTACACGCTTCTGTTGGAAAAAATGTATTAGTGATGCCAATATCATTGCGAAAAGCAGCGCCAATTTGTTGTGCTAACGTTGGATGATTTGCCTTTAGACCAAAACGGCCAATTTCTATTGCTCCTGTTTTTACATTAGGAACTCGGTTATATTTCGCTGAAATGCCATCATTATTCCTGTCATTAATATCTTCTTGTGCAAGTAAATCTTTACTGTCGATTGCATCTAACAAGCCTGCACCAAAAATATTAGGAGCAAATCTTGGGGTTAAACCTATGTGTGCCGCTACTTCTCCATAGGCTAAGTGAGTCAATTCATAGCTAGGTTTACGTAGTTGGTATTCACTACCATCAGCATATTTTCCAGTTATCGTTTGATAGGTTAATTTTAGGGACGCTTCACCTTGCATAGTGCCTTGCAAGGTTGGGTGTTTGTATAAAATACTTCTCGGTTGCAATTGGTCGCCATAACTGGGATCTGCCAACGAAAGCGATTTATCTGCCACTTTTGTTGATAACTTACCAAATTTCATCACTAAAGATGATGGTAAACTCTCCCCTTCAGGACTCAAGGGTCCTCGACTACCGCCATCATGACAACTAATACAAGTTCGGGTATTAAATAAAGGACCTAGACCATCTCGCGACTTAGTTGAACTTGGTGCAATTACCCAAGGATCTCTAAAAAATGAAAAACCCGACCAAAAATTTAATTTTTGCATGGGTGTGATGGCACTACCGGGGTGAATATAACTTAAGGTTTGTAAACGTTTTACCGTCATCGAACCTCCGGGATTATGTTCACTTAACTTAAACTCAGGCACTTGCGGCTTAGAACAACCAAGGATGAACAGCATGCTGCCGACACCAAGCAGCTTTACGACGATCCGCAACATACTTTTTAAGACAGCATTCAAAAACATTAAAGTGACTCAACAAACGCTAATAATTGCAGCCGTTCTGACTCAGTTAATTCCATAAAGTTATTTTTACTTGCTAACGCTTCGCCATCATGCCAAAGAATGGCTTCTTCAATGGTTCTTGCCCGCCCATCATGTAAAAACGTTGAGTTTGGATTAACTGTTTGCACTAAACCTATGCCCCATAATGCCGGTGTTTTCCATTCAGTGCCTGACGCGTCACCTTGAATGAGATCATCGGCTAAGCCTTGGCATCGTTGTACATATAAACATTCGGATCCAGCTGAGCATGACTGCTGTTCGACTGTTTCACGCGTTACCGCACACGAGCCGCCCATGTCATGTAACAACAAATCAGTATACGGAAAAATAGTTTGCGCAGATAAAAGCTCAATGGGTTGAGCATCTGGCTCTAAAGACAATAATGTCAGTTCACCTAAAACACTGCCTGCGGCTTCACCAGTTACATGCCTTGGGGTATGACAACCAATACAATTTGCTGCAAAAAATAATGCTCTACCTTTAATAATGTCATCATTCCAGACCTTATTTGTAGCGTCGTACCCACGCCGAGCGGGAACACCAAGCACTCGACTGTAAAATTCGACTAAAGCTAACTCTTTATCACTAACATCAGTACTATCTGCTGTTTTTATTTCTTGCTCTGCGACAAAATGACAAGACACTTGATGTTCTTCACATGGTTCTTTAGTAAAAATACTGGTGGTGATACCCATATCGCCTTGGTAAGCACCGGCAATTTGTTGTAACACTGTTGGGTTTTGTGCTTTATAAGCAAAACGTCCCAATACAGTTTCGCCGCTAATCGCACTAGTTACCATAGAGGCTCGTCCGGAAATTCCATCACCATTGGTGTCATTTTCATCTACTAAGGCTATGATGTTTTCAGATGGTATAGCCCCAAGCAAGCCAGCCCCATAAACACCTGGCGCTAAACGAGGGGAAATACGTATTTGCTCAGTAAAGGGGCCGAAGCTTAAATCTCTAATTTTATAAATAGGTGTACGCAACTCAAAACTTTGGCCGTCAGCATACTGCCCTGAAATAGTTTCATATTCTACGTAAGGGTAAGCTTCTCCATATAGTTCGTTACCATTGATTGAACCATTGTGTACAGGTAGGCCGGCATTAATGTCACCACCATCAAAACTTTGTACGGCAAAAGGTTGCAGTTGATTTCCATAAATAGGATCAGCTGCACCGGTTTCGTCACCTAGTTTGAATAACATGCTCAGCATAGGCTGTTCTGGAGAGATCGGTAATTGACCTCGACCATCACTAATATGGCAATTTTGACAAACGGGGTTATTTAATAATGGACCTATATCTGTGTGCTTAGTACGAAACAAATGATCACCTGCGGTAAAAAATCCGTCATGTTTAAAGTTATCCGTGATCATTGTTGGGCGACTACCAAAAGCATCTTTATTATCAACAAAAACCGTTGCCGCTCCCCCAGTTAAATATTCTTCGGGTAATATATTATCAGCTGATAATGGTGTGAGACCGCTGTGGTCAATAACAGGTGGAGGTACTGGTACAATTGGAGGCTCGACGACAGGTTCGATAATTTTAGTTGAGCTGCCACCACCGCCACAAGCCATTAAATTACCTGCACAAATTATTACCAAAACGGTATTTAATAAAAATTTCACTTTAAGTCACCTGATTCTGCATTTATTTAACAACTATTTTAATAAACAATAGGCTCACGAATAACCCACAAAAATAAGTTGAATAGTTATCATTTACACCACATACAAAGCAAAAAAGTGGGCTCCGAAGAGCCCACTTGATAAATGGGATTGTTTAATCCTATTTAAGTTATGTATTACTCGATATCAGTACTACCGTCTTGTCGTAGATCACCTGTAGTTACACCTAACGCATCACGAACAAGTTCGATATCATCGGTTTGTGCAACTAATCCAGCAATAACAGCAACAACATTAGGCTGTTCAATATCGCTCGCCGTTAATACATCAAAAGGAATACCTGATTTCGCTTTAGTATCAATTACTGTTGCAGCAGCCATAGTACTTTCTAAAGAACCACGTAATTGGTTAGCTAATTCATGATGACCTTCTGCCACTAATAAATCGTGAATTGATGCACCATCAACAACTTCACCGTTAATACGTGTATATGAAGCATTGAAAGTGTTTTGAACACCCTTAGCATTTAAGAAAATATCTCGATGAGTATTGTCACTAAAACACGAGTGCTCGTCTTCTTGAGAATTATTAATCAAGGCAATATTGATACGTTCACTACCTAGCTCGCCGTAACTTAAACGACCCATGCCCTCTAAAATTCGACCTAGAGAAGTACTTCCACCGGCAATAAATGTTTTATAATGTGTACCCGCTTGTGGTTCCCATGCTTCAACTACGCTCGTTAAGTCTTTTATTAAAACGTCTGCTACCACTTGCAAATATTGACCACGACGTACACATGTATTTGGTGTAGTAACATTGCCTAGCCCTGATGTACAATCAGCTGAAAGTGCATAATCAGTTACTGGACGTTGACCAGGTGTGTTATCACGTATACCGGCACCCGTTAAATCGGCATTTAAATCTTGGCCCCAGAGTAAAAACTCAATAGCGTGGTAACCTGTAGTGACATCAGCATCACCATTTTTTTCAAATAAACTCTCTAATAGCGCTTGGTCAATTGACTCAGTGCCATTGATTATATTGGTACCAACTAAAGTTGCTGTGCCATCATCACCATCTACTTCGCCAGCAACATAATCAATTACCGCTTCACCTAAAGGCCAAGCGTTAACAGCACCTTCAACACCACCTTCACTGCCATCGGCATTCGTATCGATTGGGCCGCCACGAAAGCGATAAACTTCTGTTTGGCCGTAAGGTTCGCGCGATGCCAACCATGACTGCTTAGCTGCATCTAAGTTCATTTGTGTAGGTGAGGAGACAAAAATATTGATTGAATCACGAAGACTGATCGCTGAAATTAACGAGTCTGAATAAGCTGCATAAGCAATATTAGCATTTGTTTTAAGTACATCATCACGGGTAACAAAACTGCTTACGCCATTGATACCTTTTTCGCCTTGAACACCGTTAGTACCAGCAATACCTTGTGCGCCATCATCACCGTCATCGGCACCGCCACATGCTGTTAATGTACACGCTACGATAAGCGCTGCTGTAATTTTTGAAACCGAGCTAAATTTCATTCTTTCCTCACCAATTTAATCTAAATGCGAATCAATACTGTTTGTAGGTGCAAGATACTAACCAAACTTAATGAGAATATCAACACAAATGATAATAGTTTTTATTTAACTTGTTAATACCTTGAAGTGCCTCCAAAAAAAGTAAACTAAATTTAAGCTTTACAAGTTCCAATATTGTTATATTATAACAATCAATTATTCACTCAGTGATGCACCAAATTTAATGATCCGCTTTGTAAATCTAAAATTCAAAAGCACCTTGTCCTTATGGATGATGGTTGCCTTGTTGTGTTTTGTTCAATTTGCCAAAGCAAGCCATTCGATAGAGCATGATGTAACGGCCGAACAATTTCATTGTCAGATTTGTTCCTTAGTCGCTTCAGATGATTTCATTGAACCCAATGCCGCATTAACCTTTGCTCACAATGATATGAACTTCATTGTTGAGTTTATGTCCTCTCCATTACTGATCAACGAGATTGATCGATTAAATACCGCTAGAGCGCCACCTATTTCTATTTAATTTTGAACCGCAACCACTGATACAACATTAGCGTATCAGCGTTTTTATCAATTTTAAAATTAAGTGAAATAATAATGAAAGTATCAAAACTTGCAGCTGCTTGTTGTATGTCTTTAGCTGTAGCACCATTTTCTTTTGCCCAAGATATCACGGGTGTTGTTACTAATAGTCAAGGCAAAGCTATTGCCAATGCTAAGGTTGCTGTTGTAAATAGTTCGCAGCAAACGGTTACCAATGATAATGGTCAATTTGTAATTACTGATTTAATTCCAGGCACGTTTGAATTGCATGTAACAGCAAATAATTACAGCCATAAGAACCGCCAAGTAACAGTGAAAAAAAGTGATGTATCAGGTATTGAATTTCAATTGCACCCAAGTGTAATGGAATCGATTGATGTTTATGCAACACCATTGCATTCTTCAACAATAGAGTCCGCTTTACCGATAAATGTGCTTACAAGTGATGAGCTGCGATTAAAACAAGCCTCTACGTTAGGTGAAACCCTTAAAAACGAAGTGGGTGTGCACTCTACTTATTTTGGGCCTGTCGCAAGTAGTCCTATAATTCGTGGTATGGATGGCCCTAGAGTTATGGTGACACAAAATGGTTTAGATGTGGGTGATGCGTCACGAGTTGGCCCTGATCATGTTGTTTCTTCAGAAACAGCAACCGCACAACAAATTGAAGTACTTCGGGGTCCATCAACATTATTTTATGGCAGTGGTGCTATTGGTGGTGTGGTTAATGTCGTTGACAATCGTGTTCCAACTACCTTAGATAGTAATCTCGATTATATGGTTAAACATAATGATGTCGCCAATGAAAATGAGGCGTCATTTGCATTAAATACCAGCTCAGGACAAATGGCATTTCATCTTGATGGTTTCTGGCGTGATTCTGATGATTATAAAATTCCCGGCTATGCCGAATCTGAGACTGTCCATGATGAACATGACGAACATGATGAGCATGACGAACATGAAGAAGAACTTGGCGTCAAAGGTAAGTTACTTAATAGCGCATCAAAATCATCGGGATTTACGCTAGGCACAAGTTATGTACTAGATAATGGTTTTGTTGGCTTTTCATTTGGACGAATGACACGTGAATATGGTATTCCTGGACATAGCCACGGCGGCGAGCATGAAGAGCATGATGAACAAGACGAAAACGTATACGGTGATTTAGCGCAAGACCGAATTCAATTTCTCAGCGAACTGAGCTTCGATAAAGGCTTTATCAATAAAGTCTCAAGTAAAATGTCTTACACTGATTATCAGCACAAAGAAATTGAAGGCGGTGAAGTAGGCACAATTTTTAACAACGAAATGACTGAAGCTCGTTTTGATATTTTTCATCAGGAATATGCAGGTTGGAAGGGAGCTTGGACTTTTCATTATAAAAATACTGACTTTGAAGCCATTGGCGCTGAAGCTTTTACACCACCATCAGATACTACTACTTACGCTTTTGCCTGGTTAGAAGAACAACATTTATCTGATGATCTATTAGTGCAAATTGGTGCACGCATTGAACATGTAAAAATTGAAGCTGGTGATAGTGGCATGGAGTTTCATCACGAGGAAGAACATGATGACCATGAAGAAGAGCATGGTGAAAACGAAGCCTTTTTTAATGAACAGTCTTTTACTCCTCTAAGTGCTTCAGCGGGCCTGGTTTGGGAATATAAACACGGTTATAATCTAGGGTTTTCTTTATCCTATTCACAACGTGCACCTTCCGCCGCGGAGTTGTTTGCAAAGGGTCCACATATTGGCACTAGTAGCTACGAAGTAGGTGCCTTATACGAAGCTCATCAAGAAGGTGATGATGTGCATTTTGATTTAGGTGACCAAGATGTTGAATTAGAAACAGCGACAAATATAGATATAACTTGGAGAAAGTTTGAAGGTAACTTTGGTTTTGTTATCGGTGCTTTTTACAATCAAATTGATGATTATTTTTACCAAGTCAATACTGGATTGTTTGCTGATGACGGACATGAAGAAGAGCATGATGAACATGAGCTCGAAGGTGAACATCAAGAAGAAGGTCTACCCGTATATATTTATCAGCAACATAATGTAGACATGTACGGTATGGAGGCTGAATTTCTTTATCAATGGAATGACACCATTAAAACCTCTTTATTTACAGATTACATTAAAGCAGAATTAGACAGTGGAGGGAACTTACCTCGAATTCCACCTATGCGTATCGGCGCTCAACTAGACTATCAAAGTAATGATCTTGCAGCGCAATTGTCAGCTACCCATTACTTCAAACAGGATGATATCGCCCTAAGAGAAACAGAAACTGACGGTTACACCATAGTGGATGCTAATATTAATTATTACCTTGATGGTATTGGTAGTGATTTTGTTATTTTTGTTAAAGCGAACAATTTAACAAATGAGGAGGCCAGAGTGCATACCTCTTTCTTAAAAAATCTTGCGCCACTTCCGGCAAGAGGCTTCACCGTAGGAATTAGAGGTAGCTTTTAATTTATTTAATGGCATGATGATTTAAAAAATAAAAGCTGAGTCAATACTCAGCTTTTTATTATGGCTAGACAAACTAGTGATAAAAACAAGCCCTATAGCCGTAAACGGTCAACATACCTTATTAGCGGTTTAGCTTATTTAGTTGGATTAATTATTTCGGCACAATGATATTTACTCGTGGCACAACGGTCGTTTAGTCATTAGCTGCAGTGACGATAATGTTCAACTTTAGTTTCAAGACATTAACCAAACGGTATAATACCATTTTGATTAAATTTGTGATCTAATTGATTTTATTTTTTATGCATCAATATCAGTAGCTATGCTCACACTTAAATCCATTGATTTTAAATCCCTTATAGCCAAAGAGACTAATGGGCGAA
>JBLHNB010000148.1:0-10779 GCA_047621305.1 Alteromonadaceae bacterium | reverse complement strand
ATAAAATCACACGCTCGTAATTTACAATCTAATGCTAAATTGAACATAGTAAGTTCGCGAAGGTTATTTGCTAAATCAAGTCTTGTCCTTATAGACCATACTTCCTCAAGCTTAAGAGGAAGTTTTTGACCAACTAATTTACCTTTATTCCAGCTAGGTTTTGGGGTGTAAGGAATGATGTTATACATAATAGTGCTCCTTTCGTTAAAGAGACTATAAGTATGGTTCAACGATTTTGGTAATTTGGAACTATCTGGTTGAGATAGAAAAGTTAGCTAAAACCCAAAGCAGACGGCTTGACTTGTTAACAATCAGGCCACCTAGTGATCACTAAGATACGAAACCGGACGTTACCCATAGTTTAGAATATGAGCCTTTTGATGATAACTTTTGTCAATTAGTAGATAGATTGAATGAGAACAAAGGCACCAAAGCAGTCATTAAGATAAGTTTGATAAATTAGACAAAACAATAATAAAATTTTCTCATTTATAATATTTAATTAATTGCTTTGACAGTAAGTGAAAAAAATTAACTTATGCGGTGAAATTATTTCGTTTGCTGAGTACTGCAAACAAATTTATGATTAACTTGTTTTTTGGCTCTCCCCAGATTCAAAAATATTGTTAACTTTTTAACCCGGGGATATCATTTGATGTCCTTTTTTTTGCCTGCCGTTATTTAGATTGATTTTACAATAGTTATCAACGAGCGAAATGAGTGCACTAGTTCATTAACGGTGCAAACAAAATGCCACATCTTATTTCATTACAATATATAGGTAAATAAATCAATAATTTAACAAGTGGATCACTTATTGCCTTGTCAGTACTGTCTTCATAAATAAAAGTTCAATCATGCCTATTCAAACCCCAATACGAGGCTTAAGCATTTTGCGTTGCTGCAAAATGCTTAAGCTTCAAACATGCTTCTGAGCAATTGTTTTTAACCCCTTCGGCTGTTAGTCATCAAATCAAGCAGTTAGAAGGGCAACTTGGTATTACACTCTTTAAAAGAGGAACACGTTCAATTGAACTAACCAGTGCCGGTAAACAGTTTTACCAATCAATACAGCCAATTATTCACCAATTAGAATCTACTATATCTGAGTTTACCCACAAACAGCAAAACCAGACGATTGTTATTAGTTTGCCTGAGTTCTTTGCTAGCGAGTTATTTATTCCAAGGCTAAGCACGTGGTCAGAAAATAATCCTGACATTAATCTGCAATTAGAAACCGTGAAATCAGGAAGTGAGCCCTCTCAAATTGCTGACTTATCGATAGTTCTTGCTAATGGAAAACCTAATGCTACGGTAGTTCACGATTTATTCCCTATTAGTTATGTACCCGCATGTAATAAAAAACTGAAAGTAATGGGCTTCGATGCCTTAAAAAATACGCCACTGATTTTACATAGATCACGTCCGTGGTCATGGCATCAATGGGCAAATAACTTAGACATTCCTGATTTTGATCCTAAACAGGTTATTCAGTTTGATAGTATGTTTGGTGTCGCTCGGGCAGCGCAACAAGGGATGGGAATAGCGTTAATACCTTTGCCAATGAGTAAAGCATGGTTTAGTGAACAGTTATTAGTAAGACTCTTTGAACAAGAGCTCAACACCAAGGACAAATATTACCTTATTCAACACGAAAGTATGGAGAACAAACCTGAACTGACCTTATTTGCTCATTGGGTTAAAGATACCTTTGCCGCATAGATTGCCTTACCAACGTAAAGGTGAATTTTTTTCACTTCATAGGTGTAATTTCATCGTTTGTCACTTTCTCAGAGGCTATTTATAGTTACAGCGTATCAAACAGATGCGCCAACTAAACCGGAGAAATAACATGTTGATTAAATCTATCTATTTAAAAGTACTTATCACTACATTTACACTAAGTAGTTCTGCAATAGCTGTTGCTGATGAAACTAAATTTAAGATTGCCGTAATAAAAAAGGAAGTTGGCAGTCAAAGCAGTCATGTAATCGCATTTAATAAGAATATGGGCTCATGTGCTGAGCTTATACAAGCAAAAAATACAAATGAATCTAAGCGAGCCTGTACCGCCGCGATAACAAGTATAAAATCAATCAAAACTAATGCAATAAAAGCTAAATACCTTGAGTCTCTTAGTTATAGCAACCGTGGGATATCACGTTACATGAATGAAGATTTTTCAGGTGCCATGGACGACTTTATCTCCGCAATCCTCATTGATTCAAACTTGATAACTAAAAGTAATTTGAAATTAATTAACAGTTTTTCATCTGACGACAATAGCCTTGACAAACCAATAAGCATTTCAGATTAACACACGTATAAATGATGAGAAACAGGAGAGTCACCTTGAATAAATTAATCTGTAACCGCATTCATTCATTATTTTCCTTTATCAGGGAAATGAAGCATCTATCAATTAGCCAGTGGGAGGTTGAACAAAAAGAAATACCATCCTCTCACTTAACATTACCACAACAAAAGGTAGCTAAATGATCTATGTAAACCAAAGTAACAACTAATACTTTTACCTAAGGCTTTGTCAGTAGGTTGTTACTTTGGAATAGTTAAGCTTACGTATGAGTTTTTCACAACTTACATAAGTCTTCGTTAAAAAACTAAAAATCCAATACTTATTCAACAGTAAGCCTATTTAGTTTTCCTTTCCATTTTGGAGAAGATCTATGAACTACATGAGTGTAATCGAGAGATATCATGAACACAAAAGTGCTATTCATGAATTAATGGCATCTATTTTTGCAGGAGCTTTCGATAAAAAATTATTCAATGATGAGCTGCTGTTTAAACATTCCTTAAAGCGGGTCTCCAGACATTACCCTTTTGTGGAATTAATGTTTACTCTCGATGATGACGGCGTTCAAACCAGTAAAAATATTTCTAATAATATCTCTGATAACAAAAATATAAACAATGGTTTAGGTATCGATCGTTCTTATCGTCCTTACTTTATTAAAGCAAATGATAATGACGGTATTGTCGTTACCGATCCGTATTTATCTTCCTCAAGTTTTAACCTTTGTATCTCTACAGCATTAAAATATAGAAGTAAGTCAGGAGAAATTGTAGGTATTTTAGTTATTGATATTAACCTTGCAAATGCCATAGAGTTTTTGATGGGGGATAGAAAACGAAAAAAATTTCACCCTTTTTTATTAGCATATACACTTTTATCGTTATTGGTCTTTTTTTCATTGTCGGTATTTTACTGTTTTCAGCTGGCAATGAAATAATCAAGTTACTTGTTGACCCCAATCCTGAAGATATACAAGTAAAACCTTTTAGTATTATTATTTTTCTTACTTTGGCCTTGGCAATTTTTGATTTGGGTAAAACAACCATTGAAGAAGAGGTGTTGATGCAAAAAGATATTTTGCGGCACAGCTCAACACGGAGAACTATTACCCGGTTTATTGCGACTATTTTAATTGCCGTATCAATAGAAGCCCTCTTGTTAATGTTTAAATCGGTACTTGGCTCTTCAGAGTACTTAGTTAATGCCGTAGCCATGATGGCAACATCTGTCGGCCTGTTAATTGGGTTAGGTATATATGTTTATTTGGGTGCAAAAGCAGAAACATTACTAAAAAGTAATAATGTAAAACACTTAAAATAACTAATACAAATACTTAAGTTCACTGAACTGTATAAATAATTCATAGGTAGCCATTGTATATGAAGATATTATTCATGTAGTTAATTCGCATAAATAGTGGGTTTATATACACCATGTAGCAACCTGGTGATCAGTTGGCGTTAAATGTCATGCGTTGGTGTGATGTCGATTTAATCCGTTGTTAGTGAATTTGAACTAGAGGCTTAAACCTGCCCCACAAACGAGCAGTAAATTTCGGTTAGTATTATCCTGAATATCATCTGGCTTTGCAAAGGCTTAATGTCCGCAATTGGCTTGTTGAATAAGTCTCTAATGCTCACTAGCTTAATGTTAACAAAGATACGATAGCTGACATTAGCATCGATAGATTTTTGAGCTATTTGTAGTGTTAAAAGCGTAGAACTATCTTATCTTGACAGATAACTAAGCAACCTTAGGGGTCACTGATATTTTGAAGATTCAGATGAAATATAATATTGATTCTATGACGTTTTGCCTCTATTCCGTCGTAGAAAAACACAAAAGAGTGGCCAAACTATTAACTATTACAATAACTGAGACAACGGCCTTTTTTGTTCCTTCATTTTTAATCAAATTGACAGCTACTTGTTCTGCATTTCTTATTCATAAGTGAAGCTGACCAAACTAACATTCTTTTGAGGAGTTTCTGTGTTGTCTCTATTGTCATAAGATCATCTTTTCCTATTACTCCCATGCTAAGTAAAGTAGCTTCCATCATGTTTTATACCTCAATATTTTTAATGTCGATTACCATAAAAGGTCATACTGCTGGGTAGTCACTAGCATATATATGTTGTTTTTACTCAGCAGCTTATTTGTTGGTAGCATAATACACAATTACCCAAAGGGAATAAATAGCATTATTTGCAAAACATACTTACTAGACTGTAACAATTAAGCGTATGGGTAATTGAGTTTTAGTGCAGGTTAAAAAGATAAGGACAAAGTTATATTTAAATGAAATGGAAAATTTAATTTGCTGGGGGTGATGAGGGAATTATAGATCCGATGGTGAATTTATATTTCAAAGAGGTATAACTATCACAAGATCACAATTAACAAACTGTTATGAGAACGTACAAGTCACCTTATACATTCTCATAGGGTACTATTTTATCGATAAGGTTCACTGAGTATTACTTAATCACTGTTATTTTCAATTTTTCTCTCTTCACGACCTAATCCTAAAAACTTTAAACTCAAAGCAAGTAAGAGAATAGAAACAGGGAGTATTAATATCTCCCATGTGAGGCTATTTAAGTTAATCAAAATGATTTCAAGAAACTTAACAAACAAAATGATAACAATAACTTCACCCAGAATGTTCTTTAAACGACCAATATTTGGTGTGCTTATCCACCTGAGAACAGAGGTTTTATTTGTAACTTTCTTATCACAAATAAATAAGGTAAATACACCATGAGCGAAGATAAACAAGACAAGCGCAATGAGGAATGTGTCTAACGATTTAATTAAATAAGTCGTTGCTACTTCCGATGTATCAAGGTGGGACAAGCTTTCATTGGCCACTTGACCAAACAACACCGTCGTATAGGCCGAATAAGTCTTCATTGCCCCAACGATAAACAATAAAACAGATCCCAATAGCGAACAGATAATCGCTATCCAACTAATAAATCTAAATACATTAAATGTTTCTTTCATTTTTTAAATCCTTCAATAGCTTTTTCATATAGATCATTCAAGTCGGTGTTTTACGGGTTGAATAGGAGTGGGTAAATCGGTTTCACCCAAAGTTTCTAATAGGTTAATTTCAATAGTACGAGACATTGCGCTTAACGCTAAATCGTTAGCAGAAAGGCCAAATGGATCTTCTAACTCTTCACTTAAGGCATCTAAACCAAAAAACGTATAAGCCACTATTGCGCAAAATAACGGCGTAACTAACCCCTGTGAAGCAACAATACCAAAAGGTAATATTAAACAATAAAGATAAGCGGTACGCTGAACTAGCAGCATATAAGCAAACGGCAGTGGTGTGTTCTGAATACGCTCACTTGCTGCCTGAACTGAGGCCATTGAGGTAATATGATCATCGAGACTTTGCATTAAAAAGTCTGAGAGTAATTTTTTATGGCCGCAGGTTCCTAGTTTTTTCCCCATCAAACGTAGCAAAGCATCAGGTAAATTTTTCGACTGACGTAGCGGTTCAATATCCTCTGGTTCAAGATATTTCTCTATATCATGCCAAGGATCTGATTGTCGAAGTTGATGTCGTAAGGCATGATTAAAAGCGATAGTTAAATGTATCATGCGTTTTTGTACTTCTACTCCGCCTTTAGCTTCCCCATCGATATATGAAGTCACCTGACGGGATAAGCTACGAGAATCCACGATGAGTTGTCCCCATTGCTTGCGTGCTTCCCACCAACGGTCATAACAGGCATTGTTTCTAAAACCAAGGAACAATGACAATGCTATGCCCAAGAGCGCTAACGGAGCCAAGGTAAAATTTGGAAATACTGCGGGATAATAATATTGAGTCGCCGCTACCATTGCTCCTAGAATAGTCATAAAAGCTATTTGTGGAAAAATAAGTGGTACAACAGAGCCGCGTATAATAAAAAACAGCTGGAATGCATTGGGTTTATTTCTAACAATCATTATTGCCTCGAAGTAGATGTTTTCCGAATGAGTTTGGGTTGAGTATAGTTTGCCGATACAAGTTCAGCCCTCTATAAATAATTTCATGACGCATTGTGACTCTGTAGAAAGACATCAAATGAACTTTCATCACTCGCTTCCAGCTGATTTTGCAGCCTTAATGATTCTTTCGCGGCAAGCTGTAACTGAGCAGCCTTGGTAGAAGGTAAGGCACTCTTGGTGAAGTGAGCTTGATGCTCTTTAGCCTGAGATAACATTGAATCAGTAAACTCATTACCCTTTTCGATAGCTTGCATGAGGATAGCTGACGGTGTTAATTCGCTATTTTCCACCTTATTAACTTGGACAGTGAGCGCTTTACTGTATGACTCATTCCCATGTGCATTATCGAGTAATTTTGCAATAGCTGTCATCTCAACCAATAGCCTATTAGCGCTGATATCAAAACCAGTAAGCTCGCCGTTTTTCTTCAACGACAATGATGGTTTACGCCCTTGTAGAATAACTTGTTGTTGATTAAATTTAATGTCTTCCTGCTCCACTGTAGATAATTCAGGGCTATCTGATAACAGGCAATACAGTAAAAAAGTATCAAGAAAACGGATCTGCTGTTCATCAATACCAACAGGTAACAAGGGGTTGGTATCTAGAATACGAACTTCAATATATTCAACGCCTCTTTTGCTCAGTGCTGCCACGGGTTTTTCTCCCGGCAGAGTTATACGTTTGGGGCGTATTTCACTGTAATATTCATTTTCGATTTGCAGAATGTTTGCATTGAGTTGGCGATACGCGTCGTCAACTTTAACACCTATATTTTCATATTCTGGATAATGGCGGTTCATTGCCTGTTCCATACCTTCAATATAACTTTCTAGATTGCTATAGCTGATATTTAGTTCGCTCTGCGCCTTACTTTGATATCCAAGGTCACTCATTCTCAAGGAGGTGGCAAAAGGTAATCCTAAGGTATGTTTACCTAGCTTGCTTAATTTGTCGGATTTATTATCGCCGATAAAGCTACTATCTAGTGCTGGAGAAGCGCCAAATAAATAAATTAATAACCAAGAGTGGCGGCGAAAGTTACGGATAAGACCAAAATAACGCTGTGATTTAAATGTCTGAATATCACCTTTATCGCCCCAAAGATGCTGATAGTAAGGCCAAAAGTCATCCGGCATAGAAAAATTATAGTGTATGCCAGCAATAGATTGCATGTTGCGCCCATAACGATGCCCCAAGCCCTGCCGATATACATTTTTCATCTGAGCAATATTAGAGCTGCCATACTCAGCAATAGGAATGCTTTCATCCCCTGCCAGTTGGCATGGCATACTCGCAGGCCAAATGTATTCCCCCTCAAGCTGGCTCAAGGTAAATTTATGCAAATCAGTCAGGTAATCGATGCTGTCATTAACTTGTTGAGACACTGGCGTAATGAATTCCAGCAAGGCTTCAGAATAATCTGTGGTGATGCTGCCATGAGTCAACGGTGAGCCGAGTGCCTGTGGGTGTCCGGTTTGAGCCACTGTTGCCTGCGACGTAACCCTTAAACCTTCCTTTTCAATACCACGCTGGATACGAATTAACAGGGGTAAGTTTTCTGAGGCTGATAGTCGTTGAAGACGAGTCTGGTATAAATCGGACAAGACAGTTTTCCTTAAAATAGGGAGGATTGATGCAGCTCAATATGACTGATGAAAAATATAACGGATAAAAACTGCTGCGATGTCATCCATGACACGGCAGTTTTATCTAAGACAGTCGGATGACTACTTATTTAAGTGCTTTGCATGGAAGCGCAAGTGCTCTTCAATGAAGCTCGAAATAAAATAGTAGCTGTGATCATAACCTTCATGAATTGACAGCTCTAATGGATAATTATTGACGTTTGCTGCCGCTTCTAGTGCTTCAGGCTTTAACTGCTCTTTCAGAAAGTCATCAGCTCCACCTTGATCAACTTTGGCCGGGATAAGCTTGGTCGCTCGACGCATTAAGTTACTGGCATCATGATTGTGCCAAGTTGCTTTGTCTTTACCCAGGTAAGCGGTAAAAGCCTTTTTCCCCCAAGGGGCATTCACTGGATTGCAAATGGGGCTAAAGGCTGACATTGAGCTATAACGTTCCGGGTTTAGCATGGCAATAGTCAATGCGCCATGTCCGCCCATTGAATGGCCGCTAATGGCGCGTTTATCAGATACAGGAAACGTCGCTTCAATTATCTGAGGTAACTCATTCACCACGTAATCGTACATGTGGTAATGGCGATTCCAAGGAGCTTGGGTTGCGTTTACATAAAAGCCAGCGCCTTGACCTAAATCATAACCTTCGTCATTCGCTACGCCGTCACCACGAGGGCTAGTATCAGGCGCAACAATGGCAATACCTAATTCGGCAGCCATGCGCAGTGCTCCTGCCTTTTGCATAAAGTTTTCATCGGTGCAAGTAAGGCCCGAAAGCCAATACAGCACTGGCACTTTTTCTCCATTGGAGACTTGTGGCGGCAAGTAAATAGCAAATCGCATTTGGCAATTTAACGTTTTAGATTGGTGGCTATATTGCTTGTGCCAGCCACCAAAACTTTTGCTTGCACTTAAATTTTCAATTGTCATGTTTGGACCTCAAAATGCTGCCCCGTTACAAAGTGGTAGGGCAGCAAAACTAACTATTACTTATCAAAATGAATTACAGTACGGATACTTTCGCCTTTATGCATTAATTCAAATGCTTCATTAATATCTTCAAGACCCATGGTATGGGTAATAAAGTCGCTTAATTTGAATTCACCGGCTAAATAACGTTCAACGTAATCAGGTAACTCAGTACGACCTTTAACACCGCCAAACGCAGAGCCTCTCCATACACGACCAGTCACTAGTTGGAACGGGCGGGTTGATATTTCTTTACCTGCACCGGCAACACCAATAACCACTGATTCGCCCCAACCTTTATGACAACATTCTAATGCAGAGCGCATTAAATCAACGTTACCGATACATTCAAAAGAATAATCAACACCGCCATCAGTTAACTCAACAATCACATCTTGAATCGGCTTGTCGTAGTCTTTTGGATTAATGAAATCTGTTGCGCCTAATTTTTTCGCTAACTCAAACTTACTTTCGTTGATATCAATCGCAATAATACGGCTCGCTTTCGCCATAGTAGCGCCAATAACAGCCGATAAACCAATACCGCCAAGACCAAAGACAGCTACCGTGGCACCTTCTTCAACTTTGGCTGTATTCATTACCGCGCCCATACCGGTTGTAACACCACAACCTAGTAAACATACTTCTTCTAATGGTGCGTCTTTATTAACTTTCGCTAACGAAATTTCTGGTAATACAGTGTACTCAGAAAAAGTTGAACAACCCATGTAATGAAAGATAGGCTGGCCATCTTTATAAAAGCGTGTAGTGCCATCAGGCATCAAGCCTTTACCTTGAGTTTCACGAATTTGTTGGCACAGATTAGTTTTACCTGATAAACAGAATTTACATTCGCCACATTCTGGTGTGTATAAAGGAATAACATGGTCGCCAACTTGTACACTCGTTACGCCTTCACCTATTTGTTCAACAATACCGCCACCTTCGTGACCTAAAATTACTGGGAAAATACCTTCTGGATCATCACCAGATAACGTAAAAGCATCGGTATGACATACGCCAGAAGCAATAACTTTAACTAATACTTCACCTTTGCGCGGTAGCATTACATCAACTTCTTCAATAGATAACGGTTGGTTTGGTCCCCAAGCGATGGCGGCTTTTGATTTGATAAATTTGTCAGTCATTTAAATTCTCACTTTTGTTTAAATATTGGTTTAAATAATAATCATGTAAATAACCTTTGAGTTACTCACTTTTAGTTTTAGTATTAATCAGCATTAAGACCATTATTGAATGTTTTTTACTCTAGCATTTCACTTAGTGTGCATGCCCTTGAGATAAATTAATTAATACAACCCCTGTAGCAACAAGTGCCATACCAGCCCAGGTCGTTAAATCTAAGTGTTGGCGATAAACGATGGTTGATAATAACGTTACACTTACAATCGCTAATCCAGCCCATAAAGCATGAACAATACCAACCGGCATGCCTTTCATTGCTTGCGACAAAAACATAAAAGCCGCAAGGTGCCCTATTAACACCAAAGCGCTTGGTATCGGGCGGGTAAATCCCTCTGTTTCTTTTAACGCAACGTGAGAAAATGTTTCAGCGATAACGCCTAATAAAAGAAATAACCAGCTCATGTATTCACCCTGATAAATATAGTCATAACCTAGCTAAAAACTTTATTTTTTAATTAGGTTGCGCTTTGTTGATGGAAGCTATTATAACTATCTTATAAAAAATGATAATATGCTATTTTAGTAAATCACTTGTACACAGGGGTAACAATCATGCAGTGGGACGGTATCAGCGAATTTGTTTATGTTGCGGAAAATGAGAGCTTTACGCTCGCTTCAAAAAAAATTGCGATATCAACA
>JBLHNB010000147.1:0-10805 GCA_047621305.1 Alteromonadaceae bacterium | reverse complement strand
CAAATAATTCCCTTAAAAAGTCGCCTTCTTAATTACCTTCTTAGTAATAACTTAAAGTAACTTAGTGTAAGTATCAACTTTAAACTAATAAATTCAATGGATTAATATAAAAAACACAAACAAAACCTAAAATTTACATGAGTAAAAGCTCTAATATAGTTTCGCTTATTTGCCCAAATACTATTGACCTTATCAGCAAACTAACTTAACTTGTGGAAGCGCTTCCACACAAAACTAATTTTTTTTAAACTAAACTGGAAGCGCTTCCAAAAACATGAATAACATACTATGAAATGCCTAGGGGAGATACATGAAGAAATCAAATTTTAAAAAGACTCAACTTGCGAAAAGTTTATCCATAATTTTAGGGGTAACGGCAATAACACCAGTTTTTGCTGCTGAAGAAGTTAAAACAGATAATATCGAAGTAATCGAAGTTACGGGTATCCGTAGCAGCATGGTTAAAGCCATGGATATCAAACGTAGTTCTCAAGGAATTGTTGATGCGATTAACGCAGAAGACATAGGTAAATTTCCAGACTCTAACCTAGCAGAATCGTTGCAACGTATCACGGGGGTTTCAATTGACCGTTCTAACGGCGAAGGTAGTAAAGTAAGTGTTCGTGGTTTTAGTGCAGACCGTAACCTAATATTGTTAAATGGCCGTCAAATGCCTAACACAACAGGTGATCGTTCTTTTGATTTCTCAAACGTCGCCGCTGAAGGCGTCAGTAGTGTTGAAGTTTACAAAACATCAATGGCAAAAATATCTACTGGTGGTATTGGTGCAACAATTAATATTAAAACCAATAAACCACTAGCCAACCCCGGTATGCATTCAGTTATCAGTGTACAAGCGTTAAATGATTCATCAGCACAGACTGGTGGTACAACTCCTGAGCTATCAGGCTTATATTCGAATACATTTGCTGATGATACTTTCGGTATTTCACTTTCAGCAAGTTACTCCGAACGTGAAAGTGGTAATCAACAAGCAGGAGTAAGTACTGGTTGGAGAAGTTATGATCCTGATGGTCAAGACATCAATGGTGACAATCGTTTTGGTCCTATCGAAAACGGTAAAGCTGATCAATTTAATCGTACTGAAAATGCAGACGTTTATTCTGTTCCACAAACCACTTTTTATACTTTTGAAGAAGTACAACGTGAAAGAACTAATGCTCAGTTAGTATTACAATATAGCCCAGTAGAAAGCATTACGGCGACATTGGATTATACTTATATTCAGAAAGAACAAGATACGCAAGTAGCGAACGTTTCTGCTTGGTATGCTTCTCCTGGAAATGCTATTAATGTATGGACGCCTGGTAATGTCGCTTCACCATTATTACATTCTGAAGTTTATGACACCCCAACAGATTTAGCGATGGGCTCTGGTGACTATGGTATACGTGATGAAACTACTTCATTAGGTTTTAACGTTGAATGGCAAGTCAACGATAGTTTAAACCTAGCATACGATTACCACGATTCAGATGCTGAAAACACACCTAACAATCAATATGGTTCAAAAAACAACCTAGCGGCAAGAGCTCTTATACGTGAAGCATCAGCAACTGATTTTACCCGTGATATTCCTACTCTTGCAGTACGTGGCGGTAATGCGGTAACTGCGTCTGATATGCAAGTAACCGGTAGTTCATTTGATAATGAGCAGGATCACTCTCACATTGAGCAACATCAGTTTAATGGTGTATATGTTTTCGAAGAATCGGGCAGCATAGACTTTGGTATTGCCATGAGTACCGCTGAAAATCGTGATCAAAGAAGAACAGTACAACGTAATAACTGGGGTGGCGAAGGTGATGCTGGATCTTTTGGTGACGACAACTTCACACGTAGAACTATCCAGGATCAGTTTGACGAAAGTGGTGGTAATTTCAGCGATTTTGTCGATGCTACCGGTACTGACTGGTCAACAGATATTCTAAATACTTACTTTGAATTTGACTTCCTCACCGTAAGACAAATTGCTGAAGATACTTTATCTATTCAACCCGGTATTGTCGGTGATTGTGCTACATCTTTTTGTCCTTCAACAGATTATGCACTAGGTACTGATCAATATACAAAAGAAGAAATGACCTCGGTATATTTCCAATATAATTATGAAGGTGAAATTGGTGATATGCCATTTGATGTTCATGTAGGTGTACGTTACGAAGAAACAGAGGTTGAAACCACTTCAAACGTTCCTGGTTTCAATGCAACAACTTGGGTAGGCGACACAGAATTACCGTTAACCCTATCTGGTGGCACTGAATTTCAAACCAAAAAAGGTAAATATGATCATACTTTGCCAAGTATTAACTTCAATTTAGAAGTAACCGACGACATTATTCTTCGTGCCGCTTATAGTGAAACGATTGGTCGCCCAAATTATGGTGAAATGATTGGAGGTACATCATTAGCTGGATTAGCTCGAGTAAACAGCCCAGGTGGTGGTAACTCAGGTGATGCCGGTTTATTACCACTTGAAGCTTCAAATTTCGATTTATCAGCCGAATGGTATTATGGCGAAGGTAGTTATGTTTCTTTAGGCTATTTCCAAAAAGATATTACTAACGAAAGTATCCGCACGGAATCAACTTATAGCCAAGACAACCTTCGTAACCCTGGCGCACTGACAAGTCCATTTGTTCAACAAGCTATTGATTCTGGTATTGATGAAAACGATCGCCCTGCTCTGCGCACATGGATTTCTGACAATATTACCGACCCAGCCGTAAATGTTGTTGGTGGTAATATAGAAATAAACGGTCGTTCGGTTGATCCATTAGTGCAATTTAACATTGCATCATTTGCTAACTCTACTGCAAAATCAGGTTTTGACGGTGTAGAGTTTGCAGTACAACATATATTTGGTGAAACAGGTTTTGGTACCATTGTTAATTATACCTTAGTTAACTCTGACAATTCATATGACGATGCCTCTATTGGTAGCTCCATTAATGAAAATGGCATTAACTATGACTCTGACCAAGTGGCTGAAACAGGTATTAGTGATACTGCTAACGTAGTGGGTTTCTATGAGAAACATGGTTTTTCTTTTCGTGTTGCTTACAACTGGCGTGATGCATACCTCACATCCCACTTCCAAGGCGATGTAGGGGCTTCACCAGTTTATGTAGAAGCGTATAGCCAAGTTGATTTGACGGTGAGTTACGAGTTACCTCAAGTTGAAGGCTTAAATATTTTCTTCAATGGTATCAATATTACTGACGAAAAGAGACGCACACACGGTCGTAGTAGCTATGAAGTATTAAATTATACCCAGACAGGTGCTCGTTTTGCCCTAGGCGCTCGTTATACCTTCTAATGATAATTTAAATTATTGGTAAATAATAAAAGCCGCTAAATTAATAATTTATGTGGCTTTTATATTTTAAAACAATCAGAAATAAAGTTTTCATAAAAACTTGGGTGTATACCCGTTAAATTTTAGAATGCTTTTTATATTCAAATGCTACGTCAAATATATTTAAACAAATTAAACTATTTACTTATAATGAAAATAGCAGTAGATAGGCAGTTTAAGGCACGGTATAGTTTGGCAGACCATACCTAATTTTTAGTGAACACTTTAAGAAAATAAACTTATGAATAAACCATTAAAAAAAATAGTCATTGTTGGTGGCGGCTCAGCTGGATGGTTAACTGCTGGTGTTATTGCTGCAGAACATTTAACTAACCAAGATTCAGGGTTAGAAATTACATTGATTGAGTCATCAGATGTTGCACCTATAGGTGTTGGTGAAGGAACTTGGCCATCAATGCGTAGCACCCTAAAAAAAATGGGAATTTCAGAAACTGATTTTTTGGTATCATGCGATGCAACCTTTAAGCAAGGTTCTAAATTTACTAATTGGATGACGAATACTAACGACCACTATTATCATCCTTTCACTATGCCACAGGGTTTTAATGACATTAACCTATCGCCGCATTGGCAACCATTTAGTGATAAAATCAGTTTTTCCGATGCCGTATGCGCACAAAGTCACTTAGCTACTCAATCATTAGCACCAAAACAAATAACAACAGCTGAATATTCATTTGCCGCCAATTATGGTTACCATTTAGATGCGGGAAAATTTGGTCAGCTCTTACAAAAACACTGTACAGAAAAATTACATGTTAAACACATAATAGATCACGTTACTAAAATCAACTCATCAGAAAATGAAGATATCGCATCTATTTCTACTAAAAAAAATGGTGATATCACTGGTGATCTTTTTATAGACTGTACCGGCTCAGCATCAATTTTATTAGCTAAACACTACCAAATTCCTTTTATAAGTAAAAAGCATATTCTTTTTAATGATTCCGCTTTAGCTGTTCATGTTCCATATGAAAATGAACAGAGTCCAATTGCATCATTTACGTCATCTACAGCCCAAACCGCAGGTTGGATTTGGGATATAGGGTTGCCATCCCGTCGTGGTGTTGGTTATACCTATTCAAGTTCGCATATATCACATGATAAAGCAGAACAAGAATTACGTCATTATTTAGCCCCCTCAATGGGAGAAAGTGCCGCTAATTCAGTGATGATACGTAAGATTCCACTGAATCCGGGGCATAGAGAAAAATTTTGGCATAAAAACTGTGTCGCAGTAGGGATGGCTGCGGGTTTCATTGAACCCTTAGAAGCGTCAGCTTTAGCTTTGATTGAACTATCGGCAAAGATGATCAGTGAACAGTTACCTGCGAATCGCCAAACCATGGATATTATAGCTAAACGTTTTAATGATAAATTTTTGCATCGTTGGGGAAATATAGTAGATTTTTTAAAGCTGCATTATGTATTGAGCCAACGAACTGATTCAGCTTATTGGCTGGATAATAAAAATGAAAAAAGTATACCCGAAACTTTACAAGAACTGATAAAGTTATGGCGATACCAACCACCCTATCATTACGATGCAACGCACACTGAAGAAATGTTTCCGCCTGCTAGTTTTCAATACATTTTATATGGTATGAACTTTGTTACTGAACCGTTACGTCACCAGAAAAGGCTTATTCAGGCAGGAAAAGCAGATAAATTATTTAATGATAATATAAAACAGACGCAACAACTTTTATCGGTGTTACCAACAAACCGTGAACTCATTAACAAAATTAAAAAGTATGGATTACCTAAAATATAGCATTACAAAAAAATGCAGTGATTTTTTTTAAATAAATATAACAAATGCGTGGAATTAAAAATGACAAATTCTGTTTTACTAAACAACATCGACCACCAAGACTTAAAAGTAATCACTGAGCGATCTCCAACTTACGGTGACAACCTATGGTATGCGCAAACTTTTCCGATGGAGTTTAAAAGTATACAAGCCTATTACCCCATTCTTTTTAATAAAGATCCCAATACAGGTAAATTTTTCCCCCTTGCTTTATTTGGTTTTGAAAACGATGAAAACTTATTCCTCTCTGACAATAAGTGGACTGCGGATTATATTCCTGCCACGGTCGCTAGACAGCCATTTTTAATTGGTATACAAACGCTAAATGAAGAAGGTATTGAAAAGAAACAACGAATGCTGCAGATAGATCTTGATAATCCACGTGTTAATCAAACACAAGGTGAATCATTGTTTTTAGCACATGGTGGTAGTACTCCTTATTTAGATAAAGTTGCAGATCTACTTGAAGCGATTCATCATGGAATCAATGATAGTAATGATTTTATTGATGCTTTAATTGAACACCAATTATTAGAATCCGTGACTTTGGATATCACTCTCAATGATCATTCAAAACATCAAATGCTTGGTTTTTATACTATTAACGAAGATAAACTCAATGAACTAAGCAGTGATATTTTAATGTCACTACATAAAAAAGGACATTTACAAGCGATCTATATGACAATTGCATCGCAAGCGAATGTTAGAAAATTAATAAGTAAGAAAAATGAACAGCTTGGCCTTTAATCATTTTTCGTCGTAACGTCAAATTAGGTATGTGCAAATGTTGGCAATAGCAAATAAAGTAAAAGAGATAACAAATTGTCAACCCGGTGATATACCTGAATTTGTATTGTCCTCTACACAACCTCTTGTGCTAAAAGGTTTTGGCAATAACTGGCCTATGGTTATTGCCAGTAAAAAGTCTCCTGAACATGCAGCCAACTATTTGCGTCAATTATATAATAACAAGCCGGTGTTTAGTGCTTATGGCGAACCAGAAACACAAGGGCGAATTTTTTATAATGAAGATATGAGTGGTTTTAACTTTAAAAACATTAGTGCCGATCTTAATATAGTTTTAGATAAATTATTAGAGCACGCTGCTGATAGTAAACCACCCACAATCTATGTAGCTTCAACAGAAATTAATTCTTGGCTACCTAGTTATAATAATGAAAATAATGCTTCAATTGACCATTTAAAACCATTAACCAGTATTTGGATTGGTAACCAAAGCAAAATAGCAGCACATTATGACTTTCCTAATAACCTAGCATGTTGTGTTGCCGGTAAAAGACGATTTACTTTATTCCCACCAGAGCAGATAACTAACCTATATGTCGGGCCTATGGAAATGTCACCCGGTGGTCGAGATATTAGCTTAATTGATTTTGAAAGCCCTGATTTCAAAAAATTTCCAAAATTTGAACAGGCATTACAAGCGGCTCAAGTTGCAGATTTGGACACTGGCGATGCATTATTTCTTCCTTCTATGTGGTGGCATCATGTCAAAGCATTAAGTGCTTTTAATGTACTAGTAACGCATTGGTGGCGAGATAGCCCTGCGTTTATGGGGCAGCCAGAAAATGCATTAAAATTAGCTATATTAAGTTTGAGAAGTCTTCCTATAGCACAAAGACAGGCATGGAAAGCTATCTTTGATTACTATATTTTTGATCATCAAAAAAACGATTTAGACCATATCCCTGAGTTTGTTAAGGGTATGCTATCTCAACCATTAGACCTAAACTCAGCAAAAAAAATTAGAGCTGATTTACTCAATAAACTAAAAATATAATCTGAACACCAATAATTATATCAGTAAGGATAATTTAAATATGAATAACAAAGCCATAAAAAAAGTTGTTATTGCCGGTGGTGGTACTGCGGGTTGGATGACTGCAGCGGCATTATCAAAACTGTTAGGTAAAAATTTAGACATTGTTCTAGTTGAAACTGACGAAATCCCTACCGTTGGTGTAGGTGAAGCAACGATTCCTACGTTACATATTTTTCATCGATTATTAGGTATTAATGAACAAGAGTTTATGGCTGCCACCAATGCTACATTTAAGTTAGGTATTTCTTTTGAAAATTGGCGTGACGTTAACAAAGACTATATTCATTCTTTTGGTTTTTTAGGTCAAAATTGCTGGGCAGCTGATTTTCAACACTTTTGGTTAAAAGGTAAACAGCGCGGCATAGTGTCAGAAATAGGTGATTACGTACCTGAACACTTAGCTGCTAGAGAAGGAAAGTTTGCCATATTAGCGGATAGCCCCTTAAACCATGCTTATCACCTTGATGCGGGGTTATATGCTAAATATCTACAACAAATAGCAGTAAAACATGGTTTAAAGCGAGTTGAAGGTCGTATTAGTAAAGTTGTTCTAGACAAAGACAATGGCTTTATTAATTCACTTGAACTGGCCAATGGTAAAGTAGTTGAAGGTGACTTATTTATTGATTGTACTGGCTTTAGAGGCTTGTTAATTGAACAGGCTCTGCATACTGGCTATGAAGATTGGTCACACATTTTACCCTGTGATAGCGCTATAGCGGTACAAACTAAAACCGTTACTAAACCAGTACCTTATACCCGTTCTATTGCTAGAGACGCGGGTTGGCAGTGGAAAATCCCCTTACAAAACCGAACCGGCAATGGCTTTGTTTTTTGTAGTAAATACATGTCTGATGAAGAAGCGACACAAACCTTATTAAATAATATTGAAGGTGAACGGCTAAATGAACCTCGCGTTATTAAATATAAAACAGGTACGCGGCGTAAACATTGGAATAAAAACTGTGTGGCTATTGGCTTATCTTCGGGTTTTATTGAACCGCTAGAATCTACGGGTATTCATTTATTTCAAAAAGCCATTATACGCTTAATGCAAATGTTTCCATCGCAAGGGATTAAACAATCCGATATCGATGAATTTAATACACAAACTAGAACTGAAATTGACAACATTAAAGATTTCATTATCTTGCATTATTATTTAACTGATCGTAAAGACACCCCTTTTTGGCGATACTGTAGCAATATGGATATTCCTGAAACGCTGAAACACCGCATGAAGTTATTTAAAGAAAGCGCTAAAGTCTTCAAAAAAGAAGAGGAGCTCTTTGGAGAAACATCTTGGGTGCAAGTAATGATGGGACAGGGTTTAATACCTGAGCAGTACCACCCTATTGTTGATCTAATGGGTGATGATGAGTTAAAAAGCTTTTTAAATAATATTAAGTTAACAGTAAAGCGTAAAGTAGATAGTTGGCCTGATCATTTAGATTTTATTGACCAATATTGTAAAGCAAAAGCAAAATAATTTTGTTACTAAATGGCAATCAATCGTTATAGTTCAAAAGACTAATACAATAACCGGTTAGGATTTTTTATCTAATACATTAAAAACTGACTATCAATACATCCGTTATAATTTAAAAAAGGTAAAAAAAGGTAAATAAAGCTTTGTTATAGGCGTTACTGGTGTTATAAATGGAAGCGCTTCCAGAAAACTGGTAGCGCTTCCAAAAGTATTTAGCACTGCCAATATAAATGAAATTGCTTTCATCAGACGTGAACTTGGACTAACAACAGATTGTTTTTTCTATGTTAAGCCGTTTGAGGATGCAGTTCTAATAATACAATATCTAGGGGAATGACTAACATGATAAAAACTAAAAATTTAACAATTAAGCTATCAACTTTGGCTTTAGCGATTGCACTTGCTGGCTGTGGTGATGATTTAGAACCGCAAGCTGGTGACTCTGATGGTCCAAGGTTCGCTGTTCCAGAATTGACCAGTGCCGCTGCTGAAACAGCTGCCGGAGTAGATGAGGAATATAGTCATACATTTACAGCATCGGATGCTGATGGCGATACCTTAACTTTCTCAGCAACTCTCCCAGACGGCTCTTGGTTGAACTTTGATACTAGCACTGGTGTTTTATCCGGTACTCCATCGTCGGGTGATAAAGGCCTTAGCTCAATAACCATCAATGTAACAGATGGTATGTTTAATGCGTCTGAGACTGTCCTTATTTCAGTAGGAAGTGGTGGTAAACCAGAGACAGCAGGTAACTTATTAACCAATAGTATGTTTGATGATGGGCTAACAGGCTGGTCTGATGCGCCAGGTGTCTATGTGTATGAAACCCTTGTACCAGAACCTACAAATGAAGTGTATGAGAAAGGGATAAGCCATTCTTTAACGTTAATTACCGGTGAAATGTATACATTGACTTATGATGCTAAAGCCTCAACCACTCGCCCGATGACCGCTGGTTTTGGTCTAGCACATGACCCATGGACAAATAACACCCATACTGTTGAATTAACAACTGAATGGGAAACATATACACTGATGGAAGCTGCTGCTGCTGGTGATGATAATAGTCGTACTATTTTTGATATGGGGGGTGCAATTCCAGGAGACATTTTCTTACGTAATATTTCACTTCTTGACTCAGCTGACACTGATATCTTTACAACGACTGACCCTGTTGGTAGCTATTACGAGGCCACTGTAGCAACTGCAGGTAACCCATGGGATGTTAATTTAAGCCAAGTTATGACCATCATTCCTGATGCAATTTATGTAGTAGAATTTAAAGCGAAAGCTTCTGTTGCTCGTAATATTACTGTCGGTGTTGGTTTAGCACATGACCCATGGACAAATAATGTACAACCTATTGCTATAACGACCGAATGGATGTCATATTTTATTGTTGTTCCTGCTACTGGTTTTGGTGACGACAACAGCCGTGTATTATTTGATATGGGTGATGAAGTCGGTGATGTGTCTCTAGACGAAATAACTGTAGGCATTGCTGAGTAATTCATTTTTATTAATTAGCCGGGTAATAGCTATTATCCGGCGTTAAATTAATAAAGCATAGAATAACTATGCTTTATTAATTATTTTCCCTAGAGTTATTCAATTCCCAATAAAATCCTGCACTTTGAATATTAATAGCTATAGGTACCATCAATATTTTTAATAAGTTTGATTTATAACTAAATAGATAGTCTAAAATTTTACCCATCAAGCTTTGCTTATATCTCCCACTGATATACACGCCAATACGATTTTTATAACCACTTTATTCAATCTAACTAAGTTAAGGAAAATAATGGCTAAAAAATTAACGATTCTAGTAGTCTTGCTTTCCCTGCCCTCATTAGCACATGAGCATCTGATTTGGCCCAATCAAGCAAAAGCGGCGATTAGCCTTGCTTATGATGATGCATTAAATAGCCATTTAGATCATGCCTTACCCGCCCTAAATAAGCTAAATTTTAAAGCGTCCTTTTATTTAACTCTAAGTTCACCAACGGTTGATAAACGCTTAGAAGAATGGAGACGCGCCGCTAAACAGGGCCATGAATTAGGAAATCACTCAATTAACCATGCTTGTCGAGGATCATTACCTAATAGAGAATGGGTGCAAGAACATAATGATTTAGATAAAAAAAAATACGATGAAATTATTCAAGAAATTCAAACCGCTAATATACTTTTAAAAGCCATTGATGGTGAAACCCTAAGAACATTTACTGTCCCTTGCGCTGATCAGTTT
>JBLHNB010000146.1:0-10806 GCA_047621305.1 Alteromonadaceae bacterium | reverse complement strand
AAAAATTGGAGATAGGTGAAATTATGGGTACATCAAATAAAAAAGAACCGTCAAAAGTTACTCCGAAAGTAAAATCATTAGACGATTGTCCCGATTGGACTTTCGAGTTACTAGAGCTGTATCAAACGGAAATAGCCCGTGTAGCTGAACATTACCGGCTAGATACTTACACAAATCAAATAGAGGTAATTACCGCCGAGCAAATGATGGACGCTTACGCTGGAGTTGGCATGCCTATTGGTTATAACCACTGGACTTTCGGTAAAAAATTCATCCAAACAGAGCAAACATACAAACGAGGCGAAATGGGTTTAGCCTATGAAATAGTCATCAACTCTAGCCCATGTATCTCCTACTTAATGGAAGAAAACACCATGCCAATGCAAGCGTTAGTAATGGCTCACGCTTGTTATGGTCATAATTCATTTTTCAAAGGAAATTATTTATTTAAATCCTGGACCGATGCCAGTTCTATTATTGATTATTTACTTTTTGCAAAAAACTATATCGCTAAGTGTGAAAATATATATGGCATAGACGAGGTTGAAGCAACATTAGATGCATGTCACGCTTTAATGAACCATGGTGTTGATCGTTATAAACGCCCGCAAAAAATATCTCTTGATGAAGAATTGAAACGTCAAGAAGAACGGGAGGAATACCTGCAATCTCAAGTTAATATGTTATGGCGAACGGTGCCCAATGCTAATAAAGACAACAATGAACATAAGTATAAATTTCCGTCAGAGCCACAAGAAAACATCCTCTACTTTATTGAAAAAAATGCGCCTTTGCTGAAACCTTGGCAACGAGAAATTGTGAGGATAGTCAGAAAAATTTCTCAGTACTTCTACCCTCAAAAACAAACTCAAGTGATGAATGAAGGTTGGGCATGTTTTTGGCATTACACTATATTAAACCATCTCTATGATGAAGGTTTAGTTACCGATAAATTTATGTTGGAGTTTTTACATAGTCATACCAACGTAGTTGCTCAGCAAGAATACAATAGTAACTATTATTCAGGTATTAACCCTTATGCTTTGGGTTTTAATATGTTTATTGATATCAGACGTATTTGTGAACACCCTACTGAAGAAGACAAAGAATTTTTTCCTGAAATTGCTGGTAGTAACTGGTTAGATACCTTACATTTTGCTATGGAAAACTTTAAAGATGAAAGCTTTATAAGCCAATATTTATCACCGAAACTTATTCGTGATTTTAAATTATTTCATATTCATGATGATGAAAAAAATAATTATGTTGAAATTGGTGCAATACATAATGAACAGGGCTATAAAAAAATTCGACATAAGTTAGCCGAGCAATACAATCTCAGCAATTTAGAGGTTAACATTCAGATTGTTGATGCAAATATTGATGGTGATAGATCACTCACACTACGTTATGTACCACACAAAGGCATTGAGCTAGGAGACTCTAAAGATGAGGTACTTAAACACTTACATTATTTATGGCAGTTTGATGTAAAAATAGTGCAAGAAAAAAAAGAAGGAGAGGATGAGGTTATTGCTCAATGTTCTGACAAATTAAAGGATCAAGAGTAAAAACAAAGTAATCTACACAAAAGTACTTTTCACATTAAAAAGGCGACGAAAGTGTCGCCTTAAATATTTAAATTAATGTGTGAGCTAAGGTTAAAGTTAAGTTTTGAGCTAAGCTTTAATATGAATTAATCTACGGACAGCTCTTTCAAAACATCATCTTTCAAGTCAACCCAAAGTTTACCCGACTCAACACCATATTTTCGTACGGCAAAGATAGAATCATCAAAACGATTTTCTTTAGCTAAATCAATCAACTTTTGGTAATAGGTTCTAGAAATTTCACGTCCCATCGGATGAGCAAAATACAAACGACCAATACGTGAATATAAACCTCTAAAACCATTTAATATTAATAAATAAATTGAATTGCCAGAGGCAGTCACTAGCGCTTTATTTAATTTATAATCAAACTCGGCATAAGCCTCCCCAGTATCTTCCACATCAACATAGGCGCTTAACAATTCAATTGTTTTTTCTGGGTTGTTTTTTATTGCACCACGTATATAAATAGCACTAACATTAGTACGAGCCGATAGTAAGTTATCTACCAAGTCAGGAATACCTTCTTGGTCTAATTGAGCTAACGTTTCTAAAATATTTAAACTAGAGGTTTCCCAAAAGTTATTAACTTTTGTTGGCTTTCCGTGTTTTATCGTTAACCAACCATCTCTAGCTAAACGCTGAAGAACTTCTCTTAACGTAGTTCTAGTTACACCAATTAGCTCCGATAATTCACGTTCTGCTGGTAAAATTGATCCCGGAGGGAATCCTCCATTCCAAATAGATTCAACAATATATTGCTCAGCGAATCCCGCAGGGCTTTTAGCTTTTATAACCATGTTGGCTTAACTACCTATAAAAAATAACAATATAACTGATTCTACCAGAAGATTTTTTTGGTACAAGCGTAATCAAAACTGAAATGTGTATTCATAGCTACTTAAGTTGAAAATATTCAATAATTGAATATTTTAGATAAATAAAATTTAATAACTGCTCTTTTAAATATCCCTTATTTAAGTAAAAAAGGCTAGAGGTTAAAATGGGTAAAGGAATATTCGGATGACTAAAGTGCATCAAAAATATAGGGTTGCTGTCGTAGTGAGCAAGGCGCCGAAATGTTTTGCCTGATCAGAAGTTACCTATCCACTTGCCAAAAAAAAATGTTTCAGCAACTGAAGCACTGAGTTTATTATTTAAAAATCAACTACCTGATATCTTTACTAATCAGGTAGTTAAATAGTTACGTATTTGAACGCCATTAATACGTATTAATCTGTAGTAAACCAATGCTCAGGTTGACTAACACAATGTCCGCTGATCGTTCTACAGTGCCGTTAATAGCTAATTCAGAGCGCTTAGTCAATTTTTTAGTATTAACGTTATTCGGGCTTAAGCAGTTTATCCTGGGTTTTCAATTCAAAATCACTCTCATCATGTCGTTCATGTAACTGCTGGTCTAATTCTCCCCAGGTACGATTAACCATAACGCCACGCTTAACCGCTTCCCGTTCGCCAATTTCTTCAGTCCAACGTACTAAGTTTTTATAAGAATGGGTTTGTAAAAATTCGGCTGCTTCATAGACTTTGTTTTGCACTAGTGCCCCATACCAAGGCCAGATAGCTATATCAGCAATAGTGTATTGGTCGCCACACATGTATTTATTATTAGCTAAATGTCGGTCTAACACATCAAGCTGTCGCTTTACTTCCATAGTAAACCGCTCTATCGGGTATTCGAACTTTTCTGGTGCATACGCGAAAAAATGACCAAAACCTCCACCTAAATAGGGCGCACTACCCATTTGCCAAAATAGCCACGATAAACATTGTGACTTAAGTAACGGGTCTTTGGGTAAAAAAGCATCAAACTTTTCAGCTAGATATAATAATATCGCGCCGGACTCAAAAATTGGCAATTTATTATCAGCACTATGATCCACTAAAGCAGGAATTTTAGAGTTCGGATTAATATCAACAAACCCAGAGCTAAATTGATCTCCCTCCATAATACTAATCAAATGAGCATCATACTCTGCCTCTTTGATCTTCAAAGCTAATAACTCTTCCAATAAAATAGTTACTTTAACGCCATTGGGTGTGGCTAAGGAATAAAGTTGTAAGGGGTGCTTACCCACGGGTAAATCCGCTTGATGTGTAGCCCCTGCTATAGGACGATTAATGCTGGCAAACTTGCCACCACTTGCTGAGTTCCATTGCCAAATTTTTTCTGGCTCGTAAGTATTTTCAGACATTGTTAGCTCCATAGTTATTATTTATGAATTTAAGGTTATCATTAATCAGTATGTTGATTGTAATAGTCTTTGCACTGACACGGTTCTTTACCTATTAATTTTCATCACATAATTCGCGTATTCTTTGTAATAATGCCTGTACTTTAAAAGGTTTTTGCAATGAATTACGCTGTAAATCTTCATCGATAACGCCTATATCATTGCGCTCATCATTAAAACCACTGGCTAGCTGAATCTTTATATCTGGGTATTTTTCTTTGACCATCACAGCCAGTTGATAACCATTAATTTCGGGCATAATCACATCAGAAATCAATATATCAACCGGTTCGTGTTCTAGAGTATTCAGTGCGTCTTTGGCGCTTCCTACACAAATAACATTAAATCCATCTAAACTTAGTATTTCACCAATTAAATCAAGTAACGCAGGTTCATCATCGACCACTAAAATAGTTTTATTTCTTTTAAAGTCCTCTTTAGGATTATTGTCATTTTCTAATTGTTGATCGCAACTACTGCCATAATAGCGAGGAAAATATAATGTAAATTGAGTCGCTTCTCCCTGCACAGAATAAGCTTTAATAACACCACCACTATTTTGTACGAAACCGTAGACGATACTTAGACCCAAACCACTACCTAGCGGTCCTTTGGTGGTGAAGAAGGGGTCAAAAATTTTATCAATGGTTTCTTTATCAATACCACAACCCGTATCTATAAAGCTGAGCAATACATAATCACCGGGAGGAATATGTAATGATTCAGCATCCATCTGATTTATGTTCTGATTCTGGGTTTGAATAGTTAACTGTCCATTACCCTCTATTGCATGCATAGCATTAATACTCAGGTTAAGGATGACATCTTCCATATCCCCTTCATCGAGCCATACTAGCCATGGGTTTTCTTGAAATTTAATGACCAAATCAATACGCATAGTCAGAATTTTTTCAAGCATATGATGTCGACTCTGCAACAACGTATTAAGATTTATACTCTTTGATTCCGGCACTTTTTGCTGCGAGAAAGCTAATAATTTTTTGGTTAATTTAGCACCTCGCTCACCCGCATGCAGAATTTCACCGGCATATTTCATCAATTTGGGTTGTTCAACCAATGTATCTTTTAGTAAACCGGCAAAGCCTATAATTATAGCAAGCATGTTGTTGTATTCATGAGCAACGCCACCGGTAAGCTTACCTAGCGCTTCCATCTTTTGTGATAATTGAAGCTTTCTCAGAAGAAGTTCCTTTTCTTCGCCCGCCTGCTTAAGTTCAGTAATGTCTTGACCTACCCCAACTACCCCAACAACATCACCGTTAGTGTTACACCGTGTCGTTGCATTTAATAATACCCTAATTAGATTGTTATTTTTTGTGTAAAGAGAGAACTCGAAGTTGGAAGTGTTTTCTCCTTTTAATGCTTTTTGTAAGACGTCATTGACTGACTCACGATAATCTGGCGAGATAAACTCTTCAACTAAGTTTTTGCCCTGTACTTCTTCAGCATCAAAACCCGTAATTTCAGCAGATTTTTTATTCCACTCATTTACGTTGCCTTTAGCATCAATACCAAAAATTGGCGCATTAGCCGTATCAATGAGTAGAATCAAATCCTGTGCTACCCGTTCCATTTCAGAACGATAACCATCAAGCTCTTTTTGAAAGGCAAGCTCTGTATTAGCGAGCGCTAATTCGTCTGCCCGCTTTTTTTTCTCTTCCTTTTGAAAGGCAAGTTCTTTATTAGCAAGGGCTAACTCTTCTGCGCGTTTTTCTTTTTCTTCATTTTGATAGGCAAGTTCTTTATTGGCTTTATTAGCGAGATCTTGAGCGCTATTTGCAACCTTTAGTGAGGCTTCAAGCTGTATAACAAATTCTTGTTCAAGTTTACGTAGGTGTAACGTTTCCACTATACGCTTTAATGCATGATTTAATAAACCAATAGATAAGGGTTTGGTCAAAAAATCAGAAACCCCCAAATGGACTGCCTCTAAAGCATCTTTAAGATCATAGTTGCCTGATATAATAAGAATACTTAACTCATCTGCAGTTGGTACAGTATTTTTAATACGTTCAATTAAACTAAAACCGTCAAGTTTAGGCATTTTTAAGTCAGTGATAACTATATTAATCGCTGGATCATTAATCAGCATGCCACAAACATCTAACGGGGTAATGGTTGAGGTAACAGCAAAACCTAAACTTTCAATATATTCTGATAATTCTTCAACAATCGTTGCCTCATCATCAACAATTAACACTTTAATATTTTCTGTGTTATCCATTTTCATATCCATATTCTAGTTTTAAGCAATCTTCGATGCTATCAAGCAATAAATTAATATCAACGGGCTTACGTAAAAAGGTATAATTTTCTGCCTTTAAGTCAGAGCCTTCAATTGATGGACTACCATGACCTGTACTTATAATAAAAGGATACGTTTTTTTATAGCATTTATTGACTTCATGAATCAAATCAATACCTGTTTTACCTGGCATTTTTAAGTCCGTTATGATGACACTAATATCATTATTTTGACTGAGTATAATTAACGCTTTATCAACAGATGTCGCCGAAAATGCCTGATAATTTTCTTCAGTTAATGTTTCAACAATTTCCTCTAATATTGCTTTCTCGTCATCAACAACAAGTATTTTCTTCATGTTTTTTCCTTTTAATGTAGACCCGTTATCAATCAATATGCGTATTTCAGAGTACACTTTGAATGGTAAGGGGTATACAACTACTATTAATTTATTGAATGATAAATTGGTAATGTAATTAAGAAACTGACGCCATGTTCAGTATTTTTCACAGAGATTTCACCTTTCATATCTCTGACAATACCGTAACTAACAGAAAGCCCTAATCCAGTCCCTTTGCCAATTTCTTTCGTGGTATAAAAGGGTTCAAAGATTCGCTCAATAATAGCTTCAGGTATTTTAGGCCCAATATTTTCTACCGTAATTTCTATATTTTTTATGGTATCAACCACATCAATTTTAATGACTTTATTATTACAACTTGATAACGATTTTATGGCATCTTGAGCATTAGTTAATAGATTTAAAAAAACTTGTTCAAGTTGCACTTGGTGCCCTAATACGGCGGAGCATTGATTGGGGGTATTAATTACAACGTCAATTTCAGCTAATCGCAGTTGTTCACTAACAAGGCTTAAGGCAGAATTAAGCGTAAGGCATAAATCAACAGAGTAAGCATCTTCAGATGCCTTTCTACCAAACATTCTCATGTGATCAATAATTGCCGATGCACGTTCAGTTTGTTGCATAATACGCTCAAGCTTTTGAGTTAAGTAAGCCGGTTCAAGTGTTTCTGGTTTTTTTTGTAATTTTCTAATCACATTTCCAGATGATAAGCGAATAACATGAAGTGGCTGATTAAGTTCATGAGCAACACTGGTAGCCATTTCGCCTAATGTCGCTAGTTTTGATGCCTGAATGACTTGTGCTTCAGCAAATTTTCTATCTGTAATATCTTGCCCAACCCCAATTACACCAACAACATTGCCCTTGGTACTGCGTCGTGTTGTTGCATTCAGTAACACGGTGACCAGATTATTATTTTTTGTATAAAGTAAAAGCTCATAGTTAGAGGTGTTCTCACCTTTTAATGCTTTTTGTAAAACGTCATTAACTGACTCACTATAATCTGCCCTGATAAATTCTTCCACTAAGTTTTTACCTAGTGCCTCTTCGGCATTAAATCCCGTAATTTCAGCTGTTTTTTTATTCCATTCGTTTACATTACCTTGGGCATCAATACCAAAAATAGGTGCGTTAGCCGTATCAATAAGTAGCGTCAAATCTTCTGCTACGCGCTCCATTTCAGAACGATAACTATCAAGCTCGGTGATATCTTGACCCACCCCTACAACACCCACAACATCGCCATTGGCATTACGTCGTGTCGTTGCATTCAGTAGCACTCTAACCAGATTATTACCTTTTGTATAAAGCGGGAACTCATAGTTTGAAGTATTATCCCCTTTTAATGCTTTTTGTAAGACATCATTAACTGACTCTCGATAATCAGGCGAGATAAATTCTTCTACTAGATTTTTACCTCGTACTTCATCAGCATTAAAGCCGGTAATTTCAGCTGACTTTTGATTCCATTCGTTGACGTTACCTTGGGCATCAATACCAAAAATTGGCGCGTTTGCTGTATCAATTAGTAGCGTTAAATCTTCTGCTACACGTTCCATTTCAGAACGATAACCATCGAGTTCAGTGATATCTTGACCCACCCCAACTACACCGACAACATCGCCATTGGCATTACGTCGTGTCGTTGCATTCAGTAGCACCCTAACCAAATTATTATCTTTTGTATAAAGAGGAAACTCGAAGTTAGAGGTATTATCCCCTTTTAATGCTTTTTGTAAGACGTCATTAACTGACTCCCGGTGATCTGCCCTGATAAATTCTTCTACCAAGTTTTTACCCAGTACTTCTTCGGCATTAAAACCGGTAATTTCAGCTGACTTTTGATTCCATTCGTTTACGTTGCCTTCAGCATCAATACCAAAAATTGGCGCGTTGGCAGTATCAATGAGGAGAGTCAAATCTTGTGCTACACGTTCCTTTTCAGAACGATAACCATCAAGTTCAGTTTGAAAGGCAAGTTCTTTATTGGCTAGCACTAATTCATCTGCGCGTTTTTCTTTTTCTTTATTAGCTAGCACTAATTCGTCTGCGCGTTTTTCTTTCTCTTTATTAGCAAGGATTAACTCCTCTGCCCGTTTATCTTTCTCTTCATTTTGAAAGGCAAGCTCAGTGTTAGCAAGGGCTAATTCATCTGCGCGTTTTTCTTTCTCTTCATTTTGAAAGGCAAGCTCAGTGTTAGCAAGGGCTAATTCATCTGCGCGTTTTTCTTTTTCTTCGTTTTGAAAGGCTAGCTCGGTGTTGGCAAGGGCTAATTCATCTGCGCGTTTTTCTTTCTCTTCATTTTGAAAGGCAAGTTCAGTGTTAGCAAGGGCTAACTCACCTGCGCGTTTCTCTTTCTCTTCATTTTGAAAGGCAAGCTCAGTATTCGCAAGGGCTAACTCACCTGCGCGTTTCTCTTTCTCTTCATTTTGAAAGGCAAGCTCGGTATTCGCAAGGGCTAACTCACCTGCGCGTTTCTCTTTCTCTTCATTTTGAAAGGCGAGCTCTTTGTTCGCAAGGGCTAACTCACTTGCGCGTTTTTCTTTCTCTTCGTTTTGAAAAGCAAGCTCTTTGTTCGCAAGCGCTAATTCCTCTGCCCATTTGTTATTCTCTTCGTTTTGAAAGGCAAGTTCTTTGCGCTCGGTGATATCCTCTATGGCCAACAAAACAATGAGCTCTCTACCTTCCGCTCGTTCAATCTGTCTGGCATTTAGCAACATGGTTCGCCGACCTATGCTGGTAAAGTAGTGCTCAACTTCATAGTCATGAAAACAGGTATTTTGCAGCAAAATGGTTTCTAATAGTTCTCGCAGCGCAGGGATATCCCACTGTTTATTGCCCAGTTCATAAATAAGCTGGCCTATGGTATTTTCAGGCTTAACCTTAAAAAAATTATAAAATGAACGGTTTACAGTGACTACCCTTAAATCTTGATCTAGCGTAATTAAGGGTTCCCGCACCGTATTAATAATGTTTTCAGTGTAATCTAATAAATCTTTATCGGTTATCGAGCCTAACATTATGAACTCCTTGCTACCGTTTTAGCCTATGTGACTTATAGCCTAACAGTTGAAATAAATGGTGCTGATTTGCGATGAATCCAGCCAGTTGATTTTATATGTAATTTGAAAAATTTTATAAATATATTTTTTTTGAGGAGGTGAGTCTCGCACAACCTTGTATTAATTTTTTAGAGATTTAGAGATTTAATCAAACTACATTTTAATTACCGCTGTACACCTGTCAGCAGAAGTTCTAGTAAGTAGTCATTCTTTTTAGATTATTAATGAAATTGTGAATTACATTCAATTTTATAATGATAAAAGGCGAGATTCAGGCATTAATTATAGGTAATAAATCAGAAATTAAATAAGTTAAAAAAGTAACTTATTTAACATAAATAAAATCAATGTAAAGTGGTTCAAGTTAACAAAACTGACTTCGTTGTATTTACTCTAACTTCCTTTATTGGCTTGGATATCAATTGTGCCTAAAAATACCCTAGCGGCAAGTTTTAGCACATTACTGACCTTAAAGAAAATTATATTTTAATACTTAATCTGTTGTTGGTCGCATAAAAAATTAGATCTCGTGAGGATCAGCTCTATGATCATAAGGCTTATACACGTTCCACCTCAAGATGCAGCTTCAGAGTTAAGCTAGGAAATCAGATCAAGGCGCGATAGGAAGATAATGGTTACTCAGGAGAATCTCCTGTATTCTCCACATAAGCTACATCCATGTAGCGTCCTTATCAAGTAGTGCAACGCAGGACTGGTTTTCTAGCTTAGCTCCCTACGGGCAAGCCGATAAAGGGTCATCTCCTGCGTTATGCAGTTCGACAATAGAACAACTATTCTCTTCAATCCATGCCTTATACCTAACCCTTTCTCGACTGGCTGAAACCTGCATTTTGAGGTGGAGCGGGTATATACCAATGGCAATAAATATATGATCACTCTAAATGGACTAAATATTCCAATAACATCGTTGCTTTCAATCCCAATAACCGGCTATTGCTCAATCAAGCGCCTTGCTCTTGAAAATTTATCCTCATTGATATTTGATCACTAACTTATTACCATTGGTATTACATACACTTCGCACTGCTATGGCGCAGAGTAATAAAGAAATTTAACCTTGAATTAGGCTTGTACTGGAGGCAGAAGGGCTAGAATAAATTGGTTATAAATCAATTTATTCTAGCCCTTCTTACGCTGGAGTCTTATTTTTTATACGTGAATTAAAATAGCTAAATTTAACCTAAATAATAGTGTGGTGAATAGCTTAACTTTCAGCCAACATTAGTAA
>JBLHNB010000145.1:0-10891 GCA_047621305.1 Alteromonadaceae bacterium | reverse complement strand
TTAGTGCAATCGTTGATTCAAATACCACTCGTAAAGACTTTATTGCAGAATCGATTCTAAAGCGTAACCCTAAGGTAGTCGGTATCTATCGTTTAATTATGAAGTCTGGCTCAGACAATTTCAGGTCGTCGAGTATTCAAGGCATCATGAAACGTATTAAAGCTAAAGGTATCGAAGTTATTATATACGAACCAGTATTAGAGCAAGATGAGTTCTTCAACTCAAAAATCTATCGCGATCTAGAACAATTTAAAGTAGATGCAGATGTTATTGTGTCAAACAGGACTGCTGATGAATTAAGTGATGTTGTTGGAAAAGTGTATACGCGTGATTTGTTTGGTAGTGATTAACAATTTAAAATACTAACAAATTTTGATTATTCGTTAGTACTAAATCTTTACATTAAAAGAAAAAAATAACTTTATACCTAATAATAATTAGAGTGAAACTCCTTGTTTTTAGGTGAACATGGGCTGCCTATGAAATACAAAACATACAGTGATCTATGTGTCGATATTAAAAGTAATGTTCATAAAATTAATTTTCAACAATTTGACTTAATCGTAGGTATTCCAAGAAGTGGTATGGTGCCATCTTATATGATTTCATTATTACTTAATGTTCATTGTATAGATTTACCATCCTTTATTCGAAACGAAAAACTATCAAAAGGTATAACTCGTGATATAGCGGCTAATAAAGTGGTCTATGCTCATGATGCAAAAAAATACTGATTATTGATGACAGTGTACTCTCTGGTAAGTCAATGAAAAATGCTCTTAATCAAATCCCTGAAGAATATAAAGGAAAAATAACAACAGCGACAGTATATTGTTGTACAAAAAAACACGATGATGTGGACATCGTTTTCACCCAAGTAGAACCTCCTCGTGTTTTTGAATGGAATATTTATCATCATCCCGTAGTGGCAAATTCATGTTTTGATATAGATGGTGTACTTTGTTACGACCCTTCAGATGAACAGAATGACGATGGTGATAAATATATAGATTTTTTGGAAAATGCGAAACCACGATTTATTCCAACAGTTAATATAAACATTTTAATTACTAATAGATTAGAAAAATATCGTAAGGAAACTGAAGTTTGGCTAGTTAAACATGGCGTAAAATTTGACTCTTTAGTTATGTTAGATCTGCCTAGTAAAGAAGATAGATTAGCTCAAGTAGATTATTATTCACATAAATCTAATTTTTATAAAAATAGTAACACTACTCTTTTTTTTGAAAGTGATATTAATCAAGCTATTGAAATTGCGAATCGAGCTAATAAATTTGTATTTTGTGTGGATGAAAATATTATGATTTCTCCTGGATATTTTAAAAGGTTTAAAAATAAAAGATATTTACTCCGTAAAATAAAGGATAAGTTATCGAAGGTCAGTATGTTTCGTTCTATATATCATTCATTTTTGAAGTGATGTATTAATATTGAAGTTATATAAAATAAAAATATGATAGTTTATAGGTTCAGCGTTTAAAAGGTAATTAAAAGAGTGGTTAATGAGTGAGATTTCAACAGGTAAAAAATTAGTAAAGTCAATTATGCATAGCATGACCGGTAGATATTTGGTTTATGCTGTTCAGTTGTTATCTATGATGATATTAGCACGTATATTCAGCCCTGAAACTTTTGGTATCTTTGCTGTTATTCAAGTTTTTTCAGCATTTTTTGCATTAGTTAGTGAAATGGGCTTTGGTCCAGCCTTGGTAAATGAGACTAAAATATCAAAGCCTATGCGTGATGGAATATATAGTTTTACATGGATTTTAGGCCTATGTGTATCATTATTGTTTTTTGTCGTATCACCTGTAATCTCATGGTTTTATGAAAATGATTTGTATCAACTGTTAGTGATACCTGTTGCAGTTAGTATAATATTTAATACAGCCACTATAGTCCCATTAGCATCATTTCACCGTGATAAAAAATTTATTTCAATTGCAAGATGTGAAGCTATTGCAGAAGTTATATCAGTTGTATGTGTTTTAGTATTATTAATGTATGTAGAGCCTATATGGGCGCTGTCTTTAAAGCCGTTATCGGTTGCAATAGTAAGATTCGTGCTTGTTTTACTGGGGTCTAAAAAAACTGAAATCGGCATGCCTTCATTTGGCAAAGAATTAGTGCAAACAAAAAAAATATTAGCTTTTTCAAAAAATCTAGTTTGGTTTAATTTTTTAAATTATTTCTCAAGAAATTTAGATAATATTCTAGTTGGTAAATATTTAGGTTCAATTAGTTTGGGGATATACGATAAAGCATACCAGTTGATGCGTTATCCATTGCTCCTTTTAACATTCGCTATGTCGCCAGCAATACAACCTGTAATGAAAGAACTCAAAAATGACCTCGTTGAGTTTGAAAGGTTACACAATAGACTTATATTTTTTATTTCAATTTTAGGGCTTTTTGTAGGTACTGCTTTTTACTTTCTAGCCGACCAAATTGTTTTTATTCTATTGGGGCAGCAATGGATTGACGTAATTCCTATTATTCAGATTTTATCATTAACTATCCCTATACAAATTGTAATGAGTACTAGTGGTGGCTTTTATCAAGCTGCAGGTAGAACAGATTTACTATTAGTGTGTGGTGCATTTTCTGCGTTTACAAATGTCATAGCAATTGTTAGTGGTATTTTTTCTAATAGTTTAATCTCATTGTCATGGTTTTTACTTATTAGTTTTTCTATAAATTATATTCAATGTTACTACATAATGGGTCGCTACTTATTTCATAATGGTTGCATAAAGTTACTCTTGAATTTATCAATTTCATTAGTGGGGATTGGTATTTTAAGTTTATATGCTTACAATACAATCGTGTAATGAATTGATTTATCTATTTTCATTGAGTTAAGGTTAAGGTTAATATTTATATTGTTATTATCGATGCGATATATTTTTTCAGAGTTAGTATATAATTTCTTGGTGTTTATATGAATAAAAAAGTATTAGTTGTGTGCCGGAACTTCCCTTATCGTATAGGTGGTGCTGAATTAAGTTTGCTAAATGAACTGAATAGTCTAAATAGTGCCGTTATTACTCTTCTTTATCAAGAACAATCATTCTTGAAATTAGATTTAAAGTGTTTAAATGTTGAAAAAGAAATTGTAATTAGTGATTTCTTTAGTTTTAAGTTTTTTAATTTTTTTGAGTTTTTCTGTAATTATAAAAAACTTAATAATAAACTGAATCAAATCAAACCCGAATTTGATCTAGTTATTACTCAAGGCTTATGGTCATCAGTTGCTATAAATTACTCTAAACTAGAAGGTGTTGAATCTCGCTATTACTTAAGAGATGAGACGTCTATTAATAAGTTTATAAACTATGAAACAGGAATAAAAGGATTTATAAGATCTGTATTTAATTTTTTTGAATTCCCTTTCTTAAAGTTTTATAGTAAAAGAAATAAGCAAGGACTTCTAGATGCTAATGTAATATATTCAAATTCAAATTATATTGCAAAAGAAGTAAAGCGAGTGTTTGGTGTAGCTTCAGAGGTTAAGTATCCTGCAATTGATACAGATGTTTTAAAGTCATCCTTCAGCTGTTGCGTAACCCCAGAAGTTAAAGGTGTTGTAATGATCGGAGATACAAGAATCAAAGGTATCGATGTTTTCTTGTCACTGGCAAAAACGTTTCCTGATGAGTTATTCTATATTTTTGGAAAAAAAAGTAACTTCAAAACTAAATTGAAAAATGTAAGACATATGGGATGGTCTTCAGAACCTGGATTTCCATATTCGTTAGCTAAAGTCATTTTGGTTCCTTCGCTTTGGGATGAAGCGTTTGGTCGAGTTTCTATTGAGGCACAATCACTTGATATTCCAGTCATAGTGTCAAATAAGGGGGGGTTACCTGAGACGGTTAATAATAATATAAATTATATTGCAGAAAATGAATTGGAGTTTTATTATAAACTTAAATATATGTTGAATTAATTATTGCAATAGTTAAGTTATGCTATTCTGCAATAAAGTACTAATTCCTGTACTGCATTATTTTAGGTTATTGGTATTTATTAAAAATATCACAATCAAAGTGAATTTGAAAAGTAAAGTTTTCAAAAAAATTAGTCTTATTTAAGTAGAGTGACTGATTTTTATGGCTTGTGTCATGTTACTTTTTGTAATTAGCCTTGTTATATGTCAGTAGTTGATTTCTACAATGCATGTCTTTATTAATATGTTAGCTGATTTAGGTAGTTGAGGTTTTTAGTTTTAGTATATCTAACGTGAGATTTAACCATTGATAAGGTTGTTTTTATGAGGTCAATAATGTTACCGTTTACAAAGAAAGTCTATTTAAATATAAATTTCAATTCAGGTTTTATTTTTATTGTGAGATTTAAATGATATCAAACAGTAGAACATCGAAAATCTATCTATTTCTTATATTTGTTTTCGGTTTAATAATTTTTGATGGTTATAGACTTAAAGTTGGTAATTTATTATCTATAAAGCCATTTTTAGTTGTCTCACTAATTTTAGTTATTTGGGTTATTCGTAAAAATATTTTTGTACCATCTAATTTTAAATATTTTTTACTTTGGTATGCTTCATTATTCATACCTCTTATTTGCGGTACAGTCCTATCATGGTCACAATTTTTAGTTATACTGTCTGGGCAGCTTATTCTTACTTTTTTTTATATAAGTTTTTATAATTATTTTATCTACTTTAGATTAAAACTTATAGATATTTTTGATTCAATTGTCTTTTTGGGTATATTTGTATCTTTAATAGGGTTTATTCAGGTTTTCATGTTTTTTTTAGGTGTTAATATTGGAGTAAGCCATTTTGAAGATGTTGGTGTACCTAGACCAGAGAGTTTTTTCTCTGAAACTGATTGGCATGCAATGTTTATTGGTTATAGTCTGCTAGCGTCATTATTAATACCAACACATTCAAGGTTTTATAAAAAGAAGGATTTAATTGTTTTTTTTCTGTTTTGTTCTCTTGTGTTCTCATTTGGCAGAACAGCACTCGTAGGTGCAATAGTTTCATTTGTTATATTCAAATTTTGTTTTCAATCTGTAAGGGCTAGCCTTAACTGGGTCTTTAAATTCATTGTCATTGGAATACCTTTATTAATCCTATTTATAATTCTGGCCCCTGAATCTATTGTAGACCGATTTAATATTATTGGAAATATTTTAGATCCTGAAATGGATGCGGGAGCTATAAACTCTAGATTGTTCGCTATAAATATGACTCTTGATTATATATATCAAAATCCTTTTACTGGTAATGGCGCTGGTTCTTTAAATTTCTTAGCATATGATGAACATATCCGAGAAGTTTATGCTTATGGTGGCGGTATAAATAGTGGCCGTGGTGGAACTAATATTTTTCTAACAGCTCTATTTGATTCAGGTGTGTCGGGTCTAATTGTGATGTTGATATTTTTCTTTGTATTATTTAAGGAAAACTGGAAATATATTAAAGAAAATAATGAGTTTTTTGGTTATTTTTTAAAGTTTTGTTTTTTGAGTAATATTTATTTCTTGGTGGAATGCCAGGCAAATAATATGATCAGAACACCTGTTTGTTGGGTTAACTTTACGATGCTTGCTTACGCTTTATTTTTATGTAGACAAAAAAAAATAGATCTAGGATAAACCGATGAAAATATTACATGTAGTTCGTCAATTTTTACCGAGTATTGGTGGGCTTGAAGATGTCGTTTATAATTTGACTACGGAGCAAGTTAAGATAGGACATGAAGTTGAAGTCTATACCTTGAATTCGGATTTTCAGTCGGATGTCAAACTGCTAGATGAGGAAGTTATTAATGGTATTTATATTAAGCGTTTTTCTTGGTTAGGTTCAAAACGTTATTCTTTATGTCGGTTACCTTTATCATCCTTAAATAGTTTTGATATCATACACGTACATGCTGTAGATTTTTTCGTTGAATACCTTTCATTTTTAAAAAGACTTAGAGTATTAAAGCCTAAATTGATATTAACTACTCATGGCGGTTTTTTTCATACGAATAAAAATGCTATGTTAAAAAATATTTTTTTTAAATACATTACTCCATTTTCCTTATCACAATTTTATGCAGTTACTTGTTGTAGTATAAATGATTATAAATTATTCAAACACTTAAATAAAAATGTTTCTCTAATAGAAAATGGTGTCGGTTTTAGAAAACTTGGCGATATTAAGTTGGTTAATAGGGAGTTGTTAACTGAACATGTTTTTATTTACTTTGGGCGCTTTAGTGATAATAAACGACTTCCGTTTTTAATTGAGCTATTTGCATCTCTAAAACGAACCGATATAAAGTTGCTAATAATTGGTCGATCTAAAACCGGTAATGTTGGGGTTATAGAGAATGCTATGAAAAAATTTAATTCCAATAATGTAAAACTTATCTTAGATAAAAGTGATGAGCAGATATTAGAGTATATTGAAAATGCTCGATATACTGTCAGCGCATCAGAATATGAAGGTTTTGGTTTGAGTGTAATTGAGCTTATGTCATATGGATTAGTTCCTTTACTTTCTTCTAACCCTCCAAGTTTTAATAGGTTTATTTCCGAAGCAAAGTGTGGAGAAACATTCAACGCTAACATTATTTCTTTTAATAGTGCTATTGAAAATCTTTGTGAAAATTGGAGTGAACAAATGGCTGTTAAAGCAGGAAATTATTCAAGGGGATTTTCTTGGGATTCTATTTCGGAGAAATATTTAGATGTTTATCAATAACGATAAGGTAAATGATAAAATCGTTGGAAGCCTTACTATTGTCGATGAAGAAAAAGTTTTATTATTAAAAAGTAAGTTAGTAGAGTCTGATATTCCTATTTCTATTGGATTTGTTAATCAACATGCCTATAACTTAATCCACAATAGTAATAGTGTTAAAAATTTGTTTGATTCGCTCACTTATCGTTTTCGTGACGGTATTGGATTAAAATTTGCTTGTAAGCTCAACGGTTGCTCTCCTGGTTATAACTTAAATGGTACTGATTTTATTCCTGATTTAGTTAGCTTTTATCTAGATAAAAATGTTAATGCGAAAGTTTTTGTATTTGGAACTGAAGAGCCTTGGTTGACCCTTGGGAGTAATGTGTTACTGAAAGGCCACGAAGTAACTACATTAAATGGTTTCAAAGGAGTTAATGATTATTTGTCATTACTCTCAGATCCTTTATTTAAAAATAAAAAGACGTTAATAATTCTTGCGATGGGAATGCCAAAACAAGAATTATTAGCTAAAGAAATCCTAAAGATAGTAAAAGGACCGACATTAGTGATTTGTGGCGGTGCGGTTATTGATTTTTTGTCTAACAGATTTACACGCGCACCTAAGTTATTTCGATTGTTTGGTCTCGAGTGGTTATATCGATTGATTGTTGAACCCAAGCGATTGTTTAAACGTTATGTCATCGGTATACCAAAGTTTTTTTTCTATATATTCATGAATCGTAATTAGTTTTATAAGGTCTACATATGCTTCTTCCCGTAATTATGGCTGGCGGTTCTGGTTCTCGTTTGTGGCCTTTGTCGCGTCAACAATTTCCCAAACAATTTCTTACTTTGCTTGGTAATCACTCTATGTTACAAACGACCGCTAATCGTTTAAAAGGGATTGCTCATTCACCATCATTGGTGATTTGTAACGAAGATCATCGTTTTTCAGTAGCGGAGCAGTTCCGGTTAAATAATATCCCTAATAGCGGTATCGTGTTAGAACCTGTTGGCCGTAATACTGCTCCAGCGATTGCACTCGCTGCTATGTTAGCCATTCGTAATGGCGACGATCCACTTCTTCTAGTGCTTGCGGCCGACCATGTGATTAAAGATGAAGCTGCATTTTGTGATGCTGTTACTAAAGCGCTGCCGCTAGCTCAGCAAAATCAATTAGTCACCTTTGGTATTGTTCCTACTGCTCCTGAAACGGGTTATGGGTATATTCGACGCGGGGGCCTTTTAGCAAATGAATTAGGCTTTAATGTCGCTAAGTTTGTTGAAAAACCTAGTTCCTCTGCAGCTCAAGATTACATTGCAACTGGAGAATACTATTGGAACAGTGGAATGTTCTTGTTTAAAGCCAGTACTTATTTGCAAGAGCTTAAATTACACAGCCCTGCTATTTTTACAGCTTGTGAAGCGGCAATGGCCGATATGACTCATGATGCTGACTTTATACGCATAAGCAAAGCGGCATTCGAAGTTTGCCCAGATGATTCTATCGATTATGCAGTGATGGAAAAAACTCAACATGCTGTAGTAGTACCGATGGATTGCGGTTGGAGTGATGTTGGTAGCTGGTCTGCGTTGTGGGAGATAGAAGACAAAGATGCTCATGGTAATGTATTTAAAGGTGATGTGATAGGTATTAATACTCGTAATACCTATGTTAATGCCTCAGAAAAACTAGTCACCACCATTGGTTTAGATGACGTTGTAGTTGTTGAAACTAAAGATGCTATTTTGGTTGCAAAGCAGTCAGAAGTTCAGCATGTTAAAAAAGTGGTTGAACAACTTAAAGCTGAGCAGCGTAGCGAATGGCAGCATCACCGCGAAGTATATCGTCCTTGGGGAAAATATGACTCTATTGATAACGGTGGACGTTTTCAAGTTAAGCGCATAACTGTAAAGCCCGGTGCTAAATTGTCGGTACAAATGCACCATCACCGTGCCGAACATTGGATTGTGGTCTCGGGTACCGCCAAAGTGACTAACGGTGATAAAGATATTTTATTGACCGAAAATCAATCTACCTATATACCTGTTGGCGTTATTCATGCCCTTGAAAACCCGGGTAAAGTGCCCTTAGAGCTGATTGAAGTGCAGTCTGGTTCTTACTTAGGTGAAGACGATATTGTAAGATTTGAAGACCGTTATGGTCGTGTCGCATCTTTGGGGGCTCAATAATGTTAGTGAGCCATGAAGTGATTGAGTACAGCAATATAGCTTTTGGTACCAGTGGTGCCCGGGGTTTAGTTACTGATTTCACAGCTGATGTATGTGCGGCATTTACTGTTTCTTTTATCGAAACCATGCGTTTTTCTTTTTCATTTGACGCTATAGCATTCGCCATTGATAACCGACCAAGCAGTAAAACAATGGCTCAAGCGTGCGCTGTGGCCGCGCAGCAACTGGGATTACAAGTTATTTACTATGGTGTAATCCCCACGCCTGCATTAGCTAACCAAGCAATGAGCTTGTCGATCCCATCTATTATGGTGACCGGTAGTCATATTCCATTTGATCGCAATGGCCTGAAATTTTATCGTCCTGATGGCGAAATCAGTAAATCAGATGAGTCGTCCATCATTAATGGTCAATTTACTTTTGAACCTTTAGATACCTTAGCCGATCTTGTTGAAGATAAAACTGCTGCAACTGCCTATATCACTCGTTATAGCAACTTATTTGATACTCAATGGCTTAAAGGCAAACGTATTGGTATTTATCAGCATTCAAGTTCAGGACGTGATATCTATCCTGTGTTATTTGAACAGCTAGGTGCAGAGGTGGTATTAATCGGTCGCAGCGACACGTTTGTGCCGATTGATACTGAAGCTGTCAGTGAAGCTGATAGTCAAAAAGCCCTTGAATGGACTGCGCAATATCAGTTAGATGCATTGTTTTCGACGGATGGCGATGGCGACCGCCCCATGCTTGCTGACGAACATGGGCATTGGTTACGTGGTGATATATTGTGCTTATTATGTGCTCAGGCGTTAAATATTGATGCTTTAGCGATACCTGTGAGCTGTAACACTGCTGTTGAGTTGTCAGATTCATTCAACTTTGTCATGCGTACGAAAATTGGTTCACCTTATGTCATAGCAGCATTTAGTTCGTTGCACGGAATATATGATTCTTATGCAGGTTTTGAAGCTAATGGTGGATTTTTATTAGGCTCCAATATTAGTGTTAATCAGCAGGTGTTAACTGCATTACCTACGCGCGATGCTATTTTGCCAGTGCTTATGGCGCTGTATATGTCACAACACAGTTCTGTGTCAGCATTAACGGCTAATTTACCTATGCGATTTACCCACAGTGATCGTTTGACTGAGTTTGCTATCGCTAAAAGCCGCCAAATTATCGACTACGGAAATAAGTACCCTAATAAGTTATTAGCTCTGCTTGGTTTAGGTGATGACACATTACAACATCTTAACTCTGTAGATGGGCTTAGGTTTACCTTAACGAGCGGCGATGTTGTCCATTTACGCCCATCCGGTAATGCCCCTGAGTTTAGATTTTATGCCGAAAGTGACACTAACGATAAAGCAAAAATGTTAGTCAATAATGTTTTGCCGTTATTGGCAAATATCCATGTTAATTAAGATGACGTTTTAGGTGAGTTAAATGGATAGAGCATCCAAGTTTCAATTCGTTGGTTCTCCTTCGAGTTTTCTGTTACGTATTATTGATATGTCATTAGTAGTCATTGCTTTGCTTATTATCATGCAAGGCTATCATGTGCCATTCAGTAAAGATTATTTATTAGTAGTTTCTGGTGTATTACTTCTATTTAGTTACATTAGTGAATCATTTGGATTATATAGGTCTTGGCGCTTAGGTAAATTTACCCATATGTGCCGACTATTAGTAGCTATTGTCACGATCTGCTTCTTAATTATTTTAACCACACTATTCTTTTTTAAATATGCAGAATTATATTCGCGTGTGGTCATGACTGGTTGGTATGTTTTAGCGGTTGTTATGTTAGTAAGTTGGCGATTATGCGTCCGTGAGATAAAGCGAATTAGACGTACTAAAGGATTTAGTGTTCAAAAAGTCGCTATTGTAGGTCTGACTGAAACTGGAATGAGTTTATATAATGAAATATTAAATCATGATGAATTAGGTTTTGATTGTGTTGGCTTT
>JBLHNB010000144.1:0-10974 GCA_047621305.1 Alteromonadaceae bacterium | reverse complement strand
TCAGAAGTGAAATGCAGTAGCGCCGATGGTAGTGTGGGAGTTCCCATGTGAGAGTAGGACATTGCTAAGCTTCTAATAAGAGAAGCCCGATTCGAAAGAGTCGGGCTTTTTGCTGTCTGGGATTTGACATTATATATTTGTTAAGCAATTTTATTTGCTAATTGGTTAATACTCGTGTGTATTAGTGAGTATCTTGCTAAAATCTATCTTAATTATTAAAAGTACTTAAAAGTGGCACTATGGCAATAAATTGGTATCCAGGGCATATGCATAAAGCCCAGAAAGAAATAAAAGAAATTCTTCCTCAAATTGATGTTGTTATTGAGGTTTGTGACGCACGCTTGCCTTTTAGCAGTGAAAATCCAATGATCACTGAAATTAGAGGCGATAAACCACTTATTAAAATCCTTAATAAGTCAGACTTAGCCGATCCAAAGCTCACCGACGTATGGCTTAAGTACCTAGAGTCTCAACGTAATGTTAAAGCAATAGCCTTAACAACTGATAATCCATCTGTAGCGAAAACCTTACCAGCACTTATTCGGAAATTAGTGCCAAGTAAAGATGAAACCGGTAAGCAAATTAATGTTGTTATTGTCGGTATTCCTAACGTAGGGAAATCAACACTATTAAATACCCTTGTTGGTAAAGCTAAGGCTAAAGTAGGTAATGAGCCTGCAGTTACTAAAGGACAACAACGAATCCGTTTAGAAGAGGGCTTGTATCTTTATGATACTCCTGGCATGTTATGGCCAAAGATTGTAAATGAAAATAGTGGTTATCGTTTAGCTATAACAAGTGCAGTAAAAGATACTGCATTTGACCACGAAGAAATTGCCTGCTTTGCTGCTGAGTATTTATTAGAATTTTATCCAGAACGATTAAAAGAGCGCTATAAACTCACGAGCTTACCAGCAGAAGATGTTGAGTTTATTGAAGCTCTAGGTAAGAATCGCGGTTGTGTACGTAGCGGTGGTCATGTTGACTTTCATAAGGCATCAGCAATCTTAATTAATGAAATTAGAGATAAAACATTAGGGGGAATTACTTTTGAAACTCCTGAGATGATCGAAAAAGAAAAAGTATATTTTGACAAACTTAATGAAGATAAAATTGCTGCTCGGGCAGCCAAAATATTAGCACGTGGCCGTGGCAGAAAAAATAAGAGATAACACTATGAATAATATAAAACCTTTTCAGTTACATCCAGAATTAGCAGGAGATAGTGTCGAAATTTTGGATTTTCCGTTATGTAAATTGTTGTTGTGTAATGATTGTAATTATCCTTGGTTTATTTTGGTTCCACAAGTCGCCGATATTGAAGAGATTTACCAATTAGACTGGCAGCAGCAGCAACAATTTCTTAATGAGTCTAGTCTATTGAGTGAATTCTTAAAGCAAGAATTTTCAGCTGACAAAATGAACGTTGCTGCGCTGGGAAATATTGTTCCTCAACTACATATACATCATGTTGTTAGGTATAAACATGATCTCTGTTGGCCTAATCCAATCTGGGGGAGAAACCCAGAAAAGCCTTACCAAGAAAATGAATTACAGCTATTGATCAATAGAATTAAGCCTAAATTGTTAGCAATAATAGCTGACAAAAATTAGGCTTGATCTATAAATTATTACGCGACGTCTTTATTTTGATTAATAATATTAACCGCTGATAAAGATTGATTAAGATCTGTTATGAGATCATCTACATGCTCTAAGCCCACAGAAATACGTATTAATGTATCACTAATACCTGCTTTTAATCGTTCTTCTTGGGTATAAGGAGAATGAGTCATGGAAGCAGGGTGTTGAATTAGAGACTCGGCGTCGCCTAAACTCACGGCAATTGAAAACAACTTCATACGGTTAATAAAGTCACTACCTCCTTTGAGATCACTTTCGATTTCAAAAGCAATTACGCCTCCAGCAGCTTTCATTTGTGAACCAATAAATTTATTGCCGGGATGACTCTTGAGGCCGGGGTAGTATACTTGTGCAACACTTTTATGATTTTCTAAAAACTCTGCAATTTTCTGTGCATTAGCACAATGGCGTTCCATACGTAAAGGCAGGGTTTTTAAGCCTCTCATTATTAACCATGCGTCATGAGGACTCATGGTAGCACCAATATCTTTGAGCGCAGTTAGCTTTATATGACTGATCATTTCAGCATTACTGCATATAATACCAGCCACTACATCACCATGGCCGTTTAGGTACTTAGTCGCGCTATGTACAATGATATCAGCACCAAACTTCCCTGGCTGCTGTAATACAGGGGTAAGAAAAGTATTGTCGACAATAGATAAAAGATTATTACGTTTTGTAATCGCTAAGATGCGCTCTAAATCGAGAACAACCAAATTTGGATTGATTGGGGTTTCTAAGAAGACTAATTTAGTATTCTCTTTTATTTCTTTTTCTATATTTTCAGGGACTGTCATATCTACAAAACTGACTTCAATGCCAAATTTTGTCAGCATATGACTCATTAAAGCAAACGAACAGCCATAAACAGCGTTCGATGAGATGATGTGGTCACCACATTGTAAATTTGCCAATAATGCACCTGAAACTGCGGCCATACCTGTTGCTGTAGCAGCGGCATCTTCCATCTCTTCCATCGCAGCTACACGCATCTCTAGTTGTCTTACCGTAGGATTTCCTAATCTACCATAAATATAACCTTCGGCTTCACCTGCAAATCTGTCAGCACCTTGTTGGGCGTTATCAAAAATAAATGTAGAGGTTTGATAAAGGGGAGTTGCAAGTGAACCAAATTGTTCATCATTGATTCTGCCGGCATGTATTACTTGAGTCTCTATATGTTTGCTACTGCTCATGTTAATCCTATTTTATAAACAAATTGCTGTTGCTTTAATACGCTTACCTCCATATAGCAAATTTATTGCCAGTTATAGATTGTTTATATATTTCAGTGGCTTAGCCTCTTTCGTTTGTAAGTCTAAATAATATTTGTAATGATTTTATTACAAGTGTATTTATTTAAAAGGAATTTTTGTTAACTTTACAAAGATAAGCTATATAACTCAGTGGTTATGGTTGTTGTAATATAAAATATACACTGTATTATTTGTATTACACTTGAGGGAGGTGAATTTAATGCGTATAGAAATAAAGTCAACGGATAGGTTAGGGATCAGCCAAGAGATACTAACGATATTTTCTCTACATGCCTGGAATGTAAAGGCAATTGAAGTAATTACTCAATATACCTATGTTCATTTGGAACGAAATTCCTTGCACTTTGCTGAGATCCGTTCATCTTTAGAAGGAGTCGCTGGCATTATCCACTGCCGTGAAATTGAGTTACTACCTACAGAGAGTAGAGAAAAACATTTAAAAACTTTATTAGACCGGCTGCCTAACCCCATTTTAGATATTGATGAACAAGGTCTTATTATTGCGGCTAATCGAGTCGCAGAAGATTTATTTCCCCAAAATTTAATTATTAGAGGAAAAAATATCACCCAGTTTATTGACCTAGACATTAAGTCGTTGTTAGTTGATAAAACATGTTCACTTGCTTTGGAGTTTATTAATAAATCTTACATTGCCGATATCAGTCCTGTGGTTAATGCGGGTAACATTTCAGGTGCAGTGATCATCTTACGGGCAATGGACTCAGTCGGCCGTCAAATAGCGGTTATGCAATCAAGGGAAAAACAAGGCGTTACAACCATTATTGGTAACTCTGCCAAGATGCGCGTTTTAAACCAACAAACACTGCGTTATGGTGAGCTAGAATTACCGGTTTTTATTAGTGGCGAAACGGGAACAGGGAAAGAGCTCATTGCGCGAGCGCTACATAATGCGGGTAAACGTGCAAAGGCACCATTTTTAGCTATTAATTGCTCTGCATTACCTGAACACCTGCTAGAGAGTGAGCTTTTTGGTTATGCTTCAGGTGCTTTTACAGGAGCACAAAAAGGGGGGAAGCCAGGCCTTTTTGAGTTGGCCAATGGTGGCACCGTTTTTTTAGACGAAATAGCAGAAATGTCAGTTTATCTACAAGCAAAATTATTACGCTTTTTACAAGATTTTTATTATCGTCGGGTTGGAGGTATAACCGAGTTACATGCCGATGTGAGAATTATTAGTGCTACCCACCAAAATATACCTCAGTTGCTAGAAAATAAAAAATTTAGAGAAGACCTTTTTTATCGCCTTAATGTGCTTAATTTGGTTTTACCGCCGTTACGAGAACGACGTGAAGATATATCATTATTAACAAAAGCGTTTATAGAAAATGCTGCAATTCAAGTGAATCAACCAACACCAAAAATTTCAGAGCAAGCAATGCATGTTTTGGAGAATCATTTGTGGCCAGGTAATATACGTGAGTTACAAAACGTTTTATTCCGAGTGATGGCGCTAACTCAAGCGGATATCATTGGGCAAAGGGATATATTAATGGCGTTAGCACAATTTGATCGTAATGAAGACGAAAATGTTGAATTATATGCTAAAAAAGGTATTGAAGATTGGTCTTCAGCTCAAGCTGTATTTGAAAAGGACTTATTATCCCAATACTATCCGCAGTATCCAAGTACACGTAGTTTAGCAAAAAGATTAAATGTATCTCACAATAAAATAGCGATGAAACTTAGAGAACATGGTATTTCTTAGCTCGCATCTACGCATAATATAAGTATGGCTACTTGGCTTTAATGCTCTAATAATTTGTATAGTATCTGTTTTACTAATTGAGGTTCAAAGGGTTTATCACATAAAGCGTTAACGCCGTCTTGTTCAATGTTAGCTAAATGGGTATCTTTGCTTTCACTGGTTACCATTAATATTGGAAGATGTGATTGCTGACTTTGTTCGCGGATATAACGCGTTAATTCTCTGCCATCAACTTCAGGCATATTAAAATCAGTTACCACTAAATCGAACATATTATCACGCAGTAAATTAATAGCTTGCCTACCATCAACAGCCTCTATTATCTTCATTAAGCCGAGACTATTTAACACTCTTTTAATATGATTACGGGCAAGGCGACTATCATCAACTAACAAGACCCTTATTTGATGAACATCAAAATGTTCTAGCTCTAGTTCATTTGACGATAAAAGATCGATTGTGGTATTAATTGCAGCAGCTAAATGATCATGAGTAAAAGGTTTTGGTAATAAAGCAATAACACCCGATTGCTTAAATTCTTCAAGGCTAGCTCTTTTATATTCACTGGTGACTAACATAAATGAAGTATCAGCAATTTTATCATTAGCTCTTACTTTTCGTAATAACTCTAATGCAGTGCCATCGTCAAAATACATCGCACTGGTAATTAAATCATGAGCATGGCGCTCAATGATTGCCAATGCCTCGGCAATATTTTTGGCTTGCGAGACTTCAACTACACCTTGTTTTTTCAATTGCTGGGTAATGATTTTTCTTTGAGTATCTGAAGGCTCAACTACTAGAATGGACAATTCATTGGGGTCTATTGATGTCATATGATACCTCTTACTTGTAAATTTACTTCTACATTGCTGTCTAAATAAAATAAAAACGATAATCTGTTTGAAGTTACCCGCCAGTGAACTTTACTTTAAAACCACTATTCTCTAGCACTTGTTGAATTTGTTCTCTTTTATCACCTTGTACTTCAATAGTTTCACCAACGACGGTACCGCCAGCACCACATGTTTTCTTCAACTTTTTAGCAAGCTCTTTTAATGCGACAGCGTCGATACCTAAACCGGAAATAGTAACAACACCTTTACCTTTACGACCTTTTGTTTCTCTGCGTACTCTTGCATAGCCATCTGATGGTGTGACACTTTTTCTTTTTGAAGTAACCTCAACTCGGCCACCATTGGTTGAGTAAACTAATGAATTATCGCTCGACTTTTGCTGTTCAGTCGCTGAGTTTATGTCATCTGAAGTTATGGGATCTCGCCCAAAAGCACCGGCAAGATCACTTAAACTAGAAAATGAGTTTTTCATAACGTTATTATCCACAGTAAATATTAAATTTTAGACAAAATAAAACCACTACAAGAGTGGCTTTATTATAGAGCGATATGACGCGAATTTACAATTTACTTTCTAACTCAGGTAGTGCATCAAATAAGTCAGCAACTAACCCGTAATCAGCAACTTGGAATATTGGTGCTTCAGCATCTTTGTTAATAGCAACAATGACTTTTGAATCTTTCATACCCGCTAAATGTTGAATTGCACCTGAAATACCCACAGCAATATATAAATCTGGAGCAACAATTTTTCCCGTTTGGCCAACTTGCATGTCGTTTGGAACAAAGCCTGCGTCAACTGCAGCGCGCGAAGCACCAATAGCAGCGCCCAACTTATCAGCAATACCTTCAAGTAATTTAAAGTTATCGCCATTTTGCATACCACGACCACCTGAAATTACCACACCAGCAGCGCCTAAATCAGGACGTTCGGAAACAGATACTTCGTCGCTTACATGGCTAGAAGTTCCTGCATCAGTTACGGTATCAATTGCAACTATTTCTGCGTTGCCATCTTGTGCTACGCCATCAAAGCCAGTTGAACGAACAGTGATAACTTTTTTACTGTCTAAGCTTTGTACTGTGGCTATTGCATTACCTGCATATATTGGTCTAACAAAAGTATCCGCGCTTTCAACGGCTATAATATCTGAAATTTGCGCGACATCTAATAAAGCAGCAACACGCGGCATAAAGTTTTTACCTGTGGTTAAAGCTGTTGCAAGAATATGTTCATAATCACTGGCAAGCTCAGTGACTAATAAACTTATATTTTCTGCCAACTGGTGTTCATAAGCTGGATTATCAGCAACTAAAACTTTACTAACGCCATTTATTTTTGCAGCTTGTTCTGCAACAGTTTGGCAGTTGGCTCCTGCAACTAATACATGAATATCGCCACCAATTGCTTGTGCCGCAGCGACTGTTTTAAGGGTGTCTGTTTTTAAAACACTGTTGTCGTGTTCAGCAAATACTAAGATACTCATGAGATCACCTTCGCTTCATTTCTTAACTTTTCTATCAACTCATCAATACTTTCAACTATGATACCGGCTTTACGTTCTGCTGGAGGTGTTACTTTTAATAGCGTTGTACGAGGACTTAAATCAATGCCAAAATCAGCGGCTGGTTTCACTTCTAAAGGTTTACGTTTTGCTTTCATAATATTAGGTAAAGATGCATAACGAGGTACATTTAAACGAAGATCTGAAGTAACGATAGCGGGTAAACTTAAAGAAACCGTTTGTAAACCACTGTCTACTTCACGAGTAACATTGACTTTATCGCCATCAACTTTTACTTCAGAAGCAAAAGTGCCTTGTGCAAAGCCTGTTAATGCAGCAAGCATTTGACCTGTTTGATTATTGTCACTGTCAATTGATTGTTTACCTAAAATGACAAGTTGAGGTGCTTCTTCTTCTACAATTTTTTGTAAAAGTTTAGCAATATTCAAAGCATCAAGGTTTTGGTCTGTATCTATTTGAATTGCTCGGTCTGCCCCTAACGCTAAAGCCGTTCGAAGCTGTTCTTGACAAGACTTATCACCAATAGATACTGCAATAACTTCTGTTGCTATCCCAGCTTCTTTAAGTCTAACAGCTTCTTCAACTGCGATTTCACAAAAAGGATTAATTGCCATTTTTACATTAGCAAGATCGACGTTTGAATGGTCTGATTTAACGCGAACTTTGACGTTATAGTCAATAACTCGTTTGATGGGTACTAATATTTTCATCGTAGCCTCTAAGGGTGCGTGTTGTTTATTATATTTTACTAAAATAGGTTGTTAATTAATTCTAGCTTCTAATTCTAATAATTGTACGAAAGATTACTTGTAGATTACGTGAACGTCAACGAGAACATTAACTTAACCTGCTTGCTATTGACCATAAACAAATATAATCGGTTAATATTGAATTACACGATAGTATTTACCTGCAATATATCTATAATGATTGATATTATCAAACAGGCGTTTGAAAATCAAACGGGCGTTTGATTTTTATTAGAACAAAATTAAGAATATAAAATATTGGGAGATATTATGGAACGTGAATCTATGGAGTTTGACGTTATGATCGTTGGTGCTGGCCCTTCAGGCTTAGCAACTGCTTGTCGACTTATGCAACTTGCACAAGAAAAAGAACAAGAACTAATGGTTTGTGTTGTTGAAAAAGGCTCTGAAGTTGGCGCACATATTCTCTCAGGAGCCGTTTTTGAGCCGAGAGCATTAAACGAATTGTTTCCTGACTGGCAAGAAAAAGGCGCTCCTTTAAATACCGCAGTCACAAGTGATGATATTTACTTATTTCACAGTGATAGTAATGCGATTAAATTGCCTAATTTTTCTGTACCTAAGACTATGCATAACGATGGTAATTATATAGTTAGTATTGGCAATGTTTGTCGTTGGTTAGCGGAACAAGCAGAAGCACTTGGCGTAGAAATATTTCCAGGTTTTCCTGCACAAGAAATTATCTATAACGAAGACGGCAGTGTTGGTGGTATTATCACCGGTGATATGGGACTTGATGTTGAAGGTAATGAAAAACCTTCATTTGTTCCGGGCATGGAATTACGTGCAAAATATACTGTCTTTGCTGAAGGTTGTCGTGGCCATTTAGGTAAAGAACTGATTGCTAAATACCAATTAGATGCAGATAGCTCACCACAACATTATGGCTTAGGTTTTAAAGAAATCTGGGATATTGACCCGGAAAAACATCAAGAAGGACTTGTTGTTCATACGGCGGGGTGGCCTTTAGATAAAGATACCACTGGTGGAGGCTATTTATATCATGCTGAAAATAACCAAGTATTTGTCGGTTTAATCGTTGATTTAAATTATAGCAATCCGCACCTTAGCCCATTTGATGAGTTTCAACGCTATAAACATCACCCTAAAATAAGCCAATACCTAGAAGGCGGTAAACGTGTTTCTTATGGTGCTCGTGCGATGGCAAAAGGTGGTTTCAATTCGTTGCCTAAAATGACCATGCCTGGCGGTATTATTGTTGGTTGTGATGCAGGAACAATTAATTTTGCCAAGATAAAAGGTAATCATACAGCAATGAAGTCAGGAATGCTGGCAGCTGAAGCTATTTTTGAAACATTGGCTGCAGGTGATGAAGGTGGCCAGGACTTATCTTCATATACAGATAAGTATAAAGCTTCGTGGTTGTATGAAGAGTTATATAATACGCGTAATTTTGGTCCTGCTATGCACAAATTTGGCACCATCATCGGTGGCGCTTACAATACTGTTGACCAAAATTTCTTCGGCGGAAAGCTACCCTTTAACTTTAAAGATGACACTTTGGATCACGCGCAGTTAAAATTGGCTTCCGATGTTGCTGTTATTAGTTACCCAAAACCTGATAATAAGCTGAGTTTCGATAAACTTTCTTCGGTATTTTTATCTAATACTAATCATGAAGAAGAGCAGCCTTGCCATTTAAAGTTAGCAGATAACAGTATTCCTATCGGCGTTAACCTCGTTAAGTATGCTGAACCTGCTCGATTATATTGTCCTGCTGGGGTATATGAGGTCGAGTCGACTGACGAAGGTGACAAGTTTGTGATTAATTCACAAAACTGTATTCACTGTAAAACGTGTGATATTAAAGACCCAAGTCAGAACATTACTTGGGTTACACCAGAAGGTACCGGTGGCCCTAATTATCCCAATATGTAACATTAGGGATAATCATTAACGTTTTTTAAAGCTTGCATTTGCAGGCTTTTTTATTTTTGAAACGAGGTATCTAATTGTAATAGATCTATCAATATTGCACCTATTTACCTAACACTAGTCAAATACTCTACTGGATGCGATCTGAAAAAAAAAGCTCTAAGCCAAAAGCCCTTTAAAATACAGATATTACTACCAGATGAAAGAGGCTTGTTTTTATGTAGTTGATAAATGAGAAAATATAGCCAATAAACGGACGGTAGGTGAGTTAGTTAGGGGAAGTGTTTGATGCTAATGGCTAAAAAGTGTTCCAAATAGGTTTCGTTGAAGCAATTCAGAAAATATTGACCGTATGAGAAAAAATCACAGGATCAAAGATGGCAACGGTCGAGTAAACTTTGATGCAATGATGGGGAAATGAAATTTTCAGGCCTGAATTTATTCGATAGATTGAAAAGATTTTAGCTGTTTAAGTGGTTAACTAAAGCGCAGCATGTGTTGCATGGACAGCCCGCTTCAGTAATCGTAATCCTATTTTTTTAACATTGCTTTGAGGTTAGCAAAAGGGTTATGAGTCGCTGTATCTTGGTTATGATCACCGGCGACAACTTCTGTCCGATATTCTGCATGTTTTGTATATTTATCATGTTCGTTGTCGTGACAGTAAATGCATAATAATTCCCAGTTGCTACCGTCATTCGGGTTATTAGTATGATCATGATCAACGTGATGCACAGTTAACTCCTTCAAGCTGGAAAACTCAAAAGCACGGGCACAGCGACCACAAACCCACGGATATAGCTTTAATGCTCGGTCACGATAGCCTTTTTCTTGTTGTTTGTAATGAGGGCTGGTGCCGAATCTATCTGCTGACATACGATTCACTTCATAAAATATATTGTAAAACCATTTTAAAAGTATCTGCGCTCTACTGCAATACATAAACATCAATAGCTTTTTTAATTTTGTGACAAATTTAGGATAATCTAACGTTATTTGATCTAAGAATCGCAAGCCAGTAATGATACGATTAATGGTTATTCCCGTGGGTCCATCATTTATCAAAAACAACTGAAATTCACAGTTACCAGTTCATCCAATTATACTTCTATAATTCTATACTTCTATAATTCTATAATTCTATAATTCTATAATTCTATAATACCAATTGCATTAATTAAGTTCCCACTTTTATCCAGTCGCGATCACATAATTTCATTACTCTTGACACATCACAGATAAAGCTCTTCCATGCTCGAGAACATTCATCCACTA
>JBLHNB010000143.1:0-11112 GCA_047621305.1 Alteromonadaceae bacterium | reverse complement strand
CTAAAATAGCGGGTATTAAGCTTTGTGAAAGCTATAATCGCCAGTATGGTCGAGATTACCGCAGTGTTATGCCGACAAATCTTTATGGTGCACATGATAATTTTCATCCAGAAAACAGCCATGTTATACCAGCCTTATTGCGTCGCTTTCATGAAGCAAAATTAAATGGTGATAAAGAAGTGATTGCATGGGGCAGTGGCAAACCAATGCGTGAATTTCTCTACGTTGATGATATGGCCGATGCTTCCATACATGTAATGAACTTAGAAAAATCGACTTACGATGAAAATACGGAGCCAATGCTTAGCCATATTAATGTCGGCACAGGTGTTGATTGTACAATTCGTGAGTTAGTTAAAACTGTTGCAAAAGTAGTTGGCTTTGAAGGCGAAGTTAAGTTTGATGCGACAAAGCCAGACGGCGCTCCGCGTAAATTAATGAATGTTGATAGGCTTAAATCATTGGGGTGGGAATATTCAGTTTCTTTAGAGGAAGGTCTTAGTTTGGCTTATAAATGGTTTCTTGGTAATTCTGATAGGCTAAGATATTAACTATTGATTGTTATGTGCCGATATTGAGGTTGACAGTATTAGGCAATACATATTAGGAAGTGATGAAGTCAGGATAGTATGACAAACTTAAGGTATAACAATTCTTTAAAATACAAATGTGAGTATCACGAATTGAAATTAAAAGCAGTTTTTACACATCCATATGAATATTTTTTCAGGTTGCAATATGTTTTTTATAGATTTTTTTCAAATTTTTTATATCGTCTGTTACTTAAAAAATGTGGAAGACAAATATTCGTACACCCACTTTCGTCCATTAGGAATCACAAAGCAATATCCTTCGGTGATAATGTAACGATTAATAAAAATGTCAATATTTGGGTGGGAAGTCTCTCCTTAGGTAATAATATTCAAATCAATCCTAATACTTGTATCTACGGGCGAGTAATTATTGGTGATAATGTCATGATAGCCCCAAACTGCATGCTTGCTTCAGGAAATCATGGTATGGAAATTAGTGATGAACCAATGATTACTCAAGAATCTATAACTAAAGGCCCTATTCGTATTGGTAATGATGTTTGGATAGCAGCTAATTCAGTACTATTGGACGGAGTACAGATAGGTAATGGTGCAATCGTTGGTGCGGGTAGTGTTGTAACAAAAGATGTACCTCCAATGGCTATTGTCGTAGGTAACCCTGCCAGAATAATTCGTTATCGTTATGACAACACCAATAAGCTTAGTGAGTAATGATAAATAGATTTAAATCATTAGGAACCAATAAAGAATTTTATTGGACTCTTCTTTTTCAATTAACCTCTTTATTAGGAGGGGTGTTGTTAATTAAGTTGTTAGCTGTATCTTTAAGTAAAGCCGAGTATGGTTTTTACGCAATAATTACATCAATGGTCACTTTTGTATTGATGATGCCTTTTACTGCCCTGTTACAAGGTGTAGGGCGCTATGTTTCCATTTACCAAAAAAAAGGGCAAGACGTGATTTTTTTAAACTCCGTCTTCGTTCTTATTTTAATTTGTGTTGCGTTATATACGTTTTTAGCGCTGTTTTTTTATACGTTTTTTTCACTAAACATTGAATGGAGTGATAAATTTCTTGCTGTATTTGTATTTACAATGTCAGAAGTATTTAAAGTCATGTTCAGAACGATCAATAATGCGAATAGAGAACGAAAAAACATTGCTATTTCGGTATTTTCAGAATTCTTTTTGAAAATATCACTCATATTCTCAGTATATTTACTTTCTACTATCAATGTTATAGATGTATTACACGCTTTAATTCTAGCCAATATTCTGTCTGTGCTTATTATGTATAGTAAACATACAAAAACTATTGCAAGCATCTCCAAAAAACACTTTAAAGTACATGTGCAGCGCATTTGGCTTTTTAGCTATCCATTGTTAATTTGGGGTACTTTCGGATGGTTACGCGACATGTCTAATCGGTGGTACTTAGATTATTTTTTAGATAAAGAACATGTGGCACTTTTTGCAATGATGGGATCGTTAGCACTTATTGCTCCGTTTGCACTTCAAGGGGTAATAGGTAGTTTTTTCATGCCGATAATTTATCAAAAAGAAAATGAGGAAAAGGGATTTTCACGAAAATTTTTAAATATATTAATACCTGTTCTCACCGTTGTCTTTTTTATTAGTTTTGTAATTGTTTATTTTTTTAAAAATTTTATTGTTACTTTGTTAACCGATGATAAATACCTTTCAATATCTTGGATGCTACCATGGATGTTTCTAACTTACAGCTTGTATGTCCTTTCTATGATTTCAACCTATGAGTTATTTGCACATAATCAAACGAAGAAGTTGATTTTATCATCAGTCCTGCCGGGTATTATTGCTTTTGTAGGCGGATATTTTTTAATTAAAAATTATGGCATTGAAGGTGCCTTATATAATTATATGCTTACTTACACTAGTTATGCATTACTTACATTCTTAGCTGTCCACAACTATCGGAGAAATAATGATAATAGTTAAAATTACTGGTGGTTTAGGTAACCAGTTATTCCAATACGCAATTGGTAGAGCGCTCTCATTAAAGTTAGGTTGCGAACTAGTTTTAGATACCTCTTTTTATCCGCAACAAAAGTTAAGAAAATATGAACTGGATAAATTTCATATTGCAGCAAGGTTAGCAACTAAAATTGAAATCAACAAGTCAGGGGCCGGGCACCATATTATTGCGCGCCTTATTCGAAAATTAGGATTAACGTCATTGTTGTACCCCAATTATATTGAAGAGCTTGAATCTATCAGTTTTGTAAGTGCAATAGATCAATGCCAAGCGGGTTGTTACCTAGATGGATACTGGCAAAATCCAAATTATTTTCAAAAATATAAAGATACATTATGTAAAGACTTTGAGCCTATCATACCTATCTCAAAACCTGCGAAAAAATGGCTAGATAAGGTACTAACCACTGATAGTGTTAGCTTACATGTGCGCAGAGGCGATTATATACAAAATGCACACACCAACAGTTTACATGGTACATGCTCACTTGAATATTACTGTAATGCTATTGCGCATATGAAACGACAAGTAAAAACTCCAATTTTCTACATTTTTTCTGATGATATTCAGTGGTGTAAAGATAATTTATCGTTTATCGATAATGCTAATTTTATCGATAATACTACTTCTGCAATTGATGATTTAGTACTCATGCAAAATTGCACAGCAAACATTATTGCGAATAGCACGTTCAGTTGGTGGGGAGCATGGTTAAATCCACGACAAGAAAATTTGGTAGCCCCTGCCGATTGGTTCTGTTCTAAAGAAAGAAATTCTCTGGAGATCTATCCTAAATCATGGCTTATCTTATAATAGTTATTTCTTTTATTTCTTTAATCTTCTATCTATATAGATTTAAAAAAACAGAAGATATCATATGTGTTCTACCAATATTTTACAATTTCGTAGTGTTGTATGTCATTTTTGGCGTAACCGTTTTTACATATGCTACTAAGGACCCTTTCCTACTTTACAATCAAATAAGCAGTGAAGCTTTGAACAATGCGTCGTTTATGTTCATTCTATCTGCTTTTTGTTTTTATTTAGGGGGACGCGCTATTAAAAACAAAAAAAACAAAAAATCTATTGTTATAAATAACAATAGATTGGATATTAAATATCAGAAATCTTTAATATTTCTTATATTATCAATATATATAATGTATGTATTAGGATACGGCGTCGAGGGTTTAATATATCGTAAAAGTTATATAGATCAATCGTTTGAACGTAATAAAACTATCTTAATTATCTTTTTTGTCTCTGCACCGTTTATTACAACTTTGATTCCATTTATTAAAAGGAGATTGACGAAGTATACTGTTTATTTATTTTGCTTCTTAATATTATTTAGTTCATCTTCTAGGTTCATAATTATGCTGCCCTTTCTATATCTAATTGGCACATTTCTAAGATATCGGAAAATTAAACTCTATATTATTGCCATTAATGTATCTATAATATTAGTAGGTTTAATATTTGTTCTACAGATAAGATATAACATACATCACGGTTTGATTCCCAATACTATAGCGTTGATTACAAAAGGTATTGATACGGAATTTTTATTTATAGGCTTGAATTATGCTTTAAGTTTTTCTTTATTTGGTGCTGCTTATGTTCTAAGCAACTTTAGTCATAATAATGTTGCTTTTATTACTAGTATAAATCCACTACCCAGTCATTTTCTTGATATCCAATATATGTTGGATATACAAACAATGAAGAAGACCGCGCCTATGTCGGCTATATCTGTATTAGCTTTAGCTGGGTATGCGATATTAATTCCTTTTTATGTTATTACAGGTGCATGCTTCTCATATATCCTTAAACGTATGGATGGTGTAACGTTCCTTTATTATGCCGTTGTAGGTTTGTTTATAATGTTTACTCTTTTCTCTATTCAATATAATTTAAGAGGATTAAGCCGATTCTTTTATTACTCATTACTTATTTTTATATTTTATATTTTCATATCTAAATTTAAAATTAAAAAAAAGAGTAGCTAATGAAAATATTACAAGTAGGTGACTTTAATTTTGATTATTATGATAAATCACTGTTTCTCGAATTTAAAAATAATACCCAAATAAAAGTAAATAAGTTTCAATGGAATCATTATTTTTCGAACTATCAATACAAAAATATACTTACGAAGCTATATTACACACTTGAAAACCGCTATAAATGTGGTCCGTTAGTCAAAAAGCTTAATCACGACTTACTTCGCCAAGTAAAAACGGGTGAATATGATGTGGTTTTTCTTTGGCGTGCTGTGCATACTTACCCTGCAACTATTCGAGAATTAAAAAAACATGCGGTAGTGATTGGTTACAACAATGATCAAACATTTAGTAAACATCATCCTTGGTGGTTGTTCTATTTACTTAAACGCAGTATTCCATTTTATGACCACTTTTTTGTTTATCGCCCATCTGACAAAGCCGCAATAGAAAATTTAGGCTGTAGTTCATCTGTATTTATGCCAACGTTTGATTCCACAAGGATTTATCCTATAGATAACGTTGAAAAAAATTATGATGTTGCTTTTATTGGGCACTATGAAGACGATGGACGCGATGAATTACTGCTTAAATTAATTCAGCAAGGTTTTAAGGTACGCTTAAATGGTCAGCGCTGGCATAAATCAACTTATTATCAGCAGCTTCAATTGTTATTAGGAGGGGAGATTGAACCGGCCTACGAGGGATATAATGAGGCGCTTAATTCAGCGAAGGTGTGCTTGTCTTTTTTATCTAAATTAAATAATGATACCTATACCCGTAGAACATTAGAAATACCGGCAAGTAAAACGGTTATGTTGGCTGAGTATACGGATGACCAAGCAAAAATGTTTATACCCAACATTGAAGCACTGTATTTTTCTAATCACCAAGAAGCGATTGATAAACTACAATGGTTACTTAGTGATCCTGCGCGAATTGAGACAATAGCAAGCGCGGGTTATAATAAAGTTTTGGCAGGGCGCTATCAATTGCACCACAGAGTAGGTGAAATTATAAACATAACAAAAGATAAAATGGCTAATAATAATGAAAGGTAACAAAACATTACTTTTTTGGGGGGAGCTACCACCAGCTGTTTTTCATGGTATCAGCTTAAGTAATGAGCGAATTTTATCTGCTTTATCAGCTGAATTTGATATTTCTAAAGTTGAAGATAATGCTAGCTTTGGTGGTCGATTAAGCGCGCTGTTTTCCTTTTTTGTATCGCTTATAAAACTGATTCGATTAAGTGGCAGAAAAGTTGATATATATTATATGAATGCACCAATGTCATACTTGGGATTATGTAAGGTATACTTATCAATTTTAGTGGTAAAAGCACTGTCATCAAGAGTGAAAGTTATTTCACATCTGCATCGAGGTGACTTTCTAGATTTTATACAAAGCACACGTAATAAACGTTTATTTGAGCGCTTTTCATTCCAACTCGATGCGCTATTGGTACTGTCTAAAAGTGCGGCTGTTGAATTGGGCGAAAGCTCTTTGATTGATAAGAATAAAATTAAAGTTTTGCATAATACAGTGACTGTGATTTCACAAAAAGAAATTATTTCAAGTGCGAGTGATAACGTTTTAAATGAACGATATTTTTATTGTTTGTGTAATTATATTCCCACTAAGCGTATTCATAATTTAGTGGAAATTGTAAATCAAATCCCTTTAGCTAACGTTAACTTTAACGGAACATCATCTGGCGATGATTATATGGAGCGACTCAATAAATTAGATGCTAATTCAATTTGTCGTTTTGATGGTGTGATAAGTGGTGATGATAAGGATATAAAGTTACAGCATGCTAAAGCACTTATTTTGCCATCATTAAATGAAGGCATGCCGTTAGTTATATTGGAAAGCCTTGCACAGGGAACACCTGTTATTTGTTTTGATATTGGTTATATTCGTGATTACATAGGTGAAGACTACCCTGGGTTAGTTACAGAATTAACAGATCAGGCATTAAAAGATAAAATTATTTGGTTAAACGGACTTTCTAATGATGACTATTTATTATTAAGGAGTCTTTCTTTTAATGTGTTCTGGAAGCAATTTGATCCTGAAATCATTAATTCAACTACTTCGACTATTTTTAAAAAAATTGTAACTTATCAATATTAATTATGAGTATTTCTATGAATCAAAGGTTTGAAGTACTAGATTCCTTTAGAGGCATCTGTGCTATAGCAGTGGTTATATTCCACATGAATCTAGTGGGTTCTATATCGGAACTTGATTTTTTCAAAGGTAGTGATGTTTTTGTCGAGTTCTTTTTTGTTTTAAGTGGTTTCGTTTTAGCTCATGGTTATGGTTTTAAAGAAAACCTGAATTTTAAAACGTTCATGAAAGCTAGATTATTTAGATTATACCCATTACATTTTTTTATGTTTTTGGTCTTTATTACTTTGGAGTTTTGTAAACTGTTTGCTTATAAATTTGGTGGTTTAGTTTTTAATAACGAGCCTTTTACTAACTCATCATCAATTAGTGAGATAATACCAAACTTATTATTAATACAATCTTGGCTTCCATTCACTGACCATCTTACGTTTAATTATCCTTCTTGGAGCATTAGTATAGAATTTTATATCTATGGTTTATTATTTCTATCGGTTTATTTATTCAAAAATAATCGAGTTATTTCTTGGTTTATGCTTTCATTCATTGCATTTATTATTATGCATTCAGATTATAAAATATTAGAATTTCAAGTGTTGCAAGGTTTAACTTGCTTTTTTGGGGGGGCTTTTACTTACGTAATTTATAAAAAAATGAGCTTTTTGAAGCCATCATATATTTTAGGAAGTATCACAGAAGTGTTATTATTAATATGTATTGTAATTGTTGTTCAATCAAAAATAGAATACCGTTCACTTATAGCTCCATTATTATTTTTTGGTTCTGTATTCTTTTTTGCATTTGAGTCCGGCATTTTTTCAAAGTTACTGAAGTTTCATTTTTTTTTACGCCTAGGTAAATTATCTTACTCAATATACATGACTCATGCAGCAATACTTTTCTGTTTATTATCTACAGCAATGGTTTTGCAAAAAATAACAGGTGCGGAAGTAGCTCCTATGGTTGATATGACAAGGTATTTAGATTTTGGTAATAGTAGTGTGAATAACTTAATGATCTTCTTAATACTTTTTATTGTTATTTATACTTCAGGCTTAACTTATAAGTATGTTGAGCTTAAGGGGCAAAATATACTAAAAAGTAAGTAAGTTACTTAAAGGGGTATTCTTAATATAAACTCACGATACTATTCATTTTATTAAAAAAGTGAATGTTTAAAAATATTTTTTTATAAATATCAATGAATTATTAAGCATGCAGGATCTTCTTAATGTTCGGAGCTTTGGGATATCCAACCCCGAATAAATTAAATAACAAAAGTAAAATATCATTTAACATATTTATTAACTTATAATTTGAGTAAAATGAAAGTTTCAATCATAACAGTCTGTTTCAATTCAGAAAAAACAATTGAAGATACATTGCAGTCTATTCAGTCACAAACATATTCTGATATCGAATATATTGTTATTGACGGTTTATCTAAAGATAAAACCAATAAAATGGTTAAAAAATATAGTGATATTGTGTCTATTCATGTCAGTGAAAAAGATAGTGGTCTTTACGATGCAATGAATAAAGGTATCTCTTTAGCTAGTGGAGATATCGTTGGCATTTTAAATTCGGATGATGTTTTAGCTGATGAGTCGGTAATAGAGAAAATTGTAGCTGGCTTTGATGATGAAAGTGTAGATGCTGTTTATTCTGATCTCATTTATGTGTCTGAACATAATCTAAATAAAGCAACTAGGTTGTACAGCTCTAAAGTTTTTAGTAAACGAATGATTAAATTTGGCATAATGTTACCGCACCCAACTTTTTATGTGCGTAAGACATGTTACGAAGCATTAGGATTATATAAGACGACTTATCGTGTTGCTGCTGATTTTGAGCTACTAGCAAGATTTATGAGTAAGGGAATTAAAGCAATAAGATTACCCTTTATCTCAGTAAAAATGAGAGAGGGGGGAATCAGCTCTAGTGGTTTATTATGGCGAGTACATCAAAATTTTGAGATTGTAAGGGCTTGTAAAGAAAACGGCTTCTATACGAATATATTTTTGGTTATGCTTAAATTACCGTACAAACTGTTAACTTTATTAACCCGTTGGTTTGTACCGGTGACAAAATGAAGGTACTTATTACTGGCTCAAATGGTTTCATTGGCTCTACTTTAACGAGTAAGCTTAAGCTTACACATACCGTTATCGGTCATGGCCGTTCAAGTTGTAATAGTTTGAATACCTCCGATTTTTTAAAAGTTAATATTGATAGTCAATCTAACTGGAAAGAACTCCTAAAAGGTATAAATACCATTGTTCATCTTGCCGCGGTTGCGCACAATAACTCTAATGATCCAGAGTATATTAGTGAAGTTAATGTAAAAGGCACAATTAACCTAGCTGAACAAGCTGTAAAAAGTGGTGTTAAACGTTTTATTTTTATTAGTTCAATTGGTGTTGTGGGTAACAGTACCACAAATACACTACCATTTGATGAGTATTCCAATGCTGCTGCGCACTCGCAATATGCTCTGTCAAAGCTTGATGCTGAAATTGCATTATTGAAAATAGCAGAAGAAACAGAATTGGAAATTGTCATAATTAGACCTGTACTCGTTTATGGCGTAAGCGCTCCTGGAAATTTTGGTAAGCTAGTAGGTTTAGTAAATAAAGTGCCTATGCTTCCCTTTGGGGTGTGTGAGAACAAACGTAGTTTTATTTCGGTTGAGAATCTTGTCGACTTTATTGACGTTTGCATTACTCACCCAAGTGCCAAGAATGAAATTTTTTGTATTTCAGATGGTGTTGATTTTTCCATTAAAGAGTTTACTAATGGTATTGCTGTAGGATTAAATAAAAAGTTAATACAACTACCGATACCAGTGTTCATTTTCAGGCTGTTAGGTAAAATAACGGGTAAAATTGAAGCAGTTGAACAATTGGTCGGTGATCTTCAAGTAGATTCAAGTAAAGCGAGAAAGTTACTAAGTTGGACTCCACCAGTCACTATGGCTAAAACCTTAAGCAAACTAACAAATAACAAATAAGAATTATCATGAAAAACACATCAATTCGAATTTTAGATTTTTTTATGGCCTTTTTTGGCCTGCTAGCCACATTTCCAATATTACTTATAGTGACGATCATTGGCTATTTCGATACTCGCTCCCCCATATTTATTCAAGAACGTGTGGGGAAAAATAAACGTCCTTTTAAACTTATTAAATTCCGCACTATGTCGGTTGATACCAAGTCAGTAGCAAGTCATCTAGCCAACACTGCATCAATAACTAAGCTTGGTTCTTTTTTACGCAAAACAAAAATAGATGAATTACCGCAGTTAATCAATGTACTTAAAGGTGAAATGAGTTTTGTCGGGCCGCGTCCAAACTTGTTTAACCAAGAAGAATTAATTACTGAGCGTGATAATCGCGGTGTTTATGATGTATTACCTGGCATTACAGGGTTAGCACAAGTTAACACCATTGATATGTCTACGCCAAAACTGCTTGCGGAAACCGATCAAAAAATGATTACTACGCTTACTTTGGGCAATTACTTTAAATATATTTTGCAAACGGCTACGGGTAAAGGCAGTGGCGATCGAGTTACGAAAAAGTAACTCTACACTCGCTTAACTTTAATAATAAATTTATACCCTTTAAATAATAAGACTTGAATAATATGAAAATCGGAATTGCTGCAACAGGATATGTCGGCTTATCAAGTGCTGTGTTATTAGCCCAACACAATGAAGTTGTTGCCATTGATAAAGTGTATACTCGTGATTTATTTGGCTCTGATTAACTTTTTTTCGTTAAGGTTTGTTGATTTTCAGTGTTAAGTGTTATCGATAGTTCTAAGTTTAGAATAAATAAATTTAACAATAATAAAAATTTAGCTCTTTCTAGATTTTTTTCATCTTTAGAGCTGTATTTAAAGCTCTGAACAGGCTCGCGTTGGGCCTTTAACAGCATATCCCCAAACTGTGTTTTAGCATCTTTGCATTGAGTGCTTGCATTGTTTATTACTCATTATGGTTAATAACAACAGCATAGTCGAATCGTTCGAAACAATCTATTTGAACTGAGTTAGTAGCGCTAACGATTATATGAATAAGATATTAAATCGACCTATAGCTAAGAGTAAATAGTTAATTTTCAATGGATTATATTTATGCAGGAGTTTTATCTTGCGTTCAATGATTTTAAATAATTTACCCCACTCATCTATTATGAAAGTTTTTTGATGAAATGAAATCTAAAATCTCGCGCTTTAATTCAGATGTTATGTTTTCTTCTATTGCTCATTGACTATGTTAAGTAGTGATATTCACCACAATTCAATCCGCTCCAACCAAAGATAGGTTGAGGAAGAGACTGTGATGATAATGAACCAGAAAGACGTTGTTCTATTCGAAGATGAAATTTTTAATAGGGCAGG
>JBLHNB010000142.1:0-11367 GCA_047621305.1 Alteromonadaceae bacterium | reverse complement strand
TCTTTGGGTTACCCCTTGGAACAGGAAGCGCATTTTAGACATTTATCACCGAGAGGCAAGCACTTTTTTTACTTTTTTGTTTGTTTGTTTTTAAATTGAACTAACTGACCATTTTAGCACCTAATGTATAAGACGTATTGAAAATAGTATGTATAAATGATCAGGAGATATGCATTGTCTATTGCACTATATTGTATCCTCAGGTTTTATTTATTTAATTTGAATATAACAATACTTAACAGTTAGAGAGTAATAATGAAGAATTTTTTTGTATTATTGCTTCTAAGTTGTATTAGCATAAATTGCTTAGCGCAGGATGCCGCTTTAGAAAAACAGGAATTGTTTATAGCCCAGCTGATTAATCAACAAGTGAAGCAACAAATTTCCATTAAAAATAGCATAAGTTCTATTTTGACTCGTTATCCTGAGCAAGTAGAGACTGTACTTAATGTCGCCTTGTCTATATACCCTTATGATTATCGCCAAATAATGTTAGGTGCTTTAAAGGCAGAGCCTGTTTTAGCTTGTGATGTCATCGAAATTTTATTGAATACTAACGTAGCAACAAGTGAAGAGATCATTAAAATTGTTGTGGAAGCTGAGCCTGCTTATGCACAAGAGATCATCAATACCGCTATTGCACATACACCTGATGATATAGAACATATTATTAGAGTCGCTATTAGTACTGAGCCCCTCCACTCAACATCGATATTAAACGAAACGATGACAAGCTTTCCTGAGAAGATGTTATCAATATTAACTGGTGTCATTAAAGCTTTACCTGAACAGGTCGTTTTATGGGTTCAAAACTCTTTAAAATTATTTCCTGAACAAAGTGAACAAATTGTGACTACCGCCGTTATTTCAAGTCAGTCTAAACATACGCGTGACATCATCAATGCTGCAATACTTGCTGGTTATGATGAACAACTTGCGATGTCAGCAGCACTTGCTGGTGAGGCTAAAAAGACAGAGGTAGCTAAACAATAAATAGCCCGCTCAAAATATTTTTAAATGATGTGACTTTATCATTGTTTTAATTACAGCCATATCTTAGTTTTTCTCTTAGATTAAAACCGACTATTCTACCTATATCAAAAATCAAAAAGCCAGCAACTAATTGCTGGCTTTTTGTATCAGTAGTTAGTTATTAACTATGACTTTTTTCTCGTGCTATTGCACGGTAAGCAATATCAGTTCTAAATTGTACGTCTTCCCAACTTATTTCATGAAGCAGGGCATAAGCAGATTTTTGTGCGTCAGTAACTGTATGACCCAAAGCTGTTGCACACAATACTCGGCCCCCTGCGGTAATAACATTACCGTTATTTTCTGAGGTACCAGCATGGAAAATCTTTCTATCGGTATGTTCATTAGTTTCCAAGCCAGAAATTACTTTCCCTTTACCATAACTTCCTGGATACCCACCCGCAGCGAGCACCACACCGACTGCCGAACGAGGGTCAAAATCTATCGTTGCTTTATCTAAATCACCTGAACAAGCTAATAGACATAACTCAACAAGATCTGAGTTTAAGCGCATCATTATTGGCTGAGTTTCTGGGTCACCAAATCGACAATTATATTCAATAACTTTGGGGATACTTGTTGAATCAATCATTAATCCTGCGTACAAAAAGCCCGTATAGGGTGCACCTTCTTTCGCCATGCCCTCAACGGTTGGATAAATGACTTCATTCATTATACGTTGATGAATCTCAGGTGTTACTACTGGTGCTGGTGAATATGCCCCCATGCCCCCCGTATTTGGTCCTTCATCATTATTATATGCGCGTTTATGATCTTGACTTGTTGCCATCGCTAATACATTTTTACCGTCAACCATAACAATAAAACTCGCTTCTTCACCATCAAGAAACTCTTCGATAACAACGCGATGACCTGCATCACCAAAAGCATTGCCAGCAAGCATATCAGTAATTGCATCTTCAGCTTCAATGAGAGTCATCGCAACAATAACGCCTTTACCTGCCGCTAAACCGTCGGCTTTGATAACAATAGGTGCACCTTTTTCTCTAACGTAAGCAATTGCAGGCTCAACTTCAGTAAAGTTTTGATACCAACCACTTGGAATATTATGGCGAGCAAGAAAGTCTTTAGTGAATGCTTTAGAACCTTCAAGTTGTGATGCTTTTGCACTAGGGCCAAATATTGTCAATCCTTCCGCTTGAAAAGCGTCTACAACACCATCAACCAAAGGTTGTTCAGGGCCAACAATGGTAAGACCTATATTTTGTGTTTTAGCAAATGCGATTAAGGCAGGAGTATCACCAGCAGCAATAGCAATATTCTCTAATTTTGCTTCCATCGCTGTACCTGCATTACCCGGTGCAACAAATACTTTTTCTACGTTCTTCGATTGAGCTGCTTTCCAAGCAAGGGCATGTTCACGCCCACCACTGCCAATGACTAAAACATTCATTTATCATACTTCCTAATAGTAGTAACAATGACTAAAGTACTAAGGACATCTACAGCAAATGTCCTAGTACTAACTACATTGTTTTATTTTACAAATTTTAATGTCATGCGATCACTTTCGCCAATCGCTAAATATTTTTCTTTATCTTGATCTTTTAACGCTAACGATGGTGGTAATGTCCAAACACCTTTAGGGTGATTTGCCGTATCCTTGCTATTTGCATTGATATCGCTGCTCGCCGCAAGCGTAAATCCAGCTGCTTCAGCGTATTTTACTACAAGTGATTTTGGAACATAACCACTCCGCATGTTTTCTTCCCAATTCTGTGTTTCAGGCATTTGATGTTCCACAACCCCTAAAACCCCACCTTTTTTAAGAGCGATATATGCATCTTTAAACACTTGCGCCATACCTTCTTCTCCCCAATTATGAAGGTTACGGAAGGTAAGTACTAAATCAGCTGTACCTTCAGGCGCCAATGCACTTGCTTTTTTCGGGGTAAAATCAGTTAAAATAACATCACTAAAAATAGCATTGCTTGCTAGTGTTTTTTCTAAACGCTTACGTGAATTGCTATAATAATTATCTTCGCCAGTATCAGGATAATGAGCGCCATATAATTTACCACTACCTTTTAGTGCGGGAGCAAGTATTTCTGTATACCAACCGCCACCGGGAGTGATCTCAACAACCGTCATAGTATCGTTAAAATCAAAAAACTCTAATGTTTGATGAGGATGACGATATTGGTCTCTTACCTTATTGTTATCAGAACGATGTTCACCATTAATTGCATGGTCAAGCTTAGTGGTATGATAAGCATTGGCAATACCAGCACATAATAAACCAGCTGAGATAACAGAGGCAGTAATTACTGTTTTTAATGTTGTTTTTTTTGCTAAACGCATTGAGTATCTTCCTTTATCGGGTGAATAAATTATCGCAACTAGTTATAGCAGATTTAAAAAAGAAGAAACACAAAAGCTATCGTAAAAAAGAGGCATCTGGCCTTTTTGAAATGTAACATATTATCAAAAAGGCCAAAAATACTAATTAGATTAGTAGTGCTTTGAGCTGTTAGTTCAATTTAAAGAAAAAGCACCCAGCTAACGTTAGTAAGTACTTTTGACACATAAATAGGGCTTCACAACGACAAGCTTCATTCCTTGCAAACGGCTTAATGGCGGAAGTGACGCATTCCGGTAAATACCATCGCAATGTTATGTTCATCTGCAGCAGCAATAACTTCATGATCACGCATTGAACCTCCTGGTTGAATTACTGCTGTAATTCCTGCTTCAGCAGCTGCATCTAAACCATCACGAAATGGAAAGAATGCATCTGATGCCATCACTGAACCTTTAACTTCTAAGTTTTCATCCGCAGCTTTAATGCCCGCAACTTTTGCTGAATAAACACGGCTCATTTGACCTGCACCAACACCGATAGTCATGCTATTTTTAACATAAACAATGGCATTTGATTTTACGTATTTCGCTACTTTCCAACAAAATTGTAAATCACGCATTTCATCTGCTGTCGGCTGACGCTTAGTCACTACTTTTAAATCGTCTAGAGATACTTTACCTTGATCTCGGTCTTGTACTAATAAACCACCGTTTACACGTTTAAGATCAAATTCCGTTGTTTTAGCAGACCATTCACCACACTCTAATAAACGTAAGTTAGGCTTAGCAGCAATAATTTGTGCCGCAGCTTCTGAAACGCTTGGCGCAATAATCACTTCAACAAATTGACGAGAAACAATAGCTTCTGCTGTGTCTGCGTCTAATTCGCGGTTAAATGCGATAATACCGCCAAATGCTGAGGTAGGATCTGTTCTATAAGCACCTTCGTAAGCGGCTAAAATATTGTCGCCAATTGAAACACCACAAGGGTTAGCATGCTTTACGATAACACACGCCGGCTCGTCAAATTCTTTAACACATTCTAAAGCTGAGTCAGTGTCAGCAATGTTATTGTAAGAAAGTGCTTTACCTTGAATTTGCTTAGCCGTAGAAACTGACGCTTCTTCTGCATTTGCTTCTACATAAAAAGCAGCATCTTGATGTGAGTTTTCACCGTAACGCAAGTCTTCAGTTTTAATAAACTGGCTGTTGAACGTCCGTGGAAATTTATTTTTATCTTTAAGTTTAACTTCCGTGTTTTCAGTGCCGTGCGCGTTAAGCATTTTACCGAAGTAGTTGGCGATCATGCCATCGTAAGATGCGGTATGTTCGTAAGCCGCAATAGCTAAGTCAAAACGTGTTTTGTAAGTTAATGAATCATTGTTGGCATTCATTTCTGCTAATACGCGATCGTAATCGTGAGCATTAACAACAATAGTAACGTCTTTATGATTTTTTGCTGCAGCGCGCACCATAGTGGGCCCGCCAATATCTATATTTTCAATCGCATTTTCTAACGTGCAATTTTCATCAGCAACAGCACTAGCAAATGGATAAAGGTTCACAACCACAAGATCAATTGCACTGATATCATTTTCAGCCATCACTGTTTCGTCTATACCACGGCGCGCTAAAATACCACCATGTACTTTTGGATGAAGCGTTTTAACTCGCCCGTCCATGATTTCTGGATGTCCGGTGTATTCTGATACTTCAGTAACGTTAATACCGTTATCTGCTAATAATTTTGCAGTACCGCCCGTTGATAACAGATCAACGCCTTTTTCAGCTAAGCGACGAGCAAAATCGACAATACCAGTTTTATCAGAAACACTAAGTAGTGCGCGTTTAATTGGGCGTGGGGTATCCATGCGTTTTATTACCTTAATCATATTGTTGTGTCTGGCCTTTGACATAATTCCATGGCAGTGAGTTCATACTCAGTATTGCTTCGTTGCAATACTTGAAAAAGTTGACTAATTGGATAACTTTTTCTGTTTTAAAAAACAAAAAAGCACCCTAAGGTGCTTTTATTGACAGGGCATGCCTGCCAAGTATTTTAGTTCATGCCGTATTTTTTTAATTTTTTACGTAAAGTACCACGATTAATGCCTAATAAATTAGCAGCACGTGTTTGATTACCACGCGTATACTTCATTACTTCTTCTAACATTGGTGCTTCTATTTCTGAAAGTACAAGGTCGTACATATCGTCTACATCATTACCATTTAATTGTGATAAATAGTTACTAATCGCTATCTTAGCTTGTGTACGTAATGGCGATGACTCGGCTTGAGTTTGGATATTGCCAGTAACGAATGGAGATGAGATATTTTGTTCAAACATAAAGTTGAGACTCTTTCTAAGTTAAATTATTAAGTTAAATTATCAAAATACAGATTTAATGATTCAAGCTGTTCATGAACAGACGTTAAACCATTAAAAATAGAACGAAATTGTTTTTCTGGGTCATGCTGTTGCATATACCAAGAAACGTGCTTACGAGCGAACCTTACACCCATAAAATCACCATAAAAATCATGTAATTCCTTTACATGTCCAATCAATATTGAACTGAACTCATCCATTAGCGGAGCTTGCATATGTTGCCCCGTTGCCAAGAAATAATTAATTTCTCGAAAAATCCAAGGACGACCTTGGGCACCACGACCAATCATAATTGCATCAGCATTGGTGTAATTTAGTACTTGTTCAGCTTTTTCAACTGTGGTGATATCACCATTAGCAACTACCGGAATAGAAATCGCTTTTTTAATCGCCTTAATTGTACTGTACTCGGCGTCACCCTTATAAAAGTCATTACGGGTGCGACCATGTACAGCTAACGATTGAATTCCGTTATATTCAGCAATTTTGGCAATTTCTATTCCATTGCGGGTATTCTCACACCAACCGGTACGAATTTTCAGCGTTACGGGAATATTAACCGCATTAACCACAGCTTTAACAATCTGCTCAACTAATGCTGGTTCTTTCAATAACGCTGAACCCGCTAATTTTTTATTTACCTTTTTAGCTGGACACCCCATATTGATGTCAATAATTTGGGCGCCATTTTCAGCATTTACCTGAGCCGCGTATGCTAATTCCTCTGGATCAGATCCTGCGATTTGCACGGAACGAATACCAATATCATTACCACTAACAGACCTACGTTTAGATTTATCGGTATTCCATACTTTAGGATTTGACGAAATCATTTCTGATACAGCCATACCTGCCCCTAAACGACAACATAATTGTCTAAAAGGCAAATCGGTAATGCCCGCCATTGGCGCTAAAATGACATTACTATTTAATTGGTATGAACCTATCTTCACGCTGCTGCTTTTTTGAGCTCTTGGTCAAAAGGGCGCTCATCTTACGTGTTTTTTGTCCGATTGAAAAGCATATAAATTGAACAAAATTTGATTTTTTTCGTGTTTTTATTATTGACTTTTTGTAAAGCACTGATGTGAGCAGATTTTGTACAAATACATAACAATATCTGCTGATAAAATAACGCTATTTAACCTGCTGTTCGAACACCAGAAAGGCGAACCCACTCTTCTTGCACCGCAATGGGATCCATTTTACACCACTGTCCATAGATAATTTGTAATTCTGCGGCTTGTTCTTCTAATATTCCTGACAACGCTAATAGCCCATTTTCACCAACATATTCAATAATCGTTGGAGCAAGTTCTCGCAATGGTCCGGCTAATATATTTGCGACCACAACATCTGCTTTAAAGTTTGGTTGGTCTTTAGGTAAATAGAGTTCAAGTCTATTTTCAACATTGTTTCGTTTGGCATTAGCAAGACTTGCTTGTAACGCTTGTGGATCAATATCAATACCGATGACTTTTTTGGCTCCTAATTTTAGCGCCGCTAACGATAAGATTCCTGAACCACAACCAAAATCGACGACAGTTTTGCCTACTAGGTCTAAACCATCTAGCCAGGTTAAACAAAGTGCGGTTGTTGGATGAGTACCCGTACCAAAAGCCAAACCAGGATCAAGCATTACATTAACAGCATCGGGTTCCGGAACTTCCAGCCAGCTGGGGCAAACCCACAAACGTTGACCAAATTTCATTGGATGAAAATTATCCATCCACTCTCTTTCCCAGTCTTTATCTTCAAGCTGCTCTAATTTATAGGTCAGTTTTTCTTTATCTGGGTGAATATCTCGTAAATAATCAATAACCTTATCCATGTCATGACTCGCATCAAACAAACCCATAACGACTGTATTATGCCAATAAATAACATCATCACCGGGTAAGGGCTCATAAATAGGGGTGTCATGTTTATCAAGGAAAGTCACCGCTTGTGCTCCACAAGCGCTTAACCAATCGCTGTATTTCTCAGCGGTTTCTTCATTAGCATTTAATTGCAGCTGTATCCAAGGCATGGACGGTTCTCTTCTATAAATTTTTGCTAGTTTAACATTTGTTACTGCTAGTCGATAGAAATTACCTTACTGGTATGCTAAAACCTTACTAATCAAGTCTGAAATCATGCACTTTGCAAGATAACGGGTATATAATTACTTAACAAAAATGAATAAGCTCATTCGCTATGAAATATTTCCCTATATTCCTCGACGCTCGACATATTAATGCACTCGTCATAGGTGGTGGTGATGTTGCCGCTAGAAAAATTGAACTACTGCTTAAAACGACCAATAAAATTACCGTTATGGTTGAGCATGCCAGTGACAGTGTTGAACGCTTAATTAACGTGCACAACCTAACGCGGTTAAACCATAACTATCAACCAGGCTTCTTAACCGCTATTAACCTTGTTATTGCAGCAACAGACGATAGTGATGTAAATAAAGCTATCGCAGCAGAAGCAAAACAACTTAATTTATTAACCAATGTTGTTGATCAACCTGAACTTTGCACTTATATAACCCCCGCTATTATTGATCGTTCACCGATTATTATCGCACTGTCAAGTTCAGGTAGTGCGCCAATATTATTGCGTATGTTACGAGAACAAATAGAAAAAATGTTACCGAGTGGTTATGGTAAGCTTGCTGAGTTTTCTTATAAATTTAGAGACCATGTCAAAGCCCGTGTTAAAGGCTTGCGCAACCGGCGAACATTCTGGGAGCAAACTTTACGAGGTAGTATTGGTGAGGCTATTTTACAAGGGGATACCTTGCAAGCAGAGCAACAACTGATCACTAGTATCAAAAATGAAATTTCTCCGCCACAAGGCGAAATTGTCTTTATATACACTTTAGACGGCAACCCTGACAAATTAACCTTACAAGCACATCGTGAAATGCAATTTGCTGATGCCGTATTTTATGATGACGAAGTGAATATTGATTTAATCGAATATATTCGTCGTGACGCCAATAAATTTCCACAAGTAATTGCATCCTCTGTACTGATTAATTTTCAACATGCGATTGAGCTAGCGGAGCAGGGTCAAAAAGTGATTTACTTACTTGACGGTCATCACGAGTTACCTAAAAATTCAGCATTATCGCAATGCGCTATCAATAAAAAGTATTTAATAAGTGGGAGTTAACCCATAAAAAAAAGCACTAATAGTTTCCTATTAGTGCTTAAAACGTGACTTAGAGCGTACACGTCTACTCCCAAATGAGTAAAGATAGTCATAACACCAATCAAGCATGAAGGATTAAATGCCTGAAAAAACATGATAGAAATTTAGGGTTACATAATATAAACAATGAAAAATATTACGCTTGAAGGGTCCCTATCAAGTGGTAAATATATTAACAAACAATAAAATCAAATGCAAATAATTATCATTACGAATAATTACGTTTAACCCGCTATAACTGCTGTCATATGATTATCCCAACGAATACCACTAAAACTCATACTACGAGCACTTAATAACGATTGCTGTTTATTCTTTCCTGCAAGTAACTCAATCACGTGTCCTTTTCCACTAGAGGCATACATGTCATTAATAAAAGCCAAGCCTGCACCATCTTTTAACTTTTCACTGCCAATAAATTGATCCTTCGTTAATGACCAATAAGTGATTGAGTCACTTCTTGGGCAACTTACCGCCACCCGATTATGTTCGTTATCAATACAGACACTGGCAGTATATTGATTCATGGCTCGCCAAATATTTTCATTCGCATGTAAAAAACTTAACTGCTCTTCGCCCTGATGTGAAACAACTAAAGGCACTATATCGGTTTTAATTCCTTGATACTGTAAAGCAGCAATAACTTTGCCCTTTTTGCTAACATCTAAATGGCGAATACTTAGGTATTTATTTTCTAACTGATAGGTAGCCAAAAGCTTTCCCGTTGAAATGTCCAAATACGCCAAATTTGGCTGCATAGTATCAAGGTTAAGTTTTTTTCTAGGAAGTTCGGGATGAGTCTTAATGCCACCATTGGCAATAACTAAGGTATTACCATCAGGCATCATAGCAATTTGGTGTGGCCCAACACCTCCGGAAGGATAACGAGCTAACACCTGATAGTTACTTACATCGCGCAGTACTATTTGACCATCACCACTACTGAAATCATTTTCACTGGTGATTAATACATGATTTTTTGTCGAAATAACACCATGGCCATAAAAATGTAGCCCTAATTGCGGGTTAATTTCTTTAACAATACGGTGATTAATAAAATCAACTTCTATTGCAAAAGTACCAGGACGGCGAGCAAATACAAGGGCACGTCCGGGCTTATTAGGCAACGAAATCACATCATGGCCACGTGCGGGTATTTGAATTTTGCTTATTAATTTTCCATCTAAACTCATAGCAGCAACAAAATAGTTGTTGCTGCCATCGCTACCACAACTAACTAACCAATGCTGCTGGGCCTGTACAAATGGAACTGACATTAATCCCGCTGCGGCAGTCGTGGCCACCGCAGCCGTTAAAAACTTTCTTCGAGTAAGGTGCATCGTTAATCTCTCACGCTTTCTTAGAACACACTAAAAATGATACTTAATACCAAAGGATGCTTGTCGAGGTTTTCCTGGACGTGCGCCAAAAGGACGACGAGAAACAATCACGGATTCATCGGTAATGTTATCCACTTTAAAATAACCTTTAAATGATGAATTAAATTGATAATGGGCTGAAAAGTCTATTTGTTGAACTTGCTCAGTAAAATACCCCGCTAATTCAGTATTTACCCCCGCCGCTTCTTGCATCGCATCTACATGTTTAAATAATAATGCCATACGCCAATCTTGATGCTGTAATGCCACTTCCAAGCTAAGCTGATTTTCAGGTAAATACGGCAAAGCATCACCAGAGCTAACATTGCCCCATTGTGAAAAGCTCGATTGAAAATCATTTTTAAATTCTGCATGAGTATAGGTGTAAGCTAAGTTGATTGGCATCACGAGATAATGAGTCAACTCAATGTCACTATGTAAACTTGCTTCTAAGCCATAAACTTCGACTTCACCGCCGTTAAACTCTTGATCTAACTTTTCATCACAGCCACTTGAGAAGGTACATGTACCTTTTAAATTACTATAATCATTAAAAAAACCTACAGCTTCAGCCTGAATAGCTTGGCTGCTATAACGTAAACCAAATTCATAATTCCAACTTTCTTCTGGGTCAACATCAGTAGCTTGCCCTGGACTATTGGGCACATAACCTTTATTGACACCAAACAACATACCTAGGTCATCATAAAATTGATAAAAAATCCCAATTCCCGGCATAACAACAGTACTTGTTGCCGTACTGTTATCATCAGTTGAATAATCATTAGCTTCACTGTCAATGTATTCAATACGTACACCCGCAGTAACATTAACAGCGCCAAAGTCTAGATTGGCATTCACATAACTTGCTACTGCTGTTGCCCTATCTTTGTTATTGGTTATTGTTTGCTGTTGTTGGCCGGCAAAAACTAATTTGGCACTTTGCATATAATATTGATCAACACGATGATTTCGCTCAACTTGATCCTGATGAATACGTAAACCAATATCTAATGCTAAATAGGCATCAAGCCATTGACCATC
>JBLHNB010000141.1:0-11653 GCA_047621305.1 Alteromonadaceae bacterium | reverse complement strand
ATCAAGCAAGATCATTTGAGGGGATTGATTTCTGAGAGGGAAAGATCTGATTATTGGTAAATTCGGCAAATAGTGGCGGTTTTAGATCGGTGTTAACAAGAACAAATAGAAACAGCACAAAAACAAAATAAACTATCAGTACAACCTGTAATTACAGGTTTCATAAGCAAAGATGGAGAGTGTAGTTTTAAGGTAAAGAATAGTGGACTTGGCCCTGCTAAAATCATTGATTTTACGTGTTATTACAAAGACGAAAAGGATTTTTTTTTGTCTTTTGTGAATTTTCTATTAGAGCGGGGAAACGGACAATATAATTTACAGAGTAAAAAAGAACTATTTGAAGGTTCATATATAGCAAAAGATGAAACAGTTGATGTTTTTAAGTATATTAAAAATGAAAATATGAGCCTTGTAAACGATAGCCTTGAAGATGAAATAACATGGGAGATTTTACCCATGTTCCTAAATGTTCATTGTAGAATCATCATAAAATATGAATCTCTTTATGGTGAAGAGTTTGAATATGAAGAGGATTTTTCTTCTTGATACTCGGATTATATTAACTAATCTAATTCCATTAAAGTAAATTGTCGCTTATGACCGCTAAGTGGTATTTGCTGACGTCTTCAAAGTGGTAGGAGTTAGCCTTAGACTTTCTACTTCAAGTGGTTCAATTTTTGCCACTAAAATCAATGAGTGCTAAAGACTTCTTGGTGCGCACAGCGGAAGCTAGCGTACTCTTTTCTATGCACTAATTTAATGACCGCTCCTATAGTTAAAGCCGACTTTAAACAAAGCCTCAGTTGTCATTTTTTTTCAGGTGACTATTTGAGCAAACAAGGTTAAAGTGTTAAAAAACATAGAATTACTATTGATGTTTTAGCTATAGGTACGATGTACTGAGTAAATAGTAACAAAGCGGAAAGTGCTAAATTAAAATATTATGCTACATCAAATGGTTACACCTGTTATTTCAAGACATAAGCATGACTTCAATCGTTACGATGCTTTTGGCAATGCCATTGGGAACTCGATTGTTGGTAAGTTACAACAAAATGAACATGAAAAGCGTCAACTAAATAAACAACTGGATGAAGCAGGTCGTATTTTAAATCAAGGAGCAAGTAACATTGTTAACGGTGTTCAAACGGATGAAAATAATGTTACGACGGATGCCCTAACTAGACAATTACAACAACAATCGTTGAATGTTAGTAACGCTTCAGGGATTAAAGCAGCAGATATTGCTAGCTCATTAGTGAATACGGTATCTGTGAATAATAGTGTTCGTGATGTTGGTGGTATTAATGCGTTAAGTGCTCAATCTAGATTAAATATCCAAAGCCTTGAACATCAAAGTGCAGTTAACGCACAGGCTCGTGCTGATACTTCTATTATAAATGCTCAACGTTATGCTGATCGTACCGATGTATTTAGACAGCAGAACCCTATTCATCATACTCCTGTAAATATAATGGATGGAATTGATGTTAAAGGTAATTTGGCTTGGGCTGATTATCAACGAGCAGAGTATGAGAAAAGTGGAATATATGCTGCGGAACTAGTTTATGATGCAGTTACCAGTACTAGAGATGATGCAGGTGTTAAATTTACTTTAGGTATTGAGCTTGGTAAGAATGAAATGAAATTTCATGCAGATGGTGACGAAGCCTATTTTCAATATAAAAATAAAACAATGAAAACTAATGTTTCAAATATTAAAGGAGGCGGTCAAAACTTTAGTCACAGAACGACTTGGAATTATGCTGAGGGGTTAAGTGATACAACATTTATTGAATATGATCTCTATAGTGGTAGCTCCTCTTGCAAGTAAAATAACTCGTCTGCCAATAATTACTAAATATTCATTGGGAACAAGAACAGAGTTTTCTTCTATGCATAATCAAACGAATACAACATTGAGTACCCAAGGTGCGGCAAATATTGGTTTTGGTATGGGTATTAAAGGGGCGATGATCACATTAAATATTGAAGCTCGTACAGATACTTTAGAAACGGGAAAATTATTCCTTAGAGATCAAAATTAAAATGTTCAAAGGGAAAATATGTCAAGATTAACTTTATACCCGATGGGGGCTAGTGAAGTAATGTTAGCCGGAGAGTTCTCTAATTTATTTAAAGTAGAATTAATTAAGTCTCAATTGAGTATTTTTAAAGATAAAAAACTAATTGCTACTATAGGTTTGAACCACTTTGAGGGAAAGTATGTTTTTAAAGGTACTCAATTAAAAATTAAAAACCGGTTCAGTACTATTGAAATTAAGGGTTATGAATTAGGCGATATTTTAATATCAACAAGCTTAAGCAAAAAATGGTGTGAACCTTTATCGCTGAATGTATTCCTTAATCAGAAGAAGATTGCGTATTTTAGAGCTTCATCTAAATATATTTTTTTTGATAAAAAGTATGATCTGATTTATAACAAAAGTTGTGATTTTGATTTTATAGTGATGTTACTTGTTTATTTACATAATGCAGTTACAGACTTATCTACTCCATAAAAAATAAATAAATGGGGTCAGATACACTTTAAATTCGGCTAGCGTTAATCGCTAGTCGATGCATTTGGCAATGCAGTGGGTAATATATTATTCCAAATAATAATGTCTCCTTTAGGCTTGTCAGCAGTCTAAAAAACATACCAGATAATCACAAATCTTTATTTCCGCAATGTGGTATAAGTGACGATTAGCCCCTCTTCACAAATAGTTGAAAATTTGGAGCTAAAAATTTACTCACTATAGCCGGTCATTATAGCCGGTCATCTCAAGAAACCCATCTCCCTCATGGCTGCCTGAAAAAGTCACCATACCCTCAAAGTATTCAATACCAAAACGCATAATTTGTTTGTTATTAACCACTTCAACATCCAACTTAATGCCTTCCTGAGCAATATCTATAGAAAACGATTGTGGATAAGCTGAGCTAACTTTGCTCTGGTCCGTTAGTTTAATTTCACTTGCCGATAAAGTGCGAATTTCACCGTTACTTTGCATTAAGCTCCCATACAGATAATCTTGTTGGTTAGATCGAATGCGATAAACCATTAATGCGGTATCTTCATTTAGACGTAAAGAAAACCAATCCCAGCCATCTTGATCCTCTGCGAGCATTTGCGATCCCCATTCACGATCTAACCATGCTTCACCTGTAACTTTTTGCCACTTTCCTTGCCAATAGACATCGCCACTTACCTTTATAAAGGGTTGTGAGTAGTAATGACTTGAAATATCTAAGGTATGATGTTTTTTACTAAATCCTTTGTCGCCTTGTAAAAAAAATGGCTTTTCGCTGCTTAAATTCAATTTCACTTGCCAATTATTTTCACCTTCACCTTCTTCTTTGCCTTCACCTTCAGTAAAGTTACTTTTACGGGGATTCTTCTTTTCTGCTGAACCAAAGCTTAGTTTGGCGGGCAATAAGTCCCCATTAGATTGCCAACGCCAATCATCTATTTCAGCCACAAAGGGTTGGGTAGTGATAGCAACATTAGCTAGCTCTTCTCGCGCATTTCTATAAGCAGAAAGGTGTTGTTTAGTATCTGCCAAAGCTGCATGTGCAAAATACCAATGTTTTTGCTCAACGCCACGGCGAAACAATGTCCACTGGGTAGCTAAAGATTGGCCGTCTTCAGTTTTAAGGTTAGCAGTGAGGTACCACCACTCTTGCTGATAAGTTTTATGAGGGGCGTGAGCCTCTGGAAAAGTTATTACGTTATTAACCGAAGGTTTTTCAAATTCCCCCGAACTATCTGCTAACCCTTTTAGTGGGTCTTTATTTTTTGTACTTTCATCACTACAGCCACTCATGAAAGCGAACATGCTTAGTATGGCTATCATCAATACAGTAAAAGTTACGTTTTTTCGATGTATCATGACAAACTTGCTCTAACATTCAGTTTATATAAAGGAATACCGAGTGCAGGTATGAGGATAACTAATCCTATGAGGCTACTGGCTGCAAAAGGAGCTATATCAAGTACTAACGGCATTGACCAACCAAATGAGGCGGGTAAAACTAAGCTAACTAAAGCATTGGCTAATATTATGGCCACCGGCCAGCTTAATAAAATAGCGCCACAGGCTAAAATTAACCATTGCAATAACATATGAGTAAACAACTCAAATCGACTGAATCCTAAACTGCTTAATATATGTAAATCAGGTTTTCGTCCTAACTCTAAGCTATTGGCAGATAAAAATAAGCCAAAACATGCAATAGAAAGTAAAACAAAAGCAATGGCTTGCGTAAGAACAAAGGTTTGCTCGAATATGCCTAACGCCAGTTGCTTTATTTGTTCTGGTTCAAAAACCTGTTCTTCATGTAAAGATAATTGCGCAATGATAACTTGTTTACTCAGACTCGCATCTGCTTTTAAAAAGACGCCAAAACCAATTTCTTGCCAGCCTGAAAGCTCTTTTATACCCTCTTTTACGGGCATTTTGATCGCAAAACCTTGGTTACCATAATCATAATAAATGCCGACCACCACACAAGATATTTCTTTCTTTCCTTGCTGGATCTCAATATCTTGCTGTAAGGATATTAATTGTTTAAAGGCTAATTGTTCATTGATGTAACACGTATTTTTTTCTGTCGAGACTTGCACCATAGATTTTTCTTTGAGTAATAAACTGTCATGTTGTTGTTTTGAGGCTAGGGTATATACATCTACAGTGTACTGATCATATTTAGCGATAGTTTTCTGAAAAAGCACATACCCTGCAACGTCATCTTGCTGATCAAGCCAAGATGATACCTTCGATTTTTGTTCAGTTTTATAGCTAATAAATAGATCGGAATTAAGTAACTGGTTAAGATAAGACACGAAAGAGGTTTCAAAACTATTAACCATTAAAGCGGCAGATATACTGGAAGTTAAGGCTAAATAAAAAGCCGCTAAAGGTAAAAAGCGTCTTCCTACCTGCTGGCTAGCATCTTTAAATATAAATTTAAGTCGAAAAGAATGCGTAATACTGGCTAACCCTTGCAATAAATAACGCAATATATTGGGTAACACAGCCACACTTGCCATTAATAACACCCCATACTTAATCATTAACTGATACCAGTTGTTAGTTGGCCATAGGATGAAAGCGACCAATAACGACAACGCGATTAAAAGGGTTGATTTGAAATTAAAAGGTTTATTCACCGGGCGAGCGGAGAGAGCAATCTGTTCTGAACCTATCGTTTTAAATTGTTTAATTAACGCAACGACGACTGCAATGGCGGAAATAGCAAAGGCCCACAAACTATATTGCCAAGTCCATTGAAAATGACCACTTAACCGTAATTGATACAATTGATCTAAGGTTAATCCTAATAGTGGTAATAACACGGCAACCAAGGCAATAGAAAGTCCGATACCGATGAGGCTGGCTAATAAAGTTAATAGCAATGACTCGCATAACATCACTTTTTGAATGGTCGTTAATTCAACCCCTAGCAACCTTAATTTCGCCGCTAATTCTCCTCGTTTTGTCCAAGCTTGGTTTGCGGCTTGATATGCAATGAAAAGGCTAACAATAAAGCCTAATACTGCTAAAGCAGATAAATTAAGGTGTAGGGCATCGGCAAATCCTTCTCGCTCTTCGAGAGACCAAGCTTCTTGAATCGATAAATATTCAGGTAATTGGGCTTCAAGACGTGAAATTTCATGCTCTGGCATAGCCGCAACCATTAAATGGCTAAACCCTTTTATGTCTGGGAACAACGCCCAAGCTAGGGTGATATCAAGTAAAGCTACTGAACTCCAACCATTCACATCATTGACGTTGATAATTAAAGAACGCTTATCCGCTAAAACAAGTTTGTCCTTAGTTTTTATCTCAAGTGAACGTGCGTATTTTTTACTTATATTGATGGTTTTACTGGTAAAACTTTCTGGCATGGTCAGTACCAAAGGTAAAATGTCTATTGCTCGAAAGCTTATTTTTTTCCCGTTTTCTAGCGTCTGACGAAAAACATGAGCAGCACTTAATTGATGAAAACCTAACTTTCTTAAACGAGAAAAATCTGCTACTGAAATTACCTCACCGTCTTTAGGGACGATATTAAAAGCGATAGGGGATTTTAAACGATTATTAGCGTCATGGTACTGTTTTTGGCTGGCATGGTTTAGCACCAATATACATAACAAAGTACTGGTAGCAATAGCCAAACTAAGGATAAAACCTATATTTAATAGAGGTTTATTTACATACTCTGCTAGATGAGTTTTTACGACCAGTAAAAACTCACTATAAGATTGCGTTATGGGTGATTTCTCCATGAGCTAACCTTCAAACAAGGTTAACGTACCATCGACTAAATGATATGTTTTGTCCATACGACAAGCGACATTTGCACTATGAGTAACCATTAATAAAGCGGTATTATTTGACTTGGCCAATTTTATTAATTGCTCAACCACATGAACGCTATTATTTTCATCTAAATTGCCTGTGGGTTCGTCTGCCAACAATAAGTTCGGACGTGCATTTAAGGCGCGGGCAATTGCTACCCTTTGCATTTCTCCGCCAGAAAGTGTCGCAGGAAATTTATGTAAAAGGGAGGTTATACCTAATTCAGCAGATAAAGCTAAACCGTGTTCACGGTCAAAACGGCCTGATAACTTGGCACTAAATTCAATATTATCTTGCACGGACAAACTGCTTAGTAAATTAAATTGTTGAAAAATAATACCTATGTGATTTTTGCGTAATTCACTTAATTTTTTATCCGTTGATTGTGTTAAAGAGAGCCCAGCCACCTCAATACAACCTTCCTGTATAGGCTCAAGGCCTGCAATTAAATTCAATAATGTTGTTTTTCCGCTGCCACTTTCTCCCATGAGAGCAATACATTCTCCCGGCATTACTGAGAGGGTTAAATTGGCAAGTAAGTGACGGTGATTATTACCATCAACTATTTGGTGATTCAGTGACGCTATCTTTAAGGACAAAATGATTCCTTTTTATTACCAAGTGGTTTTGGGAGAAGATGTTTAAAAACAAGTAGATTAACAATTTTTTGACAACACTATAGTATAATTATCATCGTGTAAATTACCATAACTCTTTATTTTGTAACACACTACTTAAAATTTAAAGAGTCCAAAATTGTACTGGAATTTTATTAACCATCGAAATCAATAGCACATATTATTGGTAACATAATGACAATATTCATTGACCTATCTTTATAAGGAACTGTTTGTATAGGGAAGGGTTATGAGAAGTAGTAAGCTAGGAATAATCAGGTATTTTATCGAACGCTAATGTTTTAAGTGATTGTGTAAAATTATTTTTTTAAATAATTAATTGAGTTTGTAATTCATCTTTATATTTTGTTACTAATGCGACCGTGGAGATGATTTTTAGGACGTTTTTTAAAGCGCTGCTTTTGATTGTTTACATCAATTTAGGTAATTAACCTATATTTTAAACGTTTAAGTTGTGCTCAAATTGGTGTTGGAACAATCCAATATAACTTTCCTTATTAAAAAAGACCAGAGGCTTAAACCGCTTGCCTTTAATAAAAACCGCCAACATATTCTAGAACGGGACTTAGGATAGGGCCGTGGTCTAATTAAAAACATGTGGCTAGAACAAAAAACATACAGATACATTCACCCAAGGAAATCCTAATTTGGTAATGGCAGTGACTAACTCAGCTACGAATTGAGTATTTGAGAGGGAGTTTAATTCATCTAAAGTAAATAGTATTACATTTGGTATTAGCAAAAATCACCTAGGACATCATAGCGTGACTCAAATTTACTTAGAACCTTTTATCTATGCCTGGCGGCAACTGGTAAGCTCGATTAAGTCGTCGTATAGAGTGAAAAAGTAGTTTTGGTATCTTATTAATTGCACTATTTGCAGATTAGTTAGTAAGATAAAAGGTTTCAAACCACTAGTGCCGAGCACTACTTATCTGAAACCTTATCTGCACTAACTATTATTCAACTCATCTGTGATTGAATGTAATTTTGAATACCTATCTTGTCGATTAAACCTAAATGTTGTTCAAGCCAGTAGATATGATCCGTTTCAGTATCATCAAGTAACTCCTCTAAAATCTCTCGGCTAACATAATCTTTTTCTTGTTCGCAAATACCAATAATATTACGTAAACTTGCAGCAACGACATGTTCAGCTTCAAGGTCGTTTTCAAGCATTTCTTTGACATTGTTACCAACTTTAATGGCTTCTCTTGAGGCTGTATCAGCGTGACCTTCTAGAAATAAAATCCTTTCTACCAATCGTTTAGCATGTCCTAACTCTTCTTCATATTCATGAGATAGTTTTTCATGCAACTTATTGATCCCCCAGTCCTCATATAATTTTGAGTGAGCAAGATATTGATCCATAGAGGTTAATTCTAAGGTCAATTGTTTGTTAAGGTGGTCTATAACCCGTTGATTACCTTTCATGTTAACCCTCCATCATAGATTGTAAATAGTTTTCTATACCGGTATTGGCAATAAGAAATTGTTGAGCTTCAATCCAGTCAACATGTGCTTCTTCTTCTGCGAGTATTTCTGCAAGTATTTCGCGACTGACATAATCTTGTTCATTTTCGCAAAGTTGAATAACATCTCGTAATGCAGTAATTTGTTCTATTTGCATGTCGAGATCACATTGCAACATTTCAGCCGTATTTTCACCAATTTTTAAGGTGCCCAGCTGTTGTAAATTTGGTAGGCCTTCGAGAAATAAAATGCGCTCAATCAATTTATCTGCTTGTTTCATGTCTTTAATTGATTTTTTGAAGTCTTTTTCGTCTAGTTCAGCTAAGCCCCAATTTTTGAAAATACGTGCATGTAAAAAGTATTGGTTTATTGAAGTAAGCTCTATTGTCAGCATTTGATTTAGAGCATTCAATATAACAGCCTTGGATTTCATAAGTCGCCATCCTATAGAATTAAAAAATTTATTCATTAATAATAGCGGAAATAAGTGACGTTTGTAATATCAAATTAACCTAAGAGGAATAATTATATACTCCTTATAAATAAGTAACTTATAATGCAAATCATAACGATTACTGTTCACTACTTATTGAGTATTCAAGTGGATGTTTTCTAGGCGAAATTACGGTAAATGTTCCTGTTAATTATTGATATTTTATTTTCATAATGAGAAAGGTTCATAGCTTATGAATATCGACAATATTCAGGTTTTCTAATGCACTTGGCGCTTCGAAAAATTTAGTAACTTGATTAAATACGGTTTCATTATCAAATAGCATTCGTTCGGGTTGTTCTATACACCGTTTTGAAATTTGAGCTAGGCATTTTTCATTCGTAACATTCAAGTAAATTAGTTGATATTCAGCCTCTATTTCTTGGCATAACGTACAGAACCATTGTCGTTGATTGATGGTATTAGCTGGAAAATCCATAACCACATTCGTGTCTGTTTGTAGGATGTTTTGAACGTGTAATTTAATAAAAGGTTTTAATAATGCAGAGTATCTTAAGTAGTCTTCAAAAGAATTAATTTGGTTAGGGTATAATGATGAAAGCAAATTATCCTCAGATATAAGTACAGCATTTTTATCAGTAGCTAGTATTTTTGATAGCGTTGATTTTCCAGCGCCCATCTTCCCGCAGAAAAAAGTTAACGTTCCTATGTGTTTCATTTTTTCTTCTAGAAAAATCTTTTTATGTATTACCTATATTTTTCTAGAGTTAGCTAGGTGTTAATGATTTTATACGCCAAAGCTTATTTAGTAAGCGTTACAGTGCGCTAAAACGGGACTGAATTTAATTTGGCTCTTTCACATTGCAATTGAAAATAATCTACTTTTGTAATTTTCCCCCTGTTTGTCGACGATATTTTATTGTCATTCTTTAGGTCATTCCATGCGGTAACTTTACCGCCAACATTCATCTGCTGAAAATTTCCAGCACCTTCATCCAAAGCCAGAAATGATAAGAGCTGTGCGTAACTGCTCTCTTTGCTGATATCGATTGAAAGTAAGTCTTGTGGCCTTTTTGAAAAATAGGTTGTGACCGTTTTTTGATGTTGCTCATAACAATCCAATAGAAATTTGTCATCTTGAATATTATCCGCAGTAAAAGGTGTAAAAATCTCTTGATAACAACGCTTAATAATAGTGTTAAAACCACCGTCTGTTCTAAGCATATTTTTTTGCATACGCAGTAAAAGTTGTTTAATTGAAGGGATCCATAAGTGCGGTGCGCGCTCTAAATAGATGAAGCGACTGTTAGGATAGTAACTATCTAATATTGGGTAATCACAAAATATCGGCGTATCAGCTATCACTTCTGCTTGCTCAAAAGTACGTTGCGTATAGGCGGTATGAGCAACGTAATAGCCCAATGTTAATAAAGCTGAACAGACACTGGTGGTGCCTGTTCGGGGTAAACCAATAATAAAAATCTTTCCTAAACTATCCATTTTCACTCAGTCTTGTGTGGAACTTCGAAAACATCAATAATAAATGCTCAGACTTGATAGGCCCTGTAGACAGGTATGTGAATTAATTTATGAATTTTCGTATCAAATGTAATGAGAAAGTAACGCATTAATTCATAAATATTAACAACTATTATTTGAGCCGAGATAGATATTAATTTACCTTGTCTGTTTATCCAAGTATTAACGTCAAGCTTGCTAGAACGAAGGTTTATCATCCCAAACCTGACAGTCTCAAAAGTCACCAAAGCGGTCGTTAAGGTAATTGCATTGACATGACTTAAAGTATCAGCAATTGAATATCACTGATGAAATCAATTGCTCTGACCGACCCCATTGATTTATCTTCATATTTAAATACAAGGCTCTGCTATTTTATTAACTTGTGGCTCAGGATGAATCAAACCGCGATTACGCCATCGATTCCCATTAATTAAAGATTCAAATGAAACCCCATTAGATAATGTCAAACCATCAGCATGATCAGTCACGATTATCTGTGGACTGAAACCATTCATTTGCTCAAGTTCATCGCAATAAATAGATAACTGACTGAATAAGTTTTCAACAGCTTTTATATCTTCGTCTACAGGTCGCTCTTTAGATGTTCGCTGTGTATCTTCCAGCCCTTTTTGTTCTTCGAAAGACTCAGAGTTATCGCGATTAAAATTTGGGAAATACACCTGCGTTGGCTGATCAAAAAACAGTATTGATGGAATAGTACATTCATCACCAAGCTCAGCAAAATATTTGTGTAATGCGAGGAAGAGTGTTACATGGCAATATAACCAATTTGCACCGCTCCCCATTGATCTTAAGTAGATTTTTTCATTTTCTGGTGTTAAGTGATAGAGATCGAATGTCTCAAAAGAAAAGTGAAGGTTAATAGGTTTATAGCTGGCTTCGAATTCAAAATTCCTTCCTATTTCAGCCATATAATCATTAACCTTTTCAGAGGCTTTTTCTAGCCCTTTTTGCACATCATATTGCTTAAGCTCTCTGTTAATATCTTTGAGTTGCTTATTTAATGCCTTAATTTGTTTTTCAAGCTCCGCGTCATCAGCCATGTTAAGGGTCACGGCAAGATCATTATAAATTGAATGTTTAAGGTAGCTATGATCAAATAAGGGTCAAATTCAGCCTAGCTTTTCTCCTATGACGACAACTTTTCTAAAACATTTTGATTCAGTAGTAGATCCCCG
>JBLHNB010000140.1:0-11694 GCA_047621305.1 Alteromonadaceae bacterium | reverse complement strand
TTCAGTTAGAGGATATGTTACCACGATTTGCTTATATTGCTTTGCGAACACCGCCTATGTCGAACAAGCTATTGAGTATGGCTGAGCTTTATGGGTAATCAGGTAACTAATTGAAAACGTATCGATCATATTTGTTGCTTGATAGTGCTTTTTAAGATGATTTAAAAAATTTTCGCTCGTAACTGCATGTGCTTGACTCGTAATAGAAAATACAATAACGACCAAACTAAAAATTACACCGTGCAATTTTGTTACACAGTTTTTTCGTTTAACATTGGAAACCATAGTGTTTTTACCCTTAACAATTTATGATGTAAAAGATAATGTCTATAGCGCAGCGTTAAGTCGTGATTTTAACATGATATAAAGTGATTTTTCATGATGACTTATATTTTTCAATAACTTATAAACAATAAAAAGAGTAATAGATGTTCTGGTCGTTTGGTGAATTTGAATTTAATGCAAATACACGAGTACTTTCTAGGCCGTCAGGAGAGACGATATTAGAGCCTAAAGTAGCTAGCTTACTTTATTACTTATGCCAACATCCACAAAGGAACATTAGCCGAGATGAATTATTCGCTGAAGTTTGGCACGGGCAATTAGTCACAGAAAATGCCATAACTCGTGTCATTGCTTTATTACGAAAAGCACTCTCCGATGAAAATAAAGTCAAAAAATTTATCGTTACTGTTCCTAAAATTGGTTATCGCTTTATTGTTACGCCTATTAATTTAACAAACCAACAACAAGCGGAGTTATTAGTTGAACCTCCTGTTATCACAGCAAAAACAAATGACGGCGAAATATTAGCCGTTGATGTAAAAAAATATAAATATCAACAACCAAATTTTTTTAATAATAGATTATTTCAATTTCTGATTATTTTATTATCAATATCCTTGTTCACTTATTTTTTCATCGCAAATCAAGCACCACAGAAAACCATAATCCACGAATATCACCTTTAACGCGTTTATCTAGCGATCAATTCGATGCTGAAATGGCCAATAATAGCCAAAAACTTCTTTATTCTAGTTACAATAATAAAGAACAAGCACTTTATTTAATGGCACTACCCAATGGTACGCCGCATAAAATCAGCTTAGCCAACGGCAGAGCCAGTAAAGGTCATTGGTCACTTGATGACAGCAAGGTCGTATATTTATATAGAAACGAAAAACTTGCCAATTTCATCAAATAGACTTTAGCAATGGTCAAGCCCAACCACCACGTAGTATCTATCAATGCATTAAAAACAGCTTTAGTGATTTTGCTTACAGTGATGATAATCAAACGCTGTATTTTGTTGAACGCTCTAATGAATATGAGCCTTATGTCGCTTATCAATTAAATATTGCTACGGGGATAAAGCAGCGTTTAGCACAACCCGTTGCCGTGGGTAAAGGTAATCATCATTTTGACTTTTCATCTAACACTGGACGTTTTTTATTACTAAGTGACCAAACACCAGGTAATACCAGCGTTTTTGAAGTGAATTTAGTAGAAAGCAGCTTTAGCCAATTACTCAAATTTGATTATTTTATTGATAATGCATTATGGGCACATCAATCTGAACGTATTGTTCATCAAGGTCCACATCCATCCTATCAATTACTTATGACAGACTTAGATACTAAAAAATCAACAGTTTTAGTCTCGGATACCCGTCGAATAAATGATGTTAAACGTATTAATAACCAAACTGATTACCTCTTTAGTTCGTATCTATTTAATAGTGATATTGAAATAAATAAAAAAACCGTGACTGACTTTAACTCTTCAGTCACCGATTTTTTACCCGCTATATCTCATGATAATCAGCAGCTGGCTTTTATCTCAAAACGCTCAGGCTACAGTAAAATTTGGTTGAAAAATTTAACTTTGGATAAACTTGATTCACTAGAGCCACCAGATCAGGGGCGCAGCTTTTATAGTTTACAATGGTCAATGGATGATAAAGTCCTTTTAGCCAATACCAGCAATGGTTTAGTCATTTTTGATGCACAATCTTTTCAAGTAAATAAAATAATTAAACTGCCACTACCTGCTTATGCCGTGAGTTGGATAAATCAGCATGAACTTGTGTATAGTCTATATCTAGAAGGCCATTGGCAGTTATTTAAATATAACGTGACCACATCTACAACAACACCCTTTGATCAACAATGGGCATTTTCACTAGGTAATAACAAGCAACAAGTCTTAATAAATCAAGAGATGGAGCTATATATTAACGGTTCTTCCACCCCCGCTGAATTAACATGTAGAAACCCAATATATCGTCAAAGTTCAACGTTTCGATTAGATGGCAATGATTTTTATTGTTTATCAAGTAAAAACTCAAGTGAACTCTTACGGTTAGCGTCGATGACAACCGTGTATAAACAAGCCCATAAAATGAAATCTATGGGCTATTATGACTATGCCGTTTCAGGGAATTTACAAGCTTTGTCTAAAACAAAAAATGCCAGTAGCGATATTATGCGTACAAATTTTTAAGTACTTAATTTAAGACCGCGATATACAGATAAATAACGCTAAGGGTTGGTAAATACTTAAAACATTTACTAACCTTTTTGTTATGACTAATAATAAAAACCAATTGTTTTTTCAATGAAAAAGCGAAAAATAGCCTGTCACGATTGTGACTTACTTATGTTAATCCCCCACTTAAAACATCGTCAGGAAGCTGTTTGTCCACGTTGTGGCTTTATTTTGACGCGATTTTATCAGCATGCTCCGATCAAATTACTAGCTTTTACGTTAACTTCATTAGTCTTTTTAACTTTTTCCCTTAAGTTTTCTTTCCTAATATTTTATTTACATGGCAATGCAAGATCTTTAACTTTAATTGAGTCGATTCAAAGTTTTAGTAGCATCAACTATATATTTGTTTCTATATTATTATTCGCTACAGCCATCATTATTCCACTGCTTTTTTTACTTAGCGTCGTATATGTTTCTTGGTCATTTAATGCAAAAAAATTACTGCCCTTTACCGAAAAAGTATTAAAATTTGCTTTATCAGTTCTGCCTTGGAATATGGCTGAAATATTTTTAGTCAGTATTTTAGTTGGCTTAATTAAAGTAATGACGTTAGCACATGTTGAATTTGGCTTGTCATTTTTTTCTTATATTTTATTTATCATTAGCTTAGCGGCAACCTTGAGCTACTTTGATCGCTATCAACTATGGTCTACCTATCAATTAAAGCTGAGGAAAGTACATGGCTGATCTTGATATACATACAGCTAATGAAGAGCACTTATATCAATGCCCCGTTTGTATGGTTCTAAACACATTTGATCAACAGTATTGTCAGCAATGTCATGCACATTTACATGTCATTAATCCTTACTCAATTCAGCAGACAGTCGCACTATTGATGACTTCCGTTATCTTGTTAATCCCAGCAAATTTTCTTCCTATAATGAGTACGACTTTTTTGGCCGTTAAAACACAAAGTACTATATTGGGAGGGGTTATTTTATTATGGCAACATCAATCCTATTTAGTCGCTACGGTCGTCTTTTTCGCCAGTATTGTTATTCCTATTGGAAAATTAATGGCGCTCGCTTGGTTGTGTTATGAAGTACGCTTTAGAGGTTTTAGATCTAAATCACTTGGTCAAAAATTGTATCGACTTACGGAGGTGATCGGTAAATGGTCGATGATTGACGTTTATGTCGTTGCTATCTTGGTTGCTATGGTGCAAATGGGCATGATGATGAAAATTGAGCCTGGCGTAGCCGCAATTGCTTTTTCAGGCTTGGTTATAACCACCATGCTAGCTGCTATAACATTTGACCCGCGACTTATTTGGCAACACGATAATAATAAAGAAATGGAACAAGAAGTTTTATGACTGTGCATAATAAAGATCTACCTAACGCTATGATCAAATCAGTAAGTAAAATATCGAGTATATGGCTGATCCCTTTAGTTGCATTGGCGATTGGATCATGGATGATCCTTGATACTTGGCAACAACAAGGACCATTAATTACCATTGAGTTTTCAACGGCACAAGGTATAAATATCAATGAGACATTAGTAAAGTTGAGAGATATGCCCATAGGGAAAGTGGTCGATGTAAAATTAAATAACGCGTTGAATGGTATTATTATCACCGCTAGGCTCGATAAAAAAGCCAGCGCATTATTGACCAGTGACAGTCAATTTTGGGTGGTTAAACCTCGTATTAGTTTTGGTAATATTTCAGGATTATCAACCATTTTATCAGGTGCTTACATAGAACTATCGCCAGGTAGTGATCTTACTTTAGCAAGTAGCTTTAAAGGCCATGAGAACCCACCATTAACTCCTTTTGGCACCCCTGGTTTACATGTAACTTTAGACAGTAATAGCGACCACGCTTTTGATATTGGCGACCCTGTTTTATATCGAGGAAATAAAGTAGGACGAATTGAATATGTTCACTTTAATAGTGATAAAGGTAAGCTTTATTACAATGTTTTTATTGATGCCCCTTACGATGAATTGATCACCACTAATACCCGTTTTTGGGAAGTAAAAGGAATTGAAGTTGATATTTCGGCAGAAGGGGTAAAGTTTAATACTGGTACGTTAGAAACATTACTTAGTGGTGGCGTTGCTTTTGATGTACCTAGTTATTTAAGTAAAGGAGAGGTGATCACCGAGCGTGCTTATTTTTCCATTTACCCTAATAAAGAAAAAGTTAATGAGCGACTATACAATGTGGGTCAAAATTACATGGTGTTATTTAGCCAAACCATTCGAGGATTAAAACCAGGCGCAGTGGTTGAATATAAAGGCATAAAAATTGGAGAAGTGGTACGCACTGATATTGATTACCCTGAAGTAAATGACTTTTTAAGTAAGCAAACCTTACTACCCGTAATGATCAAAATAACGCCTGGCCGGTTAGGTTTACAGGATAACGAAATGGGCGTTTATAAAAGTCATCAAGATATGAAAAAGTGGATTTCACAAGGGTTACACGCGGTATTAAACATTGATAATTTACTTACTGGTAACATGTATATCGAATTAAAATATCACAACATTGTGCATAACGAAGCTAAAACATACGGTGATTTATTACTTATTCCCACCGCCGACAGCGAGTTAAAGCAATTATTTACTCGTATCAGCAATATTGTTAATACCCTTGATGACTTACCTTTTAAAAACGTACTAGACTCTGCAAATATGGCATTAAATACCATGAGTAACGCGATGAAAAATTTTGACTCTGCATCTGTCGAAGTAGCTACATTACTCAAGGATCCGCAAAGCCAAACATTAATTGCACAACTCAACCAAACTTTAATAAGTGTCGAGCATTTAACAAGAAGTTACACCGATGGTTCAAAAACAAATCAACAATTAAATTATCTATTGCAAACAATTGAACACACAGTAAAAGCGTTAACACCTTTATTAATACAACTAAAAATGCAACCTAATAGCTTGATATTTTCTGGAGAAAAGCGTTTGGAACAAGAGCCAACAGGACAAGTTCAATGACACAAATAATCATATCAAAAATCAGCTTATCGCTAAGTATTCTTTGCTTGTTAAGTCTATTATCAAGCTGCGCCACAGCACCTATTACCGTTAGTTATTATACGTTGAATAGCATAAGAAGTGAATCTAGTCTTCCGGTAAACAAAGCGGCAAATGAGCAACAACCGATCATTTTGTTATCAGCAATTAACCTTGCTGACTTTCTAGCAACAGGAGCGTTAGTTAGGCAATTAAAGTCCCACCAAATACAGTTATCAAATCAACATCGCTGGGCAGATAACTTAACCTATGCCATTACCCGCAGTTTACTCAGTAAATTAGAGGTGATGATGCCAAAATATCATTTTGAAAAAAATGATTTACGTTGGAAAAATCAAGCTCAGGCATACCTCAAAATCAACATTAATCAGTTTACCGTTTTAGCGGATAATACCACCTTAACATCAGGTACATTTTGGTTGCTGGATAAAGAGAATAAATTGCTCCGTAAACAATCTTTTCGTATTAATAAACAACTCAGTCAAGCCGGCTACAATCATGCTGTAGTTCAACTTGAATTATCCATAAATACTTTAGCTCAACAAATTTCACCTTTGCTTGATGCACATGATTTTGATGACACAAAATAAACGTTCATTCACATCCACGTGACCGCGACATTGCCTGCATAGACGCAGGTACTTAGCTTTTGTCTGGAACTAAAAAGCTGACCGTACATCCTGTACATAAAAAGCTACTCAAAAGAGTAGCTTTTATTTTCATACTCATAAAAATATATGAATTACTGACCTTTTACTTCCGATAAGCCATTAAATATCGCTTTATCACCAAGGTACTCTTCTATACGTAATAATTGATTGTACTTAGATACACGGTCAGAACGACAAAGTGAACCTGTCTTGATTTGACCGGCAGCAGTACCAACCGCTAAATCAGCAATAGTCGCATCTTCAGTTTCACCACTACGATGAGAGATAACCGCAGTAAAACCAGCGTCTTTCGCCATTTTAATGGCTGCTAATGTTTCTGTTAATGTACCAATTTGGTTGAACTTGATTAGAATTGAATTACCAATACCGTTTTCAATACCACGCGCTAATATTTTAGTATTGGTTACAAACAAATCATCACCAACAATTTGTACTTTGTCACCTAACAATTTAGTTTGGTAAGCGAAACCATCCCAATCGGATTCGTCTAAACCATCTTCAATTGAAACAATGGGGTACTCTTCACAAAGTGTCGCTAAGAAATCAGAGAATTCATTAGCGGTAAATTGCTTGCCTTCACCTTTAAGGTCGTAAATACCTTTTTCTGCATCATAAAATTCTGATGCGGCACAATCCATTGCTAACGTAATGTCTTTACCTAGCTCATAACCCGCAGCAGAAACCGCTTCTTTAATAACAGCTAAAGCATCAGCGTTTGATGCTAGATCTGGAGCAAAACCACCTTCATCACCCACAGCGGTATTTAAACCTTTAGCGGATAATACTTTTTTCAACGCATGAAAAACTTCAGCGCCCATGCGTAATGCTTCACTAAAGTTTTTAGCACTAACCGGTTGGATCATAAATTCTTGAATATCTACGTTGTTATCAGCATGTTCACCACCATTGATAATGTTCATCATAGGTAAAGGTAAAGAATACTGACCTGGCGTACCATTTAAATCAGCGATGTGTTCAAATAATTGCACTTTCTTTTCCATAGCGGCAGCTTTTGCATTCGCTAATGAGACAGCAAGAATCGCATTAGCACCAAATTTTTCTTTATTTTCAGTGCCATCTAAATCGATCATCACTTGGTCAATACTCGCTTGTTCTAAAGCGTTTTTACCTATTAATGCTGTTTGAATGTCGTTGTTAATTGCCGCAACCGCTTTCAACACGCCTTTACCCAAATAACGAGATTTATCACCATCACGTAATTCTAGAGCTTCACGTGAACCTGTTGATGCGCCAGAAGGGGCAGCAGCACGTCCCCAAGCACCTGATTCTAAAAACACGTCAGCTTCAACGGTTGGGTTACCACGTGAGTCCATAATTTCACGAGCGATGATTTTACTAATATTTGACATTTTTATTCCTATTGATAAATATTTTTGTTCTGCATTGACTTAAAGACTCAACATTAAATGTTACAGCTAAAAGTGAATGAACAATTAAAATTAAAAACGCTTCTTTACTTAAAAAGCAAAACCGTAGCACTAGGCTACGGTTTACATTCATTATTGGTTTAGCTTAATTGCTGCTTTTGATGCTCAAAGGATGCAGCAATAAAGCTTTCAAACAGTGGGTGTCCATCACGAGGAGTAGAATTGAACTCCGGATGGAACTGCCCAGCAATAAACCAAGGATGATTAGGATTTTCAATCACCTCCACTAATGTTTTGTCCGTAGATAAACCAGAGAATACCAAGCCAGCATCACTTAATCGTTCTCTGTAGTTATTATTTACCTCAAAACGATGACGGTGTCTCTCATAAATTGTTTCACTGCCATATACGTCATACACCTTGGTACCTTTCATAAGGTGACACAATTGTGAACCTAAACGCATGGTTCCACCTAAGTCAGAATTTTCATGACGATATTCAACTTTACCTTCGTCATCCAACCATTCACTGATCAAACCAATGACAGGATGAGGGGTCTCACTATTAAATTCTGTACTGTGTGCATTTTCTAAGCCGGCAACGTTACGGGCATAATCAATTAATGCCACTTGCATACCTAAACAAATCCCTAAGTAAGGTACTTTATTTTCACGCGCATATTGAGCCGCTAAAATTTTGCCTTCAACACCACGCTCACCAAAGCCACCAGGTACTAAAATAGCATCGACATCACTAAGTAATTCAACCCCTTTATTTTCAAGGTTTTGTGAGTCTATATATTGAATTTTAACGTTAACTTGATTTTTAATACCAGCATGTTTTAACGCTTCGTTTATCGATTTATAAGCATCAGGTAATTCAATGTATTTACCAACCATACCTATGGTAACTTCACCCACAGGGTTGGCTTCTTTATAAAGTACTTGTTCCCATTCACTTAAGTCAGCTTCAGGTACTTCTAAACCAAAACGATTTACCACTAATTCGTCTGTTCCTTGAGCTTTCAATAACGCTGGTACTTTATAAATACTATCGACATCAGGCATAGAAATAACAGCTTTTGCTTCGACATTAGTAAATAAAGAGATTTTTGCCCGCTCATTGGCCGGAATAGCACGGTCACTACGACAAACTAAAATATCGGGAAAAATACCAATCGAGCGTAATTCTTTAACTGAATGTTGAGTAGGCTTAGTTTTAATTTCGCCTGCAGCAGCAATATAAGGCACAAGAGTCAAATGCATAAACATCGCACGGTTTCTTCCCAATTCAACAGCAAGTTGGCGAATAGCTTCTAAAAACGGTTGTGATTCAATGTCGCCAACAGTGCCACCAATTTCAACCATCGCTATATCATAACCTTCCGCGCCTTCAATAATTCGACGTTTGATGTCATTGGTTATATGAGGGATGACTTGAATGGTTGCACCTAAAAATTCACCTTTACGTTCGCGGGCAAGAATATCTTGATAAATACGACCCGTCGTAAAGTTATTAAGCTTGGTCATTTTGGTGCGAATGAAACGCTCGTAATGCCCTAAATCTAAATCAGTTTCTGCACCATCTTCAGTAACAAAAACTTCACCATGTTGAATGGGGCTCATTGTGCCAGGATCAACATTAATATAAGGGTCTAGTTTTAGCATAGTAACTTTCAAGCCACGAGCTTCAAGAATTGCCGCTAAAGAGGCTGCTGCAATACCTTTACCAAGAGACGATACAACGCCGCCAGTTACGAAAATATATCTAGTTGTCATGTGATACCAAAAGTCAGAGTGAACAGGAATTTCGTGTTTGTCATGCGGGATTTTAGATAAACATACCAGCCTAACAGGACGGGAAAACATTATACTTAAGATCTGCCGCAACGACAATATGATCCTAGTATCAATATCAGTTTTTTTAAATGTCTATACCCGTGGTCATTGAAGATACGTAATTTTAAACATAGCTAAAAATTTTAGCTACAAGATGCATGATTGAGAAATAGATAATTGGACTCCCCCACATAAGCGGGCTATTAGGATTGAATGCAACGCAGTAGATGACTTTTTTAGACTGATCAAAACCTGCATCTTCAATGAGTAAGGGGATATATACAAAACTTTTATACTTTATAAAAATAAAACGTTAAAATACAATTTTCCATGTGAGCATCCGTCATGACACTTCCCAAGTTACACATTGTACTTTCAGCTATCGACGAAATAAATACTGAGGATCCCAACCAAACGATTATCGACGGTAAAAAACAACCTAAAGAATTGTTATATGGCCAATACATGAGCCACTGTCTTGAGCAGTATTGGCCAGATGCTGATGAATTATTGCAAATAGCGGTACGCGCACAACATATAAAACGCTGGCATTTAAAGCGTACTGATTATGATGTGGGTAAAGCAGGTTATTTTAAATGGCGTATTGCGCAAGGAAAGTTTCACGCTGAGCTGACAAAATCATTAATGATCGAGCATGGATTTAATGAAAAAGAGGCTGAAACCACTGCAAAAATGCTTAGAAAAGAAAAATTAAAATCAAACCTCGGCAGCCAAACATTGGAAGATGTCGCTTGTTTGGTTTTTTTACAATATTACTTTGATGAATTTTCGGCTAAACACGACGAAGAAAAAATCATTCGCATATTACAAAAAACCTGGGCAAAAATGTCAGACACAGCACACGATATTGCCTTGAAATTAACCTTGCCTGAGCATTTAGCTCTTTTGGTTAACAAGGCTCTTTCTTAAAAGATTAGCCGATAACATCTGACGTTTGATTATTCATTTTTACGTTTATCTCTGCTGAAAGAGGTAGACGTAATATAAAAATAAATGGACATATGACTAAAGCAATCACTAAAGCCTGTAAATAGTAGTTGTTGTTGAGCATATAACAAGACCAAGCAACACTTAATGCCATAGTGACCAAAGAAACAATTTTTGCCCGCTTGGAAATTGAACGAGATGCTTGCCAATTGTAAATCAAGGGACCAAAAACTTTATTATCTAAAAGTTTTTTATGTAGCCGTGGTGATGATTTAGCAAAACATGCTGCCGCCACCAATAAAAAAGGCGTGGTCGGTAACAACGGCAATACAGCACCAAGTACGGCAAGAGCAACAAAGAGTAAACCTATAATTTTATGTAACATCCCTACTCCTATAATAATTATTTTTCATTCATTTAATTGCCAATCGCTGTAAGGAAAGTCTACAACAGCTAATAGTTTATCAAGCTCTCCTGATAATCGCATGTTCACAATAATGTCACTGATCTGTTTATTGAGTTTATTGCCTTTAGCATTATTTGGAAAAACCACTTTTACTTCAAAACGTTGATAGAGTTGACGTTTCATATCTGTCAAAAACGACTTATTCTCTAGAAGTATAGGGTCTGTAGAAGAATCTGCAAATAAGTAACCATCGGTCACTTTGTACTGCACTTTCTTTAAGCTACAAATTATACAATCAGAACCTAATTTAACATCAGGAAAAAAAGACAAGTGTGCTGACTCTGTTTCTATTTTATATTTTGATAAATTAGCAACATTTATCGGCTTGTCTTTATGGCTGTAGAGTACAAAATTGACATAAAAAATCGTTTCGTCTGAGTATATAATTGACTCGTGACCACCTGTGGAATTATCAAGGGGTTTTATTAAAGGTAAATGAAAATCAACTTTGCCTGTACTAACATAATAAATAGAGCGCGAAAACGGTACTAGTTGAATATCAACATTTTGTTTCAAATGTATAGCAAGTGCTTTAGTAAAATCAACCAATACTCCTTTATCCTTGTTGGTTGCGTGGGTTTTCATTTTTGGGATACTTACTTTTAAGGTATCAGCCCAAGCATAATGCACACAAAGAAAAGCACAATAACAAATCCATTTACTCAAAAAATTCATATATTAAGGTCTCTAACGCTATATATCCTTGTTGAACGAAGCCGCTCGCGGCAGAGTAACTTTTAAACAACCTTCCATACTCAATATAGCTTCGTCATTTCGATGATGCTTTATTGGAGTAACCCCATGAATACATCACAACAACAACGCTACAA
>JBLHNB010000139.1:0-11696 GCA_047621305.1 Alteromonadaceae bacterium | reverse complement strand
GCACTAGAAGCCCAATTAAATGAATTAACCTTTAAAGAAAGTGAAGTTAGCCAACGTTTTACCAAAGACCATCCTGCTTACAAATCGTTATTAGATAAGCGTCAGGTACTATTTGGTGAGAAAGAACGTTTAAACAAACAAGTGCAAAAGCTACCAAAAACGCAACGTGAAGTGCTGCGTATGACTCGTGACGTTGAAGTGAATCAGCAGATTTATATTCAACTGCTTAACAAGGTGCAAGAGCTGAGTATTTTAAAAGCCGGTACGGTTGGTAATGTGCGTATTTTAGATACAGCACAAGCTTATAATCAAGCAGTTAAACCGAAGAAGTCATTAATCGTGGTATTAGCGACATTATTAGGTGGCATGCTTTCTGTTGCCGTTGTACTCGTTCGTGCTGCATTACATAAAGGCGTTGAAAATCCAGATGAAATTGAAGCGTTAGGTTTACCGGTTTATGCCAGCATCCCAATGTCTGATTGGCAGGCAGAGATGGACAGTAAGCTTAAACAAAATAAGCGTAAGAAAAAGCTCGAGTTACATGAAACATTATTAGCTGAATCAAACCCTGCGGATCTAGCAATTGAAGCGTTACGTGGTCTACGTACCAGTATGCATTTTGCCATGATGGAAGCGAAGAACAACGTAGTGATGATCTCGGGTCCAGCCCCTGGTATTGGTAAATCGTTTGTATCGGTAAACTTTGCCGCTGTTATTGCTAAGACTGGGCAAAAAGTGTTGATTGTCGATGGTGATATGCGTAAAGGTTATTTACAACGCCATTTCAACCTTGACTGGGATCGCGGTTTGTCAGAAATGCTCTCTGGTAAGTTAGAAACTAAAGACGTAATTAAAACATCAGGAATTGAAAACCTAGATGTTATTACCCGTGGTCAAATCCCACCAAACCCTTCTGAATTATTAATGCACCCACGCTTTAGCGATTTTGTTGAATGGGCATCAAGCAAATACGATTTAGTCATCATAGATACGCCACCGGTACTCGCGGTAACAGACCCAAGTATTGTTGGTGCGCTTGCAGGAACAACCTTGATGGTTGGTCGCTTTGGTCAAAATACAGTGAAAGAAATTGAAGTCGCGCGCCACCGTTTTGAAATGGCAGGGATAGAAGTGAAAGGCTTTATTCTTAATGCGGTTGAGAAGAAGGCAAGTGCGTCTTATGGGTATGGTTATTATAACTATAGCTATGAGAGTGATAAGTCTTAGGTTATTTCCGGGACCTATTGGGGCCTGTTGCGTAAAACATAACAAATCAAACAATTACAAATAGTTAATCATCGCTATCTGTCTCATTATGAATGTAAAGTGGCTCAGTGGAAGTTATATTACTGAGCTTTATTGTTGAAGTATTTCCATTCTTAGTTATTAAATATTAGCTATTAACTTTTAAATAAATGTAGGTCTATCATGTCAAAAAAGAAAGTATTGACCGTCTTCGGTACGCGTCCTGAAGCGATTAAAATGGCGCCACTTGTTCATGCGCTCGCTGCAGATGAGCGATTTGAAGCGAAATGTTGTGTGACTGCTCAGCATCGTGAAATGTTAGACCAAGTACTTGAACTATTTGAAATTACACCTGACTATGATTTAAACCTCATGAAGGCGGGACAAACGCTTAATGAAGTTACGGCACGTATTTTACTTGAGTTAAAACCAGTATTACAAGAATTTAAACCTGATGTGGTATTAGTGCATGGCGATACAGCTACAACATTTGCGGCAAGTTTAGCTGCCTATTACGAACAAATCGATGTTGGTCATATTGAAGCGGGTTTACGTACAGGCAATATTTACTCGCCTTGGCCTGAAGAAGGCAACCGCAGGTTAACGGGTACTTTAACTAAGTATCACTTTGCGCCTACGCAAACGTCGAAAGAAAACTTGCTTAAAGAAAATTTCAATCCAGAACAAATTTCAGTGACAGGTAATACTGTTATCGATGCTTTGTTAATGGTTAAAGATAAAGTTGATAATGATGCCGATTTGAATTTGACCTTGTCAGCATCGTTCCCATTTTTAGATGAAAGCAAAAAGTTAATTCTAGTGACTGGTCACCGACGCGAAAGTTTCGGCGGTGGTTTTGAGCGTATCTGTGAGGCGCTAGCGATCACAGCAAAAGCACATCCTGAAACGCAAATCGTATATCCAATGCATTTGAATCCTAATGTACGCGAACCGGTTAACCGCATTTTGGCTGGTATCGATAATATCTTCTTGATTGAACCGCAGCAGTATTTACCATTTATTTATTTAATGGGTCGTGCAAATATAATTTTAACCGATTCAGGTGGTATTCAAGAAGAAGCGCCTTCGCTAGGAAAACCGGTATTGGTAATGCGAGATACAACAGAGCGCCCTGAAGCCGTTGAAGCGGGTACGGTTAAATTAGTTGGTACTGAAGTTGATGCATTGGTTTCAAATTTAAATGAACTGCTAACAAACAAAGATGCTTATAAAGCGATGAGTTATGCCCATAACCCGTATGGTGACGGTAAAGCATGTGAACGTATTTTAAATGAATTAGCAAATAAATAAGGTTATATAATGTCTTTTGAAACAATTTCAGTAGTAGGGCTTGGTTATATTGGTTTACCAACGGCTGCAATGTTTGCATCACGTAAAAAACAAGTTATTGGCGTAGATGTGAATCAACACGCTGTTGATACGATTAATCGTGGTGAGATTCATATTGTAGAACCTGAGTTGGATATGATAGTTCATGCTGCTGTCACTGAAGGTTATTTAAAAGCGGTGACATCTCCAGAACCAGCAGATGCATTTTTAATTGCAGTACCTACACCATTTAAGCCTTGTGCTGAAGGTGAAATCCCTGAACCAGATTTACGTTATATTGAAGCGGCAAGTAAAGCTATTGCTCTCGTCTTGAAAAAAGGTGATTTGGTTATTCTTGAATCGACCTCACCTGTAGGTGCAACGGAACAAATGGCTGAATGGCTTGCTGAGATTCGCCCTGATTTATCATTTCCACAGCAAGCTGGTGAAAATGCGGATGTGAATGTAGCTCATTGTCCTGAACGTGTGCTACCTGGTCACGTTGTCCGTGAACTTGTAGAAAATGACCGTGTTATTGGTGGTATGTCAAAACGTTGTTCTGAGCGTTCTGTTGAGCTGTATAAAACATTTGTACAAGGTGATTGTGTTATAACTAATGCTCGCACAGCTGAAATGGCAAAATTAACAGAAAATAGCTGTCGTGACGTACAAATTGCTTTTGCAAATGAGCTATCAATGATTTGTGATAAATTAGATATCGATGTGTGGGAATTGATTTCTTTAGCTAATCGTCATCCTCGTATTAATATTCTTCAACCTGGACCTGGTGTTGGTGGTCATTGTATTGCTGTTGACCCTTGGTTTATTGTTTCTAAAACGCCTAAAGAAGCTCAAATTATTCATACAGCACGTAAAGTAAATGATAGTAAACCTGAGTGGGTTATTGATAAGGTTAAGCTTGCAATAGCTGACTTCTTGCAAAATAATCCAACTAAAACAGCTGCGGATGTACGTATAACTTGTTTCGGTCTTGCATTTAAACCTGATATTGATGACCTTCGCGAAAGTCCGTCATTGGCTATTGCCCAAAAAATAGCGGCAAGTCACCCTTCATTAGTAAGTTTTGTTGAACCTAATATAACTGAGTTGCCCACAACTATGTCGAGTAATGCTCAATTAGTTCAAATTGATGATGCAATGAATATGACCGATATTGCGGTATTATTAGTCGATCATACTGAGTTTAAGCTAATAAAATCACTGCCTCTGGGAATTGTTATAGTTGATACAAAAGGTATCTGGAAATAATGAAAATATTAGTTACCGGTGGTGCTGGCTTTATTGGTTCAGCTGTTATTCGAAATATTATTAATAATACATCTGACAGTGTGATTAATCTTGATAAGTTAACTTATGCAGGTAATTTAGAATCGTTATCAGAAATAGAAATAAGTGAACGATATTCATTTGAACAAGTTGATATTTGTAATCGTGCAGAATTAGACCGTGTATTTACAACACATCAACCTGATGCCGTTATGCACTTGGCGGCAGAATCGCATGTTGATCGTTCTATTGATGGACCTGCTGAGTTTATTGAAACCAATATTGTCGGTACATACACATTACTTGAAGCAACTCGGCAGTACTGGAATGAACTTGAGCAAAGTAAAAAAGAAAGTTTCCGTTTCCATCATATTTCTACTGATGAGGTATACGGCGATTTAGAAGGGACAACGGATCTATTTACAGAAACGACCTCTTATGATCCTAGCAGCCCTTATTCAGCATCTAAAGCATCAAGTGATCATTTAGTTCGTGCTTGGTTACGTACATATGGCTTACCTACCATTATTACTAATTGTTCGAATAATTATGGCCCTTACCACTTTCCGGAAAAATTAATACCTCTCGTTATTTTGAATGCACTTGAGGGTAAGCCTTTGCCTATTTATGGCAATGGTATGCAAATTCGTGATTGGTTGTATGTTGAAGATCATGCGCGCGCTTTATATAAAGTTGTCACTGAAGGTATTGTAGGAGAAACTTACAATATTGGTGGTCACAATGAAAAGCAGAATATTGACGTGGTTGAAAGCATTTGTGAATTACTGAATGAATTAGTGCCACAAGATAGAAATTACAAAGAGCAAATCATTTTTGTTACAGACAGACCTGGGCACGATATGCGCTATGCCATTGATGCTAGCAAAATTGAGCGTGAGCTTGGTTGGATGCCTAAAGAGACCTTTGAAACAGGATTAAGAAAAACTGTGGAGTGGTATTTGGCCAATGGTAATTGGTGCAAACGAGTGCAGGATGGCTCTTACCAACGCGAACGTTTAGGAGTTTAAGTTACATGAAAGGTATCGTATTAGCAGGTGGGTCTGGCACTCGTCTGTATCCAATAACGAAAGGCGTATCAAAACAGCTATTGCCTGTTTATGATAAGCCGATGATTTATTATCCATTATCTGTGCTTATGCTCGCAGGCATTAAAGATATTTTGATTATTACAACACCAGATGATCAGGCTAGTTTCATTCGGTTATTAGGTGATGGTAGTGACTTTGGTATTAATTTAAGTTATGAAATCCAATCGAGTCCCGATGGTTTAGCACAAGCATTTATTATCGGCGAAGAGTTTATTAATGGTGATTCGGTTTGTTTAGTGCTTGGTGATAATATGTTCTGGGGTCAAGGTTTTTCACCTATGTTGCAAGATGCTGCTGCAAAAACAACTGGAGCTACTGTTTTTGGCTATCAAGTTCAAGATCCTGAAAGATTTGGTGTTGTTGAATTTGATAAAAATATGAAAGTACTTTCATTGGAAGAAAAGCCTACGCGAGCAAAATCTAATTATGCAGTAACAGGGCTTTATTTTTATGACAATAACGTTGTTGAAATAGCAAAGAAAGTGAAGCCTTCCAAACGCGGAGAATTAGAAATAACTTGTATTAACCAAGCGTATTTAGAACAGAACTTACTTAATGTTAAGTTACTTGGGCGTGGGTTTGCTTGGCTAGATACAGGAACACATGAAACATTACTTGATTCAGCTATGTTTGTAGAAACGATTGAACGTAGACAGGGTTATAAGATTGCCTGTTTAGAAGAAATTGCATTTAATAATGGCTGGTTAAACTCAGCACAAATAAAAGAGTTAGCTAAGCCAATGATGAAAAATAGTTATGGTAAATATTTAAAGAACCTAGTGAGTTAAAATGGATATTTGCTTAAACAAACCTCTGGTTCCAGATTTGAAGCGCTTAACTGAGTATTTAGCACAAGTAAATTCTAGTGGCTGGTACACTAATTTTGGTCCCTTACATCAACAATTAACAGCGCATTTAGAAGAGTACCTTGGAGTTGAAAATCTATTATTAGTGTCCAACGGCACGCTAGCATTGCAAGTTGCCTACAAAGCACTTGGCGTGACTAATGCGTTGACAACACCGTTTAGTTTTGTTGCTACAACCAGCTCACTATTATGGCAAGGCATCGATACATCATTCTGCGACATAGATAGAAGCAGTTACAACCTGTGTCCTAAAGAAACTTCAAATGCTTTAGCTGCAAATCCAGATATCAATGGTATTGTGGCTACGCATGTATTTGGTAATCCCTGTGATTTAGATGCTTTTTCAACGATAGCTGCAGAAAAAGACGTTAAAGTCATCTATGATGCTGCCCATGCATTCGGTGTTAAAGTTGGCAATGAATCGGTTCTTAATTTTGGTGACGCCAGTATACTTAGTTTTCACGCGACTAAGGTATTTCATTCGGTTGAAGGTGGGGCTATTGTTTTTAAGCATAAAGCTGACTTTGAGCGAGCCAAACGGTTAATAAATTTTGGTATTGATGAGAATGGGAATATAACTGAAGCTGGTATTAATGCCAAGCTTAATGAATATCAATGTGCGGTTGGTTTAACAATTTTAGACCAAATTGATAGTGTAATTAAATATCGCGCTGAGTTATTTGGGGCTTATCGTGATGGGTTGAAAGGTTATGTTGAATTGCCTATATGGCATGAGATGGCCAATTTCAATGGCGCTTATATGCCGATCAATTTACACAGTGAAATGAATGTTCAAAAAGTGATGAAAGCATTAAATGACTCTAATATTCAGTGTCGCCGTTATTTTTCTCCGTCATTAGAACAAGTATTTACTGATCAGATAAACCATGGGACAACAAATAGTATAAATATTTCATCTGGAATACTTTGTTTACCACTCCATTTTTATATGTCATTGAGTGATGTAGATAAAGTAACAAGAACTATTAAACAGGCCATTTTATGAAACTTGCAATCATGCAACCGTATTTTTTTCCTTACCTAGGTTATTTCAGTTTAATCAAACAGTCAGATAAATTCATTATATTTGATACTCCTCAGTTTATGAGAAAAGGGTGGATTGAGCGAAATAGAGTTATCAAGCTTAGTGGTGGTAGTGTATATGTTAAAGTACCTTTAGTGAAAGCACCCCTAAGTACATTGATAAACGAAATGATGATTGATAATTCATCTCAATGGAAAGATAAAATTTTTTCTCAACTGGATATATATAAGAAAAAAGCTCCATACTATAAACAAGTTGTTTCTCTTGTTAAAGAGTGTTTAACGGATGAGTTTAATAGCATATCTAAATTGAATGAAAGAATACTTAAGTATGTTTGTTCGTATTTAGGGATAGAAACTGAAATTGTTGTTTTTTCTGAAATGGATATTGAAGTTGATAGCCCGGATGCCCCTGATGAATGGGCTCTTAATATTTGTAAATCTCTTGGCGCTAAACAATATTTAAATGCAGCTGGAGGTCAAAGTTTTTTTGATGTGAATAAATATAATAAAAACGATATAGATCTATATTTCATCGAGCAACCACTATATGAATATGACCAATTTGGCAAAGATTTTGAAATAGGTTTGTCTATATTAGACGTTATGATGTTTAATAGTCCGGAGGAAATAATGGATATGTTATCACAAGGGTCATTGATTAAAGCTTCTTAATCATGTCTAGTCAGTGGTGATTTATCCATAATGTGGAGAATGTTTAGTGATATTGAAAAAACAAAAAAATCCGATTGGCGGCTACTTTGAGTTGGAATTAAATAGTCACAGGAACAAGTTAGATAAGTGGGGGGTTGCATATCAGTCAGCGAGAGCCTCCCTATACGCACTAATAAAGCAAAAAAAGTGTGAACGAATATGGCTACCAAAATACATTTGTGGTTGTGTTATTCCTCCTATTGAGTCGCTTGATATTGAAATATTGAAATATGATATCGATCTGGACTTTAGAATTAAATCTAAAATTCCCCTTAGGGATACTGACCTTTTATTATATGTTAATTATTTTGGTATCTGTGATTTACAAGAGGAAGAGTTAATTTCGGAATATACTGCAGATCAAATCATATTCGATCACTCTCAGGCTTTTTATTCAAGACCAAAAGATGTGGCTGCAACAATCTTCTCTCCTCGAAAATTTTTTGGATTACCGGATGGTGGTTTTTTATATACTAACACTGTTATTGAGGATGAATATGAAGTAGATACTGACTCAATTGAAAGATCTAAATTTCTTTTAACTAGATTAAGTAGTGGTGCTGAAGCTGGTTATAATGAATTCAAGATTGCAGATGAGAGTTTAAATGATTTCTATCCTAAAAAAATGTCTACATTAACAAGGAAATTATTATCATCAGTTGATATAGATTCAGTTAAAACACAGAGAAATATTAACTTTAATTATCTTCATAGTAGACTAAAAAAAATAAATGAGTTAGTTATACCTAATAATATCAATGCTCCTTTATGTTATCCATTACTAATCAGATTAGATGGATTGAGAGATTTTTTAATTAAGAATAAATTATTTATTGCTAAATATTGGCCAGATGTTATGGAATCAGTTGACTCAGGGTCAGTTGAAGATATATTAGTTAATAATTTATTGGCAATTCCATGTGATCAAAGATATCAGGAAAAAGATATGAATGACATAATTGATTTGATATTTATTGGAATAAATGAAATTAAACATAATAACATTTAGGTTTTAATATGGATATATATGTAAGAGAAATAGAAAAACGTGATTTGAAAAATATAAACAAATGGAGAAGCAATAAAAACACAGTAAATAATTTAGGGTCTCCATTTAGATTCATTAATGAAGATACGGATGTTAATTGGTTTGAAAATTATATGTCATCTCGTTCACGTAATGTTCGATTAGCGATATGTGATTCTAGTAATGATGAGTTAATTGGAAGTGTATATTTACTATCAATAGATTGGATAAATAGGTCTGCTGAAATATCGATATGGATTGGAGATGAAAAATGTCGTGGTAAAATGGTTGGGTTTAAAGCTATGTCTAAGATGTTGACACATGCATTTTGTGATTTGAATTTACATAGAATATATCTTACAGTTCTAGAAAAAAATGAACGAGCAATAAATTTATATAAAAAAATTGGATTTTTAGACGATGGTTTTTTACGTGATGCAGTTTATAAAAATGGTCAATATCATAATATGTATATGATGAGTTTGTTACGAACAGAATATAATAGATAGTAGTTATCTATTATATTTGGAATTACAATTTAAATAATACACTTTCATTTAATATGTTTTTTTAAGGTTTCTATGAAGATTTTAATGGTCGGTCCTGGTTATGGTAGTAATATGCGTAGTTGGATTCATCACATGGACCAACAAAAAATTGATGATTTTCATTTTCTTTCTACAACCAAGTTATCTAACGAATTTAAAGAATATAAAAATATAAAGATATATCATGAGTTAGATAGTCATAATAAAACATATAGTTTTTTTAAAATAATAACCACATTAAAAAATGAAAAGTTTGACCTTATATATATTCATGGAGCATATAATAAAAAGTTGGTGTTATTACTCTGTATTATATTTAAAGGTAAGATAGTTTTAAATATATGGGGGCAATGGTTCATAGATGGACTTACGAAAAGGGAAGATAAAACTTTTAATTATTTTAAATTCGTAGCCAAAAGAGTAAACCATATATTTGTAAATTGGTGGGATGCATATCTTCAATTAGAAGATAAATGTCCATGCATTAAAAACAAACTATCTTTAACTATATGGGGTGTGCCGCAAAAAAGCATTAATGCACTAAATGAAAAATATAATCAAGAATGTATTGAGCAATATAATATAAAGCAGGATGATTATTTAATATTTATACCTAGAGGATTATTAAGACATAATAATATACATTTAATAGTTGAAGCATTAGCTATAATAAAAGAGAAAATGTCATCTGAAGAATTTAATAAAATAAAAATAATAATAAAAACAGCAAATGCATTCGATCAATCTTACTATGATGATATAAAGAAAATTATCAATAAACATCGCTTAAAACAGGTAGTCGTGGAAGAGGGAATGTTAGACCCAATAGATTATGCTACTTTATATAACAGAGCAAATCTTTCTATTTATATGAGTGAAAATGATTTGCTTACAGGTGCAGTAATTGATGCTATTTATTCTAAAACAGAATTGATTCTTAGTGATATTGGCCCTTATAAAGAATTGAAGGAAAGATATAATCTTGATATATCTATTTGCAGTATAAACTCAGAGGTGCTATCAGATAGTATTTTAGATAAAATTTATTCAAGTAAAAAAAATCATAAACTTGAAAATATAGCTAAGATCGGTAATGATTTTGTTTTTGAAAAAAATGTTATCAATATACTGGATATTTGCAGATATTGATTTGACTCTTAACTAAGATAAATGAGGTAGGTGTTTTATTTAACCTATCATTTTCGGATATTAACGTGAAATTATTTGGTGTCACTTTCTCTCTACAGTTATTTAGTTATATTGGTTCAAATTTATTAGTTAAATTTTTTGTCTTTGGAAGTCAATTATTTGTAGCGACAATTTTAAGTCCAGTTGAACTTGGTGAAGTAAAAACTGCATTATCTATTATTGAGATTTCAAGTTTATTTGCTTGTTTAGGACTAAATGCATCATTATTAGCTACGGCACCAAAGCTAGAATCTAAGAGTGAACGTAATAATATTTATTTATTAAATTTACTTTTAACATTTATATCTTCAATCGTCGTTGCTATTTTGTTGTTTTCACTTTCAAAAAATAATTTTATTTTTGATTCTTCAAACACAAATGTTTTAATAAGTAAGTTTTCAGTGCTACTGATATTAACTAGTTTGACAACTCAATTGGTCTGTATACTTCAATCGGAACAACAATTCTTCCGTTTGGCTAGAAGCCAAATATATACAAAATTACTGTCAATATCTATTATTATATTTTCTACTTTTTATTTTGGAATTAACGGCTATGTTTCTTCATTATATATAAGTGCAATTTTAACATTTATAGTTTTACTATATGTATCTAAAATTAAAATATCGATAAATAATTTAACTACATCATGGTCTATTAAAGAAATATGTAGCCAGTGGAACATCGCTAAAAACTCATTATTTTCAAATGTGGTTGGAACATTTAGTTTTTATTCTGGTCTAATCATATTGAATTTAATTGTCGATATAGAAAATTCTAATATCATCGGTCTTTATTCTTTTTCACTTATAATTATAACTGGATTTGATATAATATCTAGAAGTGTTCAACAATATTTTATACCTCGATTTTCTAAACAATCATGTGACGGTAAATTATTGGTATTAAAATATGAAAAAATATTTTTCAGTATTGCCTTTTTAATATATCTACTTTCTTGTCTGTTTTTATTTTCATTTCAATATTTACTTCCTGAATTCAAGTATATAAAATCAATGGATTTTTTGTATTTAATGATGCTAGGTTGGGTTTTTTCAATATTCAGCGTTATGAAAGCAGGGTATTTTATCTCATCAGGACAAACAATTTTTAATTTTAAATCGTCTATAGCTAATTTGTTTTTAACGGTTACTTTGGGTTACTTATTTTCTGTTAATTTTGGAGTGTGGGGTTTGATTACATCTAGAGTGATTACTTCTGTTTTATTATCTATGGTTTATTCTTATTATTTCGCACGGTCTAAATAAAAAATGAATATAAAAAATAAAGTGTACCCTTACATACCAAATTACTTAAAGTTTGGCGTGGATTATTTTAA
>JBLHNB010000138.1:0-11733 GCA_047621305.1 Alteromonadaceae bacterium | reverse complement strand
ATAGCATCAGTAAAAACATTCTGATGCGTATATGGCACCAGCCTTAGAATCCGTTATTGAGTTGCTCGCTTATCTCCAAAAGCGAACCAAATAAATCAGATTTCAGTACAATATTAGAGTAAATAAACTAAAGCGCTATGTGCCCCCAAGCGAAACGGACAGCTTTAGCTGGTTACTGCAATTCCGCATGTAACAAGCTAAAACCAGGTAAGTTACACCGCCCAATTAAGTATCCGTGCTCTCTGAGATTGATAACGCATCTTCAATTTCAACACCTAAGTATTCAATTGTGCTTTGTAATTTAGCATGACCGAGTAGGAGCTGTATTGCTCGGAGGTTTTTGGTCTTTGCATAAATCAATGATGCTTTTGTTCGGCGTAGTGAATGTGTGCCATATTGGGTAATATCTAAACCCAGTTTATTGACCCAACTTTTAACCATACTTGCGTAATAATGATAGCTAATATGTGTTCCTGGTTTTCTTGGGCTTAAAAATAAGAAATCTGATGGGGCTAAATTATTTTCATGCACCCACTGGCTAAGGCATTGCTGCGTCTTGGGTGTAATTTCAAATTGAACTTCTCTATGCGTTTTCTTTTGCTTAATGATGGCCCTTGATTGAACTAGGGAACTGGAAGATATATCACGTACTTTGAGCCGAATTAAATCACAAGCTCTTAATTTACTGTCAATTGCAAGATTAAAAATTACCAACTGTTCTAGCTCATTCTCAATTTCCAACCGAATTCTAATACGCCAAATATCCTCTAATTTAAACGCTTTTTTCTGACCAACTCGTTTACCTTTATTCCATGACGTCATGACAAACCTCACTACCAAATAACAGTAATCAGATTTAAGTCTGGATTCTTTAAATTTGCCTTATTCAAACCATCATTTGTCGGGCAGTTAACGCCCCCTTTACGACTTAGAGTAATGATTTTACAACTTAGGGCGAAGGAAATAATTTGGGATACTTTTTCTAATAGCTGGTAACGCCTCAAGCAGAGGCGCCTGCTTTGCTGGAGTCCTTCTGACTTGACTGGATAGATATTATTCGTAATATGCGATTATCACTATTATGAGTCTTTTTTGTTATTTTTATCTATTAGGTAATAAGTAATACCTAAGGCCAATACAACACTACCAACTGCAAATATATGCATAGGTATCACATCATCAAAGTCGATAATTATGATCTTTCTTGCCATTGCCATTAAGGCTGTCGCGACAACCAATTTCAACGGGAAAACATCTTTTCTTAAATATAAAACAATATTTTGAAAGATTTCGATAGCTATTAAAACGGCTAAAAATGCTGCAAATGTTTTAAATATATCGGATATACTTAGTAGCATAAATGGTGGCTCTAATAACTGTTTATAGAGAACATACACGACATCAGCCACCCCCCAAAAAATAACTACCACCATTAATATGGCTAATATTCTTATTGAAAACTTTATAGCCTTATGTAAAAAAGATATTAAGACATCATCGTGCTCTGTGGGCAGTTCATCATGTTTATTCATTCAAATCCTCACGACAAGTTTGAGTAGCTTTTATATCTAACAGATAATTAGGCTGAAGTCTTCAAAGCAAGAATCCAACCTCTTAAAAAACTGGCTATTACAATACTCATAACAACACCTTAAAATTAATGGGATAACCAGGAGGTAGAGTTATAGATCTAACCTGATGCTTGCGTAAAGCTTAGATTTGGAGCTATAGAAACCTTACTATAGACTAGACGCATGATAAAAACATATAGCGAATTAAATCAATAGCATAAGAACATGGCAGCGGTAAAATTGATACTTTTGACTGTGGGACATGAGAATAAACAAAGGAAATGGATACTATTTGCATTATACCTGTATATATAACAGGTAAATCACGTAAAAGAATCATTGATTTTGAGGTGTAAAAAATAATGCTTCTGTAATATTAGATTCAACACTCTAAGGCGCAATGTGCCCCAAAGCGTATAAGCATCATCAATCCATCATCAATCGCCATCGGTTTTACAATCACTCTAACTCGGTCCTGCCCCAAAGTGGCTTAGAGCATCTACTCACCTAAGCGGAGAAGAGCCCATTTTATCATGCAACATCACCAACTAAGTTAATCCGACTTATGCGTAATGAAAACGACTAGATAGGCTAATTTTATACAGTGTTATTGGTATTTTGGTGAACGCAGTCTAGATTTATCAAAAGGCAGTCAAGTTTATCTTGTAGGCTAGAATTAATGTCAATATACTCAATTACATAGCTAACCTTGTATATAACCTATACGCCTAAAGATATAATTTCAGGACGACTCGTGCCCCCATAAATATGTAAGTAATGAAATTGAAATATAACCTTACTTTTCAATTGGTTAATTCACCTTATTGAGGTGAGTTAATTTGAAAGGTCGAGACGTCTTACTATACAAATGTTTTGTTTAAAGGGAGATATCAATGGGACGAGCGAAGGAAGAACTCTATGAAATCCAGCTTGCTGATAGAGATGAACATTTCTCTAAACTGCTTGGCATAAGTGTGGAAGAGCTAGAGTTGTTGGATTGGGATATCTCCGAAGAAATGAATGATGATGGCTTTTTATATGGTTACATAATGCAATTTTCTGAAGAATCTGACCCTGATGTTCTAAATAAAATCCAAGGCAATTTAGATGGGCAAGATTTTTTATACCTAGACATATCTGACGTTGAAGTGCCAACAGTAGAAGGCGAAGATTTTCAATCTAATCAGTACAAAGTGTTTAGCAATCACATCCGCAGTGTTAACGACATTTTGGAACTAAAGTGTAATTCAGATGCTAAATTTAGCCTCTACGTAATGCTATATGCCCACATCATATCAGCTACTGAGGGTTACTTGTCTTCTATGTTCATTTACCAAGTATCTCGTAACCCAAAGTTAATGAGGAAACTCGTTGAAAATGATAAAGAGCTTTCAAAACGAACATTTAGCTTAAAAGAAATATATCATCAAAAAGAAAACCTGAGTGATACAGTTTCTAAACACCTAAAAGATCTTATTTTCCATAATGTGGCTAAAGCGAAAGAAATGTATGGTGCTATTTTGGATTACCAAATGACAGAAGTGAGCTGGCTATTTAAAGCTGTAGAAGTTCGACACCATTGTGTACATAGGGCGGGGTATGACAAAGATGGCGCACCTGCATTAATAACAAAAGATACTTTGGTTGAGTTACTTGTTAGATGCGATGAACTTTGCTTATCAATAGATAACCACGTGAAAAATTAAACATAACATATAAGAGTGATTCGCAACGCGTGGTACTTTTAGCTCAAGGTTGGGGTTCGTGTTTACGGCTCAATGGTTTAGGTTAGGCGATAGCGTTGCTCACACCTTAATGCGGCGTTAGCCCTCTATATCTTACGGAGATAATTAGTGAAGTCGGTATTCAAATATACACAGTATAGACCTGAGTTTTTTGATAATTTTTTTTTGAAATTGTCTCGCTTTGGTGAGTTCAACGATCCTTTTGAAATGGTAATGGGAAACGATTTATGTTCGATGGATGAAGAGGAGTATGATTTATTCATGTCCCTTTCTCATACTTTGCCTGATGGTGCATCCTATTACGATTTTGCTTGGGACGCTGAATGCGGGGTTAGAGCTAGTGTTGGAGTATTATGCTTTGCGTCTGAAGAAAATAACCTTTTAATGTGGGCTCATTACGCCAACAATCATGCAGGTATATGTATCGAACTTGATAGAACCGCTGAATTCTTTAATGGTAAGTATAAAAATGCTACTGAATTGTTTGGTAAGACAATGGATGATCACTACCAAAATATAGGTGAACTGCGTAAAGTAGAATATAAACTTGAGCGCCCTAGTTACATCGAACCAAGTGAACTTGAATACGATACTGAGGCATGGTTTGTTAAATCCCCTGAGTGGGCATATGAACAAGAGGAGCGTTTGTTATTACCTATAGATTTAGCTACTAAAGTTCCAGATTCAAACATTCCTTTCTATCCACTTGAGCAAAATATAATTAAATCAATAATACTGGGTTGTCAGATGCCTGCGGACAAAAAAATTGAAGTTTATGGAAAGTGCAGTAATCTTGGAATAAAAGTTCGCGAAGCATTTATTCATTCTCACCAATTTAAGCTTGATATCGTTGATTATGATGAAAAAAACCAAAGTGAGCATGTCAATATGTATAACCTGAATCGAATGACTCGCTAGTAAACTAAGAGGGCTAACAGACAAGAATAGATGTCCCGAAGCCGACACCTTATTCAGGTGTTGAACAAGCCTAGAGCTTTTCTTTTATATAGTAAATTATGCAGTTGAGTGAAGTTGGTGCTCAACCTTGTGGCTAAACGCAAGGCGAACGAAATCGGGATAGAAATCAGGGTGGTTTTGTATCAATTGGTAGCGGTACTCGCTGATTTTTATTATGTTTTTCTTATCCCTCCATTTTGTTTTATTAACTCCACTATCCTTATTCTATTCGCCTTTCGGCAATACGTGTAAGAAAAAACACCTCGATTGGATACGCGAAAGAGACCGTGATGACGCCCACTATTTGACTAAGTGTTGAAATGAAACACCAAGCAAACTCGCTTTTAATATTGAAAAACAGTTGGTTAAGGAGTAATTTAAGTTTCGATTTAGAAAGGCTGTTGGTGTTGTAACCTTGTTTAATGGAATATTTCTCAGTAAAACATGCTCAAATTGTTTTATGTGAAATAAACAAATCCCATATAGATGGAGTTAAGCGGCTCCGTTCAACGGAGCATTTATTTCATCATGTGTTAAACAATAGATAAATGCTTAATAGTTAGGATCTAAAATAATTCTTCAAATTAAACATAACTACAGGTGAAGTAATGGCTATTTGGTTGTTAGCGATTGATAAAGAGTATTGTTCTTATAACGAATTAAAATTCAGAAAGGTTCTTGCTCAAGGGTGGTCTAAAATTGGTGATTTATCTCCATTACTTCCAGTAAAAAATCAAGATAAGTTCAAAGAAATAATAAATAATTATGTTAGCTATGTTTATGATGGTTGGGATGATTCAAGAGATCCAGGACGGATAATGCTTAACTTAAATAAATTTAAAAAAGGTGATTACGTCATTTGTTGTGAGGGAGAGTCTGTAAAAGGTATTGCAAAAATAACTGAAGAACTCTCTTACAATTATGACAACCCAAATTTATATGAATACAATCAAGCAATGTTTCCTGTCACAGAGTGGCAAGATATTACTGTTAGAACTCATGGCATAAAGCTTAAATCAATGGGGCCAGTGGGAATTCAAAAGTATGGCGGAGATCCAAGTATAATAATCTCCCTGTTTGGTGAATAATCCTAACAAGTTGCTTCACTTGACTGTTTACGGCTGTCACGGTTTTTGAAAAACACTCAAAACAGCGCCGACCATACACCGCAAGTGATCAAGGCGTTATGCGACAGTCGACCAAATATAGAATTCTAACTAATCGAGAGTAATTATGTTCAGAGATGGTGAAGGCCTAGAAAAAGATATCAAGTTTACAATAGCTTCTTCGTACGATGCTTTCTCTAAGAAGTGGTGCGACTTAAGTTCTCCAAAACTAGGTTGGGTGGATACCTGGTCAAACCTACTATCTAAATATTCAATACAAACAATTAGGTGTGCTACGAAGCATTGTCTACAGGAGTCTCTTCGTTCCCCAACGTTGCCAGAGTTCAGAATATACTGTGAAAGAGTTGAGAAAAACGAAATTTTACATGAACCAATCATTTCGATTACAGAGAAAATAGCAAGGAAAATTTTAGAAACTTCACAAGAAGAACTCGGGTATACAGATCTTAACGAGCTTTCAGATGCTTTACTTGTAGCTGCTTCAATTGCTACAGCTAAAGCAAGTGAATCCGTCGGTTTAGAGTGGAGCTATGAATTAATGGAAAGTGAATTTAAAGGGCGTGCAGGGATGTTTGGCTCAGAAAGTATCCTCTGGAAGAAAGAAGCCGAAAAAGGTAAGGGATATTGGGCTGACATATTAGGTAGTGATGAAAATAATGATGAATGATTTTGCAGTAAAAGTCGCATAACAAGTTGCTCAAATCACTCGTAAACTCGCTGGGACAATTAATAGCCCCTTAGCAAGGCATTAATTTCAATAGCCATACTTTTTCTAATACTAATAAACCTTGTTGGAGTTAGCGCTCTAACACGGTTCTGTCCACGAATGGCTTAGGATGATCACTGTGAATAATGATCACTTTAAGCCGATGTTGCCCCAAACCATATTAGAACTGCTACCCACTCACTGCTTTAACCCTCACGGTGTGAATCATTACTGAATCTTGTAAGAAATCTAATCCGTGGGTCAATCACAGTGTGTCAATCAAACTAGTCTAATTTTTGGCGTGCTTGGAACGCACTTTAGGGGCGGAAGCGCCTTAGCATTCAGTTAAAAGATGGAAAAGCATTTACGCTCAGAATTGGTTTAGTGAGCGGTTATGATGTGAAAAAAAACTTCCATTCTTCACATGAACCCAGAAAAATATGGCTAAATTGAGATGCCAGTGACGCTACTTTCTTTCAGGTGAACAACATTGTCAACTTTGCTGAGCAAATAAAAAACGGCCTCAAACATACATTTGAGGCCGTTGGCATTTAGGTTTCAGCTAAGTCATTATTTATATAAATGATACTCTGAATTCAAACCTTTCATTATGCTCACACACATAACTAGCATTAACAAGGCGAATGGTAACCCGGTAGTTACAACACCTGCTTGTAAGGCTTGTAGCGCATCGGTACCACCAATCCAAAGCATAGCCGCAGCAATTGAACCTTGTACTATAGCCCAGAAAATACGTTGTGGAACAGGCGCATCAACCTTACCGCCCGACGTAATACTGTCGACCACAAGTGAAGCAGAATCTGATGAGGTAATAAAGAAAATTAAAACCAATACAATCGATAATACTGACAACACATCACCATATGGCATTGCATCGTATACATGGAATAATGATAACGAAATATCAGTCAAACCATTGGCACCCAGCTCACCGACGTTATTAATAACTTGATCGATAGCAATACCACCGAACGTCGCCATCCATATCAGTGTCACTAACGTTGGCACAAAAATCACTGCACACAAGAACTCACGCACTGTACGTCCTTTAGAAATACGCGCAATGAACATACCAACGAATGGACCTAATGAAATCCACCATGCAAAATAGAATACAGTCCAACCCTGCATCCACGCTAGATCGCCACGATCATGCGGGTTACTTAAAGTCAAAAAGTTGTCTGCGTAAGCAATAAATGTTTCTGGAATTGTTACCATGATTACATCAAAACTAATAACCAGTACAAAGGCTAATAGTCCGAATGCAAACACCATATTGATATTACTCAATACTTTAACGCCGCCATTAATACCACGAATAACAGAGAATATTGCAACGAGGGTAACAAGCACAATAACAACCAGCTGCAAGCCAAGGCCGCCTTCAGTACCAAATACATGGTTGATACCACTCGCCGCTTGCTGCGCACCTAAACCAAGTGATGTAGCTAACGAGAATAACGTCGCAAGTACAGCCATGATATCAACAAGGTGGCCAGCCCAGCCCCACGTTCTATCACCAATTATCGGATAAAATACCGAACGAATTGAGAGTGGCAGACCTTTGTTATAAGAAAAGAAAGCCAGAGCAAGACCGACAACGCCGTAAACAGCCCAGCCGTGAATACCCCAGTTATAAACCGTTGCCGCCAGCGCTAATGATTTAGCTTCAGCCGTGAATGGTTCAACATTTAATGGCGTACCCCACCAGTTCGTGAAATAAGCCGTTGGTTCAGCAACACCCCAAAACAACAGACCAATACCCATACCTGCGGCAAATAGCATCGTCAGCCAAGAGAGGGTTGAGTGATCTGTTTTTGCTTCTTTACCACCAATACGGATTTTACCAAACGGCGATATAATCAACGCCATAGTAAAAATAACAAAGAAGTTGGTTGACCACATAAAGACCACATCAAATTCTGCCATGATGTTATTTCTAATACTGGTTAGTGCTTCTTTGGCTGTGGCAGGGTCTACGTAGAGAAGGGTTGAAATTAACAGGAAGATTAGGCCGGCGCTAATACCGAATACCGTGTTATGTATATCAAAGCCCCATTTTTGAGTGTTATCCTGACCAACTTGGTAATCAGTGGTTCCAATACTGTATTTATTTGTCGAACTGCATTTATCTGTCGAACTATATTTATCTGTTGAACTATATGTATCTAACGTACTATCCATAATTAATGCTTGAGCATATCCTGCAATACTTTTTAATCGAAAAGTAAAAACGAAATGGCCACCGTATACAAATAATGCGGCCAATTAAAAAATTACGTGCGCAGAGTAGCAATAACGCGATAAAAACTCAATTAAAGCTTTTTTTATAGTCATTTTAATTGCAAAAAGCACGAAGTGCATAATTATCTGTACGTTCACGGTCGATGTCTCCGTATTATCTCGATGGGGGAGTACCCGCCAAGGAAAACAACGTTATCGCTGTAATGCTTGCCATAAAACATTCAGCACGCTAACGGGAATAAGCTTATTTAGAATGAATAAACCTGACAAGTGACTGAAATATATAGAATGTATGTGTTTATTCAATAGTTTGAGATATGCCGATAGCAAGTTAGATATTAATTTAAACACCGCATTTAGATGGCAACATCGTTTTATAAAAAGCCCTTCTGAGCATAAACCAGCAGAATTATTTAGAATCATTGAAGCAGATGTAACTTTTGTACCCGAGATCTTCAAAGGCTCCAAAAAAATGTTGAGCGAATCAAGAAAACGAGGCGGCGGAAATCCCCCAAAAGTTCCTATTTTACTGGCTTTAGAACGCAATGGAGCTGTAAGCTATCACGTCTTAAAACGGGATACTAAGGAAGAACCTAGCTTAGCGCTAACACTACTAATCATTTCATGATGCGTTGGAAAACTTGGATGAAACGATTTTATGGCGTTGGCACTGGTTAGGTTCTTCTCCGCTTAGGTGAGTAATGGGCGTGATTTGTCATATCATAACTGCTTACGCGAACCTGTTAAGACTTAACTCTGTTGCCGGATTGCAATGAGAACGTGCGGGAGAAGTATCGTTGTTGCTTTCATTAGGATGCTTTCACATTAATATCAAAGCGTTGTTTTTTATTGATGTTCATATAATCTCGAGCATATATACATCCGAATAAAATAAACATCAAAAATATAAATGTATAAAGCTCGCTTGTTGCATTTTTCTTTCCGAAGACAAATATAGATATTGGCGTTGCCATAAACAAGAAATAATGAAGCACATAAGAAAGTAAAGAATTCCTTCCAATGATATCTAAAAATGAAAACAGTATGTTTGGTATGATTTTCTTTGTTGATGCAATAGCCAGAATACCACTTATAAATATGGCGAGAGCACTGTAAATCAATAAGTAGGAAATATGCGGTGGTGCTTTTAACGTTGCTTCGGCTAAAGTTAATATAGGTGTATTAGTTACAAACTGTAAAATAATCAGACCAGAGATAAGGAAGACCAAGGAAATTAAAGAAAATATAATTAAACGTTCCGAATCGCTGGATTTAGATCTATATAGCATACCGAAATACATCCCCAACATTACGAGACTAAAAAAAGGGAATAAGGCATATACATCATAGAACAAAAATCTAAACCACATACCTGTAAATTGAGTATTGTAAGTGCTACCTATGACATAACCAATTGAATATAAAGACAATATAAAAATAATGTTCATCTTGTTTTTTTGTCTCATCAAAAACAAGGTGATTGGTGAAAATAAAATAGCAAAAAAGTAGAAGGTTAAAATCTCGCCCGACTCTGAAAATTCTTGATATAGTAAAATACTTAACAACTGTTCTTTCATTTCAGGGTAGCGAATTGCACTGGCCAATACGATCACTTCACGAGCAATAATTACTAGGACTAACCGATTAGTCAATTTTGAATATAATGCCCTTAAGGCCCCCCATGTAACTAGTTTGTTGGAATAGACAATTGAAAATGTAAATCCAAATATAATAATAAAATAGGGTGTTGCCACACGAAATATTGATTTAATAACATTCATTAAATCATACGAAATAAAATCACGTGACTCTAAAGCACCGACATAATGAATAAATATCAAACATAATATTGCAGTACCTCGACTTGAATCTAACCAGTTAATGCGTTTCATTATTTGCCTTTTTTAATTTGTATTTAGATAATGAAGAAGCTACATTGAAAGCTGAAAATAACAAATAAATCATAATCTTGATTTGAAATGTTGGTGGTTTTCTTATATTGCGGCTACTATTACGCATCACTTTTAAATAGTTCCAAATTATATATAACTAAAGTAAGTAATGATAAGTTTGGTATGTAAGCGCTAAATTAACCACACGTAGTAATAATTTTAAATGTAGCATGCTTATTCCATAGCTAAATGGTGGGAAAATCATGTCACTAACCGAAAAAGAACAATACAGGCAATACATATTTCAGCAGAAAGCTGAAGGTGGATTAGCTAAAACAAAACGATTACTTACTGATATGCCACCGCTATTTGGATTGTATTGACATATACGTAACACCACTCCATCACGTTATTAAGCCTGAAAATGTAGGTATGTTCAGAGTCGGCGATCTGGTTTGATGATAGATAGAATCTTCAAGCGTGTTAACAAGTACATTGGAGGTGGTTCTCTAATGTATTTGGTGTCTCAACTATAAATGTTTCAACTTACTTTTCCTAATCCAAATAGAATGCGTTCGAGTAATTGATCTAACACGTTTATGTCCAGCTTTGGCTTAGTGCAATAACACTAAGTATTTGAACACTAAGTGGTTTCTGCCCATATTGCAATTGCAAGGGAATTTCCCATCACGCAAGAAGCTGTCTAATTGGCACGTTCAGGAGCTGCGTTGGCTTCTCGAAGGTGGATTTAAAACAGCTGTCGAAACAGTTGCCCATTTCTTGATTGGTGTTTGCATCGGCAGAACGCCTGCACAAATATTTGAGAGTGACACCGAGGGCAGTGTCGTTACTGCCTTTGATCAATGACACGGAACCTAAGGTTGAATTTTTAATGGATGATGACATTTGGCAACAGTGGGCATTCCAATGCCATCCATTATTGAATACTGAAACTTATGTGTTAACCAAAGCGCAAAGCATTAGTTTTTAAAGCGACAGGGCACTAAGTCGGTCATCCTGCTGCCTGTAGTAATTCCCCCATCTTCTGATGAATTAAGTTAATGGCTTTGAGCGGTCGGATAATCACTTTGAATTCGGTGATCTTGCCTTCATCATCCCATTTGATCATATCCACACCATTCACCAAGATGCCATCTATCTCGACTTCGAATTCCAGTGCAGCATCGTTATCACTGATGATCTGGCGGACATAGTGAAATGATTCGTTGACGAAAACGGCCAGTGCGGCAGTCAGATATACAGTGGTTATTATTTTACCTGCTTGTGGTGCATGAGTTACTGGTGAGTGGAAAACAACCTTGTCAGAAAGTAATAGATCCAGTTCATCTGTATTACGAGTTTGTAGTAGTTGGTGCCAAGTATCGATAGTATTGAGTTTCATCTATTTTCCTCCAAAGGATTGATTAGTAATAATATAGTACTAATTACAGTAAATAGACGTAGAAATGC
>JBLHNB010000137.1:0-11753 GCA_047621305.1 Alteromonadaceae bacterium | reverse complement strand
GTTACCGCTTTAATCGACGTTTTCAGTTAGAGGATATGTTACCACGATTTGCTTATATTGCTTTGCGAACACCGCCTATGTCAAACAAGCTATTGAGTATGGCTGAGCTTTATGGGTAATCAGGTAATTTTATACGTGTTGTGAGGTCTACTTATCAATTAAATACGAGTTATGACTATTTTGTTTAAAAACACCAAATAATGATTATGTAATAACATTACTATAAATGTGTTTTTTTTGTAATTATATTACTTTTTTATTCTTTTTTGTTACTGTTTATACTGTATTACAGCTATTTTATAGTGTTTTGTAATTATTTTTGTATTTTAATTACATAAAGGGCTTTACATGGTAAATTATATTAGTATAATTACTCTAGTTCTTGAGGGGCGATATTGCTTACTTATCCCATACGTGATTTAGAGGTTTATATGAAAAATTTATTAGTAGCATTAACATTAGTTTTAAGCACAGCAACAGTGAGCGCATCAAACACAAATATTAAATTTGTTTCAACAGACAACTCAATTGAAAGTGATTTATGTATTGTTGCAGCAAAGCTGGGTTTTAAAGCGGCAATGAAATTAACCTCTGATAAACTGGCTCGTAGAACAACGTGTAATGGTCAAGACATAAAACACTTCTCAAAGACTTACCAATTTAAAGATGTTACCGCGCCTAAAGCGGTGGTTGTTGTGCCTGTTAATAATAGCGCCGAATCAAAAGTATGTGCTCAGGCTGTTAAAATAGGTATTAAAGCGGCAGCATCATTAGTAAACTTTAATGTTAAACATATGACGTGTAATGGGAAAAACCTTAGAAGTTTTGTTAAACAATATAGCAATACTTAGTCGTAAGTACCCTTGAGTTATACCCTTTTTCTTACATAGTTATTTTTGCCGCGCATTATGCGCGGTTTTTTTTTACTATTATTAATAACTTGTTTAAAGCAGCTTGTAAAACAACGTCATTACATTATTAGCCCACTTGTACGGGGTGAAATATTCCAGTCCAGCGGTACGCCGAATAACTCACTTATTTAACAACCCAAGAACTTGATAACCAATAGCCTCGTATTTTTCGATATATACTCAATATCCTACAAGTTAACCCTTAACTAACCATGAATTAACGATTAAATAACTATATATATCAGAGACTCTAGTAATCTAAGCTGATATTTGCATATAATCTCAACTGCCATTTAGGTGTTAACAATTTGCTAAGGAAATGAATATGAGTGTTGTAGAAGAACAAGCGTTACTAGTCAGTCGTGAGAATGTTGTTATTAATGTCGGTCTAGTTACCAGTAATTATGACGATAGTGTGGTAACAACGGTTAGTCATTTTAATTTAACACCCACAACGAGTGACAACCCATGGAAAACAATTTTGGTACGACCACCACAACCTGGTCAACCTGAAGCTGTTGAAGTTGAACCGATTTCACTAACGTATGAATTCAATCCATTAATAGTTGCGGAACAACCCAGTCCTCTTGAGGCATTTCAACGCGCCGTGCTTATTGTTGATATGGTAGAAACAAAAGGTGAGTTATGGCAGTTTTCAGGTGAAGGTGTTGTTTTTACTGAGCAATCAATAGATGGACAAGTGCGTGTGCAAACTGAAATTCAAAATCAAGGTAAACGCTTGTTGTTAATCATTGATCAAGTTGGCCAAGAAACAACTGATTTAGCCTTTCGTTATACCGCGTCATGTATGAAAATCAAGTCAGAGAAGGCAGGGAAAATAAAATTTTATCACTCACAAGATCCCAAAATTAAAGTACGTCGTGGTCAAGGTTAACGGGTAATAAAGCTTAAAGCGGGCAGCGCTTTGTATTGCCTGCTTTTTTCATTAGTTGTTGAAATTGTTCATACCCACACAAACTATCAAACCAAGGTAAGTTAAACCAAACCGCACCAACATCTTGGTTTAAAGCTTCTTCGACTTGATTAATTGCCGAGATATTTTCATTTACCTGGCTGTAGATCAAGGCTGCGATAAAGGCAACTTCACCATTATCAGGGGCTATTTTTTTTGCGTGGTTTAGCACCTTTAGCGCTGCACTATGCTGCCCTAAATGCACGTAGGCTTGTGCAACAATGAGCTCGATATTTAAGTCCGTACTTTCTTTTCCTCTACTGACTATATCTCGATAAAGCTGTGCTGCTTCGATGTCTAGGCCGACTAACATTTTTGCATCAGCGAGGTTTATTAGGGTAGTTAAATCCTTCTTGCTGAGGTCAAAGGCCTTTTGCGCCATAATTAAGGCGTTTTGATATTGTCCCATTAAAGAAAAAGCCAAACTTAAGTTATTCAAATCACTACTTTGTGCATCACTGGCAACTACTTCTTTATATGCTTTTATGGCTAATTCTAATTCACCTTCAAGTAAGTAAATATCGGCTAATAATTGACGCGCATTATATTTGCTTGGCACTATGGTCAATAGTTGCTGCAAAGTGCTCTTAGCATTTTCCATATCACCTATGCTGTAATAACTTAATGCCAAATTATATAATAGCTTGATACTAGGTCGCAGTTTTAATGCTAATTGGTAATACTTACTCGCTTGAGTAAAATCATCTTTATACAAAAATAGCCATGCGGTGAGCTCAGTATGTGTTGAACTATCTATTCCACGTTGTTTAGCAATGTTCAGCTGTTTTTTAGCGTGTGTAAATTCGTTTGTGGCTATGGCGAGATAAAATGCGTCAATAGCTTGAAATAAACTGTATCTATATTCAGGTGGTGCCGCCTGCATTAGTTGTTGAAGTTGATGAATATATTTAAGATCTTGTTTTTCATTGTAAAGGTTTAATGCAGTTTCTCTAAATAAGGTGTAAGCGCTATAGTTATAAGGCGATTTTTCAATAAGTATTTGTAATTTTTTCAAGTTGTCATTATTACTCTGGCCCAATATCTGAATTTGATTATAGAGTTCAACATAAGTTAAGTAGTCTTGTGGCTCTAGTTGCTGCTTAGGCAAAAACTTCATTTTGACTTTAGGGTAAAGCTTAGCTAAACGTCTTTGTGTTTCTTGGTAAATATCAGCAAAATTTTCTAAAGGCGTTGGCCATTTTTGTTGGTGAGCTATATGCCATTGCTTAACATTATCATCATTTTCAACACCCTTAACTACATTTCGTTGACTCTTAATTAGCTGCGATAACGTCACGTTGCAGCGAACATTATTACAATCTAACTGGGTTGTTATTATATCTGTAGCGCCAGTGACAGCGCCTAGAATTGCAATATTGTTATCATGGATAAGCTTGAACGTTGACGTTTCTGAGCGCGGCAATAAACGCAAACCTTGAGTATTGATAATACCTTGCTGTAGAGCGTCACTTATTGTTGCCGTAACTAGCTCTGTTTGCATATTCATATTTGAGCCAGTTGATGGTTGCTGATTGATGATCTTTGGAGGTAATACCACCACATGACGAATTTTATGTGGGGGCGGAGTTACATTTTTTTGCCATAAAAAAGCGGCCGTTAATAACAATATTACAAGGGAAGTGGCAGTAGCGAGCAGTGAAAATCTGCGAGGGAATTTACGTTTAACCGCCATTGTAGGTTTTACATTAGTAACCTTGAGGGGCGTTTTAGTGAGTGTATGAGCTGATAATGGTTGAGTATCTTGTGCGAGCACTTGTTGTTGCATGAGCTCTTTGGTTATTTGTTCAAAGCACTGATGTACCCAATGGCTACTTTGTGGTCGCTGTTGGGGGTCATGAGATAATAATTGATTGATGACACTAATGAACTCGATTGGTAATTTTGGCACAATATCATTAGCATCCAATACCCTACTGTGCATAATGTTCTGAGCAATCTGACTAGGTGAACCCTTACCAAAAGGGTGTTGGTCACTCACTAACTGAAAAGCAATAATACCTAAAGAAAATAAATCGCTACGAAAACTGATCGCTATGTCATCAGGGGGTTTATGTGATGATAGCGAGCAGTTAAGTTGCTCGGGAGACATTGCCGTTTGGCTACCAAAACTATCCGATGAGCTATTAGTATGTACGGGGCTATTAATGTTTTCAGATTTATTATTAGTTTTGTGATCACTGTGATGATTACTACTTGTTATCTTAGCAATGCCAAAATCAACGATTTTTACGTGGCCATTATGATCAATAATGATGTTGGCTGGCTTGAGATCACAATGAATAATTTCTTGTGAATGCGCCGCCGCCAGACCTGCACTTAATTGCGTAATTATCGATAATTTTTGTGCTAATGTCGTGATGTGTTCACGTTGATAGCGTTGTAATGTTTTGCCTTCAAGGTATTCCATCACTAAGGAAACGCTGGGCGGGTGCTCAATAATATCGTACAGCTGAACGATATTAGGATGATTGAGTTTCGCCAATAAACGCGCTTCATTGAGCGCGTTATTTAGCGGTACGTTATTATCTAAAAGCGGTTGCTCAGTGTGCAGGGTTTTAATCACAACGTCGCGGTGCAAACGGGTATCTTGTGCAAGATATATTTTACCCATGCCGCCTTGGTTAAGCAGTTTTATGATTTTATAATGTTGGAATTTTTTACCTTGAGTGAACTCAGTTTTTTTTGATGCTACAGTCTCTTTATTTGCAGATTCAGTATCGCTAGTTTCAATGATGTTATGTTTAGTAATACTAGGCTCAGTCTTGCTGGTTTTAGTTGTGCTAGGTTCAACAATGCTAGGTTCAATTGGTCCAGACAAATCAGCATTCCATCATGGTATGGTTTGACAGAGTGCTTTCTAATTGATGACCTTTATAGATTTCAATCATAGTGCCAGCAAATCTAACTTGGCGTAACTGGCGTTCAATAATGTCCTCAATACCATTAATATTTGTGAAACTTTCAGAAAACTGCTTACGTGTTCTATGAATTTGAATATTCAAATGCGACATATCAACACCCAAATCTTTAATCAACCGTTCTGTATTGACCCAACCTTGATTTTCAGGAGAGATACCTTTTTGTGCATCAGCCACTCGATATCTGGCTAAGTTTAAGGTCACGTAATGATGGGCTCTCGTTTGTAAATTAGTGATTTTTTGTGGTGTTTTTATCTGTAGCTTAGTGCTCTCTTCATTAAGACTAAGGTCGAAAATAAAGGATAAATCGTTAATGGTATGTTGTTTGTGATGCTGTATTTCGGTGTCTTTTTCTAAATGACTTAATTTTAGTTGCCAGCGTACGTTATTTAGTTCGATAAAATCATTTTCGTGTAACAATCGAGAATCTTGATCAGGAGAGTTTATATATTCGAGTCGCCATTGTTCGTTGTTTTGGTTAAATATTAAAGCGACTTCGGGGGCTTGTTCTGAAGGTAATAAATGATAGTTAGATAACTTAATCGCATCAAGTTGTGAGTCATGGTTAGCGCTTTGAATAATGGAACCACTGGGCACTAGCATATCACTAGGGGCTGATAAGTCTTGAACGATAAATCCGTGTATCTGGTCGCCAATAAAACGTATGCTATCACCTAACTGTAAAATATATTCTTGCTCTTTAGCTAATTTGACATTATTTACCCAAGTGCCGTTGCTACTGATATCCCGAAGGGTCCAGCGTTGATCATGCCATTCTATTATTGCATGTATTTTAGATACACTAGGGTTAGAAACTAAAGTATCAACAGAGTAGGGAAATCGACCAAAGCTATGGTAAGCATGTAAATAACAACGAGTTATAGTATGTTTGTTTAATAAATAAGCCATGATTATCCTTGTGAAATACGCAATCGGTTGTTTTGCTCGTAAGCTAAAAGTAAAAGTTCGCTATCGTCTATCTCGTTAGGGAAATGATTGAACTTTCTATCTTTGATCCTATTTTATTTTACTAGTATACGCTGTTTTCTACTAGTCATGAGGCATTTTAAATCAAGTGGTTGCTACTTAACGGCACCGTATTAATTATTTGTCTGACTTTACTTTACTTTACTTGAATTAAAATGAATAACTCTATCTTTAAAAAATCATAATTAGAATAATTCGATACTGAAATCTATGCCTTGTATTGACCCTTTTCTCTGTATAAAAAGATAAATGGAAAGGTAGATACATATCCGTTTTTTATTTGTTGTGCTGGCTGTAATGTCTTGTAATATTTTTTTCTGCGCTTTAAGTGTAAATTTGATAGGCAGAAAAATAGCGATAAGCTGGAGTTGAACTGAACGTTGAATGTTTTAAGTAAAGAGCGCACGGTTAACTCGTTAGGACGTATGGTATTAGAGACTAATAACAATGAAAAATATTCGTTTACCTTATAAGATTTTTAATTTTACTGGTAACCATCCATTATTTTTAAACATTTTACGTAAGCCATGTGCATTTAACCGTGCATCTTTAGCCTTGGTCAAACAGGTGCAAACCACCACGGAACCTGAAGTACTGTTAAGTCTTTTTTTAAAGGAATTAGAGAAATACTTACCAATTTGTACTTTAAATTTTCACAATGATATTAAGTTATTTAGCAATAAAAATGATCTTAACAGTGTTTTTTGCCTAGAACAAAACTTATCAGTTGACGATAATTGTTATGGCAAGCTAAGTTATACTTTTTATCAAAAATTAACGCGTGTACAAGTGGTATTGCTTAAGCAGTTATCAGAATTAGTCACTTACCCTTTATTTAATGCCTTAAAATATAAAAAAATGCAGCACTTGGCCTTAAAAGATAATTTAACGGGATTATCAAATCGTAATAATTTTGAGTTGGCTTTCGCAAAATCAGTGAATACCTGCTTAGCACAAAAAACTAGTTTTTCTTTACTTATTATTGACTTAGATGGTTTTAAACAAATAAATGATGCCTTTGGTCACAAAACCGGAGATATGGTTTTAAGCTGTTTTGGTAAAATCTTAAGGGATTGCTGCCGAGAGCAAGATCAAGTATTTCGTTTTGGAGGGGATGAATTTACTATATTATTAAATGATACAAAAAAAGCGTCGATATTTAAAATAGCGAAGAGAATACAGAAGAGGGTAGCGAGTAATAGCTTTCTCATGAAATTTACACTGTCATGTAGTATTGGTAGTGCTCACTATCAACAAAACGATCCTTCAGACGTTTTATTTTGCCGTGCAGATAAAGCACTATATAAAGCGAAGGAACGCGGAAAAAATTGTTTAGAGCTTTCACCATGCGCACAATGAGTATTATCTTTAACTAATCGTATTATTTTACTGTGATTGATTTGATATTTAGTTAAACTTGAATGTCTTTGATTTGTAATTAGAATTAGCAATGTTTGAGTTTTCAATACTAAGTTCGACAATTATTAGTTTTCTTGCCGTATTTCTTGCCGAATTTGGTGATAAAAGTCAGCTGATTTGTATTGCTTTGGCGGCAACTTATGCCGCTAGAGCGGTGTTGATTGGCGCACTTTCAGCCTTTGCCCTTTTAAATTTACTTGCTGTTGTGATCGGCTCAACCTTTGCTGCCAATATTCCTGAAACATTAGTAGCCACGGTTGCTATCACCTTGTTTACGTATTTTGGTGTCAGCGCTTTGTTATACAAGGAAGGCGATAGTCGTGATGAAGTACACCTTTCAAATGAAAGTATTATCATAGGTGTGTTTAGTTTAATTTTCTTCGCTGAGTTGGGAGATAAAACACAATTTGTGATCATGTCACTTAGCGCCACTAAAAACTCTATTGGTGTGTGGCTAGGCTCAACAGTCGCTGTTGCGTGCACGAGTGCTATTGGTATTTATGCGGGCATATTACTTTTTGATAAAGTTAAAAAATCTACATTACATCGTGTCGGCGGAGTGGTATTTCTGTCTTTAGCGGCTATAACCCTTTATCGTTATTTTTATTAGGCTTGTGACTCGCGTTTTTCTGTAATGTATCCGCATTCAAGTCATTCAAACGGGCAGCTAGCAGCTCACGCTTGCCCACAAATTTACGCGCAACTATTAACCGCTACTACTTAACGCTAAATGTGAACTTAGTAGCAAAATTTATATTTTATTTAATTCTCATTTTGGAGCAATATGGAAGACCTAAACAAACAATTAGATTTTGTCATTGAATTAGATCGTCTCAAAGGTGTTTATCGACAAGCATTGGTGAAGTCAGATAAAAATAGATTTGAGAACAGTGCTGAACATAGTTGGCATATATCTTTAACCGCTCAGATATTACATCAATATGCCGTTGAAAAAGTCAATATTTCACGGGTAATGAGTATGTTACTTATTCACGATATTGTCGAAATTGATGCCGGCGATATGTTCGCCTTTTCAGATAAAAAAAACCTTGCTGAACAAGAAGAGAAAGAAATTGCAGCAGCAACACGACTATTTGGATTATTACCTGAAGAACAGTTTCAAATGTTTAATCAATTGTGGTTAGAATTTGAAAATGCTGAAACTATCGACGCAAGGTTTGCTAAAGCAATGGACCGTATTTTACCCTTATTACAAAACATGAGAAATGAGGGCGGCAGCTGGGCTAGGCACGATGTAACCAAGTCACAGGTTATTAAACGCAATAACTACCTTGAGGGCTTAGCTCCCCAATTGTGGTTATACGTTTGTGAGCAAATAGACCTTGCGGTAACAAAAGGTTGGTTAAGAGACGAGTAAGCGTTTAATAAACGCTGAAATTTGCCGTTCCAAATGGTGCGTATTTCGGTCGGGCCGAGCAGTTATTTCGGTTTGAACCGATCACTTTTTTTATCTCTTTTCCATCGTTAATATTTATACCTAGTGATACTCTAGGCATTGCATTAGGTAACAAAAATGGAGATATTTACTCATTCACTGAATACGTTTTAGTGAAGTATCCGAGTCAGTTATTATGGACGTCATGGAAGTAACTTTATTACATGATATACCGTCATTACAGTAAGTATGCGTTAAAGAGGTTACAATATATCTTATTATCGAAGTGTCTATCGAGAGAATCTACCGTATGAAAATGAGTAAAATTTGTCAACGTATGAATAAAAAATTGTTGGCAGTATTAGCCAAAGTCAGTGAAGAAGCTAAACAAATAGAGGGCTTTAGTCATTTAAGTCATACTGTTCAGTTCGATTTATTCCCAAGTAGTTTGTTAGTGCTTTGCCATTTTAGTGAAGTACAGCAGCTAGGTGCGGCACAGAGTAGCCTTGCTGAAGTAAAGTTACAAAAGCAGTTACATAAATTACTTTTAAAACAAGGGATCATATTAAAAGACCCAAAGATGAATTTAAAATTGCAAGGGCCGGACTTAGCATAAAACGCTTAGAGGGGTTTTTTAATTCATGTATTTATCGTATATTTTTTTAAATTCACCCGATTTTTTAATTGCTTGTAAACCTTCGTTGAAATCATCTCGGACTTTCTTATCTCTAAAGATGGGGCGATAATCTAACGGATTAGCGGTAATAAACTTATGTTCATCGACGGATAACTTAAAAGCATCGTCGGTGAGTTGCAGTTGTTTGAGAAAATACTTAAAAATGTAACGATCACTTAGCACAACATCATAACGTTTAAAATAAAGCAATTTCACCTGAGAATATTGATTACTGGTTCCATAAAATCGTTTTTCATTATTGGCTTTTTCTAACCAGCTTTTATATCTTTTTTCTGCGCCTTGAAAAGAAACAATCGTTAAAGAGTCTAAATCCTCAGGTTTACCTATGACAATATTCTGATTTTTTAATGTGATAAAAACATTTTCATAAATGATGGTAGGGTTTGCATAAAAACCTCCATGAGGGATTAAGTCTACGCCCATATCACCCATGGCGGCATCCACCCATTTTCCTTTAAATGCCAGTGGGATACGGCTCAAAGGGAAATAGCGAGGCTTTAACGAATGGCCTTTATAGGCTAAGGCGGCAGCAATAATATCAATTTCAATACCTTTATCTTTTTTTTCAAAAATATAAGGTGGGATGTTATGACTAAATGCCATCAATACTGAGTCAGCATAAGCAGTAGATACATTGCATAACAAAAAGAAAATTAAAATTGATTTACAAACACTTACCATAATATCAATACCGAAAAATGGAAAACTAAATTTAGTATATTACTAATGTATTTATAATAGTAAGAATAACATGGCTTTTTTATTAAAGGTATGATTGAAGTGTTGATAGTTATTAATTTTATTGCCACTTTTATTAAAAACCGTTAATAAAAGTAAGTGTCAGGATATTTTACAGTAAATATGAGGGGCATTTTTATAACACAAAAAAATTGAACTAAGGAAGCAGAAATTTAGATTTTAATACTTGATAGCAACATGTTAATTACAATTATGAAACAATAATATCAGTTCGATAAAATGCGATCGTGTATTTATTCATTACGCATTTTTTACATATTTACACGCTTAAAATGAGTGTGGCTGCACTGTGTCATTAAATCAGAACTTGAGGTGATACTAACCATAGTTATCAGTTTCTTAGTGAAATCATCCATTTAGTTCTTTCATCAGCCCTTGGCTATTCGAACAATCCGTGGCTGGTTTTGAGTCAAAAGTAGAGTATAAGTGTCGAGTAAATTATTTAATTTAAAGCTTTCATAGTGTCTATATTTTTTACACTCACTTCGGATAAAAATAGTATATATCTGTATCTCACTGTATTTAAATGCTTAATTATTTTGGCATTATTAATGCTTATAAAAAATGCCAGTTTTTGGCAGATAAAAAACACTCTAACATTAAGGATAATAAAATGATAAAAGCTTTCATAAACTTTCGAGCAGTAATTTTAGGTTTATTGCTAACACTTCCTCTAGCTGCCAATGCCACGTTTATAGCAACAACGGGTGATGGCCTAGGAGTATTTGCCTCTTCTATAGATGATATTATTGCCACATATAAAGGCAACACTGCCTCTTATAGTAATAATTTGTATTTAGTTGATGGGATTAGCTCAGGCACAGATTTGTTTATTTTTAATAATCATACAAGTTCAATTGGAGATACCTTTAATCTTGGATCTTTCGCAATTGGTACGGAACTTATTTTCCGATTAGAGGTGACTAATACCGGTTATAATTACTTCACTGGTGCAGGGAGCCGTAATCCTGATAGTTTAATTCATGCCCGAGTGCAAGCATCTGGATTGCCTTCTCCAGAGTTTGAAGCATACGAGGTTTTAGTGAGTTTTGAAGATTTATTTAACGGACCATTTATATACAATGACCTTGGGTTCTCATTTACTAATACATCAAGTGTGGCTCCGCCCAATGACGTACCAGAGCCAACAAGCTTAGCATTGATGCTTTTAGCTGGAGTGGCAGTGATCAGTAAAACGCGACGTAAAGCTCAGGCTGATAAAACACCATAACGTTAGATTAATAAGTATTTACTTGGTAAATAACACTTTAGCTCTTAAATTACGGATATAAGTAAAATTAAGGACTGATTGAGCTTTCGTTAACGTTTGTAAGAAATCCGATGATCTAGGTCATCGGATTTTTTTTATGCTACTTTGAAAAACTATGGCTAATAAAATGTTTGATTTTAGCTTTTTATTGTAAATAAGATTCCCCATGATAATTACGTTCCTTCATCATTAAGGGGCGAATTCTAGCGATAAAAAGAATAAACAGCTTAGCTTAAGCGCTTTTTGTGAAAGAGATGATATATAGCATATTATACCAATTGAAATAATCAATCGATCATTCTAAGACGGTCTAAATATCCAATATCTGCGTTGCTTTCAATCCCAATAGCACGCTATTACTCACTCAAGCGCCTTGCTCTTGAACATTTACTCTCGCTTATA
>JBLHNB010000136.1:0-11858 GCA_047621305.1 Alteromonadaceae bacterium | reverse complement strand
AGGGTGATATTTTTTGGTATAAACGATAAATTACTTGCCCGGCAATTTTTTCTTTCAATAATTGCCAATGATGAGGAAGTAATTGCTCACTGCTTTCACCTTCCATTTCAACATAGATTAAGGCATTTTCGGCTAAACTATTTTTATCTAATAAGCTTGCAGCTTGTGCAACGAAGCCTTTTCTAAAAGGCGGGTCAAGAAAAACAACATCATATTTTTTCGTGTTTTTTTCGATAAAGTCTACAGCGTCACTTTGTATAATAGACATATTATTTACGTTTAATAATTGCTGGTTCTCTTGTAACTGTGTTACTGCTGCTTTATTTAATTCAACAAAACTAACGTGGGTTGCGCCTCGAGATAATGCTTCAAAACCAAGTCCACCAGAGCCAGCAAAACAATCTAAACAAGTACTTTCTTGTATATAAGGCATCAACCAACTGAATACGGTTTCTTTGACGCGGTCAGTGGTCGGTCTTAAGCCTTCAGCCATTAAAACAGGTAGTTTTCTACCACGGTATTTACCAGAGATGACGCGAATACTGCCTTTTGCTGCACTTTTGTTAGCTTGTTTTCTTTGTTTGTTCATAACTTCGCCAGCTTTTGTTTTTTGTATTGTTTTTAGATGCTACTATATAGCCAAATAGCTTCAAGACACATGATTCAGGACTTCTGAGTAAATAATATTCGTCTTAGTCCTTATTTTATAAGGGAATAACCACTAATAAAAAGAATCGTCTTGCTCATGAATTAATCAGCAGTCCTGAACAAGTATTTTGAAGTCGCTTGGGTATAATTACAATTTTATCCTTGTTTACCGTATTATTACCATCGTTATTGATGGCTCAGAGAAGAATTTATTGTTATGTCTAAGAAAAAAGGTATGTTTTCCTGGTTAGGTTTAGGTAGTAAAAAAGATGAAGTTGCTAAAGAGTCAGGTGGTGAGAGTGCCCCTCAAGAACTAATGACTGAACAAGAATCAGCAATAGAAATAGAAGAAAATATAGCTGGAATTGAAGAAATAACACCGCCAGACGTTGTTATAACCGATCATGTAGAGGAACCTATCTTGCCAGAGCCAGAGCCAGAGCCAGAGCCAGAGCCAGAGCCAGAGCCAGAGCCAGAGCCAGAGAAGGTTGGTTTTTTTACTCGTCTTAAACAAGGTTTATCGAAAACGCGCCAAAATATTGGTGGTGGTATTTTTAGTTTATTTCGCGGAAAAAAAATTGATGACGATTTATTTGAGGAATTAGAAACACATCTATTACTTGCTGATGTGGGTATTGAAACGACCACTAAAATTATTGACTCACTTACTGATACAGCGAACAGAAAACAGTTAAAAGATGCTGAAGCCTTGTATGGGTTATTAAAAGCAGAACTAAAAAAGATCATCGCACCTGTTAGTCAGCCCCTTAATATCCCTAAAAGTGACAGTCCTTATGTCATTTTAATGGTGGGTGTAAATGGCGTGGGTAAAACCACCACGATTGGTAAATTAGCTAAACAATTTCAAGCCGAAGGTAAATCAGTTCTGCTTGCCGCGGGTGATACCTTTAGGGCGGCGGCTGTAGAACAATTACAAGTATGGGGAGAGCGAAATAATATTCCTGTTATTGCACAACATACCGGTGCTGATAGTGCTTCAGTTATCTTTGACGCAATAAGTGCTGCAAAAGCTAGAAAAGTCGATGTTTTGATTGCTGATACTGCCGGTCGTTTACAAAATAAATCTCACTTAATGGAAGAACTTAAAAAAGTAGTTCGGGTGATGAAAAAACTTGATGAAAATGCACCACATGAAGTGATGTTAACCTTAGATGCCGGTACTGGACAGAATGCATTAAGTCAAACGGCATTATTTAACGAAGCGGTAGGACTAACGGGCTTAACCATTTCAAAACTTGATGGCACTGCAAAAGGCGGTGTAGTTTTTGCTATTGCCGATAAACATAATATTCCTATTCGTTATTTAGGTGTTGGCGAAGGCATAGATGATTTACGCCCTTTTAATGGCGATGATTTCATTGATGCACTTTTTAGTGATGAAAGTGTTCTTTGATGATATTAAGGTCTGCCGTTCTAATTATACGGAGTAGTTGGTAATTTATGATCCGTTTTAATAATGTAAGCAAAACCTATGCTGGTGGCTTCCTGGCGCTTAATCAAGTGTCATTTAATTTGGCTGCAGGTGAAATGGCATTCCTGACCGGCCACTCAGGCGCAGGTAAAAGTACATTACTTAAACTGATGTGTTTAATGGAAAAGCCAAGCAATGGCAGCGTTATGATTAACGGAACTGAACTTTCATCGATTAAATATAGAGATATTCCCTATGTAAGACGCAGGATAGGGATGATTTTTCAAAGCCATAACCTTTTAATGGACCGTACTGTTTTCGATAATGTCGCTTTACCTCTTATTATTGAAGGGTATAGCCATAAAGAGACACGTAAGAAAGTAGAGGCAGCGTTAGACAAAGTTCATTTGACCAGTAAGTTACGTTGTTTCCCAAGTATGTTATCAGGTGGTGAACAACAACGTGTTGGTATTGCTCGTGCATTAGTTAATAAGCCTCCTATCCTTTTAGCTGATGAACCTACCGGTAATCTTGATCCCAAACTTTCGTTAGATATTATTAATTTATTTGAAGAATTTAATGATTTTGGTATGACCGTGTTAATTGCAACTCATGATCTCGGCTTAATCGCGCGGATGAAATACCGAACATTAACTCTTAAACAGGGCAGTATGATCACTGATGGTGTTATTGAAGGGCTACAAGTGCAAAGAGCCAATGATGAATAACTCCAGCCCTAACACTCATCGCAAACGGGGCTTTTCAGAAAGAGTGGTTGCACGTTTTATTCGCCATGCACAACAAGCGGTTGGTAGTTTAGGGGATTTATGGCGTACACCGCTCACTTCCATTATGACCGTATTGGTATTGGGTATTAGTTTAACCTTGCCTGCTACACTGCACCTTTTTGTTAAAAATGCTAAAACGGTTACAGAACAATGGGGTTCAGCCTCTGAAATAACATTATTTCTCAAGTTGTCTGTAAGCGATAAATCAGCAAAAAATCTTGTTCGACGTATTCAGTTATATCCTGATGTGGCTAAAGTTGATTACATTTCTGCTCAGCAGGCATTAGATGAATTTAAAGTATTATCAGGATTTGGCCAAGCGCTAGAGTACTTAGATGATAACCCTTTACCCGCCACTGTATTAGTTACCCCGACTAAACGAGCCAGTCAAACACAAGCTGCTAGTGAATTATTGGCAAGCTTAGAAAGAGAGCGTGAGGTTGACCAAGGTAAGCTTGATTTAGAATGGTTATCTCGTTTAGAAGCTATGGCGGTACTTATTGAAGATATGGTTATAGGGATTGCTATTTTATTGTGTTTGTCTGTTGTGTTAATTATCGGTAATACCATTCGATTAGCGATCTTAAATCAAAAAGATGCTATTGCTGTGATGAAGCTGGTGGGGGCAACGGATAATTTTATTCAACGACCTTTTTTATACTCAGGTATTTGGTATGGTATTTTAGGGGGGATTTTGGCTTGTTGTTGTGTAGCTTTATTAGCTCAATATTTAACAGGAGCCATACAACACTTGACGAGCCTGTATCAGAGTAACTTTACTTTACAAGGTTTATCATTTTCAGAAGTCATTACCTTAATTGCTGGGGCCGTATTTCTTGGCTTATTAGGTAGCTATATATCCGTTCGACAACATATTAGAGCGATAGAACCTACGGCTGATTAATTTTATAACGCAGTCGTTATTCGTTTTAATCATTAAAAATGATTAGTAAATTAATCAACTTGGTGTAATATGTCATCAGCCCATTTTATAGCTGATTTATGAACTTCGTGACAGATAGTCTCTTCTAAATTGAGTTTTTTAGCTAAATCATGGCTTGCCTGCCAATTACCCATTTCGAAGTTTTTTGCGATAGAAAGATACTCTGCTAGATAATTTTTACCTCCAATTAACGCCGACTTTATTTCTTCATGAACCGGAAGTATCGCAAGCAAGGTACTAAGTTCATGATCCAAAATACCATCAAGAAGTGACAATATTCCAGTTAAAAATGCTTTTGGAGGATTTTCTTTATCTTTTAGTTTACTCGATATTAGTTCACAAAACTTAGCTCTTGCCAGGGACAAACGCATAATTTCTGTGGGCTTTCCTTCGCTTAGATCAGCTAATGCAAGTAGTGCAATAAATTTTTTTACTTCTAAATCGCCGATATAAATTAAAGCGTGCTTTAATGAAGTAATATTTTGACTTCGGCCATACATTGGGCTGTTAATAAAGCGTAATAATTTATAGGTTAAGCCTGGATCTATACTAAATATTTTACTCATAGCATCAAAATCTAATTTCTCGGCGCTGGAGTGGCTCAATAATGCAAGAATATTTTGTTTGCTAGCACTAATTTTTTTCTGTTTTATCATTTCGGGTTTAGCGAAAAAATAACCTTGAAATAACGTGAACCCAAGCATTTGTAACCGTTCAAATTGCTGCATTGTTTCGACTTTTTCAGCAAGTAAGATAATATCTACTTTTCGGTAACGATGAATTAATTGACTTATTTCGATAATTGAATATTGTAAAACATCAACTTTTACGATGTCGATATAAGGAAGAAAAATTTCCCATTTTGGATCAAAGTCATGATCGTCAAGTGCGAGCGTATAACCTTTTTCTTTTAATAATTTACACGTTGCTAATAGCGCATCATTAGCAAGAACATCTTCGAGTATTTCGATAACCACTTTTTTTGGATCTAAAAAGCTTGGGAAGCTTTGAATCAGTGTACCCGTGTGAAAATTAATATAGCCGGGTAAATCCCCTGTTATTTCTTCTATACCCATAGTTAAATGGTTATCACTTAAAATATTAGAGGTTGCTTGATCCGGATCTATATTAGGGAAACAGTTATTATCACCATTTCTAAAAAGTAATTCGTAGGCAATAACATTTTGTTTAGTATCTAAAATTGGCTGACGAGCAATGTATGAATACACAATAACCTCAAGTAATATAATTTATTATTCTTTATTCAGTTTAGACTTAATAAATTAGATCTGTTAAAAATTAAGGCTCTTAATTATAAATTTAAATATGATGATTTTGTTAAATGTGAAAGAGATTGTTGTTTCGCACTGTCTGTTACGTTAATGTTAGATTTTCCCATCGCGAATTCTTGAAAATAATGTTATGATCGCGAGATATATTTTTTGAAATGGAGTTAATAAATGAGTAATGCAACGCAAACAATGGGGCTAATTGTACCGCAAACAAGTGGCAGCATTGAATCGTACATGCAATCAGCGTATAGCATTCCAATGCTTACTTCTGATCGGGAACATGATTTAGCCACTCGTTTATATTCTGAAAATGACTTACAAGCGGCTCAAGAACTGATCATGTCGCATTTACGTTTTGTTATTCATATAGCAAAAGGGTATGCCGGTTATGGTTTACCGCAAGCTGACTTAATTCAAGAAGGCAATGTTGGTTTAATGAAAGCGGTAAAGCGTTTTAATCCTGAAGTAGGTGTTCGCCTTGTTTCATTTGCTGTGCATTGGATAAAAGCGGAAATTCATGAATTTGTTTTACGTAATTGGCGTATCGTTAAAGTTGCAACTACAAAGGCTCAACGCAAGTTGTTTTTTAATTTAAGAAAAAATAAAAAACGTTTAGGTTGGTTTAGCAATGATGAAGTAAGTAATGTTGCTGAAATGCTAGGTGTAACAACAAAAGATGTTTTGGAAATGGAATCTCGAATGAGTAACCAAGATCAAGCATTTGAATTATCATCTGATGATGATGATGGTGCAAGTGCAGGTAACTTTTCTCCTGCTCAATATCTTGAAGATAAAGAGTCAAACCTTGCGACACTTGTTGAAGATCAAAATTGGGAAAATCATGCGAACAAACGTTTAGGCAATGCCTTGGTTTGTTTAGATGAACGTAGCCAAGATATTATTCGTACGCGTTGGTTGGCCGATGATAAAATAACGTTGCAAGAGCTTGCTAATAAATACCATATATCTGCAGAGCGTGTACGTCAATTAGAGAAAAACGCGTTGAATAAATTGAAAAGTTCAATGGCATAATTAAATAAGTTCTTTAAGAACCGACCAATACCGTCGGTTTTTTTATGTCTGGATCTTTTGTTTACACAATAATACCAAGTTGATTAATTAACTGCTCATTTTTAATGATTAAAACGAATAACGACTGCGTTATAAAATTCATAATTAGAATAACTAGTTACTAAAATTTATACCTTGTACTTATCCGTTTTTCTATATAAAAAAGATGAATACTTATTTTATCAAATTGGTATAACAATTTGAGTGTTAATTAAATGTATGCAAATGTTGTGTTTTTTATTATTTGCACTAGCTAAGTCATGGTATTTTGATAAACTAACCGCTCAAAAATAATACTAATATAAAATAATGGATAAGCCTTAATGGAATTCAGGGCGAAAGAGAATGTTACCGCTGCTCGTCAGTTACCGAAGTTAAGATCGTTATTAAAAAAATATCGACAGGTAAAAACGATGCAGTCTGGATTGCTAAAATTGTCAGAATTGGCAAGTACAGTAACTGATATTAACTCTTTTTATATTGCACTTGAATCCGTAATCAAAACTTTATTGATTACGGACAGTTTTCATATTGTCTTGGCAAACTCAAATCGCCAACTCTCTCTTGCCCATTGCCATAAACCTATTGAAAAAAGTTTACTCGATTATTTTTCAGCAAATAATTGGCATCAGAGTTTAACGAGTGTTGTTTTTGACAGCTCTATGCCTATCCATTGTAGCTCTGCTGAAAGAATGGCATTAGTTCAAGCAGAAAAAATAGCATACTATGAGTCTACTTGTGTCGATTGGTTGGGTGTGCCATTAACACGTGGGCATCAAGTGATTGGTGTTATTTCTCTGCAAAGCTACGATGAAAAGCTTTATTTTGATGATCGAGATTGCCAACTATTAGAGTTTATTGCTGAACATTTAGTCACTGCAATTGATCGAGTTAGAAGTCGAGAATTGCTGGAGTGTAATATCAGTCAGCGTACTCAAAAGTTAACTGAAACCAATAAAAAGCTGCAAGAGGAAATTGCCGAACGACAAAAAGCAGTAAAAATTCATAAAGCGTTATTATCCATATCAGAAATCACGGCAACCTCTCAAGACATTGAACACTTCTATACAGCACTTCATAAAGAAGTTAATACCTTATTGTCTGCAAAAAATTTATATATCGCACTGCTTTCAGAAAATAACGAATGTATTGAATTTCCATATTACAGTGATGAGAACCTAGAGCCTGCGCCTTCAAGAAAATTTGCAAATGGTCTGACAGAACTAGCAATAAAAACAGCAGAGCCTTTGCTAATTACTCAAAATAGTATTATTACTATGCTTGAGTCTGGCGAGGTAAAATCAAAACCTTTTAATATAAATTATCCTGAAAAGTTTCTGCCTAAAGCTTGGTTGGGGGCTCCTTTACTCGATCAAGGAAAAATATTTGGTGTGCTTGCGATCCAGAATTATCAAGATGATAAAGCATATCAGCAAAGTGACTTAGCGCTCATTCGTTTTGTTAGTCATCATATTGCCACCGCTATTTTACGTATTCGCACACAAACAGAAATTGAAAAAAGTAATGAAGAACTTGAAAAAATTGTTAATAAACGCACTCAAGAGCTACAAGCGACAAATTTAAATTTGCGTATGCAAATTGAAGAGCGTCGTAAAGCCGAGGCTCAGCTTTATCACGAAGCACATCATGACGCCTTAACTAAGTTACCCAATAGAGCAATGTTCTCTGATCGTTTAAGTTATGCTATTCGTCATTTGAAACGTCATCCAAATAATCGTTTTGCGGTACTATTTATTGATTTAGATAGATTTAAAATGATTAATGATACGTTAGGTCATCATGCTGGAGACCAATTTCTTATTGAAATCGCCGTAAGGCTACAAGAATGTGTTCGTGATAATGATATTTTAGCGCGTTTAGGGGGCGATGAATTTGTCATCTTACTTGATTCCTTGCAAACACAAGAAGATGTCGAAGAAGTCGCTTCAAGAATTATTGCAGCCATTGAGAAACCCTTTGAGTTAGAAGGACACACATTATATTCCAATGCCAGTATTGGTATTGCCATGTGTAATAATCAGTATAATGATGCAAACGAAATTTTACGAGATGCTGATGCTGCCATGTATCAGGCAAAGAGCATGGGTCGTGGCCGCTATGTATTCTTTGATGACAGCATGCGTGAACAATTGATTGCAAGTATGACATTGGAGCAAGAGTTAAGAATTGCGATTAAAGAACAGCAATTTGAACTACATTACCAAAAAATTACCAATCTTGAAAATACCATACCTATTGGTTTTGAAGCGCTACTTCGTTGGCAGCACCCAATCAAAGGTTTATTGACGCCCAGCGAGTTTCTTTTTATGGCAGAAGAAACAGGCATGATTGTCGACATTGATAAGTGGGTAATTCAAGAAGTTTGCTTGCAATTAAAGTACTGGAAAAATTCAGCTAGAACAAAGAATGTGTTTATTGGTATTAATTTATCGGGTCGCCATCTAACCCAAGCAAATGAATTAACTAAATTAATGCAGCTTATTAAGGATAATACCGCTGAACCACATCGTTTAATTTTGGAATTTAATGAGTCAGCCTTTAGCCAACATGCTGAATTAGCATTAAAAGGATTACGAAAATTAAAAGAGTTTGGTGTTAAATTAGCACTTGACGATTATGGCGCAGGGCAATCATCATTAAACTTCTTACATAATTATCCTTTTGAATTTATTAAATTAGATCGAAGCTTTATTCGAACGTTAAATAATAATGAAAAGAACCTTTCTTTGGTGAAAGCTTTACATGATCTAGGTAATAATTTTGGTTATCGTTTAGTCGCTGAAGGTATTGAATCTGAGGGTATGCTAAAAAAACTCAAAGATGTTGGTTGTGAGTTTGGTCAAGGTTATCATATTAGTCGGCCAAGTAAAATTGAACATGAACCTATCGTTGATAATGTGGTTAAACTCGCCAGAGGGTAATTTTCATAGGCATTTTAACCTTTGTAAAAGTGCCCTTCAATTCTTAATGCAATACCAGGTGAGGTTACATAGTTTCCTGTATTTGACCATTCTAAAAAGGGTTCTACTTCAAAATACAGCCACTTCTGGAATTTATTAAATCGATAACGATAACTTAGTGTATATTTATCAACAATAAAGCCAAGGTCACCATTCCTTTCTCCTTGAACTTGTATGGCTATAATCGATGCAGAACGTTCATCTAATTGATTTAGACGATAAAAGCCATGTTTCCATCTTATCCCCTTAAAAGACTCTGAACCCCGAATACTGTAGTTAACCCTAAATTGTTTTTGTTGATCTTGTTGGTAATTATACTCAAGCAATAAGCGACTGCCTAAACCGTCATTTATAAAATAATATAGTGAGGGTTCAATCTTAAAATCATGGTTATTATTCCATGATAAACGACGCTTATGGCGAGCTTGAAGAAAAACGTCTCCTCCTGAAATACCCAATCGTGTATCGGTGAATTGATTTTTTTCTTTTTTATGAATATAACGCATTGCTGCAGAGAAACTTTCTTCTTTAATCTCTGTTTGTGTCGTTACCGTTTCAAGCGGCAATAAACTCTGATCTATTTCACTGTCGTCGGAAAATATTAAATCGACCTTATTTTCAAAATTAGGCAGTTTAACTTTAATGCGAAACCTACTTTCAAGGTTATTGAAATCTCCACTTTGTGGCTTCCAACCAAAACTTATTCTAGCATTGGTTTTCAGGTCTTTGGAACTTTCTTCTTTGTCTGTAAAGAAGTTATCAAACCATGCCGCGGATTGGTAAACAGAGTTAGAAACTGACTGATGAAAACTATTAATCCAATATGAGTCTTCTAATATAGGATCGAATTTTTCAATGTTACCTTTGTCCTGTTTATTATCTTCTTGAGCAAATACCAAAGAATTGTTACAAAGTAATACTGTAAAACACGTATAAAGTAGAGTTTTAGTTAATCCTTTTAACAAAGTTTGTTTTACCTCATAAAATTAATGTAGGAAAAGGTGATTTTTATCATTAAAACTTTATAATGACCTTACTTTAATTATAGGAGATTTTCATGGGTAACATAAGTATTTGGCAATTATTAATTATTGCCGTTATTGTGGTTTTATTATTTGGCACAAAAAAATTACGTAATTTAGGCACTGATCTGGGGTCAGCAATCAAAGGCTTTAAAAACGCGGTGACAGATGAGAATGCTAAAAAAGATGACAACGAAGAAAATATAGCAACCAAGTCTTCTGAAACATTACATGATAAAGCGACGACTGAAAACCCCGTTGATGTTAAAAAAAAGGATCAGGCGTAAATTATGTTTGATATAGGTTTTTGGGAGCTTTCACTTATCGCCTTAATGGCGCTGATAGTTTTAGGCCCTGAACGGCTGCCAGTTGCAATAAGAACCGTGCGAGAGTGGCTTAGTAGCGCGCGTCGTTTTAGTGATAGTGTGAAAACCGAGCTAAAAGAAGAGTTGCGTATTCAAGAACTACACAGTAACTTGAAAAAAGCCGAAGAAACTAATCTCAAAAATTTGTCTCCCGAAGTTGCTGAATCACTTAAAACTCTGCAAGATGCAGCGGAAATGGTTAATAGACCTTATCAAACAACGGATGATACTTCTGGTAAGATATTGTCTGATAACAGTATTGATAAAAACAATGAAAAATAGAGAATATGAGCTCATCTAATCCGACAAACTTTACATTATTTGACCACTTATTAGAGTTACGTAATAGGTTGTTGCATGCTGTTGCAGGTGTGTTAATTGTTTTTTGTTCTTTAATATATTTTGCACAAAACATTTACCAATTTGTGGCAGAACCACTACTGGCAACCATGCCGGAAGGTACACAAATGATTGCAACAGATGTCGCATCGCCATTTTTTGCTCCATTTAAACTAACCATTGTTTTATCTGTATTTATCGCCATGCCATATATTTTATATCAAATATGGTCGTTTGTGGCTCCTGGTTTATATCGTAATGAAAAACGTTTAGTTGCGCCCTTAATGTTTGGTAGTACTTTGTTATTTTATAGCGGTATAGCTTTCGCATATTTTATTGTATTTCCAGTTGTTTTTGCTTTTTTTAATTCAGTTGCTCCTGAGGGTGTAACGATAGCAACTGACATAAGTAGTTATCTTGATTTTGTTCTAAAATTATTTTTTGCTTTTGGCGCTGCTTTTGAGATCCCAATTGCGATCATTTTAATGTGTTGGACCGGGGTGACAACACCTGAAAGTCTAAAAGCTAAAAGACCTTATATCGCAGTTGGTGCATTTGTTATTGGTATGTTACTAACACCGCCTGATATAATTTCACAAACAATGCTGGCTATTCCTATGTTATTGTTATTTGAATTGGGTATATTTATAGCTTCTTTCTACCGTAAAAAAGATGATGATATTGAAACTAAGGATATGGAATAATGTTAAAAAGTGTATTGAGTATTAGTGTATTAATTTTGATTTTTTTACCCTCAGTGGTTTTGGCGGAAAGTTTAGTCGAAAAGCTCACGGCATGTGCACAAGTACAGGATAGTCTGGTTAGGCTGGTGTGCTACGATAAACTTGTTAAAAGTGACTTATCAACACATAAAAAGGCAAAAGAACTTGAATCTAAAGAAGCGGTTGTTGAGCCTTTTATTGTCATAGAAAAAAAGCCATTATTACTTGTTGTGGATAAAACCGAGCATAAAAAGG
>JBLHNB010000135.1:0-12154 GCA_047621305.1 Alteromonadaceae bacterium | reverse complement strand
TGATGCCTGCATCTTGAGGTGGAGCGGGTATATAAGGCGCATAACGTTAGTCTTTATCCATTTTCATACCCTGCAATATGATTCAGCACACCACTTTTGTAATAAAAAAATTACAAAAAAAGATAATTTTAAAACAAAAACAATTCAACCAATTGATATTAAAAGAAAAACAAATAGTGGCCATTAACTTGCAATGGCTTCTAGGTTAGAAAGATCAACAAGCAGTCTAACGACAACGTTAGGCGATAAAACTCATATATCAATAAGAGTAGAGAAAAAAAATGCATAATAATAAAAGTAATAACAACAATAAAAAACACTTTCATAGCCATTCAATTGAAACACAAGCTATTCATGCTGGGCGCATAAATGATGAACAGTTTGGCTCTTTATCAACGCCACTTTATCAAACCTCTACCTTCATCTTTGATAGTGCTGAACAAGGAGCTGATCGTTTTGCCGGTAACAGTGAAGGTTATATTTATACACGCTTAGGTAACCCCACCACACGCCAATTAGAAATGCGTGTCGCGGCAATGGAATGCACCGAAGATGCCGCAGCTACTGCCACCGGTATGGCTGCTGTTTCAGCCGCCTTATTAACCAATTTACAAGCGGGTGATCACATGATCTCTTCCAAAGCAGTTTACGGATGCTCGTTTGCTTTGATGAATCACATGCTAAAGAAATTTGGTATTGAAGTGACTTTTGTTGACATGACTGAGCCAGAAAATATTACTGCGGCTGTTAAAGACAATACTAAATTAATCTTCTTAGAAACGCCTATTAACCCTAACTTAGTGGTACTTGATTTAGCGAAAATTTGTGCCATCGCTAAAAAACATCAATTGCTGTCAGTGGTTGATAACACTTTTTTAACACCTGTTTTACAGCAACCTGCAAAGTTTGGTGCAGATATTATAGTACACAGCGCCACTAAATATTTAAATGGCCATGGCGATGTTGTTGCTGGCATTGTCTGTAGTAGTAGCGAAATGATTAATGACATTAAAATGACTACCTTAAAAGACATCGGTGCGACGATGAGCCCACATGATGCTTGGCTAATTTTACGTGGTATAAAAACCTTACCGATTAGAATGGAACGTCATTGCAATAATGCCCAAAGCGTCGCCGAGTTTTTAGAGCAACATAAAGCCGTCACTCAGGTTTATTATCCAGGCTTAAAGTCTCATTCTGGATATCAGTTTATTGGTAAACAAATGAAAGCTGCTGGTGGCGTTATCGCTTTTGAATTAAATACCGATCTGAAAGGTGGCGCTAATTTCATTAATAATATGCAACTATTTTCTATTGCAGTAAGTCTAGGCGATGCTGAATCATTGATTCAACACCCCGCGTCAATGACACACTCCCCTTACACGCCCGAAGAGCGAGAGCAGGCAGGAATTACTGATTCGTTGATCAGAATATCGGTAGGGTTAGAAGATGTTAACGACATTATTACTGACTTATCACAAGCGCTTGATAAAGTGTCATTATCAACAATAAAAAAGCATGAAGTTAATAAGACAGTACGTGCTGCTTAACCGATAACTTAACCATTGTTGGTGGCTTATTTCATAAACTCAAGAATAACCTTGATGATTAAAATCATCAGATTGCAAGTATATACCCGTTACCAATCAAGATGCATGTTTGTGAGTGCTTGAGTTACAACAGTCATGATCACAAATAACTTGGTCTCTGCCATTATCCTTGGCAAAATATAAAAAATCATCGGCTCTTTTTAACGCATCATCAAGGTTTTCTTCTTGCTTTCTTTGGGTAACACCAACGCTGGCAGTTACGTTTAATTCGTTGCCATCGTCTAAGGTTATAATTTTCTGACGAATAGCAACAGCGACTCTACTTGCTATTATATTTGCATCATCTAACTTAGTTTCAGGTAATACAGCAACAAATTCCTCACCACCAAAGCGAGCAATAATATCTGTTGCTCTTAATTCTTTTTTAATTATGTTGGCAACAGTAACTAAAACTTTGTCACCAACAACATGGCCATAATTATCATTAACTCGCTTAAAACGGTCTAAATCAAACATCACAACCGAATAAACCTTATGATATTCATCATTTTTTTGCGCCATCCTCAATAGCACCCTGCGATTAATTAATTTCGTTAGCGGATCAACGGTTGATTCTCTATAAAGTTTCATCAACATTGATAATTGCCCTACCTGTAACCACAAGCTGATACCGGCAAATAACATAAATAACCAGACGTCATTAAAGAATAGCCAAAAAGGTTGGTTAACCAGCACTAGATTATAAATAACGAAAGGTGTAAACATACAAAAAATAACAAAAAAACCACCACTAATGGTTAATGGAAACAAACCTAACATAGCTAATATAAAATAGGGCATCATGCTAAATATACTGGGGACTACTTCTGTGGGGATACTCTTTATAATCAGCATACTAGCAACAAAAAAAAGCATAGGTAATAAAAAGGCTAGTGGCATCACTATTCTAACAGTACGAACCAAAGGCAACATTTTTAAAACCTGTGCCAACATAAGAAGACTAATGGATAACACTATTCTTGCAGAGAGCAGGTAAATAGCTTCTTTATTTGGGAAGAATATAAAATCAAAAAATGAAAAAACAGGTACTGACAGAGAAAAAAACATACACATAAACCAAAGACGAGTAGTTATATAACTAGTTCGTGTGGTGATAAAATCATCTGAATGGTGTTTAGTCGAAACCAGGTCACTTAAGGTATGCTTGTTTAACGAAAAATAAGAAAAAAATAACTGAGAAGGCACAAAAGGCTTTCTTCTCTCATTTTGATTGTTCTTTTTGGTTGAGTCCATTTTATTGCTATTCATTTAATTCACCTATTTAAAGTCCATGGTAAGTAGCTACTACATCCGAAAAGTAAAATACCGATAACAGGAAATAATAAAAATATATAGAGTATATTTATGGTTTGAAATTTATCTAATGATTTAAAATTATTACCGCATAAATAATCATTGGCCTGCGACAATACCCTATTTTTCAGAGTATATATTGATTGAGATCAATGTTTTTATTTAAGACAAGATAAGTTGAATTGAGAAATAAGTTAAATCACACGCCGTTTTTCATTGATAAAAGACGATGAGGAGTAATCACTTGGATATATTTGAAATCTAGAACAATTGTAACGATAGCTCTTAATTAGTTTCGATGTTTTCTACAAAATATAATAATTCACACCAATAATTACCCGGTAATGACTATTGCTGATCAGTTATTTGGGATGTTGAAATACCATTAGAATTTACAGAAAAACGCATTGCCTTTGTAAAAAAGGCGATACATTAATAAACAGTTCATTACCTCTTTACTTTACACTGGTTAGAGCTAAAGACATATCTACCCAAAACCACCATTAATATACCGCTGAGTACGATAGTCGCTGAAATAACAAGACGAACTGTGATGGTCTCAGACACAAAAATAACGCCACCTATCGCAGCAATTACAGGCACCGATAATTGAATAACAGCGGCTTGTGTTGAAGATAGGCTGCCAAGTGCGATATACCATATTGTATAACCTACGCCAGATGTTATCGCTCCTGATATCAAGGCTAAAATTATTCCTTCTGATGAATAGTCCATGTTATGCAGGGTAAAAATGGCTAATAATGCGACAAAAGGGATGGTTCTTAAAAAGTTATAAGTAGTGTCCATCAGCGGGTTTTTAGAGCCCCGCCCCTTTAAAGTATAAATGCCCCATGAAATCCCAGAGACGGTCATTAATATGAAACCGTCAATTGAAGGTGTCGTTATATTGGGTAAAATAAGGTAAATGAACCCGGTGAAAGCGATGATAACCCCAGACCATTCAATAAAATGTAGTCGCGTACCGGAAAGTAGTGACAGCATTATCATCGTAATCTGAACAGAGCCAAATAGAATCAATGCACCCGTCCCTGTATCGACAGAAAGGTAAGCATATGAAAAGGTTATTGCATAGAGAAACAAGGTAAAAGCTGCACTCCAACTCCCTTTAGATGACGTTCCGTTGTTACTTCCTTTTATGCTTCCCTTGAGACTTAGAATTATAAAAAGAGCAATAGCACCTGATAACAATCGAATTCCTGTAAAGCTCGATGCATCAATAGCTCCATTACCTAACGCTAAACGACATAATACGGAATTGGCTGCAAAGGCAATTAATGCCAAGCCGGTAAGTAAGCTTGTTTTTAATAAATAATTATTGATAATATAGACCCACATAAAAAATATCGTTTTAATAGTAACACACCATAAAAACAACTAAACCATCAAATATACCCGCTTATCGACACCTGTATTCAACACACTAAGGAATGAATTAAGGGGATATTAAAACAAGAATTTATTTGATATATATGTTGAAACATAGAAGGCTGAAATCGACTAGTTAAAGAATCGTTTTTTATATACAATGAGATACGTTCGTATTTATTTTGGCGATAAAATGCCAAAATAAATACATAAAAAGACCACAAACGATAGCAACTGGCCTTCCATTAAAATCGTCAACATATTCTAAGACGAAATACAGGATATAAAACTCAAGATGCATTTATTGACGCTGAAAGGAAAATATATAGTATGAATACAGTTAAACCACGTAAATATTCACAAAAAATTGTAGATGGTGCGGCTCAAGCGCCAAGCCGTTCTATGTTAAGAGCGGTAGGCTTTGGCGACGAAGATTTCAAAAAATCACAGGTAGGTATTGCCTCAACTTGGTCAATGGTAACGCCATGCAACATGCACATTAACACCCTTGCAGAAGAGGTGGGTAAAGGGGTAGATAGCGCAGGTGCTAAAAGCGTGATTTATAACACCATTACTATATCTGATGGTATTTCCATGGGTACAGAGGGTATGAAGTATTCGTTAGTATCGCGCGAAGTTATTTGCGATTCCATAGAAGCAGTATCTGCTGGCATGGGTCATGATGGCATTATTGCTATTGGTGGCTGTGATAAAAATATGCCCGGATGCTTAATGGGTATCGCACGCCTAAATCGCCCTTCTATTTTTGTGTATGGCGGAACAATCTTACCTGGTGAAAACCACACAGATATCGTTTCAGTATTCGAAGCGGTAGGCAGTTATGCTAACGGTGATATTCCCATTACTCAGTTAGAGCATATCGAAAAAACAGCGATCCCCGGACCTGGCTCTTGTGGCGGCATGTATACAGCAAATACCTTAGCCTCATCGATTGAAGCATTAGGTATGAGTATGCCAAATAGCTCTGCACAAAATGCGGTTTCAGATAACAAAAAGCAAGACTGTATTGATGCAGGAAAAGCGATTGTTTATTTACTCGAACATGATATTAAGCCATCCGATATTATGACAAAAAAAGCATTTGAGAATGCGATTACAATGGTCATTACCCTCGGAGGCTCTACCAATGCAGTACTGCATTTAATTGCCATGGCCGACGCCATAGGTGTGGAAGTAACCTTAGATGATTTTGTGCGTATTGGTGAGAGAACACCGGTAATTGCCGACTTGCGTCCAAGTGGACAATACCTTATGTCTGAATTAATTGAAATCGGTGGTATTCAACCTCTAATGAAGCGTTTGTTAGACGCAGGTATGCTGCACGGTGATTGCATGACGGTAACGGGTAAAACAATGGCTGAAAATTTGGCTAGTGTAGCCGATTATCCTGCCGGACAGACCATTATTTTACCTTTTGACAACCCCATTAAAAAAGACAGCCATTTAGTAATACTCAATGGTAATTTAGCCCCTGAAGGCGCCGTTTCAAAAATCACAGGCAAAGAGGGTTTACGCTTTACTGGTACAGCTAAAGTGTATGATTCAGAAGAACAAGGGTTTAGCGCGATTATTGATGGCCAAGTAGTCGCAGGCGACGTGGTTGTTATTCGCTATGAAGGCCCTAGAGGCGGCCCAGGCATGCGCGAAATGTTAAGCCCTACTTCTGCCATTATGGGGAAAGGCTTAGGAAATGATGTTGCATTAATCACTGATGGACGATTTTCAGGCGGCAGCCGGGGATTTGTAGTAGGCCATATTACGCCTGAAGCATACGAGGGCGGCGCTATCGCGCTGGTAGAAAATGGTGATAGTATTACCATTGACGCGCAAAACCGTGTAATGACGCTCGATATCAATGATGAAGAAATGGCTAAAAGAAAAAGTAATTGGCAACAGCCTGCACCAAAATATACCCGAGGACTGCTAGCCAAATATGCAAGAACAGTAAGCTCAGCCTCTACCGGAGCTGTAACCGATAAGCCTGAATAATTCGTTACCCTGTAAGTGGTAAAATACCTTTGACTTAATCAAGTGTTATTGTAAACAAAATATCTGTCATTTATGTTTACCTAAAATGAGCCTGTAGAAGGGCTCATTTATACTGCGGTTTATGAATACACTAACGACAATGACTTTTAACAACCAAAACCTTCACGTTTTGGTTGTTTTATTTTAAGTCTCTCGATAATTGATAAAGCTTAGCTTTTACTATTTGCATATAATTCTGATTCAGAACCAATGATTAAAGAGTCTGCTGGGTAGACGATATCGTGATCCTTATTTGGATATTCAAGCGCGCTCAAAAAGTGACGCATACAATTTATACGCGCACGTTTTTTATCATCAGATCGTACGATTGTCCATGGTGAGTCTTTAGTGTCAGTATGTAACATCATCGCTTTTTTAGCTTCAGAGTAATCATCCCACTTATCAAGTGATGCCATATCTATGGGACTCAACTTCCATTGTTTAAGTGGATCATTTTGACGTGACTTAAAACGCCTAAATTGCTCAATACGACTACAAGAAAACCAAAATTTAAAAAGTTTAATACCATCGTGTACCAACATACGTTCAAGCTCGGGCGCTTGACGTAGAAACTCAAGATATTCTTGATCACTACAAAAGCCCATAACCTTTTCAACGCCGGCCCTATTATACCAAGAACGATCAAACATAATGATTTCCCCCTTGGTTGGCAGGTGTTCAATATACCGCTGAAAATACCATTGATTACGTTCTCTTGCATTCGGTTTTTCCAACGCAACAACGTGGGCTCCTCGAGGATTCAAATGCTCCGTAAAACGCTTTATGGTTCCTCCTTTGCCTGCAGCATCGCGCCCTTCAAACAAAATTACAATTCTCTGTTTGGTCTCTTTCACCCAGCTCTGCATTTTTAATAATTCGATTTGCAGCGCGTGTTTTTCACGCTCATAATCGAGTACAGGGATCTTAGTATTATAGGGATAGCTACCGTCAGCATTCCATTTTATTCGGCCATTGCTCGCATTCAAATCAAAGGTAATGTTGTTACTCACTAGCAATTTATCGTCCATTTTGCCTCACAAAGCAATATATTTATTTCGCGTATTTTAGATTAATTAGTGAACGTTTTATGTTGTAATCGACATTTAAGATTAAGTATTGCCTTCTTCATGTAATACAAGCGAAACGAGTTTATGAACCAAAGGGGAAACCATAATTATCGTTGGAAACGCCACTACAAAGGCAAAACTCCACGCTTGTAACCACAGCGTAATAATATTTGTCACTAGGCCTACGTTAAAAACACTTATAACAAAAGACATAATACCTGACATAAGTAACGCCATAAAAAATGAAAAGACTATCTTGTGATGTTTACGTGAAATCATTCTAAATACTCATTAGTTTCTGTAACGCATAGCACTTTGCTAAGCGTGGTAAAATAATAGGATAAAATTGTAACCCTACAGCTCAATGAACTATAGGGTTAATAGTTTTGCACTTTGTCATTTACATAAATAATAGCTATAAGCTATTTAGCAACATCAGCTCACTTGGATGTGGCTTTAAATAAAAAGACTTAGTGATATACTCATTGGGGTGATCATTAAAATGATGTCTTAACAGTGTTATAGGAACTATTAATGGAAGAAAACCTAGTCGGTATTGTTCAATAACATCAACCATCTCTTTTTTATGTGGTGCACTAATATACTTTTTTAAATAACCTTGAATATGATTTAATGTATTTACATGGTTTTTTTTAGTTGCCTTAATACGAAGTATTTCCATCATTTTATCTAAATATTGTAAAGACACCTCGACTAAATCTTGAGAATCAATACCGGCTATCAAACGGCCCAGATTTTTAGCTTTTTCAGGACAATGACTCATATAAATATATTTATGTTGTGCATGGAACTCATAAAGACTGTTCAATGAAATTGTCTGATTCATTAACGTCTTCCATCGATGAAATATAAAAACACGTTGAATAAAATTTTCTCGGATAACAGGATCACCCAAACGCCCTTCTTCTTCCATGGGTAACTGGGGGAAGTTTTTAATCAGTTGCTTGGCGTAAATGCCTATTCCCTTGCGTTCAGGCATACTCCCTTTATAAACCCTAACTCGTTCCATACCACAACTGGGGGAATCTTTTTTTAAGATATAACCGCTTAATTCTGTATGCCATGGTTTTTGGCGCTCTGCTGAGTCGGTGAGCTTTTCTGTTACATCCAAATCAGCAGTTTTAGAGCCGATACATTTAATGACATCGCCTACTTCAACTAAACGTATTGTTTCTCTTGGTATACCTAATCCGATATCTACTTCAGGACAAAATGAAATAAATTCAAAATACTCAGCTAAAACATTAACCACATATTGATTTTTCTTATGACCTGAATCAAAACGAACTTTTTCACCTAACAGGCAGCTACTGATACCTACTTTTATTTGTTCATTAGAATTTAACATATCAACCCTGACCGCTTAAGTAATGTCATTTAGTATAAATGAAAAGAGCGTTAAAAGTATAAATGAAAACCATATTAAGCTGCATTAAAGCCACTAATTATAATGTGTCAGCGCTTATCTATGCTTGAGATATAGTCATTTTGGCTGTGATAGCCACTTTAAAATAGATGATCATTTGAATAATGGACAGTTTAGCCATATTAATTTTTTTATTGCTAAGTATTATTAAGGTAATTTAGCGTTATCAATGAGGAGTATCAAATTAAAGTTTCTAAAGACTTTAATAATGGCAACATTATTTTTTTCAGGAACATATTCTGACTGGCGAGCTAAACGTTGATAACCGGCGTGTGGGATCCCTGAGTACTGATAATATTCGAGCTGTTTCAATATTCACTTGTAAAGTTGGGTAGGGTCAAACGCTTATAATGATGAATGGGGTTATTTTTCATTAACAATTACTGCCACCAAGGCTCCAGAGCCATCAACAGTTGCTACTTTTGCATTCGAAATTATTGCTTCAGCCTAATACGAATTCAGGGACAGCCTTAATATTTAAGGTTATTTGATGCTAAAAAGCACTATTCGTTAAGGTTGGTCCTATTGTGTTTTAACGGATTTTTTTTTGTAAATTATTAAAGTTACACCATCGCTATAGGATATATTTTTGAACAGGAAGTACTTTAAAAAAAACCACCGGATTGATTTGCCGCTGAATCTTGCCGTTCTGGTTATTTACCTTGGACTAGCAAAGCTATCTTCAACATTTAGCATAATCGACTCTAGTGGCATCATCTTTTGGCCTGCAAGTGGCCTTTCACTGGCCGTACTGCTAATCGCAGGCCCTAAATGTATCCCTGCTATTTTTGGCGGTGCAGTAGTTTCCGGCTTGATGATAGGTGACACATTGAGCTTTTCTTCATTGGCGGCACTTGGTAACATGCTGGAAACACTTTGTGCCTTCTGGCTGTTAACCTATTTTCGACCAATAAACCGATCGCTAAATACCTACCAAGATTTATTTAAACTTCTATTCTATGGTGCAATTCTAAGTACGCTGATTAGTGCCATTATTGTCCCCTTATCACTTGTTGTGCTGCAACAGGTTGAGCTTAGTTTATTACCTAGCATTGCGCTACGTTGGTGGATGGCGCATGCCCTTGGTATCACTTTAGTGACACCGCTGATTTTACTCTGGTATCAATCACGTCAACACCTTGAAAATAAAATATCTTTAGAATTGATATCATTATTTTCTCTTACGATTTTAATAGGACACGGTGTAAGCGATTATGGCAATGACATGCAGGTTAGTGGATTAGTTAATCTATCTATATTCGGTATATTTGTTGGTGTTGGTGGGATAGTAATATCGATGATTACCGCTGAAAACCGGAAGAACCAGAATAAAGCTAGAATTAATACAATGGAATCAGGTGATAAGACTAGAAAGCCTATCCCTGCGCTTGGTATTAACACCGATATCACAGACATTAAGATTTATGAAGATAAACTCAAGCTTGCTGCCAGCGTCTTTACCCATGCACAAGAAGGCATTATGGTTACCGATACCAAAGCCTGTATTCTTGAAGTAAACGACGCATTCATCAAAATGACAGGTTATTCACGCGAAGAGTTAATAACCCAAAACCCTCGCATGCTTCAGTCAGGCAGGCAGCCACTAACATTTTATGAAAATATGTGGAAAGAGCTTACCGCAACAGGTCAATGGACAGGTGAGTTATGGAATCGCCGTAAAGACGGTGAGATCTTTGCTGTGCGTAAAAATATTAGTGCTGTATATGATGAACACGGTATCATCACAAATTACGTGGCAATGAGTACAGATATAACCTTGATGAAAGAGCATCAGGGTCAGCTAGAGCGGAATGCTCATTTCGACGTACTGACCAATCTACCCAACCGTGTATTACTGGCAGACCGATTATCTCAAGCGATGTTGCAGTGCAACCGCCATCAGAAGTCACTCGCTGTCGTATTTCTAGATTTAGATGGATTTAAAGGCGTCAATGATGCTTATGGTCATAGTGTAGGTGATGAACTGTTAATTGCACTCTCTGCCCGAATGAAAGAGACATTACGTGAAGGTGATAGCTTAGCCCGTATAGGTGGTGACGAATTTGTGGCAGTATTAACGAATCTAACTACAGTTGAAGATTGTGAACCCGCATTAGATAGATTATTATTGGCTGCGTCTGGGGCTACCACAGTCGGAGGTGTGGTCTTAAATGTATCCGCCAGTATTGGTGTAACCATTTACCCTCAAGATAACGTGAATGCCGATCAGCTCGTGCGCCATGCTGACCAAGCCATGTATGTAGCTAAACAATCAGGTAAAAACCATTATCACTTATTTGATACCGTTGAAGATGACGCGATTAAAGTGCAACGAGAAAGCCTAGAAGCTATTCGCAGTGCATTAGATAATCAACAATTTGAGCTCTATTATCAGCCTAAAGTCAATATGAAAACAGGCACAGTGACCGGATGTGAGGCGCTTATTCGCTGGCAACATCCAAAGCGAGGGCTATTGAATCCAATAGAGTTCTTGCCTGTCATTGAAAACCACGCCATGATGATTGAAATGGGTGAGTGGGTGATTGATACCGCACTAGCACAAATCAGCCAATGGCAAACAATAGGAGTTACGCTCCCTGTTAGCGTCAACGTTACCGCAATTCAGCTGCAGCAGCCTAACTTTACAGAGAGGCTAATTATGCTGCTAGACGCACACCCTGATGTTGAACCTTGTCATTTTGAGCTAGAGGTACTCGAAACAACTGCCATAGATGATGTACAGCATGTATCAACCATCATTAATACCTGTATGGCACTGGGCGTAAAGTTTTCCTTAGATGATTTTGGCACTGGCTATTCGTCCCTGACTTATTTAAGGCGATTACCTGCTAGCTTGATTAAAATAGACCAGATATTTGTACGTGACATGTTAATTAATGCAGATGATTTGGCCATTGTTGAAGGCGTGATAGCTTTAGCAAAGTCATTTAAATGTGACGTGATTGCTGAGGGTGTTGAAACCGTTGAACATGGTAGAGCACTATTGCTACTGGGCTGTGATTTAGCACAAGGTTATGGCATAGCAAAACCCATGCCTGCCAATAGTATTCCAGCTTGGATTAGTGACTGGAAGCCTGATGTTAGTTGGCAAATATGAATACACTATAGGACTACTTGAATACCATTGGTTAAGCATTAATGCTAACGTATTATCGTCGGAGTTACCGTCAATAAAATGGATGTTAACGGCTATAAAGCGAACAAAGTCATCCTAGTTTACTCGTTGAAACTTTTGCTAAGACAGAACATCGATGGCTAAGCGATTTAACGCTCCCACTAGT
>JBLHNB010000134.1:0-12205 GCA_047621305.1 Alteromonadaceae bacterium | reverse complement strand
ATTCACAAAGAAAAAATAATTTGACTCTATCCGATCACTAGGTATAAATATTAACTATGAAAAAGAGAGTGAAAAAAAGTGATCGGTTCAAACCGAACTAACTGATCGGTCCGACCGAAATACGCAGTTGGCGTTGTTTCTTCCTTTTTTGGTTTTAGCCAGTCACGTATGGGCAATAAGAGCAGTTGAATAATTAAGCGTAGCTTTTTAGCGTTTGATGATAACAATCCATAGTCGCGTACCCGCTTGGTTCAATAACTCATTGCAACGAAAAAGGCTAAATGATTATTCATTTAGCCTTTGCTTAAAAACCATCAACATATTCTGGGACGGTACATTCAATATTTACTTAACAAATCCTAACTATAAATGATTAGCTATAAATGATTAGTCCTTCTTACCTAATAAAGTAAATATCTTTTTAGCGATATCAGTATTATCTTGAAAACCTCTAAATACTTCACTATTTTTTCCAAAGGCAAACACTGGCACATCTATCGCGGTATGTGTACCGGAACGACTAATAGAGCCCCAGCCCGTATTTGTTTGTTGATCAATAATATCTTTTATACTCACTAATATCGGTGAGAATACTTTAGGTAACCACTGTTTTTTCTGCTCTTCAGCTGAAAGCTTTTGGTATTGCGCTAGTGATTCAATACCAGCCTGTTTTGCTGTTATTAGTTGTGCGAGTTCTTCTGCCGAGAGAGTAAAGTTAAGGGCATCATTAACCTGTTGTAGGTCTAATTCTTCTTCAGCAAATTTTACCGCGAAGTTTTTAGGAGACATTTTTATTGTTCTGAGAATTTGTGGCTGCCATAAGTATGAACTATTAATGGCTTTATTAGTTTTACCCGTTTTTCTGCCGAGACTTAGACCACCTGTACTATGATCTGCCGTTAAAATAACCAATGTATCTGGATTTTTAGCCACATAACGTTCAAGATATTCCATCGTTTTAGCTAAGTCATCCATTTCTGCCATCGCTGCAGCTATATCTCTAGCATGACCGCCCCAGTCAATTTGACTGGCTTCAATGAGCATAAAATAACCTTGGGGATTTTCTAGTTGCTGTGTTGCAGCTTTAGTCATTATTGATAAGCGATGTTTGTTTGTATCATCAAGTGCCCATGGTAAGCCTTTGTCATCAAATAAACCTAAAACGGCTTTGTTTTTGGGCAAACTATTTAAACCGGCATAGTTATCTAGATAATGAAAACCGGCTTTTTTAAATTCGTCCACTAAGTTTCGATCTTCACGAATAAAATAATTCCAACCGCCACCTAAATAGACATCAGCTTTAATCCCCGCGTCAATATAACTATCAGCTATAGCATTATAATTATAACGCGCATCGTTATGAGCCAAATAAGCAGCAGGGGTTGCATGGTTAATTTGTGAGGTGACAACAACGGCTGTTTTTTTCCCTTGCTGTTTCGCCCATTCAAGTACGGTTAATAAGGGCTTTTTATTGACGTCAACACTAACAGCACTATTATAAGTTTTTACCCCTGTGGCCAATGCCGTTGCAGCAGCAGACGAGTCAGTTATATAGCCTGACTCTGCGGCAGGATAGGTACTACTTGAACCGACATAATGACGGTCAAAAACAGTTTCTTCTATATGAGTTGTCGTTGGGTTGTCACTAAAATAACGATATGCAGTGGTATAAGCTGGGCCCATGCCATCACCAACGATCATGATAATATTTTTAGGCAATACACTTGCTGTAGTATCGGCATCAAAAGCTGATACCGTATTAGTTACTGACAACGCTATTGCGGATACCAGTGTCGAGATAATCATTTTTTTCATTAAACTTCCTAACTAATTTTTGTGATGCTATACCAAATAGCCAATGGGCAGCTTACTTGGTATTTATGACTATTTGACTTCTAAATCAACCCAGACTAAACGATGATCTGAAGAGGCCGCTCTATTTTTTACTAAGCGGTGTGTTTCTTCTGTTGGTTGCGGCCAGAAAACAGCAGAATCTTTAATGTTAAAAGATTGACGTGATGGTAGTACATAATCTGCACGCATCCCCCAGTGGGCGGTATGATTTTTTGCATGAGGATTATCTTTTTTATGCATTTTTCCCGCTAAACTCTCTGGTTTAGGGTCTTGAATTTTTTTATCGGTAAGTAGTGCTGTAATGCCGCTAGTTATCGCGTCACCATCAACACTTGACGCATTTTGATCCCCTAAAATAATAAAGGCTTGGTTACTATTAAGGCCTCCTTTGTGACCGTTATCATCATAGATATATGAAGCCGTATCGTTTATATAATCGCGCCAGAATCGTATTTCATCATGGTTACGTTTGCCATTTCTATCTTCTGGGCCATCAAATACAGGAGGAGTAGGGTGGCTTGCTAAAATATGAATAGTGGTACCATTAACATTAACAGGTATATCCCAATGTGACTTAGAAGATAGACGCATGTCATGCCAGGCCTCATCACTAAACCAAGGTTTTTTAGTTTCAGGATCAAATGGTTTTAGTGCGTTAGGCATATCTTTCCATTTAAATTGTTGAAAAGTACGGATCTTGTCGTTATCAAGTGGGTATTTAGATAATAAAGCCATACCAAAATGACCGGGGAAATAACCAAAACCATAGTTATCACTCGGCGATTTTCCTGATAAACCGTCGTTGTCTAAATCAAATTTTGTCGGAACACCCGTATTAACGCGACCTTGATAAAAATACGGGTAGCTAACACTTTTTTGTTTGCCTTGATCTTTTTCTAAATATTGAGAAATAAATAGTTTGAGTGAACGATGGCTATCATCTTCTCGGTCAAACTCATTGAGCAAAATAATATCAGGGTTAACACGTTGGATAATCTCAGCAATATTTTTAATCTGCTGGTTATCATTACGTAACGCCAGTGAAAGTTCATTACCTTTTACATCAGGGGTTTTACCTTGCACATAAGGTAAATAATTCAACGCTTCCATGCTGACATTAAAGGTAGCAACTCTAAGCTGAGTTGGTTGAGCTGTTATTGTATCTGAAGACATAACCTCTCCTGAGAATAAAACGATAGTACCGAATAATAATGAAAGTTTTTTCAATGGCTTGTTCCTATTTTAATCCGCAACCGCGCAGAATAAAGTCAGTTAAAAAGGTGGTGACATGTTCGATGTCTTCTGCTTCGTAATCCGCTCTGTTCATAATAGTTAAAATTTGTGTTTCAAAATCTGCATAATGTTGAGTTGAAGACCAAATAAGAAAGATCAGACTAACAGGGTCGATATCTTTCATTTCTCCATTATCAATCCATTGTTGAAAAAGCTTTGCTTTTGCTCTTACCCATTGTCTTAAATAGGTTCTCGCAAAGTCTTTTAAATGCTGTGCGCCTTGGATAATTTCCATAGCATAAATTTTAGAAGCACTAGGGTGTAAAAATGACATATTAACCTTTGCAGCGATAAATTTTTCAATCGCAACTCTAGGGCCATTGTCGGGATCAATATCACCAATACCTTCATCCCACATATTAAGTGTTTTTTCTAATACCGCATGATAAATATTTTCTTTGTTTTTAAAGTAATACAAAATATTAGCTTTGGGTAAACCTGCGCGATCAGCAATTGATTGAACCGTAGCACCTTTATAACCATGTAAAATAAACTCTTCCTGTGCGGCGAAGATTATTTTTTCTTGGCTTTGCTCTCTTATACGGCCTTGTTTATTCGGTTTTTTATTATCATTCATCTATGAAGAACCTATTAAATATCAGTAAACGTCAATTGCGCGCTCTTTTTATCAGTGTTCGCAAAGAATGTCATTATTTGTCTCTATTTAAATAATTGACTATTTGGTTGGATTCTTTTTTATTCGAGCACACAGTGATAAAAATATATTGATGTCGTTTTTAGACGTTTTTTCATATAATTACAACTATAAAGTTTATTTTTATGTTGCATTGTTCTTGAATCTCTTCCGAGAGACAAATAAACACGACTTATTGAGAAAACTATTTATTCATACCTTTTGGATTTAGAAACTTGTTCTACTGGTCAACAAGTTAGCATGTAAATGTATTGTAAAATAAAGGAGTTTAGGCATTTACAATATTAGTTGACCAAGAGGTTAGTAAAATAAATGCATATTTTCCTTATAACATTTTTGTTCTTAATTTTATTTTTAGAATCTTTAAGTTATATTGGGTTGTCATTAATTAGGATTGTAGTCGTGTTAACTAGTTGTTTTTATAATGTATAATTTATTTTGTTACATTTGTAGGTTACTTGCATAAAATATAGTTTGTTATTGATTTAGATACTTCGGAATTATTGTAATGAAATTGTAAAAAAACTCTGTTCTAATTTCTCCCGAAATAAGGTTTCGAGCAAAATACAGTAGTTTGACTATATTGTGATTATAAAAATAACAAACTTGAAAATAATACATTTAATAAATAACATACTTCTACCAAGGATAAAAAGATGAAAACTCATCGTCTCTCACGCATTTCAGGCGCACTTATACTCGCGCTTGGTCTATCAACATCAGCAATGGCAAATACCACGACGTCCTCTATAAAAGGGCAAATTCAAGGGCCAGAAGGAAAACCTGCAGTAGGTACGGTCGTTACCATAGTGCATACACCATCAGGAACAACAAAAAATGCAGTTGTTAATGCTGCGGGTATATTTACTGCAAAAGGTCTACGTGTTGGTGGACCTTATGAAGTAAAACTAGATTCAAATAAATTTGATGATCAAACGGTTAATGATGTTTATTTAACTTTAGGTGAAACTTACCCAATGAGCATCGCGCTTAAAGATGAGCAAGCGATAGAGACGATTGAAGTAACGGGTCGTGCAATTAGTGCTTATTCTGGCGGTACAGGTCCAGCGTCGCATTTTAGTTCGGAAGATTTAGCGACAGCACCGGCAATTAATCGTGATATTAAAGATATTGTTAGAATTGACCCACGTATTTATGTTGATGAAAGCCGTGAAGATGCAATCCAATGTGGTGGCGGTAGCCCTCGCTTTAACAGTTTAACTGTTGATGGCGTGCGCATGAATGACAGCTTTGGTTTAAATGACAATGGTTATCCAACCACGCGTATTCCTTTTTCTTATGACTCAATTGATCAAGTATCTGTTGAATTAGCCCCTTTTGATGTTAAATATGGCGGCTTTACTTCATGTAATATTAATGCAGTAACAAAATCAGGTGGTAATGAAGTACACGGCGGCTTCTTTTATGATTACACCAATGATTCAATGAAAGGTGATTCAATTGAAGGTGAAGACCTTGATAACGGTTCTTACACCGAAGAGCGCTATGGTTTTAACGTTGGCTTACCATTAATTGAAGATACCCTGTTTTTCTTTGGTTCTTATGAAAAATTAGAAGGTGTTGAGTTATTTGGTTATGCACCTTTAGGAAACAATATTAGTCAAGGTGAGTTAGATAGAATTGTTCAAATAGCCAGTAATGTTTATGGTTATGATGCAGGTGGTACGACTCCAAGTATGCCAGTAAAAGACGAAAAAGTATTATTAAAATTAGATTGGAACATTAACGACCAGCACCGTGCAAGTTTAGTTTATAACTATAATGATGGTTTTAAATTAGACCAATCTGATGTTTGGGCACTTACCCTTGATAGCCATTACTATGAAAAAGGTGCAGAGTTAAATTCATTCGTGGGTTCTTTGTATTCTGACTGGAATGATAATTTTTCCACAGAGATGCGTATTGGTAAAACCAAGTTAGATAATAGACAACGTTCTTTAGATGCAGACAGCAGCTTTGGTGAAGTATCAATTAGACATGGCGGTACTACGGTATTCTTAGGTCCGGATGATTCTCGTCAATCAAATGAAATGAATTGGGAGAACCTTACCTTTAAGATAGCAGGTAACTATTATTTTGATGAACATACGATTAGCGCAGGTTATGAGTATGAAAAATTAACAGCATATAATTTGTTTATGCAACATACCCAAGGCGAATTTAGATTCAATTCTATTGACGACTTTGAAAATGGTATAGCTTCTGCAGTTTATTATAACAACTCTTCAGGCACAAATAATCCAAGAGATGCTAGCCAAGAATTTACATATGCGCTTAATACGGCCTATATACAAGATGAGTTTACCTTAACTGACCTTGATATGACGATTATGTATGGCTTGCGTTATGATTGGTATACAAGTGATGATAAGCCAAATTTCAATCAAAACTTTAAAGATCGCTATGGTTATGGCAATGATACTAATATGGATGGTATCAGCCTTTTACAACCGCGCCTTGGTTTTAATTGGGTTGTAGAAGATAATCTAGAAGTTCGCGGTGGTGTTGGTCTTTACTCTGGTGGTAATCCAAACGTTTGGGTATCAAACTCGTATTCAAATGATGGTGTTATACAAGTAGCTGAAAGAGCTAAGTATCATAAAGATGAATTACCAACAACGGTTAGAGAAGAAAGAGGCAGAACTAATACCTACTATAATTTACTTGAAACAGCTATGACAGATGGAGACACTGCAATTTTTGGTGTACCACAAGTAATGTATGATGCTATTCAAGATTTACCTGTAGGCGCGGGAGATGGTGCAGTTAATGCGATTGATCCAAATTTCGAAATTCCTTCTGAATGGAAATATTCATTAGGTGCTACTTACACCACGGCTGATGATTATATCTTTGCGGTAGACTTATTACACAACCGTAAGCAAAACTCGGCAACTATTACCGATGTAGGTATAAGAAAATCAAGTGAAGTGGCACCAGATGGTCGTGCTATGTATGAAGAAGTAGCGGGTCGTACAAGTGAATTTGTTTTAACTAACACTAACAAAGATGGTCAATCGACTATTTTTTCACTAGCAGTTAGTAAAGATTTTGATTTTGGTTTAAATGCTTCATTTGCATATTCGTATACTGATTCTGAAGATGCAAATCCAATGGCAAGCGCAATAGCGGGTTCTAATTACAGTAACCTTGCTGTAACTGACGCTGTTAATCCTGGTATGGCTACCTCTAATTATGGTGTTCCTCATCGTTTTACGATGAATTTAAGTTACACCACCCAACTTTTTGAAGGATTAAATACGACTTTCAGTCTATTTGGCCAAGTGAGTGAAGGTCAAACGTATTCATATACCTTTGATAATTCAGATGGTGCATTTGGTGATAGTAACTGGCAGAGTAGCCGTCAGTTGCTTTATATACCAACTGAAAATGATGCTAACGTTGTTTATGACGAAAGTTTTGACTTAGCAGCGTTTAATAGCTTTATTGAAAGTGAAGGTTTAGCTCGTGGTGAAATTACTAAACGTAATGACTTTAATGCTAATTGGCGTACAAGCTTTGACTTTAAAATAAGTCAGCAAATACCAGGATTAATGGAAGGTCATAAAGGCAGTGCTTTCTTAATCGTGCAAAACCTAGGTAACTTGTTAAACGACGACTGGGGTGTATTGAAACAAGGTCAATTTGTTGGTAATCGTATGGTTGAAATGTCAATCAATGATGAAGGTCAATACGTATACGAAGGCTTTAATGCAGGTAATGAAGAGCAAACTTATTATAGAGATTCCTCTGTATGGGAAGTTCGTGTAGGTGTTAAATACGACTTTTAAATAATAGATAAACTATTCTTTATACTAAAACCGCACTTTTTCAGTGCGGTTTTTTATTATGTCTCTTTAAAAATAGAGCTTCAATCAGAAACTATTTATTCTTAAACCATTCTTAACTCTATTACGTTAAATAAAACTTGACTAGTTGGTCAGTTAAATGCGATAAATGATAAAACAATCAAGTGACAACAACTTAATAAAGGTAATGTAATGGAGCAAAACAAAGCGATAGATTGGCCATTATTAATTAAACACGCCAAAGTAAACTACAGTAGGGCATACGCGCCTTATAGCAATTTTCATGTGGGTGCTGCGGCACAAACTACGTCAGGCAATATTGTCAATGGTTGTAATGTTGAAAACGCTTCATACGGTTTAACTGTATGTGCTGAACGTAATTGCATCGCCCAAGCAGTGATTACAGGCGAGCAAGAATTCAGCGGTATGGTAATATATACCGAACAAGAAAAATTAACACCGCCGTGTGGAGCCTGTCGACAGGTTATTGTTGAGTTTTTTGAACCAACAGCAGAGATCATGGCGGCTAATCACCTTAATAGTCAAAAAAAATGGACGGTAAAAGAGTTATTGCCAAATGCTTTCACGCCAAAAGATTTACTTAATGTATAGGGATTTATAAGGATTTTATAATGTTATTACCTCAAGAAATTATTCGAACTAAACGAGATGGTTTAGTACTATCAAAAGATGAAATAATGGGCTTTGTTGATGGTCTAGTCAGTGGCAACTTTAATGATGCGCAAGTGGGATCAATGGCGATGGCAATATTTCAAAAAGGTATGGATACCGAAGAAATTGTCAATTTAACCATGGCTATGATGAACTCTGGTGAAGTGATTAACTGGCCTGAACTTGATGGCCCTATTGTTGATAAACACTCCACCGGTGGTGTTGGTGATAAAGTCAGTTTTATGTTGGCTGCTATTGTTGCCTCATGTGGCGCTTATGTGCCGATGATTTCTGGTCGAGGTTTAGGACATACCGGTGGTACATCAGATAAACTAGAAAGTATTGCTGGTTTTAACGTGCAACCCACCATTAAACAGTTTCAAACAATTGTTAAAGAACTTGGCATAGCCATTATTTCGCAAACAGACAATCTAGCGCCTGCTGATAAACGTTTATACGGTATTCGAGACGTTACCGCTACGGTTGAGTCCATTCCATTAATTACTGCTTCTATATTATCGAAAAAATTAGCCGCCGGGTTAGATGCTTTAGTGATGGATGTCAAAGTCGGTAACGGCGCTATGATGCAGGATATGCAGCAAGCGACTGCTTTAGCGCAATCTATTGTTAATGTTGCCAATGGTGCAGGCGTTAAAACCCAAGCCATCATTACCGATATGAATCAGGTTCTTGGTACATCAGCAGGTAATGCCGTTGAAATTTATGAAACGGTTAAATATTTAACCGGTAAGCAACGTGAGCCACGCTTACATGCTATCGTTTTGGCACTGGCGAGTGCGATGTTAATAAATACCGGTATTGCGTACGATAATGATAGTGCACATGTGAAGATTAATGATGCACTAAATACCGGAAAAGCTGCTGAAGTGTTTGGTAAAATGATCCATGCGTTAGGGGGGGCAAGTAATTTACTAGAAGAGCCGTGGCAAGCGATGAAAAAAGCGAATGTGATAACAGATATTTACGCGTCTGAACATGGTTACATTACGCAAATGCAAACACGAGATATTGGTATGGCTATTGTTGGTATGAAAGGCGGCAGAACGGCAAATGGACAAATGATTGACCATAGTGTTGGTTTTGACCGGATTTTACCTTTAGGCACATTGGTTAATCGTGGCGATGTTGTTGCTCGAATTCACGCTAAAGACCAAGAACAAGCAAAAATAGGCAGTCAACAGTATTTGTCTGCATTAACGATTAAAGATACTGTTGAAGATATTCCTCCAGCGATTTATCAAACGATTAGTTAATGTAAATTATTTAAGTTGTGGTGTTTTCAGCTTAATGCATTTAATGATAACTGAGATCGACGGAACCTAACTTAAGTGTAAGCCAATTAATATAAAAGGTTTTATCGCTTAAGTTGGGTTGAATGGATTGAATAAGTTAGAATGAATAAATTTTATAAGTGCTCAGTAAGTGCTCAGTAAGTGCTCAGTAAGTGCTCGGTAAGTACTCAGTAAGTACTCAGTAAGCACTTGATAAAGCATAAAAAACTTTTACAAAGTCCCAAATATTTTGTCACCCGCATCACCTAATCCTGGTAAAATATAACCTTGCTCATTTAGTCGCTCATCAATAGCACCGAGATATAAATCGACATCGGGATGAGCGTCTTGAAGTACTTTAACCCCCTCAGGAGCTGCGACTAAAAAGAGTGCGATAATGTTTTTACACCCTGACTGCTTTAATAAATCGATACTGGCTAAAGCCGTTCCACCAGTCGCTAACATCGGATCAATAATAATGGCGGTGCGTTCAGATATATCAGTAATGATATTTTCGTAATAACTCTCAGGCTGCAATGTTTCCTCATTACGTTTTAAACCGACAACGCTAATTCTTGCACAAGGTAATATTGATAATGCGCCACTTAACATACCTAAGCCGGCACGCAGGATAGGAACTAAAGTGGGTTGTTTATCGGCTAACATAGGGGTTGATATATCGCCTGACCAACACGTCAGCGGCTTATTAACTAAAGCTAAACCTTGTGTTGCTTCCATCACCAACATACTCGCTATTTCATTGGTCAGTTCGCGAAATGTTTTTACCGAAATTGTTGCTTCGCGTAACAAGCTAACTTTATGTTGTACTAGTGGGTGAGTACTGGCATTTACGGACATAGGGTCTCTTTATATTATTATTAGTTTAAATAAGTGTAGTGGTTAATTTCAAATAGATATACGGTTATCTCTTATATCGATTTTCGCTTAGTTACCAAACTAATTCTTTAAAGTGTGCTCTGCATAAAGGCTCATAACGTTCATTACCGCCTACTTCAACTTGTTCGCCAGCTTTTACGGCATTACCTTGTTCATCAAGACGAATAACAAAGTTGGCTTTACGGCCACAATGGCAAATGGTTTTCAATTCGATAAGTTTGTCAGCCCATGCAAGTAGAGCAGCGCTTCCTGAAAATGTTTCACCCAGAAAGTCGGTTCTTATGCCATAAGCGAGTACGGGAATATGCAATAGGTCAACAACATCGGTAAGTTGTTTTACTTGTACCGCGGATAAAAATTGTGCTTCATCAATTAGTAAACAATCAACTTTCTTTTGTTGGTGTAACTCATTAATTTCTGTAAAAAGGTCGTTGTTTTGATCAAATACCTTGGCATCAGATTCAATACCTAATCTTGACGAGACTTTACCATATGCAAATCGATCATCAATTTTCGCGGTATATAAAACCGTATGTAAGTTACGTTCGCGGTAATTATAAGATGATTGTAATAAGTGGGTTGATTTACCCGCATTCATCGATGAATAGTAGAAATAAAGTTGTGCCATAGTTATTATTATTATCTTAATGGTTAAATTGAAAAACTACCTTATTCACAGTGAAAAAGGTAGTTTTGTTTAGCACTTAATCTAAATACTTAAGTTAAGTGCTAAAAGTTCAGTGCTAAAGTTAAGGACATTCGTGTTAGGGTAAAAAATGTTATGTCCCGTTTTATGCTCCGTAAGGTACCCAGATATTTTTTATTTCAACAGCGTTACGTAAAAACATACCGCTATCAATTTGTTCACTGCTGAACCAGTCATAGTATTTACCATAATTGACCCAAGTACGTTTCATTGATGCCGCAGCTTCAAACTCTACTTGTTTACTTCCCTGCGCAGTACCCCAATACCAAAAACCATCAATATCATAATGTTTAGCTAATGTATCCGTAAGCGCCTCTCTGTCGCCGGTAATAATATTGACCACACCACCAGGTAAATCTGAAGTATTCAATACTTGATAAAAATCAGTTGCTAACAGTGCTGACTCAGAAGAGGGCACAAATATGACTCTGTTACCCATAGCGATAGCGGGCATGATAGTTGAAATCATGCCAAGAAACCCTGCTTCTTCTGGCGCAACAATCGCGATATTACCCATGGCTTCTTTCATTGCTAAAGTGACAACACGCTGCGGCGGTGAATGTATTTGACCGTCAAATTTGTCAGCCCATGCCGCAGCCGAGAAAATGCGGCTGATGGCCAAGTCAATTTCAGTATGCGCTTGCGCAATTGTTTGCCCTGTTAATTGACAAATGAGCTGCGCAAATTCAGTTGCGCGTGCATCGAGGTTTTCGGCGATAAAATATAATACTTGCGCACGATTATGAGCCGATGTTGTTGTCCAAGCGCTTGCTTTATTCGCCGCTTCAACGGCATTACGTATATCTTTACGACTACCATCTGGCACTTCGGCAATTTGTATACCTTGATGATCAAAAACTGGTAAGCTATAGCCGTTGTCAGGTCTTGTTTGTTTGCCACCAATATAGAGTTTCGCTGTACGGTCAATCATATGATGAGTAGCGCTATTATCACTTTTAAGTGTATTTTTGGCGACTTTTACATTGCGGTGTTTAGGTTTATCTAC
>JBLHNB010000133.1:0-12443 GCA_047621305.1 Alteromonadaceae bacterium | reverse complement strand
TTACCCATTATGTATTCAGTTGAATAAATTATATTGATAAAGAGTGATGCTAATCCGAACCAAACAAATCTCGAGTATAGACTTTATCAGCAACATCAAGAATTTCATCAACCATACGGTTTGATACAATTACGTCTGAAATGGCTTTAAACTCGTCAAGTGACTTGATTACTTTTGAGTGGAAAAAATCAGATTCTTTAAGTACTGGCTCATACACCACAACTTCTATTCCTTTGGCTTTCAAGCGCTTCATGATCCCTTGAACACTTGATGAACGGAAATTGTCAGAGCCTGCTTTCATGATTAATCGATATATACCCACTACCTTAGGTTCACGTTTAAGAATGGACTGTGCAATAAAGTCTTTGCGGGTAGTATTGGCATCTACAATTGCACTAATAATATTATTGGGTACATCGGCATAGTTTGCGCGAAGTTGCTTGGTATCTTTTGGTAAGCAGTAACCGCCATATCCAAATGAAGGATTATTGTAATGATTACCAATACGCGGGTCTAACGAAACGCCCTCAATGATCTGACGGGAGTTTAACCCATGAGATTCAGCATAGGTATCGAGCTCGTTAAAGTAAGCTACACGAAGCGCTAAATACGTATTTGAAAACAACTTCACGGCTTCAGCTTCTGTTGAGTCGGTAAAGAGTACCTGGATATTATCTTTGACAGCTCCCTCAACTAAGAGGTTTGCAAAAACTTCTGCACGTTCTGATCGTTCGCCGACGATAATACGAGAAGGATAAAGGTTATCGTATAACGCCTTCCCTTCACGTAAAAACTCAGGTGAAAATATTATATTCTCACTGGCAAACTTTTCACGGGTAGATTGGGTATAACCTACGGGTACGGTAGATTTAATTATCATCACAGCCGATGGATTAATCGCCATCACATCGTTAATCACCGCCTCAACTGAAGAGGTGTTAAAGTAATTAGTTACTGGGTCGTAGTCTGTCGGGGTTGAAATAATTACATAGTCAGCATCTTTATACGCTAAATTCTTATCTAGCGTTGCTGTAAAGTTTAATGATTTGTTTGTTAGAAAGTCTTCAATTTCAGTATCTGCGATAGGAGAGATACCTTGATTAAGCATGGATATTTTTTCTGCAATAATATCAACCGCAATCACTTCATTGTGTTGCGCTAATAACATAGCGTTTGAAAGGCCTACATAGCCTGTACCTGCAATAGCAATTTTCATATTTTAAATAAATCCAAAAAAATGGCAGCCATTATGATGAGTGCCTTAAAAGTTGTTTGGGCAATTAATCGAACGATAAATATGTAATTCTGCAGCTAAATGCATTACCGCATCTGGGTGATATTTGTCAAAACCTTAGCAATAGCTTTAGCATCAAATAATCTGCTTGCGAAAAGTAGTCAAGATCACTCTGCTATCGATATAATCGACTCAATAGTCTAATTAGGTGAGACAATTTACATTTATGATTGAATCGTTGGACTTTTCAATAATAAAGCGCACAACAGCGTTTCCAATAAACCTAGCAATGCTTGTTAATAAAATCATAATTATTCAAAATAATAAGTAATGGCGATGGATCATCAGCTTGACTGCATTACATCGAAATATTGCTTACGGACGATATCCCACGTATATCTACGCTGAGCAATTTCAAGCATAATGTGACCATTATCAATAGTTTCTTCTAATTTCATGAGATCGACTAACACGTCCGCATCAGCAAAAAACTCTGCCTTATCTTCAGTAGAGGCACGATTATAATTACAATCGAAACAAAAAATTGATTTACCGAAATGCATCATTTCAACTAAGGAAGGATTAGTTCCTCCCGCAGAATGCCCATGTACATAAAAAGAGCAAGATGAACGTAAGACAGAGAGTTTATCGATATCATAAATAGGATCAATAATATCAATATGATTGAAGACAGAAAATTTACTTTTCATAGAACGGCCAAATTCACTGCTATCCCAGTTACCAATAAATTTAAGGGGTTTATCTGTTTGACTAAAAGCCTGAAGTATCATCTCGACATTATTTTCAGGCTCAATACGGCATAACGCCAAAGCAAAACCGTCATCACGGCTAGTCATATCTTTACTAACAGCATGATCACCACCATAGGCAATAACAGTACTCTTTACGCCATATTCGTCTTGGACATAATCAGCAATCGCCTGATTATCCGAAATAACAACGTCAGAGTGCTTTACTGCCAACTTTTCTGAAAATTTAAGAAAGCGCTTAGGCCATTTTGCCCATTTATCTCTTCGCCACTCAAGTCCATCAATATTAGTAACTACTTTTGATTTTGATACTAATCTAAAGAGAGGCAGAAAAATACAACCAGAAACACCAAGGATCAAAACAACATCAGGTCGCTTAAATAGAGCATGCAGCAATGAAGCAATATCATAAATAATACTTTGAGGGCCGTTGGCTTTGAGTGGGATATAGACTAATCTAGCTCCTTTATATATGTTAATTTTTTTGTCGTAACTCTTTGATGAGCAGTAAACGGTAATATCTTTGTTACAATCCTCTTCAACCAAGTTTTCAACTAATGTTTCAAAACCACCATAACAAGCAGGTAAACCTACAGTTCCAACAATACAAATATTCTGTATTCTATGTTCTAATTTCATTAATTATCTTCTTGAATTTGTTAACATAAATTTGTTGAGAAAAAAAACTGTTATAGCGTTCTAGAGCTGCATTTGAAAATTGCTCAAATGTTGATGCATCAATAGTGATAGCCTCGATTGACTTTGCGATTTCTAACGCACTCCCGGGAGTTACTAGCAAGCCGCCTTCTTCGCCCTCCAATATTTCAACAAGGCCACCATGTGCACTTGCAATAACAGGACACCGAGCCGACATGGCTTCTATGGCAACCCGCCCAAATGGCTCAGGTTTAGTCGATGGTACGAGAACAATATTCGCCCACTCAAAGTGTTCATTAGGTGATGCTGTAAACTCATGAATTTTTACAACATCATCAATTTGTAACTTTTGAATTAATTTTTTAATTTGTTCTAAGTAAAAATCTTGACCTTGTGCAACGCCACCGACAATGCGTAAAGTAACATCAATACCTTTATTTTTTAATACAGATACAGCTTCCAGAGCAACTTCCTGTCCTTTCCATGAATTTATCCGACCAATTAAAAGCAATTGAATGGGTTTACTTAATGATTTTGTTTCACACTCAATAGGGGGCACACCATTATGAAGAATGTAAGATTTTTTTTGAGGTAAAAACATAAATGAATCGCGCGTATATTTTGAATTAAACAATAAAGATGAACCATTAAATCTAAAGAAAAAGGAATAAAGGAAGCATTCTGTCTTACTTGGAATTTCTCTTATGTGATTGATTATCTGCTTGCTAGAGAAAATAGATCCCAGAATATAGCCCATAACGACAAGAGTGTTAACATAAACAATATCGTATCGACTCATATTACGCCGTGCCTTTAACGAAGCCGAAAAAACCTTTTTTAACAATGAAATTGGTTTTTTCAAATCAGCCCTGGCGATAGCACCTACATCTTCAAATCTAATGTTGTCACTGTATTTTTGTATATATGGAATTAATGGTCCATCTGCAGGAACAATTACAGTTATAATAGCTTTCGGATACAAAGAACGAATAGACATCACCGATTGCACAAAGCTTCTATCTGAACCATATAATTCAGCACTTTGATGCACACAAAGAATTTCCATCATTCCTCCTTATTTAAAACGAATACATTTAAGCAATGATAAATAATTTATCTCGCGTTTTTTTATGGCTAACTTTAGTGATGCAGCGGCAATATAAAAAGCCAACTTCGAACGAAAAAAACTGACATCACAAAATACAATATACCAAGATTTAAAAAGGTTTCTTAATCTTGATAATTTATTATCAATTAATAAATCATCATTTCGTAAAGCAGAGTCATGTTCTAAAGAGACATCCATTAAATAAAAGCCTGTAAATTTTTTTTGAAAATCTAAAAAAAATTTAGTATCAATCCCATATAACGTGAGTCGTTCATCAAATTGAATGCCAAAATCAAAGACATCGCGATTTATAATGGTACCACTCATCATCGCAGTAAAACTTGTGATTTGGTTATCACCTTTTTGCAGAGAATCTACAGATAATTCAACACCACGAACCCCTTTAATCTTTCCTGGTGATATCAATTTTCCTGAATTAAATATTTTAGGTATCGCCAACTTTTTGCCAGTGTTAACAAAAGTAACTAATGCTTCAAAATATTCTTGCGTTATAATCGAATCATCATCAAGAATAAGGTAATAATTAGCACTCGAATCGATTTTAATAACGCTATTATAAGCTTCTGCAAGCGAACTATTTTTACCGCTATGCTGGTAAGATGATGGTAATTTCATAAAGGCAAGGGAGTCAATTCCAAAACCATCAGCAGAGTTATCCCAAATATGAACCTTTATCTTAATGTCACATGAAGGTAAGTCAAGGGACTCCAGTGAGCTCAAAGTTTTACACTTTACAGGCTCAACGTTATACACCACACAGATAACAGAAAGCTTAATCATCCTCGCCCCTAAATTTTAAAATTCTTGCTGGGTTTCCTACAACAATGGCATTATCAGGGATATCGTTAATGACAACCGAGCCAGCTCCAATAACCACACCATCACCAACATTGACCCCAGCTGTAATTGTTACTTTTGCCCCTATCCAGCAATTTGCCCCGATACAAATAGCCTTTCTAGTTGTTCCTTGCTCTTTAATCAATGCAGTGACGTCTGAAAAATTATGATTTTCTGGATGAGCACTAAAATACTGAGCAATGATTGTATTTTCCCCTATCGTTAAGCCGCCGCTTCCCCCTAAAGAACAAAACTCTCCAATTCCAACACTATTGCCAATTCGAATAAATTCACCCAGATTTGAAATGTCAGTAGAAACAACTACCCTTGAATAAGAGCCGATACTAACATAATCACCAATCTGTAATCCTTCGTTTCCAAGACCGGAGAGAGTACAATAATCACCAATCTTAGTAAATTTACCTAGCGTAATTCGTTTTGAAAATGAAATCCGCCCTCCCTTGCCAATAAAAACTTTTTTAACACTAATACCATGCACTAGTGTTATAAATATGCCTCTCAATAAATCAACAAACATTCTATAAGCAAAAAAAACAAACTCTGTTTTAGTTATTTTAATATTTAAAGTTTTTTTGGGTCTTACGATTTTCAATATTTTAGTTAGCATCCTGACCAGGGTATCCTTTAGTTTAATAATATAGTGTTTATCATATGATTTAGAACAATAGAAAAATATAACAACACCAAAACAATTGAAAAATATGTAGGACGGAATTTAATAGCAACTGCTGGGATAAATAATATTTGAACGACATTCAAGTAAGCGCTTACTCTAAACGCGAGAACAACTAACCCAATGGAGGCAAACGCAAAATAAGCGCCAATTGAAATGGCTAGTATTTTTAACATAGTGATTTCTGTTTTGTCTAAAAACGTATTATGTTTATAACTATGCAAGCCAAAACAAACTAGTACAATCATCAATTGAGACAAACTTAATAAATTAAAAATCTTAAACTCTACAACCGGACCGAATGGATTTACTCCCTCTCGGCTAGAAAGATAAAGATTAACAGCATTAAGTAGATCGATGTTCAAAAGAAGAGAAGAAAAAGAAAATAAAACTATGACAACAAGTAATAAAATATGCTTATTGAGAGAAACATTTCTTACTAAAAAATATAGAGGAACTAAAATAATAGACGACCAATGAAATGCTATCGCGATTAACACTTTCAAGATATATCGATAAAAATCACCTTTTTGCAAGTCGCTAATCGAAGTTAGAAATACCCCAACGGCAACAGCCGCCCTAATTTGAGTGTACTCATGTAATAAAGCAAAACCACATATAAAAACAAGGAAACTTAATAGTGGGGCTTTTGAATAAGCGAGAAATACGTATGCTTTTACGGAAAAAGCTAATAATGCATATATAAAAAAAACAAAGAGTGGATCATTAAAGAATATTCCATTAATCTGTCTAAAAAAAATAAATGTTACTTCATAAAGTTTTTCATCATCAGATATATTTTGTTGAATAATATATCTATAAGTTTCATTATCTGGATCTAACCCAAATAGCCTGAAGGCTGTGATAACAAATACTGCAAAAACAAGTAGAAGAACAAATGCTTTAGAATAATCTAGATCTAAATTCCGTTTAATTATTTTATGCCCTATATTGTTTTTCAATTTCAATTTCACTCTATGTTAAAAATAAACGTATCACCAACATGGCTGTTTGATTACTATACAATAAATTTATAACACGACCTTTAAAATAGCTTATTAAAAATAAACTCAAAACTATTCGAGCCTGAAACAACTGTAAGTTCATTTTTATATTAAGTTATTTACAAAATTATTTTTTTAAAGTTAGCATCTAATTTAAGCCAAATTCCCAGTAGAGCAGTAAAAGATAACAATAAAAATCAGTTTTAATAATTAAAAAAGCGACAGTACAACTTAAACTAAATGAGTTTATTATTTACAGCTTAAAATATTCTGATGATTCATTTAAAAACTCAGATACACATTTTAAACTACGTTCATGCTCAATTTTTACATGTTCTAAAACTTTTTCCCTAGTGTGCATAGCCCAATCTAATTCAACTTGATCAGTACCATAGCCAATGCCATATCTATCAGACTCATTGGGATACCATTCTTCTTTTTTTACCCCAACTCCAGGCACGACTATTGACTCACATCCACATAATACGGCGAATATAGAATATGCAGTATAATCATCATAAGAAATGAACCTTTTACTTCGTTTTAAAATTGAAGCGACTTCTTCGTGAGACATACCATCTATTGCAACGGATTCTTTATTATGGATACTTTGCTTATCTTTGCCTTTCCTAACAATATGACTGTTTATGTCTCTCTTCTCAATTTGGTCGACATTATACAAATCCATAGGATAATAAATTACTTTAAGTTCATTGCTAGATGTTTTTGAATAACAATATTCAAAATCACAAATTGCAGAATTAAATTTAAAATACAATTCATTAACACCAAAGTGAAATTCTTGATGAAAATGTCCAGGCTGATGCAACAACCATCTCACTACATTCTTTGCACGTAGCGGATTTCCAAAAGTAACCTCAGGATAGACTACGATGGCTTTATCCTTAATATATCCGAGCTTTTTCCTAACAGGAGTATCCCAATTTTTATTTACTTTTAGTTTTCGAATCCCTTTTAATGTTATAAAAAAAGCATTCTTTAAACTTCCTAATATAGCTCTAATCGAGTGAAAGCGGATTACCTCAACTTTTCTTGGCACTAAATAACCATTAAAACCATCTATCTGGTTAATTAAATGGCACAGTCTATGTAGAGCTATGCTACCGCCACTATTTACGTCATAATCTGGCGCATATATATATACATCTATATTTTTCAATTTCTAAAGTGACCTATTGATTTAAAGAAGTAAATCTTGAACATTTTTTAATTTCAGATTAAGTAATGGTCTAATTTTCAATACAAACAGATAAGTTACCCCTACACATCCTATTCCTTTCAATAGAAGAAGAACAAACTGCCAAAATCTATTCTCAAATGCAAGTTCAACATAGTTGATGCAATAAAAGTAAGACATAGAAATAATTAATATCGGCAAAACCACTAAGAATATTAACCTTATACCATTTTCAAAGTAATGATAGAAATTGTAACCGGACCAAAATATAAATAACAAAAAACTATTTGCCGCAAAAAATAACGCGACTCCTTCACCTTTATATTCCCAGCCTAGATAAACATTGAGTGGTATTACTATAACTGCAAATATAGCGTACACAAATGTATGAATTCTCAGCTCACCAAAACTATATCTTAAAAGAAATGTGAAGTTTGATAATACGGCAAAAGTTGATCCAATAAAAATCCATGGCAGATATATATTGACTTTACTAGCTAAACTTAAATCTCCTCCCCAGACAAACAATAATGATTCACCATTAAAAAACATAAATGCAGCTAATGAAAGAGAAATACTAGAAATAATACAGATTGAACGTTCAAACAATAATTTAAAATCTTCATACATCTTTTCATGATATAGCTTAGTTAATCTTGGTAATAAGATTTGATTAACAGGCTCACTCAAAATTGTTAACAAAGCCGTTATTGAAAATGCTACACTATAAAATGTATATTCTTCGAGTTCCATGCTTGCTGTAAGTGTTAATTTATCAGACTGATTTACAGCTATCCATAATATTGACAAAGTTGATAATTGTAATCCAAAAAATATTATGGACTTAACATTAAGACTCTCGTGTATGTGTGAAGGAGAATTATTCAAGCTTGATAGTATATTATTTTTAGTACATTCTCCAGAAATAACCATAATAATTGATGTTATTAATGCAGCTCCAATCTGTACTAAAAAATATGTCAACACGCTATCATTAATATATATGATAAATAGTAGTGCCACAGGCTGAGATAAAGTTACATAGATGACATTAATTGCGGTAATTAATTTGTGCTGTTCATTCGATAGTAGAATACTTCTATATGGACCTTGTACATATCTAATTGCAAAAATAAAAAACATTGCTGCAGTGCAGTAGATCACAACATCATCATTTAAATTAGAGTTAAGCCATGTAACACTATAATTGAATGAGAAGATGCCCCCTAACAATACAGTTAATAAACCTACAAATATAAAGACTTTAACTATTTTATTAAAAACATTAACAAAGTCACTATAGCTAATATGATCAACTCTTGAAGTAATGGATTGCCTTGTTAATACTCCACTAATTCCAGCATCAAGAATACTCAAACAGGCCTGTAGTACAACAAAAATACCTACTAAACCATAAGCTTCATAACCAATGTGCTTAATAACTTGAGGAATTAACAATACAGCCAAAATTGCGCTGTATATTTTACCTAAATATACAAAACCAACAGTACTAGACTTTAACGGCATAGAAACTCAATACCGAATCTATAACTTCATTTAATTCATCAGTAGTCATATTATAAAAAAGAGGTAACCTTAACAATCTTTCACTATGTGTTGTTGTGTACTTATCTTCGCCAACTAGAGTAGAAAAACGTTTTCCTGCCACAGAACTATGCAAAGGTATGTAATGGAATACAGCCAGCACACCGTCCTTCTTTAGATGGCTAATAAGCTCTTGTCGTTCATCAAAATTATCCGTTTTAATATAGAACATATGCGCATTATGCATACAATCATCTGGAATTACAGGAAGATCAATCAGTCCATTTTCTTTTAATTGTTCAAATGCGCTAAAATATCTATTCCAAATGTTAAGTCTTTTCTCATTTATTTTTTCAAAGCACTCTAATTGTGCCCATAAATATGCAGCTTGAATTTCAGATGGCAAATAACTACTACCAATATCTACCCAACTATACTTATCGACCATACCTCTAAAAAATAGACTTCTATTTGTTCCCTTCTCTCTTATTATTTCAGCTCTTTCTTCAAACCTTTTGTCATTTATTAATAATAGTCCGCCTTCGCCGCCACTTGAATAATTCTTAGTTTCATGAAAACTATAAGCAGCCAGATGACCAATGGTTCCAAGAGGCTTTCCTTTATAATATGAATTTACGCCTTGAGCCGCGTCTTCAATCACAACCAAATTATGACGGTCAGCAATCTCCATAATAGAGTCCATTTCACAAGGAACTCCAGCATAATGAACTGGAACAATCGCTATAGTTTTTGTCGTTATAGCAGACTCAATTAGTTTTTCATCTATATTCATTGTATCGGGTCTAATATCAATGAATACTATTTTTGCTCCACGTAATACAAATGGATTAGCTGAGCTAACAAATGTATAACTTGGCATGATAACTTCATCACCCGGTTTTATGTCTATTAAAAGTGCTGCTAATTCGAGTGCATGCGTACACGACGGAGTAAGTAATGTTTTGACCGTATTGAATCTTTCTTCAAACCATTTTTGACAACTAATGCCAAAGAACCCATCTCCACACAACTTATTACTGTTCATGGCTTGTTCAATATATTTCAATTCATTGCCTGTGACTGGAGGCTTATTAAAAGGTATCATTTTATTTCTCTAATTTATAAAACCACAAAAACGAGTTTATTAGTTCAAAGCCATTTTTTTCATAAAGCTTAACTGCATTTTTATTACTGAGCTGTGTCGCAACTCTTAACTTGATAAAGCCTCGTTTAACGCTTTCATGTTTCACTGCATCCAGTAAAACTCGACCAACACCCTTTCCCTGATGTTTTTCTGCGACACCTATCAAACCAACTCGTGCAATATCAGCGTCAAACTTTAATGTTACAAAACCTCTAATCTCATTATCTTTTATATCAATTAAAAATAAATCTTCAAAACCGTGCAGCAAAGAATTAATTATCCATTGTGAATAAAAGGTTTCTCTTTCTGCAAGGGTAAACCATGGCTCTCGAAAGCGGCTAAATGAATATAGATGTTTAGCAGAATCAAGAATTCTTGTCAGTTGACCCTTAGTAGCAATTGTCAAACTATCTCTCAATAAATCACTATCAGAAAGCTGATACTCAAAATCAAGTTCACCTTCACAATATCTAAAGTTAAAGCTATTTAACTTATTAATATCTTCGTAAGAACTTGCATTAACTTTGGATATAATTAAACCGCTTTCATATTGGACTTTGTCACTTATTTCATTCAATTCCCAAATATTTTTTGAAAAAAAATTGGAATCCCACTCTCTTTTCTTTAACATTTCTAAGCATCCACTTTAGGAGATTGCTCGAAAGATAATGCATTCATATCTTTTTCTGATAATAAAGGGATATGCCCATTGAGGGGCCACTTAATGTTCAATATTTCATCATCCCATTTTATTGATACTTCGTTTTCAGCATTGTAGTAATCGGTGCACTTATACACAAACTCAGCCTCTTTACTAATAACGTAAAATCCATGAGCAAACCCTTCAGGAACCCATAATTGACGTTTATTTTCTGCGGATAAGTAAACGCCAACCCATTGCCCAAATGTAGAAGATTCCTTCCTGATATCTACAGCAACGTCAAATACTTCACCAGACACAACGCGTACTAGCTTTCCTTGGGTATTTTCAGTTTGATAATGCAGACCGCGTAAGATGCCTTGTTTTGACTTAGAATGGTTGTCTTGAACAAACCGTGTTTCTTTGCCTGTAACCAGCTCTTCAAACTTTTGTTGGTTCCAGGTTTCCATGAAAAATCCACGTTCATCACCATAAACTGCAGGCTCAATTATTTTTACGACAGGAATGGTTGTATCAATGACTTTCATTTATGAATACTCTTGAATTCGCACTAACGCTGCTTGCCAGTCGCTCTGCTTAATGCCAAATGCATTATGAATCTTGTCACAATTTAAACGTGAGTTAGCAGGGCGTTTAGCTGGTGTTGGATAGTCTAGTGTTGTTATTGGATTAACTTGAATAGGTTGAAGAAGTACGTCTTGCTCCAATGCTATTTCAAATATTCTTTCAGCAAAAGTATGCCAACTTACATAGGGGAAGCCAGAAAAATGATAGATACCATAAGAATGACTATCACGTGCAATCTGCTTTGAGATTGTAAGTATGGCGTTTGCTATGTCACCTGCATAAGTTGGGCCACCAAATTGATCAGCGACAACATCTAACGATTCTCTTGTTTTGGCAAGGCGTAGCATGGTTTTAACAAAGTTATTACCGTGTTCACCAAAGACCCAGGCGGTTCTTAATATTATATGTTTAGGACATGCCTGAGCAACCGCGTATTCACCTGCTAACTTACTACGACCGTACTCCCCCTGAGGAGCTGTCACATCTGACTCAGTATAGCTCTCAGCACTATCACCATCGAAAACATAATCGGTCGAAATATGAATAATAGCGGCATTGACTCTGTTTGCTGCATGCGCAAGATTTTGTGGACCATCTCTATTGATAGTGTTGGCTAAGTCACATTCTTGTTCAGCTTTATCAACCGCGGTATAGGCAGCAGCATTGATAATAATATTAGGATTGAACTCTGCGACGACTTTATTGACCTGAGTAGCGTCAGTAATATCAAGCTGCTCACGGTCTAATGCGAACAAGGTGACGTCTGACATGGTGCTCAGTTGGTCAACTAAACATCTACCCACTTGGCCATTCTTGCCTGCAATTAAGATCTTCATATTATAATTCGTTAGCTAAACGATCTAAATATTGACCATAGCTGTTCTTCATCATCGGCTTAGCCAATTCAGCTAGTTGCTGCGCACTTAACCAACCATTACGCCAGGCTATTTCTTCTAAACAGGCAACCTTTAAACCTTGAACATTCTCGATAGTCTGCACAAAT
>JBLHNB010000132.1:0-12560 GCA_047621305.1 Alteromonadaceae bacterium | reverse complement strand
GATGTTTATTTATACTAAAAAACATCATTAGGTTGAATTATGTTAAATTTTTTCATTTTTCGATAAATAGTTGAACGACAGATACCTAATTCTTCTGCAACACTGGTGATATTCCATTTATGCTTACGTAATGAATTGAGCAATACATTACCATTCTGATCATTACTACTTGCATGGATATTAGGTTGATTATCATCAACTTCTGCCATTGTATTAACAAAAGGATTGCTATCGATTATTTCCGTAGGTAAGTCATTAACCGTAATGGTCATGCTCTCTTTCAAAGCCAAAGCATACTTAAGTACATTTTTCAGTTGGCGGATGTTACCTGGCCACGGATAATCTATTAACAATTGGTGTGCCTGTGGATCAAACTGAATATAATCTCCGGAGGTATTTTCTACTTTTAATACGGATGTAATAACGTTGTCCTTATCACTACGTTCTCTTAGTGCAGGTAGTTTTAAAGACATTCCATTTAGGCGATAATAGAAGTCTTCCCTAAATTCTTTATTTTTTATCTGTTCCAATAAATCTTGGTGGGTAGCCGAAATAACTTTAACATCTAATATTTCGGGCTCTTCGGCTCCTAACGGTATAACCTCCTTTTCAGCCAAAGTGCGCAGTAATCTGGTTTGCAACTGAATTGGCATATCACCTATTTCATCTAAAAAGATAGTACCGCCATTTGCTTGGCTTAACTTACCTTTCATGCCATTTTTACGGGCTCCAGTAAAAGTACCGCTTTGATAACCAAATAACTCACTTTCTATCAATGATTCTGGAATTGCAGCACAATTAAGTGCTATAAATGGGCCATTAGCACGATCACTTTCATCATGAATTGCTCTGGCAAACGCTTCTTTACCCGTTCCAGTTTCCCCTTGAAGAAGAATAGGAATATCTTGGTTTATAATTTTTCGAATACGGGTAATACTAGCCACTACGTTTTGATCATTACCCTTAAGCTCATCTAGTGACGGGTGGCCATGATGTATTTTGTTTATTTTATTTTTGCTTTTAACGGTAGTATTTATTTTTCTGAGTAATCGTATAGGAAGGTTAAACTGTAACTTAAATTGCTCATCACTATTGCCTATAGTGATTAAAGAATCGGTTAATCCTCCTTGAGTATTTTTTTGTAGTTCTTCAATCGATAACGCTAATAGTGATTCTATCTTTTTACCTATTAAATCACCCATAATTTTTATTGCGCATTGGGAGAACGAATTTCGATTGGCGCCAATAATATTTCCATTTTCACTCAACGCAATTAAACACTCTTGGCCTTCTTCTCCAAAATTGTTCATCGGCTTGATAACGAGAATAATATTGTTACGATGAAAATGATGGAAGTGACTATTTTCAATCATTCTCGCGTAGATAGTGACTAATTTTAGCGTCAGAAACTGTGTTTCTTTTCCTCCATTAGCGGCAATACATGAAGCATTTAAGCAACCCATAAAATTACCTAATGAGTCAAAAATAGGTGCCGTAGAGCAACTAAGGTTGCCACTATTAGAGTTATAGTGCTCTTGCCCATGGACAATTAACGGTTTTTTTTCTACTAATGTAGTCCCTATTGCATTGGTACCCATTAGCCTTTCACTCCAACAAGAGCCTAGAACAAAACCATTTGCCTTAAAAACCTCCGTTGCTGCGTAAGGTAACCGCTTAGCTACTGTGACTCCCTGGCTATCAGCAAGTAAAACAGCCAAACCTGCCTGATTTAACGCATTACCAAAACTATTAACACCATCTGCTGCTATTTTGAAATAATCTCCCATCAGCTGCTGATGATTTTTCAATTCTTGTAAAGTAAGCACAACACTCTCACTATTGGCATTATGATCGAGCTGGTAATCGTTAAAGCAACGCTCCCACGATTCTACAATCATTGATTCAGGCTTAAGGGTTCTTCGTTGAAAGTCGCCCGTTATATAAGCAACTAGATCTTCTGTTTTTTTATTCGTCGGGTATTGAGTTATCATTATTATTTTCCTGACTTTAGGGCCCTCGAAAGTTGGTTAAAAACGGTAAATAAATCACATACCGATTAACTTATACATACAATGGTTAGTACTGTTATCTAACCATGTTAACTTTCTTAAAAATCAGCCGTTTTAAAATGCTTAAGATTAAATTGCAAATACTGAGCCAAATATAAATCCACTGGCATAAATTCTCGTCGACACCCGGGTTAGGCATCTAAAACACTATCGTTTAATCTGCATACCTAAAACATTTGAACGTCACATTATGATCTCTTAACCCAAACCCTCTCAAATAAACATCACATTTTTAGCAACACCTGTAGCATTTTTGTGACAACTGTTGCGTTTGTCTGAAATATTCAAGATTTATTACTTATTCTATTTACCCTCTACATAAGCAAAGCTGTGTTCCAATGGGCAGTTCGGCTGGATGTACTACACTGATATTTCGCTCTTGCTGATCCTTATTAAGCTCATCTATTTGATTTACGACAAACTCCATACTGTCCATTAATTTATAGGTATCTAAAATAACGATGGTATTTTCACCGTCATCGGTTTGATTTAATTGTTGCTGTAGATCACAGTCAAATATAAGTGAGCCACTTTCACTATTAGCCATTAAAGCGTGAAATACCCGTACTTGCGACTGATAAATATCAGAACATAACTCTATCGAAAATGCACGCCAGTTTAATTCCTCTAACAAGGCCCAATTATGGATATAAACCTTATCATTCATATTATTACGATATCGATACAGTGCCGTCCACTGCGGAAATTGGTCCAGTGAATCAATGATAGAAAATGGCACTGAAGAACGCTGTAAAATACTTTCAAATCTTCCCATATTAACTCCATTATTTAAGGAAGGTATTTATACTAATCAAACTAATTGAGTGATCTTTTTAAATAACCTAAATATCCAATAACATTGTTGCTTTCAATATCAATAGCTTGCTATTGCTCAATCAAGCGCTTTTTCTTGAAAATTAACTCTCATTGCTCATGTTGAAATGAAGTGGAACTATTGATTCATTAATCGATATAATCGGCATTAAAAGATACTATTTCTCTTCAATGCCGAATTAACTAAATAACACCGTTATTTACTTAAGCTTGAATATAAACAACATGCGTATGTGAATATTCATATAAACCATGTTTACCATCCGCCCCCCCGATACCTGACTTACGTGTGCCAGCATGAAACCCTTGCATTGCCTCAAAATTTTCTCGGTTAATATAGGTTTCGCCATAACTCAGCTGATTAGCAGCTTGCAGTGCTTTATTAAGATCACGTGTATATAAAGAAGACGTTAAACCATAATCACTGGCATTAGCTATTGCGATTGCTTCGGGTAAATCATTGACAATTTGTATGGGTAATACTGGACCAAATATTTCTTTATTCATGATTTCCATATCACTGCTACAGTTAGCTAACACAGTTGGTTTGTAGTGATGACCTACGCCAAGGTCGGCAACTTGACCACCCGTAATAAGTTCCGCACCTTGGCTTTGAGCTGTCTCAACCATTTGTGCTACTTTATCGAGCCCTATTTTATTAACCAGTGGGCCCATATCCAAGTCTCCTTGCAGTAATGGATCGCCAAACGTGACCTGATCCATCGACACTTTTAACTTACTGATAAACTCATCAGCGATATCCGGCTGAACATAAATACGTTCAGGACAATTACACACTTGTCCGCTATTAAGAACCCGAGAAGAAGTGATAGCTTTAACTGCTAAATCGATATCGGCGTCATCCAATACAATCGCTGGTGCCTTACCACCAAGCTCTAAATTAACTTTGGTTATATTTTGTGACGCAGTTGCCATGATTCGGCTACCTGTATCAACGCTGCCAGTGAAACTAATCATGTTGACTCGTTTATCACTGCTCAGTTGATGGCCAACACTTCCAGTGCCACCGACAACATTAAACACACCTGCAGGTAAACCAGATTCAGCGACAATTTTAGCGAATTCATAACAATTATTTGGTGTTTCCTCGCTAGGCTTAACAACAATGGTATTGCCCATAATAAGGGCTGGCGCCATTTTTCTAGCAATCAAGAACAAAGGAAAATTCCATGGCAGAATTCCAGCCACAACGCCTAAGGGTTTACGAAATAAAAAGATGTTTTCACCCACCCGATCACTGGTGATTATTTCACCTTCAATACGTCGTGCCCATTCAGCCATATAATCGAGATAATCGGCGGTGAAGTTTACTTCTACTTCAGCTAATGGGAGTACTTTACCCTGCTCTTTGGTAATACACAGTGCTAACTCATAAGCATTCTTACGAATACCTGTGGCAATTTTACGTAAATAACCAGCACGCTCAATAGCGGGTTTTAGACTCCAGCTTATTTGCGCATCCTTGGCACAGTTGAGCGCATTATCAACATCCTCCTCGCTCGATTGCGGCGTGGTCGACAACAATACTTGACTCGCGGGGTTGTAGTTTTCTAATTCAACCGCTGAAAAATCAGTAAACTGACCATTAATAAAATTTTGGTAACGGGTAATGGGCTCTAACATTGTCAGGCTCCTATTATATTTTATAAGCTATTTAATGGTATGCTGATTGGTATGCAACCAGCATAACTTTGATTGACGTTTACTATTTACAGTCTATTTTCGGCAGTTATTTAATTTTCTTTTTTAATGCAAACACATTAATAACGCCGCCTTGTGGTACAACCGTTTTATGGTCCATTACCGCGTCAAAAGCGCCTTGCATACGTTGTGCGTCAACCCCCCAACCAGACTGAACGGCAATGTATTGCACGCCATCTACTTTAAAGCTTGAAGGTACAGCAGTAACACCTGAACTCATTGGATGTTCCCATACTTTTTTACCTGTACGCGCATCTAGAGCACGGAATATGCGGTCATTAGAGCCACCAGAAAATAACAAATTACCACCGGTTGTTAGGATTGGTCCCCAGTTCATTTCTTTGATATTGAAAGTCCAAACTTTTTCATTTTTGTTTAAGTCCCAAGCTTGAATCTCACCAATATGATCTTCAGCGCCTTCACCTAAACGAATGTTAGTTAATATTTCTGAGATTGGAACACCAATATATAGTTCGCCAGGTTTACGTTTACCCAATTTTACGCCACCCATTTCAGAACATAAGTTCTCGTTGGCTGGTATATAGAATAATCCGGTTTTTGGGCTATAAGACTCTGGTGGCCAATCTTTACCACCCCATAGAGATGGACAGAAAGTTACCTTTTTACCAATGCCCGGAGTACGTTTAGGATCATACGTTGGACGACCAGTTTTTTTGTCTATGCTGGTAAATACATTATTTTTAACAAAAGGTTTTGCTTTAATAAAACCAATTTGTCCATCCGGTTTCCGCTCAAGTATCCAAAGGTAACCATTTCGGCCGGCATGAACCAACCCTTTTACTTTTTTACCTTCATGCTCAATATCAATGATCAAAGGTGCAGACACCTCATCCCAATCCCAAGCGTCGTTATGATGATATTGGTGATAACCAACCATTTTTCCTGTTTCAACATCTATAGCAATAACAGAGGTTGCATATAAGTTATCACCTGGACGAGCATCAGGCATCCAAGGACCGCCATTACCTGTACCATAAAAAGCAATACCTAAGTCAGCGTCATAACTACCTGCAATCCATACAGAGCCACCACCGGTTTTCCAAGTATCTCCCTCCCAAGTATTGTGACCTGGATCGCCAGGGCCGGCAATAGTATGAGTTTTCCATGCAATTTTACCAGTTTCCGCGTCAACTGCAGTAATATGACCTCGAATACCATACTCACCACCTGAAACACCTACCATGACTTTACCTTTGGCAATCAAAGGCGATATGGTCATGTAGTAACCGTCTTCCCAGTCATCAACACACGTTTCCCAAACTTCTTTACCTGTTTTGGCATCAAGTGCCACTAAACAGGCATCAGTTGCGGCGACATAAACCTTATCGCCATATAAACCCACACCACGGTTTGTTGGATGAAGCTGAAATAACTCTTCTGGGATTTCTTTTTTGTAGCTCCATAGCTCTTTACCGGTAGCAGCTTCAAGCGCGATAACTTTATTGTTTGGTGTTGAAACAAACATCACACCATCATTCACAATCGGAGGGGATTGATGTCCTTCTAATTCACCCGTAGCATAAGACCATGCAGGAACTAATTCATCAATGTTACCAGTATTTATTTGGTCTAGAGAGCTATAGCCCCAACTTTCATAATTACCTCGCCACTGCAACCAATTTTCAGGTTCAGGATTTTTTAACCGTTCATAGGTAACTGGGTTGTAGTTGTCTAGTACACTGCTGGCAATTGCCATCGCAGGTAGCATAGTTGCTGCAAGCAGCAAACTTAACGTTATTGTTTTCTTCATGTTGTAACTCCTATCGGGTGTTTAAAAGTTTATTCTTTTTTGCGGGTACTTTTTTAATTCTGATAATCTATTTTGCAGGTCCGGGTTTTCTGGTAAATTTTTTGCGGACGATTAATTGATCGCCAATTTGTTCAAGGGGTAACATCGCTAGTTTTCTCTCCGCTGGACCATTAGTAACAATTCCTTGTTTGAGTGGGTCGAAACGAGATAGATGACAAAAACAAAAGAACTCTTTTGAGTCTTTTAAATAAGCATTGACATCGCAACCTTGATGGGTGCATATGGCTGAATAGGCAACAACGCCGTTGACTGAGTTCGCTAGGGTTTTCTCGTCTATTCCATCCGGATCTAGACGAATGACCATGACTTTATTGAAGCGTGAACCGTTACGAACTATTTTAGAGCTACTGTCTTGTGGAAAAGCCATCGTTTGCTCAACATAAAGTTCTAACTCACTAACCAATATTGGTTTTATCCCCTCTTCAATATCATAATGAACTAAAAGATCTCCTACCTGAGGACGCATCTTTTCAGGTTTTTTAGGTTTTGCTTCTACCTTATTAGCCGTTATGTCAACGGCAGCGATTGATAAGCCAGCACAAGCTTTAAAAAAATTTCTTCTTAGCATTTACTTCCTACTCCCCTAATGGTTAATAACCACATTTTGATATCAATTTTTACGATTGTTAATTCAAGATACAAGTTAAAGGGCAAAGGCTATGCCAAAAAATCACACCTTAGCTTTCCTCTAAAAAAACACTATTTAACTTGTTGATATTTAATTACTAAAAAACAATGCACCTGATAAATACCACTTCACTTTTTATTTTTATTGAGAGTAAAACCAAGCAAAAAAGAAACAGCTGTAGCACTGCAGTTGTAGCAACTGTATGAAGGAGAACAATGTAAGGAAACGCACTTTTTGCTCGAAATAAAAGTGATTATTTGGAATTGGTTTTCTGCATGAAGTAGTGGGAATAGCGTTTTAGCTCAGTAACCTAATCTATTTACTTAAACAGCTAAGCACTAAAGAACTTATTAAAAATAGTCACTAAAGCAACGGCATAGTAATTGCTTCAGATATATTGCTTCGCCAACGAAATTAATTATTAGGAGAGTTTTATGTTAAAGAAACGTAGGCTTTATATTTTAGCACTACTGATTGGTGTAGTTTGTTCTGCCAATGGCACAACAAACCAATCAAACGAGATCAAGTTAAGTTTTATTGGTGATACCGACAGTCAGGCCTTTAAGGGGGTAAAACAAGGAATAGATGAAGCTAATGTTCAAGGGGTATTTCTCGGACAGAGCTATTCTTTAACAACAATGCCAAATTCAAGTACTGCGATATTTACAACGATGGATGCTAAGCATATTGCCTACCTCAGTAGAGCATACCCTAATAAAGCCATTTTCAACTTAACAGCTGAGGAGGATGAGTTACGCGCTAAGTGTTTTGCTAATGTCCTTCATATGCTCCCCAGCCAAGCGATGAAAAAAGATGCCGAAACTCAGTGGCAGAAAAAAAATCCTAATAGTTCAGCTAAAGCACAAGCCTGGCATCATTCCTTTAAAAAATATGCAGCGGGTCAGCTCAATACCCGATTTACTCGGTCAAGCCATCATAAGATGACTGACACTGCTTGGGCGGGATGGGCATCGGTAAAGCTACTATCCGACTCTGTGGCAAGAAATCAATTCAACGATACAACTTCTTTACTGAAGTTCATCAAAACCGAACTCGCTTTTGATGGTCAAAAAGGGATGTCTCTTAACTTTCGTGATACCGGTCAGTTGAGACAACCTCTATTACTAATCGACAATGGAAAAATTGCCGGTGAAGCGCCTGTTCGAGGAGTTGTCAACACAACCAACCTCGATAGTTTGGGTCTAACCCACTGCCCAAAATAACACTTACTTTATAATGACTGGAGCCTAATATGAAATTAACTAGCGCCGCTATCCTCTTGGCCACATTGTTCACCCAAACAGTACTTGCTCAATCTACCGGACGTGTCTTTGTTACTAATGAAAGAAGTAACACGGTCAGTGTTATTAATGGCACAACTCATCAAGTTGAAGCCACAATAGCGATAGGTGAACGACCACGAGGTATTGGTATTTCTCCTGATGGTAGTGAGGTCTACGTTGCGATAAGTGATGAAAACAAAATAGCAGTTTTCGATCCAAAATCGTTGAAAATATTACGAAAATTTGATGCTGGAGAAGACCCTGAGGCTTTCGCCGTTCACCCCAATGGCAACATTTACATATCGAATGAAGACAGCGCTAAAGCAACAGTAATCAATCCAAAAAATGGTGCGGTTGTTGCCGAAATCTCTGTTGGAATAGAGCCAGAAGGCGTAGCAATTTCTCCTGATGGCACACGGGTTATCGTTACGAGTGAGTCGACCAATATGCTTCATGTGATTGCCGTACCAGAGCATAAAATTGTTGCTAATATTCTGGTAGGCGCTCGCCCACGTGCAGCCACATTCACTGATGATGGTAAATTTTCCTTCGCGACAGCTGAAATAGGCGGTGAAGTGGTTAAAGTTGATATGGCAACCGGAAAAATTGTTCAACATATTTCTTTAGGGGACGATAAAGCTAAACCCAAAGATATTCTACTGAGTAAAGATGGTAAACACTTATATGTTGCCGGTGGTCGACTAAACCAAGTGATGGTGCTTGATAGTGAATCTTTAGCTTTAATTAAAGGTATCCCTGTTGGCAAGCGGGTATGGGGTTTAGCAATGTCTAAAGATGGTAAACGACTTTATAGTTCAAATGGTGTTAGCTCAGATGTCTCAATCATTAATACTGTGAATAATACCGTCATTGCGACCACGAAAGTGGGGGAATTCCCTTGGGGTATTGTTATCGACGATTAATTAACCGATAATTCGCGAACATAAATAGTGGCTTTAATAGCTTGAAAAGTTTTTAAGCCACTGTTTACAGTGATTATTATATAGAAGGTTTAAACATTAGCCTTTAAAATTGATAATTTAACGACACCGACAATCCCCGAGGTTTAGCTGGCCCAACAAATTGTACCGAACTAATATCAGGGTAAATATTTTCTAACACTTCATCAGCCTCTCCATAGGTACCAAAAGTATAATATTGGTGGTCGAACAGATTATCTAGACGAAAAGACAGGTCTAACTGAGGCATGATTTCATAATTTAGGCACATATTAACAACAGAGTGTCCCCTATTTTAGCATTTTCATTGGCTTCATCACCTCGATAAAACTGAGATGAACTGTAAAGGTATTCACCACCAACATTAACGTTTTCAGTAAAGTTCCAATCAAATGATAATTTGATTGGAACTTTGGCTGCCCTGGAATGGTATCTACAGGGTTGACTTGTCGACTAGGTTCCTGAGGATTTACAGGGCTAAACGAAATATAGGGTGATTCAAATGTTGCATCAAGAAAATTATAATTTGCACTTAAGCGGTAATCACCAAAACGAAACAAGGATCAAAACTCAACCCCCTGTCGCTTAGTTTCATCGAAACTTCAGCGAGCAAAAATCAATCTATATTAAGAAAGAGCATTGCTTGCACAGTGTGACATTGTCGATTGAAGATAAACAAAATAAATCCCAATTTACCGTATCGCCAAACGGTTCATTAAACCTTACACCATTAAGGTAAACACTTAGCCCTTAGGGTAAACCCAACAATGGCGATGCGGTAAAGCCACGTTACTGAACATCAGGCTGAAATGGATTATTTTGAACATCGTTAATATTAAGACTGGCCAAGCTGCTATTCATTTGCTCGGTCAGTGACATGGCATTAGACCGGCTTAGGGTAGCACTATCAATTTGTTGTGCTGAGCCAAGTAAATAATATTCATACCATTAGTAGAAATGAGGGTGTGTCCATGAATTGATATTTTTTCAATTTCTTGTTCGGCCTCTTCCACAGAAGCATAAAAGCCTATAAAAAAATAAAGTTGCCGTACGAAAGTGATTTGTAATGGCTCCTAGTTATACATGTATATTAATGCTGACTTACTTCTGTTTAATACCTTCGAGGGTAAAATACAATTCAACTTCTGCGGATGCCGGGCTCAATTTTTTCACGATGTTGTAATCCTTAAGGGTGAACTTTGTTGTTCCTTCAAACCCTACACGATCCCCACCCCATGGGTCTTTTCCTTCCCCCATTTTATGGACTTCAATATCTATTGATCTTGTTACCCCACGAAAAGTAAAGTCACCCGTTAAAATAGCGTTTCCTGGGCTAGTTGGTTTATATCTTGTACTGATAAATGTCGCCTGAGGGTATTTATTAACATCTAAAAATTTGTCATCACGAAGATGTTTATCGCGTAACTTGTGATTTGTGTCAATGCTCGCTGTATCAATGACTATCGATATTTCGCTTGCTTCCTCGTCGGTATTATCATATTTAAACCTACCATCAAACTTATTGAATCGGCCGATGATCCAACTGTAACCTAAGTGCTGAATTTTAAATTGGATAAACGCATGGGTACCTTCAATATCTAGCTTGTATTCGCCAGCTTTTAGCTGTGGCGATAAACTAACAACTACCCCTAAAATGATGACTATTAAAATATTTTTAAGTTGCATGTTTTTTCCTTTATTGATCGGTTAAGTGTGACTTCAGATCAGGGCCTGAAAATTCAAATAACATAATATTTAGTATAAAAAATTGATCCATTTAACTAGGATTGAATTTTCATATTGCAACTTTCCCACCTGTTTCTGTAGTTTTTTAATTTCCATCTGTTGGGCTTGGAGTGTATGAATAAGTGACACTGTTTTAGTTGTTTGACCTCGGTTTTTTTTATCTTCAACATAACGGTTTTCACTCCAATTTTTGGTGAAATCATAATCTGATTTGATCTCAGCATTAGACTCATCAAAAGACATTAATTGCCTAAAAGGTGTCACCGAGCTTATTTTTATTCTGCTATTGGTCGCTTTCATCGCTCAACCCTCTTAATTAAGAAACTAACATTTTTAGTTCAATCACATTTTTGGAATATTCATGAGTAAGCTCAAACATACTCCTTTGTCACGTTTTGCAGGATTAGTACCGTAGATTAATAAATACCGGCTACAATATAATGTTTAGACAAAGTAAAAATTCTAATTGCCTTGATTAATGCAATATTCAATCCAAATAATAATATTAAAATAAAACAGGCACTTAAATAAACAAATGGACAAATTGCGACACTTGTAGCGACTTTTAGCAGTAAACCTGTTCTATAAAACGCATCATATGTATCAACATAAAATAAATAATAAAAACCTGAAGTTATATGGTGCAATAGAAACAACACCCGCAGGTGAGCAAGTGAAAGAAACGATTAATCAAGTAAAGACTTAACAAAATAGATTTGCTGTGATTTAGTGAAAGTACCATTAACATCAAAAGCCACCAGAGCGGTCATTAACTTTTTCAAAAATCAAGATGAATAGCAAGAGCATTACTTCTCTGGCGCTAACGTCCCCTGATCGAGTTAGTCAGATGATTCTTAATTTAATATATTTACTCATAATAACAATTAATAGATTATGTGAATGTGCCAAAACAACACACAACTTACCTATTCAAGGCTAAATAGTCATAATTAATGGGTGAAATTTTGACACACATAAGAAAAAGAGAAAAAGTTATGGTTGCTACATTACCCAGAATCACTGCTAGGGTTGATTTTGATACCCAATGCTTACTAAGTAAGGCTTCGGCATTAACAGGAATGTCCAGTATAAACTCGTTTGTATTGAGTGCAGCGGTAGAAAAAGCCAAACAAGATATTGAGCGAGTGCAAGTACTTAAACTCAGCCAACATGATGCCATTATGCTAATGGAAGCTTTAGATAAGCCAATAACAGCTAATGCTAAATTAAAAACGGCCGCCTCTCACTACCAAAGTAAAACACAATAATGAAAACTGTTCGGTTAGATAAAGCTAAGCATGATAAAAATCAGTTCAACTGCGAAATAACAGCCTTAAATAATTATTTTAAAGCTATGGTGCAAGTCAACAGGCAAAAAAGGATAACTCAAGAACATTTGTACTTGAAGATAGTAGCAACAATTCACAGGTGATTGGCTTTTATACCCTCACCATGACACCTATCGAATTAGAGAGCTTACCTTCGAGA
>JBLHNB010000131.1:0-12618 GCA_047621305.1 Alteromonadaceae bacterium | reverse complement strand
TGCTTTCAATCCCAATAGCACGCTATTACTCACTCAAGCGCCTTGCTCTTGAACATTTACTCTCGCTTATAATAGATCACTACTTTAATTCAATTGGTATTAGTTATTAGGATTGCCCACAACGCATGCCTTGGTTGTTTAGACTATTTAAAGATGATTAATAAAGTAGTCTTTTTTATTACTAAGTATTTAAATTGCTAATGAGGTGATACTTTAATTAGAGGATTAAGCTGAATAAACCACATCTATGATGCATTTCTATTGCAAAAAGAGTATTTAGTTAGTGCTGCTACATTTGTAGGTTATTGATTGATAGTTTTTTATAAATGATGGTATTAATATTTTTTATGAGTAACTACATAAAGTACGAAATCATGAATCGATTAACTATTTGAAATAAACTTTATAAAGTGGTCGGTGATGCAAGATTCGAACTTGCGACCCCTTGGACCCAAACCAAGTGCGCTACCAAGCTGCGCTAATCACCGACAATATTATTTTATAAATTTTTCGTTCATACTAACATGGCATTAGTAAGAAATGGGGTGGCTAAAGGGACTTGAACCCTCGACAACCGGAATCACAATCCGGGGCTCTACCAACTGAGCTATAGCCACCATAATTTTTCTGTGGTGCGCCCTGTAGGATTTGAACCTACGACCCACGCCTTAGAAGGGCGTTGCTCTATCCAGCTGAGCTAAGGGCGCACATTGCCTACAGAACTTCACACTAATTATAATCAGTATTCTAAATAAATGTCACTTAGAATCGCTAAAAATTAAAAGTGGTCGGTGATGCAAGATTCGAACTTGCGACCCCTTGGACCCAAACCAAGTGCGCTACCAAGCTGCGCTAATCACCGACAAACGTTAAAAACAAACTCGCTTTCAACGGGTGCGGATATTACCTAGTTGATGATGACACGTCAAACCTTTTTTATAAAAAAAAACGTGTTCGCTTGTTTTTACCGCAGCTTGCTTAAAATTCAACTCAACAGCTACAATAATGACTATTTTTCGTGCTTTAATACAACTTCTGTTCTTCTGCATCATTTAATAAACATTTTCTACAATTTTATGCTCTTCTATGAGAAAATACCCTTGTTTTCTCCACCACTATTAACGGTACTATGACTGCAACATTAATTGATGGCAAAAAAATTGCCCAACAACTTCGAAACTCAGTGAAAGATAAAGTAACAAAGCGTATAGCAAATGGTCAGCGCGCACCTGGACTTGCCGTTATTTTAGTTGGTCTCGACCCTGCATCTCAAGTATATGTTGGTAGTAAAAGGCGTGCATGTGAAGAAGTAGGCTTTGTTTCTCGTTCATACGACTTACCTGTAACCACAAACGAAGAAGCGTTATTTTCACTTATCGATGAACTCAATAATGATGACAGTATTGATGGCATCTTAGTACAATTACCCTTACCAGCCGGTTTAGACGCAAATTTAGTTATTGAACATATCAACCCTCAAAAGGATGTTGATGGTTTTCACCCCTCTAACGTAGGTAAACTCGCTCTTCGTCAACCAGGATTACGTCCTTGTACACCAAAAGGTATTATCAAACTGATCGAAAGCACTGGAGTTCAGCCTCACGGATTAGAAGCCGTGGTTGTTGGCGCTTCAAATATTGTTGGTCGCCCTATGACCTTAGAATTATTGTTAGCGGGTTGTACTGTGACCACAACTCATAGATTTACAAAAAATCTTGAAGATAAAATCCGTAATGCAGAACTACTTATAGTTGCGGTAGGAAAAGCAGAGTTTATTCCCGGTGAATGGATAAAAGAAGGTGCTATCGTTATTGATGTCGGTATTAACCGTTTGGATAACGGCACACTTGTAGGTGATATAGGTTTTGAGATAGCAAAAACGAAAGCTGCTTATATTACACCTGTCCCTGGCGGTGTGGGTCCAATGACTGTGGCAAGCTTAATTGAAAATACATTAATCGCTTGTGAAGAGTTTGGTGCTGAGTAAAGCTTGGTGCTAGTAATTTTGATATTGGCTAACTTTACTACGAGTAACTTAGCTATTCGCTAAATCAAAATAACGAATAAACAAGTGTAGCGAATAAAGTAAACAACAATAAAAAACCAGCATTTCGCTGGTTTTTTGTTATTAACTACTTTTAACTAATTTCAACTAAAGGGCATGTATTCTAGCCTTTACGCCACGTAGTTTTCCCGGCGCTATCTTCTAAAATAATGTGCATTGCCGCTAATTTATCACGTGCATCATCAGCCAACGCCCATTCTTTATTTTTTCTCGCATCATTGCGCTGTTTGATCAAAGCTTCAATTTTAATAACTTCATCATCATCGCCACCACCTTGTAAAAACATAGCAGGATCAAGTGCTAGTAACCCGAGTAAACCACCTAGCGCTTTTAATGTCGCAGCAAGTTGTTCAGTGTTAGTTGCATTACTTTGCTTCGCGACGTTAAGCTGTTTAGCTAATTCAAATAAAACAGCTAATGCTTGTGGCGTATTAAAGTCGTCATCCATCGCTTTACAAAACTCAACGACATAAGTGTCTTGTTTATTCAAGACAAAGTCGTCAGCAATATTCACATCACGTAGCGCAGTATAAATACGTTCAAGTGCTGCTCTAGCCTGCTCTAAATTATCCGTAGAATAATTTAATTGGCTACGGTATTGCCCTGTTGTTAAGAAAAACCTGACCGTTTCAGCATCATATTTTGCTAATACTTCACGAATAGTGAAAAAATTGTCCAATGACTTTGACATTTTCTCTTGATCAACTTGGACCATCCCCGTATGGATCCAATAATTTACATAGGGTGTATCAAGTGCACAACAACTTTGCGCTACTTCATTTTCATGATGTGGAAACTGTAAATCAGAGCCACCGCCATGAATATCAAAATGATGACCTAATACTTTTGCACTCATTGCTGAACATTCAATATGCCAACCCGGACGCCCTTCTCCCCATGGCGATGACCAATTGGGTTCATTGGGCTTAGCTGACTTCCATAAAACGAAGTCCAATGGGTTTCTTTTACTCTGATCAACATCTACTCGTGAACCTGCCTGAAGCTGCTCAAGGTTTTGACCACTGAGTTGCCCATAATCAGCAAAACTGGAAACGTCAAAAAGTACATCACCACTTCCGGCTACATAAGCATGCTCTTTCGCCACCAATGTCTCGATCATCTTAATAATCTCAACCATATGGGTGGTTACACGAGGCTCAAGGTCAGGACGTAGCATACTTAAAGCATCAAAATCTTCATGCATAGCTGCAATGGTACGTTCAGTCAACTGCTCTGTGGTTTCATTATTTATAATGGCACGTTTGATAATTTTATCTTCAACATCGGTAATGTTACGCACGTAGTTAACATCATAACCAGAAAAACGTAAATAACGGGCAATATTATCAAAGCTTATATATGTGCGAGCATGGCCGATGTGGCATAAGTCATAAACGGTACAACCACAAACATACAAGCCAACCTTTCCGGGTGAAATAGGTTTAAATACTTCTTTTTTTCGGCTGAGTGTATTGTATATTTGCAACATAAGTTTTCTATGATCCTAAATTAAGTGTAAAAGATAAAAAATATCGATAAAACCAGATTGTAACTCATCCTCTACCCCATGGAAATGCCATTCAAGCACAATAAATTCATTTTATCGGTATCTTTTTAAGACATGTTTTTATTGTTGAGTTACAATCTCGACAATATTTAAACTTAAATACCCGAGACTCTTGCAATGATCATATTCAAAACAACATTAGGCGATGTAAAAATTAATTTAGATTTTGACAACGCCCCTATCACAGCTAAAAACTTTCAACAATATGCTGAAGATGGTTTTTATAACGGCACTATATTTCACCGTGTTATAAAAGGTTTTATGGTACAAGGCGGTGGTTTTGCTTCAGGATTAGAAGAAAAAGACAGTCGCGCAACGATTGAGAATGAAGCAAGTAATGGTTTAAGTAATAAACGTGGCACGTTAGCTATGGCACGAACTCAAGACCCACACTCTGCATCAGCGCAATTTTTTGTTAACCTTATTGATAATAACTTTTTAGATTTTAAAAGTGAGTCTGTTCAAGGTTGGGGCTACTGTGTTTTCGCAGAAGTAGTTGAAGGTATGGATATCGTTGATAATATGACATTAGTTGATACGGGCCGTTTAGGTCATCATGATGATGTACCAAAAGAAGAAATCCTTATTGAATCTACTATTGTTGAATAGAGCATTAATAATAAAACGTCAGTAAACAAGCAGTAAATTAATAGTAAAAAATAGAGCTAATGAATAAAAAATGATAACTACGGCAATAAAAACTCCGCTTACCTATTTTATTGCCGACCTTCATTTAGCTGAAAACAGGCCTGATATTACCGCCTGTTTTTTATCTTTTTTGCAAAATGATGCTCCAGCAGCACAAGTTTTATATATTATCGGCGATCTTTTCGAATATTGGGTCGGTGACGACGACGACACCCCGTTTATAATCGAAATATCCTTGGCAATAAAGGCACTTTCAGCACTCGGTTGTAACGTTTATTTTATTCATGGCAACCGCGACTTTCTGCTCGGTAAACAATTTGCCAAACAGTGTGGTATGGAACTATTACCTGAAATTACCTTAATTGACTTATACGGTAAACCTGTTGTGATTATGCACGGCGATACCTTGTGTACTCGTGATCTTGGCTATCAAACTTTTCGCAAAAAGTCTCGCAGTTGGTGGTGGCAAGCTATAATTAAAAGCTTGCCCTTATTTGTTCGACGAAAAATTGCCAATAAATACCGCGATCAAAGTGCGACGGCTACAGCGATGAAATCACAAGATATTATGGATGTGACCGAAAGCGAAGTGATTAATTGTTTAGAAACCTATCAAAGCCAATTAATGATCCATGGCCATACTCATAGACCTCACGTGCATCATATCATGGCAAGTAATCAAGCAGCACAACGCATTGTATTAGGCGACTGGTACCAACAAGGTGCATGGTTAAAAGTGACACCGGACTCAATGGAATTATTGAATAGCTCATTTGAGGCCTACAAACTATAGCGTTTTATTTGTCGCTAAATGAGCAGTATATTTATATAAAAAATGCCTGAACTTTTGTTCAGGCATTTTTATTTTAAAGCTACAGCGACTAATGGTTTAAATACAACACTTACTTACTCATTTATTACTTAGCAACTTGACTATTTACCCAGTCATTCACTCGTCGCTCTAAAATAGCCAACGGCATAGCACCACCACCAAGCACGGTATCGTGAAAGCCTCGAATATCAAAACGGTCACCGAGTGTTTGTTTAGCTTTTTCTCGCAATTCAATAATCTTTAACATACCAATTTTATACGATGTTGCCTGCCCAGGTAATACTAAATAGCGACGCACCTCAGAGATAATAGCTTCTTCAGCAATGGGGGTTTTTTCTTTAAAATAAGCAATAGCTTGCGCTTCTGTCCAACCTTTAGCATGTAAGCCCGTATCAACCACTAAACGCACGGCACGCCACATTTCATTGACTAATCGACCAAAGTCAGAAAAGTCATCTTCATAAGCCCCCATTTCTTTCGCAAGAAGTTCTGCATATAAACCCCACCCTTCACTGTACGCTGTAAAGTTTGCTTGCGTTCTAAATTGTGGTACTGATGTGAGCTCCTGTGCAATAGAGATTTGCATATGATGTCCAGGATTACCCTCATGATAAGCGACACCTTCCATTTCATTTTTTGGCATTGCTGACATGTCAGATAAATGTGCATAATAAACCCCAGGACGACTACCGTCTGGCGTACCAGAGCTATAATGTTGGGCAGCACCATCTTGTTCTCTAAAGGCTTCAACACGTTTAACCGTTAATGCTGCCTTTGGTAAAATACCAAAGTATTGAGGTAGCTGTTCATTGATAAAGCCTAAATAGGTTTCAGTATCCGTAATATAGCCTTGTCGACCTTCATCAGTATTTGGATAAAAGAATTGCTCATCAGTTTTAATAAAGTTAAAAAATGCCGGTAAATCGCCTTCAAAACCGACACGGTTTTTAATCGCGGTCATCTCATTGGTGATACGAGCAACTTCTTTAACACCAATGTCATAAATTTCATCGGCAGATAAATCTGTGGTGGTTGAAACGCTAATCATATGGTTATAAAATGCTTGACCATTTTTTTGTGTTGATACGCCCGTTGGATTACTCACCGTATTGGCAATATCATTTTCAAACCAAGTAATTAACGCTTGGTAACTCGGTAAAAAAGCGTTAAGCAATTGGGCTTTAGCATCCGACTTTAATGAAACAGCTTGCTCTGCGGAAATTTTATCCGATTCAACAAGTGCCGTTATTTTTCGCTCAATATCCATCCATAAAGGTGAATTAATGGCATCTTGTGCATTTGAAAATGGAATACCGGTAATTAAATTTCCTGATTGCTCAATAACACCTTCATAAGCAAACTTTGGTGGCCGCGTGCCAGCAGCAGCATTTTCTTTTGCTCGTACCAATAACTGATCAATAGCGGTACTTACGCCACCAATACGTTTTATATACGCTTGCATATCACTGAGTTCATCTACCCGATGAAAGTTAATTAAAAACTGCGCGGCAAAAGCTTGAATGCCATTGAATTGAGTGAATATATAACCATTTTTATTAAATTTTTGGCCAGCTTTTGCCTCTTCATATTGATAGATCCAAATATCATATGATATTTTCGCTTCAGCTGTTAATTTGTTGTAATCAAAGTTTGATTTCAAATTTTCAACTGTTTTCGCTTGCCATGCCAGTTGTTCTATTTCAAACGCTTCTGACATATCATTTATTTGGTCATATTTTTCTTTGCGTCCCAAAAAAGTCAACATTATTGGACTACTTTGCAACTGCTCTTCATATTTAGCTGCAAACCATTCATTTAATCGTTCAGATTCATTCAATTTTTTTTGTTCAATGGCTTGAGTCGCTGCAACAGCAGTCGGCTCTTGAGTCGTTGTAGAGGTAGAATTATTAGGTTGGCAGGCAGACAAACATGCCACAGCTCCAACCCATGCAATCATAGAGCGCATTAATTATTTTCCTTATTATTATATTTTATGTAAATATTACTGACCGTATTTCAAAAGTACCGATAATATCAAGTCGCTTAACATATTATCGAGTTCTGGTGAGAATTAAAAATTTAATACGAGGTTATTCATCATTTGTTACGTAAAACTCAAGCTTAAATCATTAATCTTGAGTTCTGAGTCAGTATGAGTCGCCGAATTTATTAGGATAGATTTATAGGTAAACCGCTATGAAACTTAAAATCTTGATCAGGTGATTGGATTAAATCGGCTTCAATCCCAGCAAAAAAGGTAATACGTTCAGAAATATCACTTGCTGATATTTCCGTAGCCAGTGCTAAATAGTCTTGATAATGACGTGCTTCAGAGCGTAATAATGAAATATAAAAATCCCCTAGCTTTTTATCTACATGCGGCGCTAATCTAGCAAAACGCTCACACGAACGCGCTTCAATATAAGCACCAACAATAAGTTTATCAATCATAGCATCAGGCTCAAACGTCTTAACATGACGTAACATGCCCTTAGCATAACGGCACGGTGTAATGCTTTTATATTCAATGCCGTACTCATTCATCATCTCTAATACTTGATAGAAATGATGTAACTCTTCCTTAATCAGCATAACCATTTTATCGATTAAGTCTTGCCCATATTTAGAACCTGACTTTGGGATAACAGCTTTTGTTAAATTATTCTTTGAAGGTAAGTCACGCCAATCACCTTCCCGATTATAAATAAGTGTTTCAAAGGGCTTTAACCAAGCTAGCAGCGCATCACTACTTTCTTTATCAATCGCATATTTACGGATTAAAAACATCGCAGATTGCGCTGCTTTTAATTCACACACGAGGTGGTCAATCAATATCACTGATAAATTTTCTGGTTTAATCGCTTCATCAATCCAAGCTTGTGGCGTTTCACATTGAAGAAATACTTGAATGGGTGCTAATAAATTTTCGACGGGCATAGATTGAACTTATTGGGTATAAACATTAAATGATGAAGAATTTTATCATATTCATATCAATAATTATTCTGCTATTTTGTTGGACATAGATTACCAAGAAAGATTAAGATCATTGATTGATTTTTATTCTCCTTTTACCACAGGCTGTGTGAAAACTCCCAGTGTAAAATTATTATGCGACGCTACGTAAATTAACAGGTGGTTTGACATCAAATGTATTACAGAATTTACTCTACAGAGTCTTTTTTCGTAGATATTATCCAATTACGCAAGTTCAAAATAGTTTTCACACAGCCTGACCACATTGCGGACATGAGCATTTAACCTGTAGCGTTGATTCGGATTATATTTTGTATTGATAATGTCTACTTATCAACCATCAATCGCTTAATTTGTTAGGCTACCCCGCGAATGCCCAAAAAAGCGTACCAACTATAACCGACACAACAATCGAATAATCTATTTTAGATTCAACACGCTTAAGCGTTCTATCGAGATCCCAAAGCCTTGACCCTTCGTCGTCTCGAAACTCCTTATTAATTGCTAACTGATATAGTATCCATCCATGAGTAGGGACAGTACTTTTACCTACTCTCTGTTGAAAAGCTGTGGTCTCAATGGCTTTATAATTATTTTTATAAATATCTATCGCGTCTATTTCACGATACACGTACGATGTGGAGGCATTGGGGCGGACTTGTTCTACATAAAGCCTATGTCTTTTGTTGTGAAATACTTCAGCTATGATAGCTCCACAAATTAGTAATGCACCTGCTTGTTCAAGTTTAATTACTGAAGTAAGAGCAATTGGGAGAGCAATCCACCCTGCTCCGAGAGCAAGCCAAACACGTGACGCAAAGTTGTACCAATTTTTAATTCTTTTCAAGTAAATGCCCACTGAATCTTCAAAGTTCCATTTGTATAGGTTAGCTGATTAGTAAGTAAAGTATTTATGTATTTTTGTTAAACATTAGAAAAAGTATTGTTTTTTGTTGATGATTTTCGTCGGCTTAGCGCACTTTTAAGGCGTCAATAAATACCACTTTGCGGACATTTACTGATTGAGGTTTAAAGTTCGTTAAGATTACATTTTGTATGGATAGCATCCACCTAATACATATGAGTAAACAGCATAAAATATGGTTTCATTAATTTAATGAAACCTGACAAACACACATTATGGAAGTGTGTATTCATCTACATCAAATTTCAAATCGATTAAATCGACAACTCTTTCATACTTTTCATCCATAATAAAAGTTATTGCACCTGACACTGCTACTGTAGTGCCCCATGATTTTTCAAATAATTGTGGGCTATCAAGTTCAATGTCGTCTATTTCAATATCTTGATAAGAAACCTCAAATTTAACAGTAATATCCCCAGCAAAAACAGCAGTGCAACCTGTAGGACTGTATGAAAGCACATAAAATTCATTTAAATGGGAGTGCTTGCTATTTATTTTAAGGTCACTTATGTGTGCATCCCATCCAAATCCATAGTTAAATTTATACTTCAAAAAAGTGCTATGAATTGCTTTTGTTATATCAGAACTTCGTGATAGAGCTCTTTTGATGCTGATAATTCGATTTACATCAGGGTTATGCGATTCAGAAAAAGACAAAATATTTTCGAAATGAACTAGCTCGGAAGATACCTCACAAGCACTTTTTAAATCACCATCAGCTGAAATAATGGCAACTCTAGATCTAATTGATTTTTGATATTGCTGTATTATTGATAAAGATATTGCATCAATAAATTCATTTGGTTTCTTCTCTGAAAATGGAGGTTCATGAAACTCCCAGCAACGCATAACATTTGTCATGTCTAGTTCATTATAATCCAGCCTTTCTACTTCAAACAGCGTTAGAAATTCATCATAGTCAGCTAAAAGCCCTTTATACAATTCATTAACCAGCTCTTTTCCTGAATATATATTTAGGTGCCATAAATCCAGTTTTTTTAAAAGGAACGATTTCGAGTTTACCGCTTTAAGAGCTGCTACATTCTCTGACGCCATGTTATGCATGTGTCGTTTAATTTCAATTTCTACTGGCTTTGGGATGATCAATGTGATTTTTGAACGCTTCGCTACCTCTTTAATGGCATCGATTCGTGCTGCTGAGAAGTTAAAACCAACACCACGGAAAATATTTGTATCGATAAAAATGGTATTAGGAGTGGACATTACTTTCAGCATCTTGGAAAAATATATATAGATAATAACGCATTAGAAAAAGTATTGAATAATTTTTTAGACTAATGTCTTTTAAGCGCACTTTGAAGACGTCAGCAAATACCACAGGCTGTGTGAAAACTCCCAGTGTAAAATTATTATGCGACGCTACGTAAATTAACAGGTGGTTTGACATCAAATGTATTACAGAATTTACTCTACAGAGTCTTTTTTCGTAGATATTATCCAATTACGCAAGTTCAAAATAGTTTTCACACAGCCTGACCACAGAGGAGACATTAGCACGGGAGACTAAAAGTTAATTTGGATTAGATTTTGTATTGCTAATGCCATAGTCACTTGTTAGGCATTCACTCGTTATCTTGAGCCTCATCTTCTGAATTGCTTATAAAATCATTGATATTCTCTGAAACAATCCAAACAACAACAAAAAATAATAACGCAGTTACGGCACTTGTAGCTAAGCAAATAACTGCAAACCAAGGTGAACTAAAATAAGATAACGTCAACTGAAAAATAGCATTTATAAGTGCAATTAAAATAGTCCATTTAAGTAGAAATGATAACCTCTTTAATGCCCCGTAATACTCAGTTTTTGGAACAGACTCAGAATCTCTACGTTGTTTTACTTTATCTTTATATGATTTTTTATCATAAATCTTTTCTTTGATTGTTTGAATAACGAAAGACTTCATAGTAAATAAAAAGCTAGCAAGTGTGATACTGGCAGTAAACAAACCGACTCTCCAGTCGGAGTGATATTTAATAATGATATTGGCCAATTCTTCGGTCATTATAAGCACATTTCTATTTGTAGAGGAGAAAGGTTCTCTTCTTTAAAGTCTGTCATATTCTTTAGCGAACCGCTAGGAGCATTATCAATATCTGGAACTTCTGATAAATCAGCTACCGATTTATATTTATCCCAAGTTGAAACAGGATTAATCTTCCCAAATGTTTCACTTTTAGCATTAATTATTTTTATTAAACTGATTAAAGCTGGACAGCAGTCATATTTATCCCAAATGTCTTCAGGTAAATCGTCTATATATTGGTCGTAATCAAAAAAACCATATTCTTCAATATTTTCACCAAGCCAATATTGTACTCTTTGCCCATTTAAGCTTGCACCAATTAACCTTAACGCATATTTCTTATTTTTAGATCCAAAGGCGTCATGAATAAAGTTTGATAAATGACCTTTTAAATTTTCAATTGTCTTAAATTGGTCAAGAAAACTAATAGTTTGAGTGGTTTTTTTGGCAACTGATCCCAAGTGACGAAAGACTGGTTCATCAGGTATACCGAGTTCTGTGGTAACTTCGATTTCAGATAATGTTTTTACATTTTCTAAGATTTGATCCAAATCTTTTTCCTGATATATATACTTGAAACTGAAAGAACCCGTGAAGTCCCCTTGAGCCCTTGACTTTAATCGCTTCAAATCCCCCGCAGATCTTCCACGAGAATACTCATTAACTTTTTGATCTATAAACCTATCTTTGACATTTTTATGAGCTTGATTAAATATAGATGTATACACTGAAACTGATGCTGCACCTGCATAGTGTGTGAAAATTCCAGACTTTGTAGCAGGGTTAAAGCAAAATAAGCTAGCTTCAGTACTCGTTTGATGTTCTTTCAATTCAACACGATTGACTTTTAATTTACCACTTCCGTCAATTTCTGTAGCTAATTTCTTTTTGTCATCTTTAAAAGTTAATATTAAGCCAATGGCAAGGCCATCAATTATTCTCGTATATAACCTAGTAGAATATATACCAACACGTATATCTTGTTTTTTACTTATTGATTCAAGTTCCTGATAAAAATCATTCATTTGAATTCCCCCCGAGAATTCCATCTCAAAGCCTGATACTTTTACTTTTGTACTAGCCATAACTCTTCCTTGCTATTTACTCGAAATTTGACACTTAAGCCGCATGAATGCCTAACGCTTATTATCGAGCATTTAGTATAAACTTTTTTGCCCTTTATGATTAAAGCTAAAGTAGACACTATTACTCTTTGATTTTATTTAATAATTCTCTATTTTTTCAGTGGAAATACAACTCATTCCTAAAAACAAAAGGAGACCAAAGTTAAACGAGACCTTTTCGTACCCTATTAAATAACAAATAAATATATTTTTCTACCATAAATTAATTACTTATAGTTTTTGTTAAAAACAAAGCGATAACTTTGTGAAGTATATAGCGGGACAAAAAGGTGGTACTTTTAGGGGGTCGAGAATGAAAGCTCAACTTGTTTGTGATGCGCTAACAATGGCTATTTGGCAAAGAAACCCAGAGAAAGGACTTATTGTTCATTCAGACCAAGGTGTTCAATACGCGAGTCACCAGTACAGA
>JBLHNB010000130.1:0-13164 GCA_047621305.1 Alteromonadaceae bacterium | reverse complement strand
AACCCAACATTTTGCCCACTACGTTCTGTCACGGGTGCTATACCAGTAGCTATTTAAGACACCCAGAGATATTCGCAATAAGGCTTTACGGCGCTGCGGGACTCGACTATATAAGTTAACTATTTGATAAGTCGGTTTTTTATATGTCGATTTTTTGTTTGTACTACTTACTGTACTACCAAAAACAAAAATCACACTTTTTTATAATGATCTTTAAGCGTTAACTAATGTTTACAATTTTAAAGTTTTATAGAAAATAATGATATAAAAAGTGTAATGACCTAGAAAATATCTTACCTGTCTAAATGTTAAATAGATAAAGTTGTTTTATGCCCAGAACAAATTTACCTTTCCTTTGAACCTGTTACTATAGAAATCATAATTTAGATATTATCTTTTATCATGTAACACTGGATGTTTGACGTATGAAGTTCAACGAAGATTCAAGGGTAAAAATCCCGACTATTCTGCACTTAATGCGCCTAGGCTATGAATACCTATCTTTAAAAGACCCTAAAGTTACTTGGAACGATTCAACAAATATCTTTACTAGCATATTCCTTAGTAGCATCAAAAAGATAAACCCTACGATTTCCGACGTTGAAGCAAAGCAATGCTATGACGATGTTTCTCTTTGTCTTGAAAATGAAGATCTCGGTAAAGCTTTTTATGAGAAGTTAACCGACAAATCAGGCACACGCCTTATAGATTTTGAAGACTTCAGTAATAACACCTTTAATGTCGTAACCGAACTGACCTATAAAAAAGATGATGATGAATTTCGACCAGACATCATTTGTCTTATCAACGGTATGCCGCTTGTCTTTATTGAAGTTAAACGACCGAATAATCGTGACGGTATTTTAGCTGAGCATAAGCGTATACAAACACGCTTTCAAAATTCCAAGTTTAGAAAGTTTGTTAACTTAACTCAGTTAATGATTTTCTCCAATAACATGGAATATGACGATAGCTCACCGATGCCAATTGAAGGTGCGTTTTATGCTACCGCGTCATATCAAAAACCAAGCTTCAATTACTTTAGGGAAGAACACCAGTTTAACTTAAACGAGTTATTGTTAACGGTCGAAGATGCAAATGAAACTGCGGTTTTAAAAGATAATAACTTACTAAGTATCAAGCAATCGCCAGAGTTTGCTAAAAACAAAAGCCCTAGCACGCCCACAAATAGAATTTGTACTTCGCTATTACAACGTGATCGTTTAGCTTTTGTGCTTGAATACGCACTTACCTATGTTAAAGAACGTGCCGGACTGCAAAAGCATGTCATGCGTTATCCACAAATATTTGCAACAAAGGCCATCGAAAAGGCATTAGATGACGGTATCAAGAAGGGTATAATTTGGCATACACAAGGTAGTGGCAAAACGGCACTTGCCTATTACAACGTAAAATATCTTTCTGATTATTTTCAAAAGAAAAGCGTAATAGCTAAGTTTTACTTTATTGTTGATAGACTTGATTTACTGATACAAGCGGGGCGTGAATTTAAAGCGCGTGGCTTAAAAGTCCACAATATAGAATCGCGCGAAGCGTTCGCTAAAGACATTAAACAAACATCAGCTATTCACAATAGTTCAGGCGAAGCCGAAATTACCGTTGTTAATATTCAAAAGTTTAAAGACGACCCGTCAGTCATAAAAAATACTGACTACAACTTAAATCTTCAGCGTGTTTTCTTTTTAGATGAAGTACATCGTAGCTATAACCCAAAAGGTAGCTTTTTAGCTAACTTAGAGCAATCAGATCGTAACTCAATTAAAATAGGTTTAACTGGTACGCCGTTGCTCAATAAAGAGAAGGAAGAAAAACAAGGCTTTAGTTCTAAATCGCTATTTGGTAGTTATATACACAAATATTACTATAACGCCTCAATTAAAGACGGTTATACCTTACGTTTAATACGTGAAGAAATTGAAACTAGCTACAAGCTCACTCTTAAAAAAACCTTAGAACAAATCGAAATCCTTAAAGGCAATGTCGATAAAAAAGAGGTTTTCGCTGATGAGAAATTTGTTGAACCTATGCTTGATTACATTGTTAAAGATTTTGAACAAGCACGAATTTCAATGAACAATAACGGTATTGGCGGCATGGTTGTTTGTGATTCGTCTGACCAAGCTAAAATGATGTATGAAATATTCCAGCATAAATACGCCTTAAAACCTCAAAATGAGTCAAATGAAGAACAACAGGTCTTAATGGCTGCTGAGCCAAAAGCCAGTTACAACGCAACTAAAAAGCAAAACAGCGAAGTTAATACCGCTGCCGTTATACTGCACGACATCGGCACAAAAGAAGAGCGTAAACAAAAAGTAGAAGACTTTAAAGAAGGTAAAATAGACTTCTTATTTGTATTTAATATGCTCCTTACTGGTTTTGACGCACCTCGCCTTAAAAAACTTTATATCGGTCGCGTTATAAAATCGCACAACTTATTGCAAACACTCACTCGCGTTAACCGTACATACAAAAACTTCGGTTATGGCTATGTTGTCGATTTTGCAGATATTGAAAGTGAATTTGAAAAAACCAATCAAGATTACTTTAAAGAATTACAGTCTGAACTAGGTGACGAAATTGAGCACTTTAGTAATCTGTTTAAATCTCAAGAGGAAGTTGAACAAGAGATACGTGAAATTAAAGATGTGTTATTTCATTTTGACACTAAAAATGCCGAAGTATTTTCAGACCAAATAACGCAAATAGACTCACGCGGTGAAATGTTAAAAATCACACATGCGTTAAACAATGCCAAAAGCTTGTATAATCTCATTCGCTTGTCAGGCGACTACGAAATGTTAGAAAAACTCGACTTTCAAATGCTCAATGTATTATCAAGAGAAGCAAACAATCGTTTAGCCTTAATCAATACCAAAGAAGCTTTAGAGAGTAACCTAGACAGCACGAACTTGCTTAATGTCGCATTAGAAGACGTTATATTCGCTTTTACTAAAGTGAAAGAAGAAGAAATGGTGCTAGCTGATGAGTTGAAAAGTACCTTGCAAAAAACTCGTGAAGGCTTAGGTGGAAACTTTGATCCGCAAGATCCTGAGTTTGTATCGCTTAAAGATGAACTAGAGCGACTGTTTAAAAAGAAAAACTTAAGCGAAGTATCGAAAGAGCAAATGGAAAGTAACATTAAAGCCCTTAACGATATTTACAATAAGGCTAAAGAGTTAGAGCGTAAAAATCAATTACTCAAAGCCAAATACGACAACGATGAAAAGTATGCTCGCTTACATAAACGCTTAATGGAAAAAAATCCGTTAACCGACAGCGAAAGTAAATTGTTTGAAGCCCTAAGAGGCTTGAAAACAGAAGTAGATAACCAAATTCAACAAAACGCTAAAATGCTTGAGAATGAAAACTTTATTAAGCAAATGATACCACCGATTATTTTTAACGAATTTGAAGACAAACAAGGTATCGACCTTGAGATAGAAGACGTTGACATGATTAACCTGCTTGTCGTCAATGAATACATGAACGAATATCATGGTTTCTCAAGCTATAGATAAGCATTAACTTACTAATAAGAATTTAAAGATAAAACATGACTAATACACAACAGTTTGAACAGCAAACTAAAGCGCTTATAGATAACATAAAAAAAGTCTGTGCCAACTACGGTTTAGGTAACGATGGTAATGAGTTCAAAGTTATCACTCAAGTTTTCTTATATAAATTCTTAAACGACAAATACGTTTTTGAAATAAAGAAAATTGATAAAAGACTTGCCGATACCGATAATTGGGAAGATGTATTTAAAACATACACAGATAAAGAAATTGCTAAGCTTAATATGCGTTTAAGACCAAGTGTTGCACGTATTAGCCCAGACCACTTCATTACTTCATTGTTTAACAAACAAGACAAACCAAATTTTGCCGAAGTATTCGATACGACACTTACAGATATTGCCAGAGATAACAGCGACATCTTTTCAGTATTAACTGAAGGAGGCGAAAAAATAGTATTGTTTGAAAACTTAAGTAAGTACGTCACAGATAATCGTGATCAGTTTTGCAAGGCTATTATTAATAAGCTAACTGACTTTAGTTTTGAAAATATTTTTAATGAGAAATTCGACTTTTACGCGACTATTTTTGAATACCTCATTAAAGATTACAACACTAACAGTGGCGGCAAGTATGCAGAGTATTTCACGCCACATGCTGTATCAAAAATCATGGCGCGTTGTTTAGTGTCCGAGCAAGAGGTAGGTGAAGTAAATAATGCGACCTGTTACGATCCCTCAGCAGGCTCTGGCTCATTATTAATGAACTTAGCCCACCAAATTGGTGAAGATAAATGTACGATTTACTCGCAAGATATTTCACAAAAATCATCTAGCTTATTGCGTTTGAACTTAATCCTTAATGACCTTGTTCACTCAATACACAACATCATTAAAGGCAATACCATACTTGAGCCATACCATAAGCAAGCTAGTGGTGAACTAGAAAAATTTGACTATATCACTTCAAATCCACCATTTAAATTAGATTTTTCTGATTTTAGTGCTGATTTGGACACCAAAGAAAACCACGAACGCTTTTTTGCAGGTATTCCAAATATTCCTGCCAAGAAAAAAGAGTCAATGGCAATTTATTTAATGTTCTTGCAGCACATTATGTACTCACTTAAAGATAACGGCAAAGCTGCTATTGTTGTACCAACAGGCTTTATTACTGCGCAAAGCGGAATTGATAAAAAGATCCGTCAAAAATTGGTAGATGAAAAAATGTTGGCAGGTGTTGTAAGTATGCCATCAAATATCTTTGCTAATACAGGTACGAATGTTTCAATTTTGTTTATTGATAAAGCAAATAAAGGCGATGTCGTTTTAGTTGATGCTTCAAATCTTGGGGAAACGGTAAAAGAAGGTAAGAACCAGAAAACTGTTTTAACTGTTGATGAAGAAAATCAAATTATTAGTACTTTCAATAATAAAGAAGCAATAGAGGATTTTTCTGTTGTCGTTAGTTATGACGATATTAAAGCTAAAAACTTATCCTTAAGTGCAGGTCAATATTTTGAAGTGAAGATTGAACATGTTGATATATCTCAGGGTGAATTTGAGGGCAAGCTAAGCACTTTTGAGACCACATTAGAGAACTTGTTTGCAGAGTCTAACGATTTAGAACTAAAGATTAAGTCTGGCTTAAAAGGTCTAAAGTATGAGTAGTATAAAAACATACAAATTCAGCGACCTATATGACATGAGTTCAGGCATTTCTTCTAAGCCTGAGCAAGCTGGACACGGCTTTCCGTTTATTTCATTTGGCACAGTGTTTAAAAATCAATTTTTGCCTGAACTAATACCTGATTTAATGGATGCGTCCGAAAAAGATAGAGAAAAGTACTCAATAAAAAAAGGGGATATTTTACTAACTAGGACAAGTGAAACTCTTGATGAGTTAGCTATGAGCTGTGTTGCAACTAAGTCTATACCAAATGTAACATATAGCGGATTCTTGAAACGGTTAAGGCCTAAACAAAATGATATTAGCTATCACAAGTTTATGGCTTTCTATTTGAGAAGTAAGTTATTCAGAAAAACCATGAATAACAATGCAATAATGACTTTAAGGGCTAGCCTGAATGAACAAATATTTTCTTATTTAGATTTACTTTTGCCTGAGTATTCTGAGCAAAAGAAAATCGGGGACTATTTATACCTCTTAAATAAAAAAATTGAACTGAACAATAAAATCAATGCTGAGCTAGAGGTTATGGCTAAGTCGATTTACGATTACTGGTTTGTTCAATTCGACTTCCCTGATGCTAAAGGTAAGCCATATAAATCATCAGGCGGTAAGATGATTTATAACGAAGAGCTAAAGCGTGAAATACCTGATGGCTGGGAAGTGAAAAAAGTTAAAGATGTTGCTTTCACGGGGTCGGGTGGTACGCCTTTAAAATCTAAAAAAGAATATTATAATAACGGAAGTGTCCCGTGGATAAACAGTGGTGAAGTAAACGCACCGTTTATAATTAAAGCCAAAAAGTTCATTACTCAATTAGGAGTGGATAAGTCGAGCGCAAAATTATTTACCAGTGGAACAATTCTAATGGCTATGTATGGTGCAACTGCCGGTAAAGTCAGTTTTATTAATTTCGAGGCAACAACAAATCAAGCAATCTGTGCCATAAATCCACACAATGAAAATTATAATTTTTATCTGAAGTTTGGCTTGGAAGATTTATATGATTATTTAGTGAATTTAAGCTCAGGCTCTGCGAGGGATAATCTTTCACAAGATAAAATTAAAGAACTTAAATTCTCTATACCTACAGGTGAGTTGTTAGAAAAATATCACTTAAAAGTCCAGCCAATGATGGATAAAATACTTTCCAACATGAAAGAAAATAGCGAACTAACTGAATTGAGAGACTGGTTACTACCTATGCTAATGAACGGACAAGTTACCGTTAAAGATGCATAATTTCATTAATTAAATCAGAGCGGCTAGATGAACAATCAGTCGCTTTTCTTTTATCTTCTACCTGAACTTACCTTTAAATCGGTTGCTCAACCGAACTGCCAGACTTTACATTGCAGCTAATTCAGTCGGCAAAACAAGGTAAAGTACTTATGTCTAATACAAACAAAACAACATCCACCAAACCTACCAAGTCACACCTCAGTTCACTACAACTAACAGAACAACACAATGTACAAAGCCAGATCCTATTCTTTAACGGTGCAATAAATTAATCGGGCGATTAGAAGTACAGCGTAAAATTGTAAAGGACTTAATTATAAATAGGTTATTTAAGGCTTATTTTTAATAGTATCGTAATGCTGAATTACTTTAACAACTCGATCTAATAATGGTTTTAATCCATTAAAATCGACGATCTTCTTTTGATCTTTTACAATATGTTTAGCAAAAGCATCTTTGCTTAAGTCTTTATTGGAGTCTCGTTTACTTACAGTATTAAAACATTTTTTAGAATGCTGACGAAGTCTGTCTTTATCAGTAAAAAAGTACTCAATATCCGTATCGCAATTTTTAACGCCTTTAGGCGTCATAACTAAGTATAAATTATTAAATAAATATACAAAATCCGCGTTCCTCAGATCTTTTTTTAATATCAAAGTTGAGGGGGATATTTTTGCTTCTTTAATATTAGAGACGTAGCCATAGAGACCGGCATCTTTTGGACCATCGTCATTATCAATAAATATAATTACGGGGTTTTGTGGCTTAGGTGCTTGGTATTTCTTAAATTGGGATCGGTAGTTCACAATAAAATCTTTTAAGTAAGGAGCCCCCCCATGTAGTTCTAATAAGAATCGTGTACGCTTAGAGTACTCGACAAAACGTACAAGTAGCTCATATTCTTTTTTCTCTATCTTAGCTAGTTTCGGGTAACTAGCTATTAATTCGCTTATAGCTGACTTTAGATAAACGTTATCAGTTTTTCCTTCACATAAAATTGTTGGTTTATCATTGCCATAAAATAATCGATAAAACATAAAGCTGCTAAAGGTTTTCTCTCTACCTGTTAGTAGCAATTTAGTATTATTTCCTACATGCTTTAATGAATACTCAGGTTTTAATGGCGCTTTTTGTCTTATTCGATTGTAATGGTCTACTTGGTCAATGAAACTAAGCTGTCCTTCAAGCTTATCTAAATTACCATCAAACTCAACACCATCTTTAACTGAAGTAAATTTTCCTGTTTTAAATAGCTTGTTACATTTAGCTCTGGCGGAACGCCAATATTCTTTTTTAGTGTTTGGCTTTTGGTTAACTATAAGGCCAGTAACATCTTGTCTAGAGTCTTTATATTGTATGCGTGTTTTCTTTTCGTTTATACAAAAGCCCGCATGCTCTATTTCCCACGTTAATTGTTTCCCTGTTATATAACCATCATTTTCCTCTTCTTTCATTATTTGAGGCGGGAACACTGACTTTCTGGTAGAAAACGTAATATCGTCGGCATATCTTGTATAAGTGCATTTGTGTCTTTTTGCCAATGAAGCTAAACGGATATCTAGACTGTGTGTAATTAAGTTTGTAATAACAGGTGAACAAGGGCTTCCTTGAGGGAGTTTATTCTCATAACAAGCTATTTGAGCAATTACAGTTGCAATATTAGGATCTAACTGAAAATTTTTATTTTTAATAAAAAATCCACGTACACGGCCAAAGTTAAAGCTATCGAAAAAATTCTCTAAATCAATATTTAAGACATTCTTTTTACCCAAATGCATCATCGCATTGGTAATTATAGATCTATGTCTAACAAAACCATGGGAGAGCGATGGTTGTTTTATCTTTGCATTTGATATTTTTATTTTAAGAGCTTCGGCTATGTGATCTTGTTTCTTTGCTGAAAGCATTTTTGGGGAAGCAAGCTGAGATTTTGGGTGTTTTTTTTTATTAATTTCATCAATACAATCTAAAAGTAAATTAGATAAAGCCGATTGTAGGCTTTTTAAATCATCAGTAGGAGCATTTATAATGCGCTTACCTCCCGATTTTTTATCTATTGTAAATTGGTCATATTGATTTTCTGGTTTGACGATATAAATACAGCGAGTTAAAAACCTAGGGTCTACATTTAAAGCTCTGGCGAAACTTGGCTTCGTTGAAATTGTTTTTAAGTACTTAAGTCTTGACATCGATAAATCCATTTATGAGTGGTGGCTTATGGGCACTCTTACGCACTATATATACTAATACAACTAAGATAATACTAAATGATGCAATCCTGACGGATCATTGTTTCACTGTTCGCGAACCGCGAACGAAAAATCTGCCCATAAACCGTTTGAAAATGTAACAGATAAATATTTTTAAATCAATTAGTTAAATAATTATATGTATTTATTAGGTTATTAAGGTTTGTTGTTGGCCTATAAGGTACAAATTGCTAGAATGACTAATCTGGTTAATTTATATACAAGGACGTTAGATGGCAGAGCCGTATTCACCAAAGCAATTTTTTAGAAATGTGTACAATGTATTTTTGATGCAATACTTTGAAAAAAACAGTATTGATTTTCCTTTAGATATTTATGCGATACAAGAAAAACAAGTTGATGTTATTTTCGACGCTTTTTTAACTTTAGATGATAATACCCGCCATAAAATAGAATCAGACTTTCAAAAAGTTCATGCTTTAGCCACTGATGCTGGAATTATTTCATTAATTGAAGAAGCTAAAGAGTTTGAAAACCATCAATTTATTGATAGCTTACAAGGGATTTCTGGTTTACATGGTAAAGCAATGTGGGCGTTTATTGATAGCCCTGAATATTGGCAAGGCGCGTCAATGTTATATCAAACTAGGATCATCCCTTCATCATATTGGACAAAAATAAATCAACTTCCAGAATTAGAACAACCTTTTACAAATAACGATATTGAATTGTTAGCTCAAGCGATAGGTGAATACTTTTTTAAAAATGAAGGTCGTGGCAAACAGTGTAAAATTGAACACTATAAACGGGGAAAAAATGATTACTTTTTTGCTTTCCCTGAAGATTTTGCAAAAACAGCCGTAGAGTGGGTTGATAATGACTTACAAAGTTTACCGCATCAAATGGCCTTTGAAATTGTTTTTGTATATTGTGAACACACAGCAACATTAGATTTATATGCAAGGAAAAATGCTAAAAGCATCCCTCAGTTACAAGAACTTTTTGCTTTATATATCTTAAAAGCTAAATTAACTAACTTAACTCCCTACGTTGAAAGCAAAAGCTATGATCTTGAACCTATATTTGAAGCGGGCTTTGAATTTGATATTCCTGATAAATCAGATATTTATACTATTCAAATATTATCGGCAGAAGTTACTTGTAAAAACAATCCTTCAAGCCATGTTCTAGTGAGTATTTCCCCCGATAAGAATAAAGACGCTGTACGTGATAGGTTGTTAAAAATACGTTCAAAAACTGAATATATTACTGCCGTAAAGTTAAAAGTATTTTTTAAGCCTAATGCAATGAGAACTAAACCCGCTAAAGCAGTATCAATATCAATGCCTGATAAATGCAATTTAGGCTGTAGTGATGATGATATATTGATTAGTGAAATATTAGCTGCTTCAGGTATTGAACCACAGCCATTAAATTTGAGTTTACCATGGAAGTAAATCAGGTTTTATTATTACTATTGAACTCGCTATCACTAAAGAGCCATAAGCTTGTTTTAAGCAGGGGTTCGGTTAACTTATGGCAAGAACAAGCGTTTACTTTAATGCTTGATAATAAGCTGATAACGCCTGTTTCAAAAGCAAAGACTATTCAATGCCGATATTGTGAAAAAAATTGTACTCTTGATGTAATTCCGCAAGAATATCCAAATAATAAAACACGTCATTATGCCATATGTGAAGACCCTTTTATGCATGAACAAATAGGGCGAATGACAATACCACCAGAGCAGCTTAACCAGTGGAAAATAAGCATTAAACAATTATCGGTACTTATTGCTGATTTATTGAGTTTACCTTGTGATATTCGTTATAAAGTAGATCAAAAGTCTATTGCATTAGGCACATTAAAAAGTAAGGCGGCAGGGCGTAAAAGTGTTGTATTAAATGTAGAACCGCTATCACTGGTTGTTAATCAAAGTGAGTTACCTATTAACGAACTTTTATACTTTGAAAATAATAAGCTAGTGTTAGATAAAGATAAAATTAACCATGCGTTAAACCTTAAACAATCATCTCCAGTTAAAGCCTACCGCGCTAATACCGACAATAAAGAGTTGAGAAAAGCCAATACACTAGCGATGCATCAAGACTGGCAAGAAGAAGCTATTAAGCTTAAAAAAAATAATCCGATTAAATCAAAAACGTGGCTTTCTCAAAAAATTGCTAAATTGCCTATCGCGCAAGGTAGAAGTGCCGAAACTATAAGACGAAATATTAATATTTAGCATAAAGTTGGGGGTAAAGTTTGCGCCCAAAATATCAAGCATAAGCAATTGTTTTTGTTCTTCTTTAAATACCAACGAAAAAGCCCCCTAATTTTTATAGGCTTTACCTCCTTAATAATATCAATGACTTAGCGGTAAAAGTTTCACTTGGTTTAGGCATTTTATCGCCCAAATCGCCCACATAAGCTCGCTCTTAGATTCGTTACACAACTAAGAGAGTTCACTATGCCCCATAAAATGTTACGCCTACCAAGTGTCATTGAGCTTACTGGCTTATCACGCAGTAGTATTTATTTACGTATGAAAAAAAACGATTTCCCTCAATCTATTTCATTAGGTGATAGGGCGGTTGCTTGGCTTGAAATCGATGTAGAGCAATGGCTTGATGAAAAAATAGCAGCAAGTAAATCAGTTCAGAGTGAGGGGTAATATATGGCTAAACGATATAACGCTAATAAATGTAAAATTAACCGTAATTACTCAATCAGTGAAATAGCCTTACTTTATGGCGTGCATAAAAGTACGGTTAAAGCTTGGCTTAGAAGGGGGCTTAAACGAATTGATAATCAACGCCCTTACATCATTTTAGGCCGTGAATTAAAGCAGTTTATAAAAGATTTAAGAACCATCAATAAACGTCCTTGTGAGCTAGGTGAAATATATTGTATGAAATGTAGAATGCCAAGAGTACCAGAACAAAAATCTATTATTTTTGAATCTGAATCATCAAGGTTTGGGCGGATAAGAGGTAGTTGTAATGTGTGTAATTCTTCAATGAATAGATACTTTAGATTAGCCGACTTAGCAGTGTTACAACGACATTTTGCGGTGATATTACCGTTGCAACAAAAACGATTAGGTTAGTTGTTTAATATCCCCGTAAACAGTCCTTTAAATAGTTGAGGTATCAGCATGACAACCCACAATATAAATAACGAAAGAATGAAGCGTAAATATTTTATTTTTATGAAAGAAGCAAAGCGCCATAGTGAGGCATCTATTGATTGTATTGCTAAAGCCATAACACGCTTTGAGCAGTACAATAAGTTTAAAGATTTTAAAGCCTTTCATTTTAATCAAGCAGTAGGTTTTAAAAATTCATTACTTACTCAAAAAAGCCTCAAAACGGGTGATAATTTAAGTAAATCTACTATCAATGGAACATGTAACCACTTGAAGGTTTTCTTTCAATGGTTAGCCCAGCAAACAGGCTATAAATCGCGCTTTAATTATACCGATGCGGATTACTTTAATTTGTCAGAAAAAGACACACGCATTGCTGGCGCTAAACGTAAAAAGCCTGTTGCGACATTAGAGCAAATAACTCATGTATTAGAGGAAATGCCTAACGTAACTGATCTTGAAAAACGAAATAGGGCATTAATGGCATTTACTATATTAACGGGAGCAAGAGATGGTGCCATAGCATCGTTTAAAATTAAGCATGTTGATTTAGTTATGGGATCAGTTTTTCAAGATGCAAGGGAAGTTAAAACCAAGTTTAGTAAAACCTTTACAACTTATTTTTTCCCTGTGGGTGAATTGCCAATACAAATATTAACTGAGTGGGTGGGGCATTTAAAAACAGAATTATTATTTAGCCATGATGATCCGTTATTCCCTAAAACGAAAGTTGCTAATACTAAGGATAAGAAGTTTAGTGCTTGTGGCGTATTGAAAGAACACTGGTCTACCGCTAATCCAATACGTGAAGTCTTTAAGCGAGCTTTTGAAAAAGCAGGGGTACAATATTTTAACCCCCATAGCTTTAGAGATACTTTAGTTAGGATAGGTGAGCAATTATGCCAAAGCCCCGAAGAGTTTAAAGCATGGAGCCAAAACCTAGGGCATCAAGGCGTATTAACCACTTTGTATAGTTATGGTGATGTACCTGATTATCGACAAGCTGAATTGATAAAAAAGCTTAATCAGCCAAGGACAGATCAAAGTCCTGAAATGCAAATAGCATTTGAAGCAATGTTTAATAAAATGATGGATAAATAATAGTTTTAAAACTAGCTAACATTTTAGCAAAGCACTTAAACAACATTTAAGTGCTTAATGTTATCCAAACTACTTACTTTACCCGTTGCAGCATTTTCAATGTGTTGTGACCACCAACACATTAACACTCGTCTACGTTCCAGATATTCCGCGCGATTATATGCGCGGCGTACTTCATTCTTGTCAACATGTGAAAGTGCTGCTTCAATAACGTCAGGATCATGGCCTTGTT
>JBLHNB010000129.1:0-13208 GCA_047621305.1 Alteromonadaceae bacterium | reverse complement strand
GTATCAAAATCATCTCCTGATGAAACGCTTTGAATTTCATACATAGGGAAAGCAAGGGTAAAGCGCGCAAACAATATTTCAAATAACTTTGTAATAGTAAGGATGTCGGGGTTAATGCCATTAACCACTTCATTTTTTGCATATTCCCATAAGTTTCCAATATTCTTTTCTTGGATACCACATGCGATCAATCCACTAATAGTTGTGCTCTTAAAAATACCACTTAATGAGCCTTTTGTTGCCTCGGATAAATTACTGTATATACCTTGTACTTTGACATCTTCAGAAAAGTGTTCTCGATACCAATTTAGTTTTTTATCCGAAATGGCTAACAGCTCTTTTGAGTTTTTGGTTTCTTTAGCTAAACTTTCAACCTTACTTTCTTTGCTATCGACTAACAGTTTTAAATTTGATACCTGTAGATCTAAACTTTGTACTCTGGAGTTATTACCTGAAAGCTCTTTATCTTTACCTAACATCTGAGCTAATAATTGTTTAATACGTTCAATCATTTTGCCATTATCCTTTTTCAGATCTTCATTTACCTTTTTAAGATCTTGATTTTCCAGCTCTAAAGGAATGTTTTTTTTATGTGATTCAGTAACCTCCCTACTTTCTTCAGGTAGATTTTCAATACTTCCTGTATAACTAACCAGTAATTTTATTTTTTCACGTACTTTAGGATCATCAAGTAACTTTAAAAATTCATCAACATTCATGCTATTTCCCACCCGTTACTTTATTATTTTCGCGCTGAATCTCTCGTGTTTTTTTCCTGAAAAAACTTTGCAAGCTGTCTCCCTCGATCTCTTGCACTAAATCAGGTTCACTTGTCTGCACATTAATGGATGATCTAGGCGTTGTTTTATTGATAGTTACATCAAATGTCGGATGAGTAAAAAGATGAATATTCTCCGTAAGATGTTCAAAAATAAATGTGTTGAGCACCGTTTCTGTCGAGATGAATTTTTCAGCAATAATAATTTCTGAATCCATTTCAAATGTTTCATTATCTGTGAATACAATAAAAGCGAGGGTTTCATCTGCCTCATATTCTATTTTTTGTTTAAATAAGGGCCAAAATTCAGATAAAGGGATCTGTAAATCCCCATTTATTTTAATCGCTTCGAGCTCACCATTAATAATACGGTTAACACGTACAATATTTTTTGTTGATTGAATAAAATAATCACTCATTATCATTAGCCCTTTATAAGTCCATTACTTTGTCTTCAATCTGCTCTGTCGTTAGCTCAGGTTCTAGTTTCTGATAAGCAGAAACAAGTGCATCGCTGTGTTTATCACTCTCATCAAGATCTAGTTCATCATTTAAATACAGCCCATAATCAACAGTTTTTAAGCCATTCTCTTTATAAGCTTTAATAGTGCCTACAATTTGATCCGCAGCTAGGTCTTGCTTAGCAACTTCGGCCATAAACTCGGGAGAGACAACCGTATCTAACTTCTCATTAATACCTTTTAGCGTTATTGAAGCCCCTATAGCTGAGCGCGCCAATAGCTCTTTGTCATCAAGCTTTTCAAACTTTTCTTTATCCAGGGGGACATTATCACGAAGGTGATCAATATATTCATTAATTGAATCAAAATCCTCTGGTTTTTTATCACTTAGCATCGCTTTTTCACCCAACTCTTCAAGGTTCTCTTCAGGCTTTAAAATACCGAGCGAAACGGCAACAGCTTTAATAGCTTCGCCCACTTTACCAGCAAGTTCGACCCCTAAACTGGCAATAGATGTTGCTAGGCTTGCAACCCCACTACCAATAGATGAAACGGCACCACTAATAGCACTACAAGCGCCACTTACAAAACTACATACGCTACTAAAAAAACCCATACATTATCTCCTTATTTAATAGTTTTTCTATTTTTTCTAAATGTTCTAAAATGATATAGATTCATTTTCACTTCTGGATCGATTTCTAGTGCTGTTAAATATTCATTTAGATGGACTGTCAGGCGTACTAATTTAGATGCATCATCAATATAACAAGCAGTGATAATAATATTAACAGCTAACTCTTTGTCATTAGAATGCAAATAATTAATTAAGCCATCAGTTGCTTTCTTCTCTTTCACTGTTTTAAACCAACATTCAGCTAGATTCACTTGCAAAAACTGGTTAACAATCTCATTTGATGGTTTTTTATCATAAAACTCCAAGCCCTGAATCAAACCGCGCTTATAATTTTCGCCATAATAATTTAGCGCAATCTCTCTAATATCAGCAGGACTAACATCTTCTTCTGTTGTCGTGCTAATTAACTCTTTAATTTGCACTTGTAACGGTTTGTTAATACCAGTGGTGGATAAAATAACCCGGCCAGGCTCTAGATTAGATAAGAAATCTTTCTGCTCATCATTAAGTGCCATCGTATTACCCACCGCTTCTTTATCATCTTTAGCAAATAGCTTATGGATAATTTTTGTATTGGTATTTTTAAGCACTTCAGGGGTGAGTTTATTCGGGATTTGATCGACAATAATGAGCGCTTCACCATATTTACGCACTTCAGCCAACATATCTGCAAAGGCTTCAACACCTTGCTTTTTATTTTGACTATCACCCGCTTCGTATTTCGACAATAACCGGTGTGCCTCTTCAATAAGGGTAATATGCTTAAACTTATCACCTCGCGCTCTAAACTCCTCATAATTAGCTCTAATAGCTTCATTTAAATTGGTTAAGATAAAACCCATAATCAGCGATTTTTCACTTGGATTACGGATCTCTTCCAACTCTAAAATAACATTTTTAATTGCTAAATCTTTAAAATCAATAGAACGGGGGGTATCAAGCATCAGTCCTTTTGCGCCAATTAACAAACCTTGTAAACGGGCTTTAATCGAACCGATATAATCCTGTTTTAATCTATCATCAAACCCTTGTTCAGAAACAACTGTTTCCGTCATTTGAATAAGATCGCTTAAGGTAGGAAAAGCATAAACACCGTCTGCAAATGGATTCTTATATAAACGGTTTTTTGAAGTGGCTATATTCCAGCCCTTCACTTCATAACATCGATAAATGGCCGCTTCAATTAATTGGGGGATAGCCGCTTCCATATCAAATGCAGATTCAATACTGGCTTTAATCATATCTACGCGAGAAGATATATTTTCATGCGGGAAGAACTCGAACGGATTTAACCTAAAAGGAGCAACACTATCATTGCCTAATGTAAAAATAAGAATATCTTTATTTTTCTTAGTTAGCACGCGGTACTCTGTTTTGGCCGGCTCAATCACTAAAAAAGGCATTTTTGCAGACTCTAAAAGACGCTGGCAGGTTGTCGTTTTGCCACTGCCTGTAACACCTGCAATGAAGGTATGCTTATCAAGGTCATTTTTATCGATATGGACATCTATCGTTAATGGCAAACCACTTTTCACCAAACTACCTAAAAACAGTTTATTTTCATCTTCTGTTTTCTGGTTCACATTAAGTCCAAACTCAACTTCTTCTTTCAGGGTTAACCCCACCAACTCTTTTTGTGGTAAGCCTGCCACCACACTTAACTCATTAGTAGAGAGCCAATTACCTAACAGGTCATCAAATGGACTCTTAGAAAGCAGTAGGTTTAGCTGTTCATCACTACTTGCAGTCGTTTCAATTTGTTTTTTAACACTATTTTTAAGCGCTGGAAACTGGAAGTTCTGAATAGATTGGATCTCTTGTGTACTAGTTACCTGCTGAAAGGTCAATGGCGACTTATTCGTTTCTCCACCTGAAAATAGAGCACGAGCAGTATTTCCAAGCTTTAAAACAGTACCTGTAGAGTTTGAAAAAAGGTAAATATTTGCGAGGTATAATCCTTTATTTTTTCCATAATGCACTCTTTTTAGTAACACATCATCAATATAGGTCAGCCATTCTTGAATATTTTTATTACTAAATTCACGTGTGCTACTGTTTGAGCTACCTTTTTGCTCAGAGGTATTACTACCTATATTGTTACCTGTTGCATTGGAAATTGAAGTGCCTTTATTTTTAGCCTCCGAGCCAGTTTTATGCTTTACATGATCAACTTCAGCAGAACTTCTACTTGTCTGGGATTTATCTTCTGTTTTATTTGTACCTTGAGTAATAGTAATGGACTTGCCTGTATTCGTAGAAATATTTAAACTATCATTTGTGCCCGTTGTTTTAGAGCTATTTTCTCCTTCACTTGTTCCTTTGGTCTCAGAGCTATTTTTCCCCTCTTGAATGCTAATTTTTGATAACGGGGCTAACTTGTCGTAGATAGTATGTAACTGATTTTCAATGCTTGTGATTTCAGGTAATGAAAGTGGGTCGGCAACAATCGCTAAACAAAAATCATCTCCACTCATCACATCCACTAATCGGTCAACACCTTGAAACTCCTCATTTTCCTCATTAACGCTTGGTACGCCTTCGAGTTTACCGACATTTTTAAAGTTTTTTAGCGCATCTTTCACCGTCATGCGCTGTTTTTTACCCAGTTTTTCAACCACACTGCCTCTAAAATTACCTTCTATAGCGGGTTTCAAAATAGTCTGCCCTATATCGTCGACATCCAGAGCTAATGCTTTTTTATACTGTTTATCTTTTGCGATACCAAAATAAAATGAGATGCCATGCTTATCGCCAATTAGCAGGTAAACAAACATGATCCCCTCAATATTTAAAGAATTTAACACATTTTCAAATGCCTCTTTACGCGGAGAGTCATCATCAAATGTAAGCTCTTTAATATGATAAAGAGAAAACTCATAGTCAGATAAGAGGTCTGTTTTCTGTAATGATGCCGAGGCAACAGATTGTGAATCAATATTTTTTAACAGTTCGATTAATGGTTTTTTCATAAATATCTCTTATTACAAGCCGATTAAAGGCTATTTGTAGGTAACGCTAAATCCATTACCCTATCTTCAGCTTGCTCTACAGTCATGCTTGAATCTGTTTTCTGATATGCATAAACTAAGGCATTACTGTGTTTATCTGATTCATCCAAGGAGAGTGTATCCGTAATATATTCATCAAAATCATTAAGATTTAACGCGCTGTTTGAATATGCTTTAGCCACCTCTACAATCACATTCGCATCCAAGTCAAGTTGACTAACTGTTTTTATAAAAGGCAATGTGAGCTCTGTACCGAGGACTTCACCCGCCGCTTTTATCATCAGTGACGAGCCAATGACTTGACGAGCGGTCACATTAATAGGATCTTCACTTAACGTTGTTTTATCCACCGATACATCTTGACGAAGGTAATCAATGTAATCATTAATTTTATCAAAATCTTCAGGTTTCTTTTCAGCATTCATTGCTTTAGCACCAAGATCTTCTGCTCTCTCATTTGGGCTAACAATATTTAGCACAGTACAAACTGTCTCTACTGTTTTAATTATTTGAGGCAGGTATTTACCAGCCATTTCCAACAACATAGGCGCATATTTAGCAATTGTAGGACCAATAGTGACAGCAACCTTGGTGATTGTTGCCAACATAGAAGTGATAACTGGAATAATATGTAACATAACTTTCCTTTAAAATTTAGATTAATTCAATCGATTGGATTTTATTCAAATAATTTTCACTAGCGATGGCATCTTCATGAGCCACTACATATTCAATTTGAGTCGGTGAAACAACACGCAGGTAAACCATCGCATCTTCATCGGTCATATCGAGCTTTATCACATTTTTCTTCACTGCACTGTCGGTAACGGGCATTTTTCCCGTGCTTGCACTGGCTTGCTCGGTATAAAAAACTTCAAATTTAGCAATACCAGCATCAATAAATTCAACCCACTCATTAAATTTTGTTTCTCTATCAACAACTGCTTTGAATTTGTTTTTACGGCTTTCACCTAGATAGTATTTAAAGCGAATATCATCTTCTGCAATATTATGATCTACAACTTTGATACACCCACCTTCACGAGACTCGATTAAGCCGAAAGCAACCCCTGTTTTCCCTGTTGGTTTTTCGACATCATTTTTATCCGCCCCTAGTGGAGGGAATAGTTCAAAACGACTCTCTTTTTCTGAATCGTGCGCCATCTCTTCATGTTGTAGCGCTATCTGTTTATCAAAAATCTCTTGAACAAAGTGTGATTGGCTAGAGTTACCCGCTAAGAATATTTTTATACTGTCAATATCTTGTAATGATATTTTGCTATTACTAAAGGCAAGGCGCAGTGCGTTAAAAAAGTTAATAACCCCACGTTCTATACGATCATGTAATAATTGATTTAGTTCATCTTCACTTATATCAAGCTCAAAAGCCGTATGCACAACGGCATCCACATCAGTCAAGTTAATAGACAGTGAACCCTGTGATAAATTTAACCCAGACTCTGACTCGCCTTCCCAGAACGGGCGCAACATTTCACACAAAGTTTTGGTATTAATTTTTGCCTCTTGCGAAGAGTTTAATAACTGTTCACTGCCCGCAAAAGCATCCTTTTCGGGGTGTTTTTCAAACTGAATACCTTTAGCAAGTAGCGCCGTTTTATTCTTTTTAAATACTTCAAATGCAAGCAATTCAAGCAGATTTTCCCCGCCTAAAAATTTATCCCCCCCTGCACCGAAATGCTCAATCACATAATCGAAACGGCGCTCTTTTTTGCCATTTGCGTCTCTGAAAATGCCAAAATCAAAATCAGTGGTACCGCCACCAAAATCAAACACACTATAAAATATACGTTCATCATCACATGGTTCAAATTCAAAAGATTGCAGTGCAACAAGAGCGTAGGCAGCGGGTTCACTTGCGCCCTTAGTGACGGTTAGTTGTGATAATTTCTCTTCACCAAGCTCTGCTGGTAATGATTTTTGTAATCCTTTTTCAAAGCTTTCAATTATCTTATCGCGAATAGGCATCTCGTAGGTGACAGGAAAGGAGAGAATATAGTCAAGATAGATACCATTGTTTTGATTGTTAATATATAAACCAAGGTAATAGGCATAGATCTCTATCGGGTTGAAATCATTTTCAGTAATTTCTAAAAAAGGAGGTAGGTCGATCACTTTTCCCTGTTTACCGACAATTTTAAGCTTTCTATTTTTATCACCCGCCCATTGTTTTATTTCATCCAAGAAGGTATTAAATTGGCTTGATTCACAACCAAACATAGAATTTTGGGCTGTATGTGAAATAGTGAGATCTTGCCAGCGAGTAAAAGGTTTATTGGCTCTAGCTTGATAAGCACTAATAAACCGTTCAAGATCATTAAATTCCATAATGGTTGGGTTTTCATAATGAAAAGCGGCAATCTCTTTGCTTAAATCGCCAGTACCAATGCGCATAGGGTGAATATTGACATTGTCTTTTTGATAAACAACCACAGTGCTTTTCGTGCCAAAATCAATAGCTACCACGCCATCGTTAATACTTGATTTTGGATCTCGAGCGACTAATTGAGCTTTAAGATCCACGCAGGCTGTTTGTGCATTAACTTGTTCATTTGACCATAACGACCAATGTCCTAATTGAGTATCTTCCAGCATTTTTCGATGGTATGGCGCAATATCCGCACGAACCTTATCTTCATTTAATAAAGTAATAATTACCATGTCATCATATTGCTGTTCTAATAGCTTTTCAGCAGCTAGTTGTTGTGCTGTAAATACCCCTTCAAGTTTACGATGGTACACAGATAACAGGGTTTTATATGTTTGACTTTTTTCTAAAACAAGTGGGGTAAGTCCTTTTTTGATAAACTCTATAAAAAGTTGCGATATGCCAAGCTCTTGATATTGCAACGGTAAAAAAGGTACGCATACTCCAGTAGATTGGGGAGAATCGCCCTTATTTGGCATATGGTTCCCAACTACTTGATCATTGCTAAAATACAGTTGGTCCCAAGAATTTAGGTAGTCATTTGGAATACAATTCCAGCTACTATCTATTTTAAATGGAATGTTGCCTGTCAAATTTAACATTTTCATTAATACATCTTTACTTGGTACACCCCATTTATTAAGAGGATCTTGCAATATATCATTTACATGGGCATTAACTATTTTCAGAGATTCTCCTCGATTAAAAAGTCTATAAATACCTTCACTATCACTTTTCTTAATAATCCAGCACCCTTTAACTTTTTTATCAAAATAGATCTCGTCTGTTAAGGTCACCCAGCGTTGACTACATAACTCATTACTTACTTTTTGATATTCACTATTAAGCAACTCAAAAAAAGCGCCGCCTTTCCCATTATTTTTTTTATCACCTAAAAAAAAGGCAATATCATTTTCAATAAACCCATCACAAACGGCTTCAAACGTACCGTTTAAGCCTATACTTTCTGCCTGTTCTTGCGGCATTTTCCATTCTGATACTAATTTTGTAGTCATTATTTTCTCTTTATATTCTTTGTTAGACTTTTATTCGAACTGTTATGTTACTTGCCGTTTCATTATTCTTACACAGGGGGTTACAGAGACAATTCAATCGATTTAATCTGATTTAAATATTGTTCCTGACCAATTTCATCTTGGTGAGCTACCACATATTCAACTTTAGTCGGTGATACCACACGTAAATACACCATTGCTTCATCATCAGTGACATCGAGTTCAATCATGGTTTTCTTAATCGTTACGTCATTAATAGCCATTTTTCCACTGCTTGCATTGGGTTGATCAGTATAAAAAAATTCAAAATCAAGCTCACTTGCATCGATATATTCAACCCATTGCTGATAAGTCACTTCTCTGTCTAGAATTGCCTTAAATTTACCTTTACGATTTTCACCCAAATAAAATTTAAAACGGATATCATCTTGCAACAGGTTATTATCGATGACTTTAATACGTCCGCCTGGACGAGCTTCAATCAATCCAAACGCAACACCGGTTTTCCCTGTCGGTTTTTCAACATCATTTTTATCCGCCCCTAATGGGGGAAATAGTTCAAAAAGACTCGTTTCATTTTCGATGCGTCCCATCTCTTCCAGTTGCAGGGCAATCTGCTTATCAAAAATTTCTGTTACAAAATGCGATTGACTTGAATTACCCGCGAGGAATATTTTAATGCTGTCAATGTCTTGCAATGAGATTTTACTGTTGCTAAAGGCAAGACGTAATGCGTCAAAAAAGTTAATCACACCACGCTCGATACGATCATGTAATATTTTATTTAATTCCTTTTCATCGACATCAAGTTCAAAGGTTGCATGCATTTTTGCATCCATGTCCGTTAAACTAAGCGAGATAACGCCTTGTGATAAATCGGGCGCATCTTCTGTTTGCCCTTCCCAAAATGGACGTAATGCCTTACACAAGCTTTTGGTATTAATTTTTGCTTCCTGTGAGCTACTGAGTAGTTGCTCACCACCCGCAAACGTATCCTGTTCAGGGTGCTTTTCAAATTGAATTTTTTTAGCTAACAATGCACTATTGTTCTTTTTAAATATTTCAAAGGCAAGTAACTCAAGTAAGTTTTCTCCACCCAGATACCTATCACCACCAGCCCCAAAATGTTCAATCACATGGTCAAAACGACGTTCTTTAGCACCATTCGCTTCTCTGAAAATACCAAAATCAAAATCGGTCGTGCCACCACCAAAGTCAAAGACACTATAAAAAACACGATCATCGCCACACGGATCAAAGTCAAAAGCTTGCAGTGCAACTAATGCATATGCAGCAGGCTCGCTCGCGCCTTTAATCACTTTCAGTTTCGCTAATGTGTCACTGCCAAGTTCTTCAGGCAGTGATTTTTGGATTCCCTTTTCAAAGCTCTCAATAATTTTATCTCGGATAGGCAGTTCATAAGTAACCGGAAAAGATAAAATATAGTTAAGAAAGAGTCCGTTGTTTTGATTATTTATATACAAACCAAGGTAATAAGCATAAATTTCAATCGGATTAAAATCGTCATCGTTGAGTTCTAAAAACGGTGGTAGATCAATCACTTTACCTTGCTTACCAACAATTTTCAGTTTTCTGTTTTTATCACCAGCCCACTGCTTCAATTCATCTAAAAAAGTATTAAATTGGCTTGATTTGCAACCAAGCATGGAATTTTGTGCGGTATGTGAAATGGTTAAGTCTTGCCAGCGCGTATTCGGTTTATTCGCTTTGCTTTGATAATCACTAATAAAGCGTTCAAGATCATTAAATTCAACGATCGTTGGATTTTCGTAATGAGAAGCATCTATCTCTTTGCTTAAATCGCCCGTACCGATTCGCATCGGGTGAATATTGATATTGTCTTTCTGATAAACAACAACCGTACTCTTAGTACCAAAATCAATACCCACCACGCCATCATTGATACTCGATTTAGGATCTCGCGCCACTAACGGCTTTTTTAGTTCTACGGTTTGTATTCTTGTTATATCAAGCTCGTCCTGCCATAAAGACCAATGCCCCTGGTCAGTATCTTCCACCATTTTTTGATGGTAAGGAGCAATATCAGCACGAATATGATCTTCGTTTAACAACAATGTTATTACGGCCTTGTCCTGAGTGGCCTTCTTTTCTTTCTGTATAAAACCCTCAGCTAATTTAAGTTGTTCCACGTTCCCACTGCATTTTTTGAAAGCTTCATTTTTTCGATTAAAAATAGCCAATAACATCTGATAATCTGAGCTATCGCTTAATTTTTTCGGCGTTAGCCCTTTTTGGATAAATTTAATAAAAATATTCCGTGGGGTAATATTTTTAATTTTTAAATTTAAGAAAGGTAAACCACAACCATATTCATCATTTTCAGAATAAGAGTCATCACAATATAATCCTTGCACTTTGCCTTGTTTAGAAAATAATATGGGGTAGTCTGCAAACGGACACAAAGGCAAGAAATCACTTAACGGAATAAGACTCATTAATTGATATTCACTTGGAATTTGCCATTGATTAAGTGGATCCTGTAACACTTTATTTAAATGATCATTCACTTCTACAAGCGAGTTATGTGAGTAAAATTCTTCATATAATGGTGAACCTTCTTCTTTTATAACCCAACAACCTTTTGATTTTTTATCAAAATAGATATCATTAGTGAATTCAACCCAGCGTTCACCATTTAATTCCGACTCTACTTTCTTAAACTCACCATTTAGCAATTCAAGCAGTTCTCCACCTGATATCTGACTATTTTTATCTCCATTGACAAAAGCTTTGATCTCACTGTAAATATATCCATCGCAAAACTGTTCATACCTTTTGGTTAAATTAAGGCCTTCAGCGACTGCTTTATCTATATTCCATTGGCTTACTAATTTGGTTTCCATCCATTTACCTTTCTATTTTCTATTTTTAAGTGAGCTAATTTGAGCGTTAAAAAACAACGAAGCATAGTCCCTTATGCTGACAATGAGGGCATTGCATATTGGTTAAATCACGGCAAAATAAATTCATAACTTTTGTTACAGGTGTAATTTCAACTAAAAGACGGTTCTACTGCATAGTAGAAAGATATAATCTAAATCTAACAATTCTGAATGTTTTTCATATATAATTTATTAACAAAACCTTCTAAAATATATACTTACATAAAATAAGCACCATTAATGTTAACTATACCCATTTGGTTATATTTAACACAACAATGGCACTCTTTTCATCACCACTTTACGCATGTAGGTATCTGTTTTAACAACAAGTCCTAGCGATTCCATCAACTCAATAAACCACACCGCTTGGTTGTAACCAATAATGAATTCACGCTGTAACATAGATACACTGATATGACTCATTTGTGCTGTGAATATATAAACTTTAGAAAACAGATTATTTTGCTCATTTAACTCAAACAGCTGTATTTTAGCTAAACTCGCAGGCTTGAATTTGTGTTCAATAAAAGCCGATAAAAAAAAGCTATTAACCACTGATTTCATCGACAATATGCAACTCCCAGACACCTGATCATCTAATTGATATTCATGGTAATGGTCGAGTTCAATTAACGTGGCATCACCTAACACTATCTCGGATGGTTGTAGTATAAAAAAGCGCGGATGTAACATTTCATTTTGTAAAATACTGATATTGAGGGTATCAATAATCATCACCGCAGTGGTATTACGACCCGCATCACTGCTGCTTGGTAGGGATAAATACACAAAGGTATTATTGGCGACTTGTGTGCTTTCAACTTCAACCAAGTTTGATAGCGATTTGATGCTGCGTTCGATATCCAGCTGGTTACAAGTCCTATCCCACAATTTACGCATCAGAATTTCTTTTTTGTCACCACAGAGCGCTAAAACACACTCACGTGGGGTTTTAAGAAACTGTTTGCCGACTAACTTAATGAAATGATCAAAGTGAGTGCGGCTGACAGTATCTTCTGCAACCGTAAGTACATCATTGTTGGCATTAAGCAGGGCTAAGACTGAATTCAAGTGTTCGGCGTTAACATTATCGGTAGTAGACATAGCAACCTTTTATATACTGTTATCTTGATTGGGGTAAGTATATAAAATGGTTGTCGTAAAAGAGCTTTGTAAGCTTATGAGTGAAATTGAATTGAAACGTAATTTTCCTAATCCTTAAAACCAAAAAAGCCTGCTATCTAAGCAGGCTTTCATCTTTCTATATACTTTTAACTGGCACGAACACCATCAACTCAAACATGACGCCACATTCAAGTTAAAACGGTCTATCTTGTAACAGACTATGCTGTAAAAGACTAAAGTGCAGCAGCTTCTACGTCAGCTACAAGCGCGTTTATTTGCGCAATATTGTCTGTCATTTCAGCACGGAAATCATCAGCAACTGTTTTAACTGGTAGCGTAAGGTAAGTTTCAAGCTGTACCACTAACAACTTCAATAACGCAGAGTAAGTCGCCGTGTTTTGCTCTTCTTCTAACGCTAACAATGCAGAACTAATTGCAAAGTGTTGTGTTTTTGGTTGGTCTGCTTTCGCTAAATGCTTATTTACTTTTAACTCGGCGTAATCAACAAATTGTAATTTAACGTCGATGTCGTTGTTTAGCTTTTCTAAAAATTGTGTATTGTCAGTCATAATAGTTTAATCCTTGATAAATAGGCGTTATTTGAACTGCGGACTTAAACCAATAAGCTGCAATTTTTGAAAAATGGTATAACGAAAAAAGCCTGCTCAATGAGCAGGCTTTTTCGAATTCCAATTACTTGGAATAAATAAGTGGTCGGTGATAGAGGATTCGAACCTCTGACCCCCTGGTCCCAAACCAGGTGCGCTACCAAGCTGCGCTAATCACCGAACATGGTGCGGAAGGAGAGAC
>JBLHNB010000128.1:0-13377 GCA_047621305.1 Alteromonadaceae bacterium | reverse complement strand
GAAGCGTTATGCTAAACGCAGCCATATTCAAACTAGACTACCTACAGTACTCACTGCAACAGAAATTAAAGTGCGATTAACATTATTAATGTTATTCAACACTTTGTATTTTAGGAATTAAGTCGGGGACAAAACTTTGCTGAAACCTGCGTTCTTAGCCCCTGTTTTTTAGATTTAAAACAGGGACAAAGTAACTCATTGATTTATCGTGTAATAAAAGATGCCGATAAAGTGTTAGTTTTACCCATGAAACTCAATAATTTCAATTTTATGAGGCTCAAGCTTGGTGTAAATTTCTAAGAATTTAAGTCTTGCATTAACAAGTAGCTCATTGGAGTTTGTATAATTTGAGCTATATCTTCCTGATTTTGAGTTTAGATGCCACTTATCATCTACTAGCCTCAACTCTCCAGCAATTCGAGCAGACTTAAAACCAGTTAGAGTAGGATGACCTCTATTGTCACTTTCATTACCAATCAGTAATGCGCCATCTTGCGAGATAACCCATATTTTAAAGCTATCTTCATCATTAGGTATTAAGTCAGCAAAATCATCTGAAAGACACTTATCTTCTCTGCCGTAATAACGAATGCCATCCTGTTTATAAAGATTATTACCTATAATTTCTTCTTTGTTTATTCTTTTAGGCGCTCTAGGTTTACCAAACTGTTGATTCAAATACTCAGAGTAGTTTACTTCTTTTGGTCGGAGTGATTTAACAAATGCAGCAAAAAAGTCTATCTGTGTTTCTGATGGAATTTCATTTAATTCTAAAAGACTTTTCAATGGCCCCACAACAGAATCATAACCATTCTGGTCATAAATTATCACATCAGAAACAGCATCTCCTTGTGGAATATCTGTTGAATCAAATAGTATTTCGAAGAGTTGGCCATCTTTATCACTAAATGAAGCTGCCCATAAGTGGCGAGCGAAACTCTTACTTAATATTTCTTCTTTATTTACTATATTTTTTTGTTTAATAACTCGGCTTTTAAATTCTGCCGAATTTGTAAGCGATATTTGATAAGTTAACTGTGGTAAATCTTCTTGTTGAAGATCACCATTTTCAATGTATGCCTGATAGTAATTCTTATATTCATCGAGAATAGAGTTACAGGTATTTTCAATGTAATCAGATGAAATTCTAACCTTTTTATAGTTAGGGATAATTAGACTATCAGGAACTAGTAATTGTGTTGGTTCCTCCCAGTCTCCATTATCATTTTTTTCTTGGAGTGATAGGCACCAACTGTCTGTAATATCATTTTTTACTGTTGATTTTACTTTACTTGCCACAGAGCCAAATTCTGCTCTAGCAAATGGACCTATACGGTCATCATGAATATAAAGGGCCTTAGTTGACGATGTTTCTTTATAACCAACAATAGTGACAGCATGACCACCGAGCTTTGACAACTCATCATCTGAAATTTCATGGACATCAGCTCCAAGTATTACAGGTAAATCGCTATCAATATAATTCTTAACTATGTTAAAAAAATTATCTAAACCTTCTTGTTTAGTCGAATCAATATTAATTTTATGATTTCTAAGTTTTTGAGTATCCAAGGCTCTTAATATTTGTTTATTGGTCAAGCCTTTATTGGGGAAGCTATTAGATGAATCATTGATATGATTTATAGCAGAAATTGTAATCTCACTACATGAAGGTACATTCCTGATGTCTTTTATATCCAAAGCTTGGAGGGCAGTCCAAATAGCGGTAGTAGCACAAGCAGAAATTACTTTATCTTGCTCTTGGAAAGCAACTGTTTGAACCGTCAGGGGAATACCAAATAAGTTTACATTATATTGCCGAGTTAAAACTTTTCTTTCATCTGAGTTAGTTACTGATGAGTAATTCTTTAAACAAGTTTTACCTATGAAAGTTTTAGGCAATGGTTTAACTACAATAAACCCAAGATAATTTTCGGATAATTTTTCAAGTGCTAATTCGTTATAATCAATGAGGTTTTGAGAAAACACCTCATGATCAAATTCTTCTGAAAAAAAGTGTAATCTAGCACACCTTTCTCCATATCGATTAAAGCATTTTACATAGTAACGAGAGTAGTCTTCCAAGTAGTCACGGTCTACATAATCAGACTCTAGTAGGATAGTTTTTGCTTTTAAATCTTTTAGATAATTGAATAGATATTTAACTTGGACTTTATCATTGATATCAGGGAACTCCGTCCCAAACCTTTCTCGCACTAGATTACTTAAGGTTTCTTTTGCGAATTCGCAAACTAGATATTCTGACTGCATATAATTCTTCCATAAAAAAAGGCAGCCTATGCTGCCTTCAACCCAACGAGTAAAGTGCTATAACCTATAAATTATAACTTCTAGAAAAAAACTTATCTGTTGGAGATTGACTCTTAGCTCTTGCAGTATAGGTACTTTCACGTTTTTTCAAGCGGGTTTTGAAACCATCACTAGCTTTTTTATCCAAATCTGTTGACTTGACTAAGCTTACAAGTTTTTCAAAATTCATAACTATACCTTTGCGCTATATTGGGCGAAAAATTATACGCATATAAAATTAATCTTCAATACCGTATAGAACGATATTTACTCAATTTTTGCTTTTTTTGGCCAAAAGCCATGTAATTAGATATCTTTTCTAAATTAAAATTAGCATGAAGCTTTTCAATATTCAATAAAGATTGATTTAAATAGTTAGTTATCACTAACAAAACTGTAATAAATTTAGTCAAATTGATATTTATGACTTCATCTAGCTAAATGAGCCAAGGTCTTTGGCAAATCAACTTGTTTAAGCTTCTCATACATTTCTTCATCATGAGAAATCATAGTTTCAACTTGAGTTAATAAATCAATTGGAATACTAAAATCTAACTCATTGATATTGCTCGCTGGGTTCAACTCTTCAGATTTCTCATTCAACCATAAAAACCACTGTTCAACCTCTGGAGTTAAACTCTCTTTACTAATACTGCTTTTCATATGCGTAATAAACTTATTGAGCTGAAGGTATCTTTCAAAGTTTGATAGCTGTTCTGATAAATATAAATCACATTGCTCATTCTTACTCTGGGCATCACTCAGCAACTTTTCAACTTGATGTCTTAACCTTTCCTTATATTCACGCTCTTGTCGAGATTTCTTGGCCTGATTAACAGTTATAACTTCATCTCTGAATGCTTGGATAATGTCATCTAATCTATCTTCCAATTGTAGCTTCTTACCATCTTTTATTTCTCGATTGCTATAACCTGCACCATACTGAAATTTTAAAATACCTAAGCTATGATAGCGAAAATCCCATTCATGCCAGCTATCTTCACTTTTAACTTTTTCTTGTCGCTTTTGTTCTGAAATGGTGAAGTGGATAGTAATACCATCAACAATAACAGCATTCATTTTCTTATTATCTTTTGATGGTAGCTGTACTTCCCACTTGTTATTTTTACATTCACGAATGATGCTATCTAATATTAGTAAGGCTCTTTTTACCATTTCTGGCATTACTGCCATTCTTAATAAGGTTTCACCGCTTGGCCAAACATATCTATAAGCCCTTTTAGCAGAAGGAGAGCTATAACTTTTAAATGCTTTTCGTACAGGCGGCAGTGCTTTTTCTATGGACTGAGTTAATCGCACCTTTTGTTTAGCTGGCACAACTTCTAACGGGAGGTTATCTTTTCGAGGTAACTTCAAAACATCACTCCTTTTTCTTTATGATTACTTCTTAAGTAATTGCCTACATTTATCCAATTCACATAACTTCCTATTAAGGTATTTATGATCATTAATTGCTCTACCAATGGCGCTAATAGACATATTTTCATATCCATTGATCGCTAATATTTTTGCCGTTAATACTGAATCAATTTTTTCCCAGTCTTTACATTTTACTTGAGCTTTAATTGGCTTTGGTAAGATTTCTTCAATTAACGCTTTGTTATTGTTATAGAGCATAAAATAAGCCGCTTGTTCTTGCTTTCGAATTTGCGTTCTATTCCACTCTGGGTGCTCTTCTTTTATTTTTCTCAGTTTCTCGCAAGCTAATATGACATTTTTCTGGATACGCAGGTGTTTGCGCCACTTACTCATATTAGGTTCATTACATATAACTTGTTCAACATACCCTAGCCCCAACCCAAGAGAATCAGCTATTTCTTGTCTGTGTATGCCAAATAGTGCTTTTATTAATACTTTTCGTTTAATTTCATATGGTATAGCCTGAGAATTAGATTCGTGCTCTATACAGTTTAATTCAGCCACACGTCTTATATAGCAACGACTCTTTCCTGTTTTTCTATATACCTCGCTGATACTACAACCAAGAATAAGAAGACCAACAATGTGTTGTTCAAGTTTTGTGCTTTTATTGGTTTTCTTTCGTTTATTAGCCGTGCCTCTATAGCACTTTGTTAACTCTTGAGCCTTTCCATCAGTTAACCAGCAAGCAAATAATATATGTTTCAATGGGTGACATGGGACATGCGTTTTTTTTCTAAGTAATGGGCCTAAAAATTTGAATTCCTTAATTTCTATTGGTACACCAAGTTCAGAACCAAAATTTAGTTGCGAATAGTATTGAGTGATTTCATTTGTCAGTAAGCCTATCCTTATATGCTCTGCTGATGTCACAAAACCTAGCTTCTTAAGTTTTAGTAAGTATATTTTTCTTAGGCTTAGTTTTTTTGTTTTACACAACTCAAAAAACTCATGAGCAAATGTAGCCAATTCCACTTCAATTTCTTTGGCTGCTTCTTTTTTAGACATACTAGTGGGTAATAATAATTGTCGGTCATAGCCACCCTCTCCAGTATTAATGCCATGTAAGTAACATCCATGACGGTAGCAAGCTTCGACCCCATATATTTGATGGGAAATATGCCAGTAAGGAAATCCGAGTGCTTCTATGTCTTCAGATACGCAGTACGGACAAAATTTTAATCCATAAAAAGTATGACAATGTGTATGGGAAAAAATAGAGTTACTAGCATTACAAACACTATCTTGAAGCAGTGACTTTGCTAACTTTCTAGCATAAGTCGGGTGGGTAGATTGTATTATGGGATAGAGAGTTTGATTATTAAGTACTGATTTAGCATCAAGACCAAAAAAAGTAGCTATTTTATTTATTGGTGATGGTAATAGAGGATGTATACGCTTTTTTCGATTATTAAAAATCTCACTAACAGCAACATTACAATACCACTTGGCTGAAAGCAGAGCGTATCTGGTTATTGTACTATAAGGCACCTCATCATCAGGGAAGTCCAAATAGAACGGAATGTTATTCATTAGAAAAACACATGACCATGATGATGTTGCAACCAATACATTATCGCTAATAGATAAATAGGACTACGATAACCAATTACTTTTTTGCTTGATAAAGTTGATCTTATAACATTAACCTCTTGAGTTGTATTTGTTGAAAATGGTTTAAATAAGTGAACTAAAAGGGACTTATCCATTTCTTTTGTGAATTTAGTCCAAGCCTGAACACAACAATGATTGAAATCTTTTAACTTTATTTTATCTTCGATTTTCAAACCAATGAGCTGCTTAATTTGGTTATGAATATTATAAATATCTACGTCATTATTCTGGCAATACTCATAAGCTTTGATTAGAAATTCTGACCAAGAATTTAATGACGAAATGTCTTCATAACTTCTAGGAAGATCTGAATAACTTTGTGGTAAACACGCTGTTCTTAAATCTCTTAATTGAGTTGTACAAGTTGATAGCGGCTTATTATGGTAAGGACAGTGTGTTAAGGATGGCAACTGTAGAATGTTATGCCAATAACTAAAACCATTTAAAATAATGTCATCATCAATGCAATCATGACAAAAATGCCAACTACGGGGAAATCCGATCAGCCTTCTTTCATTAGCTTCAATGCCAAACAAAAACTCTAAGTTTTCATCTTTAGCTGACGGTTCAAATTTCCACAAAAGCGAAGGAGTATGATTCAACAATAAATTTTTGGATGAATCTATTCCTGAGTCAGCCAAACCATAAATCAGTGATGAATTAGAAAACTGATTACTTTTTAATAGTTTATTTTCATCAACATTAAATGCTTTAGCTGTAGCGGAATACCGTCTATGACCACTGACAATGTGTGTTCTAAATAAGTAACCCGCAACATGTTCATCATGTACAATGTTAGTATTGAATAACATATCAACCTCGTACATCTACAGGCTGTAAATTAGCCTCTTGTGTATTCGCCATTTCTTCTTGATCTAATAAATAGGCAAACTTTGCAGCTATAGCTTTTTCTTTAGTATTAAGGGCATATTGTGTGGAAAACCTTTGATATAGAGCTTTAACTTTACTAGATAGCTTCCCTTTCATGCCACCTTTCTCAATGATTTTAAGTAGTCGAGTCGCTATTTTCTTCTTTTCAATTTCTGCATCAGACTTAAAACTCACCATTAAATCTTCAAAATGATCATCCTCATCATTTCTAATTGCTTCGACTGCGGCCATAATAAATGAAGAAGCTTTGTGTCCCTCCCTTAATGCTTTGATATCTAATTTTTCGTGTCCCGATTGTATTGCCCACTTTTGAGATGAAATTAGCAAGAATGTTAAAAGGTAAGGGATACCCTGTGACAAGTCATAAATCAGATCGTAAATAGCCTGATTCTTAATAACGAAATCACCATCCTTAATCTCAATCAGATTGCTAGCTGTTGAGTTTTTTGTCCACTGAAATTGCCACAGGCCAGCGACTAAAGTTTTCCACGTGAAGTCACCTTTAGAGTACCGATCAATTATATAATCGCCAGAAGTGGTAGAACGTCTCAACGGGGTGAATTTCGCATTAATTATACTAGCAGCCTCTGGAGTGCCAATCTTGACGAAACCAACACCAATTTGATTAGAAAGGCTGCTCATGAATGTTAATAAAGCTTCATCTTCGCCTTTAGGTGCTCTTTTTAAGTTTTGTATATCATCAATAACAATCAAACCAACATAGAATGTTGAACAAATTGTACGAAAAACAGGTTCAAAATCCGCGATCGTCAAATTACCAAATTTTTTTAAATAATTAGTACCCAATTGGGTATCTATTTCTTCAAAAAACATTTTCATTAGGGTTTTTCTACTGCCTGTAGATGGTATTTCTAAAAAAATCACTACCTGTTGCTTTTTAACTTTAAATTCTCCATATGGATAGCAGGTGTGATTAATCATCGATGGAAGAAATTGAAAAATTCTCCCGAACATTGTGGTTTTGCCGCTGCCACTTGGCGAAATTAGCACTGTACCACCGCCTGTTGTCCGTTTTTTTTCATTGTCAGCTTTTTTCTTTTGAATCGCTCTGTCATAACTAAATTTAATATTTTCAGTGGCGGTAGGATTTCTATTGGCATAGCTATTCAATAACATTGAATAGACTATTTGATAAACTGGCCAGTAAAATTCTGTTGGAATTATAACATCGTGTAAATCTTCACACATTGCTACACGCTGATGTAAAGGAGCCGAGGAGTCTGGTTCGATTGTCCGAGTCATAGCCCCAATGAACTCACCTTCAGACATCATTTCTGGAATGGCCTCAATTAAAGGGTTTCCTAGATACCGAGAGCACAAGTTTCTGTTGTACTCTGCATTTGCAAAATTATTTGGAGTCGTCATTATTTAAACCTTTTAGTATAGAAATCATTGAAGTTTGATAGCCTGTTTTATTGCTATCTTCGGTAACAGAATCATCATCAGTAATTATGTGCTCAGGTGGAATACCTTCATCACCTTCCTGAGTATCATTATCTGAATTAGAGGGGAAATATCCTAATAAGCGGTCACGTTCTTTTTGGTCAAGTATTTGTCCTTCAATAGCCTTAGCTTCTTGATCAACTTCTAAATTACGTGGTTTACCAGACTCTTTAATATCTTTTTTGGTTAAAGAAGTAGCTTCATCAATCATGCTCTGTGTCACTTGATTCAGCCCTAGCGCATATTTAAGGTTATCTTTCTCAATTCTCTTACTATCTTTTTGATGGGCCTCTTTTATTAGAGTACATTCATCATAACTAAGGTTTTTATAAGCTCTGTGAGTTGCTATCAGTTCAGCAGGATAGAAAATCCCATTGACCTCGATGAAGATAAAATTAGTGAGTTGTCTTAAATATTTACAAGCAAATGACTTTTTAGAACGGCTATTTACAGCCTTATTTAATATGGATTTATCAATTGGATTTCCGCGAATGGTATAATTTAAACCTGTAACAGGCATACTAAATACACCTTTGATTGGTGTAATCCATACGGTTTCTAGTAATTGAATATATAATTGTTTTTCTGATACTGGTTCAGGGATATAGAAGCGATTTTCCAATCCCCACTCCCATACTCTGTCTGGTATTTCAGGAACTTTTTGTCTTCTTGCTTCTGCTTCTAGCGCTATAAGTGGGTTTTGTTTATGGCTATTATGATCTACTGCAAAAGCAATTAAGCTTCTCATAGCTTCATATATAGTAACGGCCGCTTCTCTTTTGGGTTTTAAACGGTTTCTGCCCATAAGGTTCTTATATTTAAAACCAGGGAATTTTGCGCGTTTAAAAAAGGAATGAATCATTTGAAAGCTTGATTCCACAAGACCTTTGTCATCACCTCGATATGCACGAGCAAACCTTACTTCAATGCTTGACCAGCTCGCTACACCTTCACTGATATTATTTTGAAACTCTTCATTATCTACCAATAATATTGCTGGTTTACCTTCTGGGATAAAATCGTCATCAAGCAAGTCCATTCCATATTCGGCTGCAAATTTTTTCTTATTCCGAATGGTATTAAATAGAGCAATTCTTGCTTCCTTATATGACGCTTCACCCATACCAATATGGAGACCTGCTATCGCCATAGTGTAAACATCTCTAATAACATAAAGTGTTGCTATACCTATCAAGCGGCTTCTATCAAGATTAAAAACTAATTCAAGATCCATAGGAGTCGAATCCATTTGATAAACGTGACCTGGTCCAAAACAATAATCAGCATATGTGCCTTCTATTGGCGCTTCATTTGCTTCAAAGTGTTTTCTATTTTTGCGTTTTTGATTGAATTTTGAACGAGATATTTCTAGCGCTTCCGGCATATGACGATAAAATTGATCTAAGGAGATGCAAGTATTAGTGTCAACTTCAATCCAACTATTTACACCATCTTGTGATATGTACTCTTTACCACCATGGTGTTTTTTAAGAAATTCGTTGTAAGCAAATTCAAATGGTTGGTGAAACTCACCTAAAAGTAGCTTACGACCGATGATACCCATGTTTTCAATATCATCATCAGAAATGTTTTTTCCAATATCACCTTCGTCTGCATTAACTCTTTTTCTACCAAGTTTTTTATATGCTCTTGACGGTTTTGTTCGAGATCTTCCTCGATAGCTAAGTAAGGAATTCTTTTCTCGTTTTCCACGATAGAACTCATTGATTAGTTCTTGAACTTTTTCACGCTTCATTTTGTACTTATTAGCCAATGAAGCAATGATGCCATCACCATGATGGCGATAATAAAGACCAGCTCCATAGGTTAATGCTTCAGTGACCATTTGGTAGCGGTGCTCACGTTGCTCAATAGCTTTTTCACCTAGCACTGAATCATCAACAAGCATAAAGCTTGGTAGAGCTATGTCGGCAACACTGATATCAAAGCTTTTTACAGCATCGACAATTTGGTTTAATTTGAACTCTTTAGGCTTTCTGTATGGAGTACTTTTAACTTTTTGAATTCGCACAAAATATGCGACCAAGAATATTGCACTTTCATTTGGGTTATTCTCATCAGGGAAAAACTCAGCTATCGCCATGGTTTCTTCAATAATAGAAAAGCCTTTAGGGGTAATAGGCGTTAAAATTTTTCCATAATTAAGCATTGATAACCGCCTTACTTAAGTCCAATTCGTAAGGAGATAGCTCAGGAAGTAAATCTACATTGGGGTTAGACGTAATATCACCAAGCCAGTAACTATGCTGTAGTAAACGATACCCCTCTCTCAAATTAATCGATAAATCTGAAGACACTTCTTTAATAGATTCAAGTAGTGGGTCAAATGACTTCTGCTCGATTAAATTGCAGAAAGCTTGTAGCCATTTATTATAATATGCACTTAATTTTACTGATAACTTTGCGCCAAAAGAGGCTTTAACGTAGTTGTTTGTTGCTATACAGCGTAAGTCGGTATCAAGTACAAGTTCATATTCGTAACCTTCTGCTTCAGCCAAAGCCTTTTCTAGCGCAATTAATTCCCTTGTTCGTGGTTGAGTAATGACACTTTCTGGTTTTACACTAAAAATCTTATAAGCCTTGTGTGCCATCAAGCATCGAAAATCCCAGGTTATAACAACAGGTGTAGAACTATGAGGGTATGTGGGGTGTTTAATTCCAATAGCTTTTGCCATAGCAACACTTTTTGTAGTATCAACAAAAGGGTATTGCTCTTTTATCTCTAAAACTGAGTTGTCTCTAAGCAAATGAATAAGTTGAAAAGTCTCATTCAAGCTCATTGTCTGGTAAAAGCGTCCATCATTTTCAGGGCATGGATAGCGTGATCTTAAACCTGATGATGAAAAATCCATTGTTCTAATGAATGCTTCATATTGATCATTATCGTTTCGAGTTTTCCAATGTTTGATCCAAGCATCCGCTAAATGCTGTGGTATTTTATTTCGTTTTCTTCCCATAATGTTCACCTTTAATGCTTATTTCATAAGTGTTGTTCAAAACAAGATGAAAGGCAATTAGAGAAACTAAATATTTTCCTTTTATATCAATTAATTAAGTGTTTATTATTTGTTGATATAATTTAATATAAATTATATCAAGTCATGAAATTTTATTAGAAATTCTTAATAAAACATGTTTTTTTAATGGTTTAAGTGCGTAATTAATATTAGTTATAATAAATATTTGAGTTACCCATTGTGCAAGTCCTATTAAATAAGGCATAGAAGTTAGTGAAAATAAATTTTAAGAGGGATCTAAAATAAACACCAAAGAATAGAAAATTCATTACAAATTAAAATAATAAGTAAAGAATTATTAAAATAAGCTTGATATAAAAATAATTCTCTCTTATACTTTTTCACATTGAAGCAAGGGAGGAAATACAAATGGCTAAAACAAGACACATACACCAACGGATGAATCAGCGTGCAATTTCTCAGCAAATGTTAGAAATAGTAAAAATGTTTGGCATTGATGATGGTGACAAAACATACCTCAATAAAAAAGGTATTGATGCCGCACTGTTAGAAATAAATGTGCTTTCAAAGCAGATGCAAAAAATGAAAAACCGTGGTGGCTTAGTTCTCGTTGAGTCCGGAGATGTAGAAATAACGGCATATGCTTTAGATAGCTACGACCGTAAAAAATCACACTCCGTACATTAATTACTTATTAGGAATATTATCGTGAATAAACAAATTTGGTCATTATTAGAAAAATTACAAGGCTCACTAGAGCTTCGTGAATATATAGTACAACTTGCAGCATGCTTTGCTTGGTTGAAACTTTCTGAAGATAAAAAACTTGATGTAGAAACAGAGTTTACTGGTGCTGCAACTGGTGATCAGCTAGAAAGAGTAATGCTTCGTTGCGTCACCGTTTGCTATGACCCTCGACCTACAAAGCTTAGTGACGAACAACTTACGCAAATAATGGAATCACTAAAAAACTTACTTAAAGCCAATGCTATAACCTATGAAGATTTATCTAATACGCTTAAGCAATTGTTTAGTAATGCAGGCAGAGCATATGGCGAAGAAGACATACCAGCGGAGTTGTGTGAACTGGGTGTGAATCTGTTAGGCGATAAAAATAACTCAGTCTATCTGCCGTTTGGAAGAGGATATCACTTTGCCCACCAATTACCTGAAACGTCTGAAGTTTTTGGGGAAAGTAGAATAGCAACTGATGTGTTTCTTGCTGAAGTACACAGCATACTGCTTGATCGTAAATTCGAGATTACTCAAACAGATCCGCTTACTTGCCCAAGTTTGATAGGTGATGGCGGCCTTAAGCAGTTTGACAGTGCGTTAGCATTCCCGCCACTTAATATTAAGTATGGAAAAAATGATATCAATGATATTTGGGGACGCTTTCCTGAAAAATCATTAATGGGTGATGTTTACCACTTAAGGCATATGTTGTCGCAAAGTACTGACCTTGTAGTGTGTGTAGTATCTAACGGCTTTTTATTTAGAAGTGCCGCAGGTGAGAAGCAGTTTAAACAAGATATTTTAAAGAATAATTGGCTTAAAACGGTTATTTCATTGCCGAGTAATCTGTTATCCAGTACAGGTATATCAATCAATATAGTTGTGCTAGACAAAAATAAGCTAAATAACACTGTTAACTTTATTGACGCTAGTGGTGATAACTTTATTGAACAAGAATCGCGTACTCGCAATAAGCTTATTAATGTTGATCAAATTATAGAGTTATACCAAAGCGATACAGACAGCAAATTATCAAAACAATGCTCTATTGAAGAAATAGCTGAAAACGACTTTAATTTATCACCAAGTCGTTATGTTTTATCTGATGAAGAAAAAGGCTTAATCGACTTTTTAAAGTCATACGAAACGGCCAAGTTAGAAGACTTAGTTGAAATAATTCGTCCTCAAGCGCTAAAGCATGATGAGAACTCTGACATAACTTTCACTGAATACAATCTAGCCAGTATGAATACCATTGGTGAAATTGCTGGTGAAGGTAAAAAAATCAATGTTAACTCTGATGAGCTAAACCGAGCCAATAAACAAACCATTAAGCCAAATGATATTTTGGTGGTATGTAAAGGTGCTGTTGGTAAAATTGCGATTGTCGGTGAGCATATCAATGAAAATAGTATTGCTAGCCAAGCATTCTCTATCTTACGCATTAAACCTCATATTAATAACGTAACCAATGAAGCATTATATCAATACTTAATATCAGGCTTTGGTCAATTACAGTTTAAAACCATCACCACAGGTACTAGTGCGCTTATGATTTCAGCAAAAGATTTGAATGCATTACAGGTACCACTTTTTAATGCTGAAAAATTGAGCCAGATAAAAGAAGTAAGGCAACAAGTAGTAGATACTCATAACCAAATAGAAGCCTTAAACCAACAAATAACATCACTGAATAATAGTTGGTTGTAAATCAATTGTTAGATATTGAAAAGTAATGAGTTATTACTGACATTTATTTAATAACTCGTTTAATATGGAATCATTAAAGAGAGTGTAATCTCTCTAGTTAGGATTATTAAAAGCTTATGTCTATAAGCACAAAATCATCCAAAATGCGTAACCTTACTCAGCGATTAAAAGCCGCTGGTTTAAACACTGACCAGCTCTAATACGGCTCACATAC
>JBLHNB010000127.1:0-13789 GCA_047621305.1 Alteromonadaceae bacterium | reverse complement strand
GCAAGCCCTTCACAAAAGAAAGCGCTATTTACCCTATAGAGTAGAGCCCGGGCTTGTCCAACACCCGAATAAGGTGTCGGCTACGCGACACCTATTCTTATTTGTTAAGCATAGAGGATTAAACGAATATAATCACGGAGATAAATTAACGTTCAGTATTCCAACTAAAAAAATATGAACCTAACGCGAGAAAAATTGAACTCATCACAACTAATATCCATAAATGATAACTAATATCACTTAAGGTTGCGCCTTCGGTAATTATTTTCCGTGCGCCTGCAACTAAGTGAGTTAAAGGTAAAAAATCGCCAATCATCTTAATTGACTCAGGCGCGCCTTCCAAGCTAAACCACACACCAGAAAGGATCATCATGGGCCAAGACGTCACATTTAATAGACCGCCAACTAGCTCTTCACTTTTACTGCGACTTGCTACTAATAAACCTAAGGTAATTAAACAAAAGGCTCCTAACAATCCGATAATAAACAAGTCGAAATAACTGCCTAACATGTAAAAATCAAATAATAAATTACATCCTATATAAACAACACTAGACATAAACATCACAATAAATAAACGTGAGACTAACTGCGCACTAACAAATTCAAATGCCGATAAAGGCGTCGCTTTTAAACGCTTTAAAACTGAATTTTTACGGTAGCGCACAATAACGTAACCCACACCAAATAAACAACTAAACATCATATTCATACCTAAAATACCGGGTAATACCCAGTCAACATAACGAATTTCCTTACCATGGGTTTGTAAACGTTCAAAATTAGTATGTTGACCAAGAAATATTTTCTCAACCAGATAACTATTAGGAGAGCCTTCATTAACCCAATAATGCTGTTGTTTGAAGTCTATAATAAAATCAATACTGTGTTGTTCAAGCTTAGTTTTTGCCTTTGCCTGTTCTTTATAATCAATAAAGTCAATATAACGGGTTTCAATAAAACTTGATTGCACTGATGGCAAATCAATCACCCCCACTTTATATGCTGAGCGACCATCTCCAGAGAAAACGAATGATAAACCGACCAGCATCAAAATAGGAAAAAACAAATTCCAACCTAATGAAGATTTATCCCGAAAAAACTCAATATTACGTGCTTTAACAACAGCAAAAAATCGTTTTATATTCATTTTAGTCTCTAAGTGTATGGCCGGTTAATTTCAAAAACAAATCATCTAAATTTGCAGATTTAACGTGTAATCCCTGCAGAGAAATTTTATTTCCCATCAAAAAAGATAAGGTTTTCTCAATATTTTGAGTGGCTATTTCAATACGTTCTCCGACCACTTCCCAACCCTGTTCAACAATCATTTTTTGCTCAACATGTTCGAGTGCCAAGTAGATATACACGTCAGTAAAGTGCTTGTCTAACAAAGCTTTTGGGGTACCCGATTCAATAATATGACCATGGTCCATGATCAGAACATCATCACATAATTTCTCTGCTTCATCCATGTAATGCGTCGTTAAAATAATGGTTTTGCCCTGACGTTTAATATTTTGTATTAATTGCCAAAAATTGCGTCGAGCTTGTGGGTCAAGTCCGGTCGTTGGTTCATCAAGAAAGACAATTTCAGGATCGTTAATCAAGGCCAGAGCAAGTAATAGTCGCTGCCTTTGCCCACCAGAAAGCAATCGATTATCCCGTTTTAAAAATTCGCCTAAATCACAAAGTTCAATTAATTGTTCATGAGGGATTGTCTTTTGATAAAACGAGGTAAATAGATTTAAGGTTTCTTTAACGGTTAAAAAATCTTGCAACGCGGTATGCTGAAATTGAATGCCTATTTGCTGTGAAATAGACGCATCAACGGCTTTACCATAATAGTAAACCTCGCCTTGACTGGGTGAGATAATACCTTCCATTATTTCGATGGTTGTTGTCTTACCTGCACCGTTAGGCCCTAATATGCCAAAACAGTGACCTTTTTGAATAGAGAAGTTAATATGATCAACGGCAACAAGATCACCATATTTCTTTACCAGGTTTTCCACACGAATAACTTCAGACATAAAAATCCATCCTAAACACTTAGTATTATATACCCAAAATCATCCCAAACACACAAATAGTAATAGTTATCATTTGCATTAAATGAATTTATATTTTATCTTGGTAATATCATTTATTAAAAAAGGAATAAATATGGGTGCAAAACAATTTTATGAGTTTTCTGATGAAAGAGCAAAGGTTGAAATTCCAGCAGGGTTACTTGCTGAACTCATAGCGTCAGGATTATTACCCAGTAATGATTGTAAATGTTTAGATAATAACGCCAGAAATGTTATGTGGAAGTCGTTATTACTAGGAAGTATTGACGAAAGATAACCGGAGAAAGTAATGAGACAACAACCATCACAAAGCTATGTACTTATAGAAGAATGGGTCGTTATTCTAACGAACACATACTCAGAGCATCCTAGTAGCGGCTTAGCTAAGGTGATCAGTTATTATTTAAAGCGCTTGGTCCAACACGATGACTTTCCGTTAAGTTCGTATCATCGAAGTGATTATTTAACCATGAAAAAATATTGGCAATGGGTGGCTACACATTAGCAACAACCCACTCAAGTAAATATCGGTTGAAGTCTTTTTTTCCAGTAAAATTATACTGCTGACAAAGTTCTTTGGTACTCTGTTTTTGTAAAACTTTACGGATCAGTGCTGCGCTTGTTGGAGTATACGGCTTCGCCATTTGGTGTAATAGCCAGCGGTGCAAACCATAAACACAACAGCTATATTGTCGACGCGCTGTCGTAAAATCATCAATACTCTGGATATCTTGTGCTGTGAGCTTGGGTAAAAATTCAATTGGGCAATAATGCATAATTTGCCAGATAAGTTCTGTCGACAAATAACGATACTCATCTGATAATAAGTAATCGAAGCTACGGTAGAATTCTTTTTCAATCGTATTAAGTAAATGGTTAGCATTATGATTAACCGACTTTAGTACTAACGCAGAATATTCACCGCTTGCTTTATCGCGCGTAAATCCTATACGGGCTAATTTATAATCTGCATATTGCCAAAATTTTAATAATTGGGCATTACAACCAAAACTTGCACCAATAAAGTCAACGCCCTTTAGCAAAGCGTAGCTATCGATCTCAGTTAATAACCTTTGTCCAATGCCTTTGCCATGAAGCTCAGGATGAACCGCTATTCTCATCACTCGGAAATATTGAAATGCAAAACTCTGCTTAATACCACAGTGCGTTAAGAGCGACTGAGGAATAAATTGATCCTTTAAACGACGTTTATTAACATGAATTGACGATAAATCATTATCACTAATCTTTCCCTCTTTGATCAGTAGAGCCACGGCTACAATATGATCTTTAGCTTTAAGCACTAATAAGGAAATTTTTTCATTGTCTAACAACAACTGAACATCAGAGGGGCTTGTTTGATAGTGAGCTGTTACCAACACTGCAAACACTTGCGCTAATAAATGCTCGTCTTCGATAAGTTGCTCTGTTGATATTTCACAAAATTCAAGTGCCGCCGCTTGGCTGTTTTTAGTCTGATCAGTTAATAGCGGTAAATTGGCATCTAATAAACAACTATCAAAAATAAAAGACTCGAGAGGATCATCACTCGACCATCGAATAGGCTGCTGAATATGAAAAGCTTGCCATTGTGGACAAATAACAGCGAGTTCTTTTTGAAATTTAAGTGTAAAACTTCGCCCTGCACCTTCATAACCATGCACTGTACTTGCAAAAACCATACGATGATAACGTTGTGCCAATAAGGTTAATAAATAAACCGGAATAGCGGCTGCTTCATCCACAAGTACCAGAGTAAAAGCTTGGTCACTTATCATTAATTGGTCAACCGCCATAAATCGTATGGTGCCATTTTGATGTTTTACTTGGTGATCAATAAGCACTGCGTTTGGTATACTAGCTTGAATTTGTTTAAAAAATATATCTAAGCATTGACGATGAGGAGCCGTAATAACAATATCGATATTTTGCTGTATTTGACTATTTAGTCCATTAAGTAGTTCAGCACAGGCAATCGCTAAAGCGGATGATTTACCACGTCCTCGATCAGCAGTTAACACTAAAGGACGATTACGATGACCTTTGACAACTTTTATAATTTTATCTACTGATTGGCTTTGCTCATTTGTCAGACAAGCATAAGGAAAATCTGATAAGTGAGTTTGTTTATCGACTTTAGCCAGTTTACCAGACAATATGGGCAGTTTTTGAACATCTTGTTGAAGAATATAATGGCTATTATTAGCTGTTATTTTATTGGCTAAGCGTTGAAGAAATGCACTGTTATTTCCTACAAAAGTACGTTCAGATCGCGCAGGAAAAATAATAAAACATATACCTCCAGCAATGAGCGTGCCTGAAAGAGCAGCAAAAGCATCAATATTAAAATCATCAGCAAAAAACAACATATACTGGCTTTCAGAACCCAATCTATATTGATAAGTTTGACGATTAACCGTACCAACTAAAGCTTTGTTATCACTATATATTTGCCAATTATTAGTCACTTGATTGCTGAGTGCTTGTTGGTCATTATCCAACGGCCATGATGAAATAGACGAAAGTAAACTTAACGCCCATTCAGAATTACCAACAAGCATAATAAGCTTTCTTTGGCGTTGCCTTAAGGCGATTGATTCTACATTTTTAAGCCAAGTTAAAAAGTCATCTTGCATTATTTATCTTAAATAAAAATTCTCTAAAAGTTAAGTCTATCAAGCAAATGAAAGGATCTAAACCACAATGGATATTTATTATTGTCTAGAGAATTTGAAAAATCGTATTTTTTTGCCTATGTTCAGATAATGAGAAATATACAATAGATAATTAATGATCAATGACATTTAATATGAACGAAGACTCTGGCAGTCGTAAAAGTGAAAATTATGACAAAGACTTCTCAGATAAAGAACAAACTGAGCGTAATAATAAAGCACGTAAGCGCATTGATGAACTTAAAGAAAAGAAACGACTAAAAGAGCTCTTAGATGAGAGTGACGATTGGGAACTTTAATTAATGAACCATGATGAGCAATAGCCACATTAAAAACATCAGCTACTGCTGTTTGTTTTTCTACAAAAACTGATAAGATAGCTTACCTCTTATTCTCCTCATTTTAATCCTATGACCTTATTTGAAAAACTTCGTTGTTTATTAACCTTTGGCCAAGGTGTTGCCTTACCCCTTTCAGAATTATCAGCCCATAGCAAACCATTACCCTTATTTGAGCAATGGTTTAATGATGCTAAAAAATCAGGAATACTATTACCCGAATCAATGTCTGTTAGTAGTTGTTCAAAAGACGGTCAGCCTAGTTCTCGCATGGTATTATTAAAAGAATTTAATGAAGATGGTTTTGTTTTCTATACAAATTACGGCAGTAAAAAAAGCCATGAATTAGAAGAGAATACTAAAGTCGCACTTTTATTTCATTGGAATGTTCTGCAGCGGCAAATACGCATTGAAGGCACCGTAAGTAGGGTAAGTATCGAACAATCAGCTAACTACTTCCACAGTAGAGATAGAGGCAGCCAAATTGGCGCTTGGGCGTCAAAGCAAAGTCAAAAATTATCCTTTGACGACGAACTAAAAGAACGAGATGCTCATTTTAAAAATAAATTTGCTAATTCAGGTGAAATTCCGTTACCGACGTTTTGGGGAGGTTGGCAAGTTAAACCACACTATATAGAATTTTGGCAAGGCCGAGCGAGCCGACTACACGATAGAGTTTGTTTTGAAAAAGAAAATGAACAGTGGCAAAAATTTAAATTGCATCCGTAATAACCTCAGTTTAGGTTAAATAAAAAAGTGCAGTTATGACTGCACTTTATCTACAAATCGTTGTTTCTGTTTTTATTGAAAATCTATAAGGTTTCAATCTCAGCCAAAGCTTGTGAGAACTCACTCAGTTCAACTTCAGCACAGTCGCCATCGACAGGCCAATTAATACCGATAACAACATTGTCTTCTTTTAAATCTTCGATCCAGAATTCAAGCCACTCAGCTAAAGTAATTTCTGTGGGTACATAATCTTGCCATTCATCACAACAATGTAAAGAGGCCAGACTTTCACTTGACCAAATAGGCATAACCTCAGTTTCTTCAAAGTTCATAGAGTCAAGCACAACCCAATCTTCACTTACTTTATCTTGTAACGCCCAAAAAATTTGTGTTGGCTTAATATCAGCCATTAAAGCGGTAAGGGTTGTAATATTGTCTGTCATAAAGCTCTCAATAATCATCTAGTATGCCAATCATTATACTAAAATTTTTCGATGGGACGCATTATTATTTATTGCATACGCTTTAATTAAAAATAGCGAAAAATATTGTATAGGCTCTGCTCTGATCAGGCAAAAAAAAACGGGAAGCTAACTTCCCGTTTACAGTATGATTTTATCTTGTAGAATTAGCCAACCAGTGCTAACAAGATACCTGCAGCAACGGCAGAACCAAGTACACCAGCGACATTAGGTCCCATGGCGTGCATTAATAAGAAATTATGTGGATTTGCTTCTAAACCAACTTTATTAGCAACACGTGCAGCCATAGGTACAGCTGAAACACCTGCGGCACCAATTAATGGGTTCACTGGAACTTTAGAGAATTTATTCATTAGCTTTGCCATCAATACCCCCGAGGCAGTACCAATGGAGAAGGCGACAGCACCTAATCCTAAAATCCCTAAGGTTTCGACATTCAAGAAAGCTTCAGCACTTAATTTGGAACCAACCCCTAAACCTAAGAATATTGTGGTGATATTGATCAATTCATTTTGTGCAGTAGAACTTAACCGGTCAACAACACCACATTCACGCATTAAGTTACCTAAACAAAACATGCCAACTAGGGGTGTTGCCGTTGGTAAAAAGAAAATAGTCATTAACAAGACGCCAAGTGGAAATACAACTTTTTCTACTTTTGTTACATGACGTAATTGTGCCATTTCAATTTTACGTTCTTTTTCATTAGTTAACGCCCGCATAATAGGTGGTTGAATAATGGGTACTAGCGCCATATAAGAATATGCGGCAACGGCAATTGCGCCAAGTAATTCAGGAGCAAGTTTGGTCGCCAAAAATATAGCAGTAGGTCCATCAGCACCGCCAATAATGGCAATAGCAGAAGCGTCTTTTAAAGTAAACTCTATGCCCGGCACCGCATTTAAAGCAATAGCACCAAACAAAGTAGCAAAAATTCCCGCTTGTGCAGCAGCACCTAGAAATAACGTTTTAGGATTGGCGATCAAAGCGCCAAAATCGGTCATTGCGCCTACCCCCATAAAGATAATTAATGGGAAAATGCCGGTTTCAATGCCACCATGATAAATATAATAAAGGAAACCACCTGCTTCTGAAAATCCTGCGCCAGGAATATTGGTTAAAATGGCACCAAAACCCATCGGCAATAATAATAAAGGTTCAAACTTTCGAGCTATTGCTAGATATAGTAATATGCAACCAACGACCATCATGATCACTTGACCAGACTCAAAGTTAGCGAGGCCCGTCGACCACCATAATTTATTTAATGATTCCATCTAGACCTACCCCAAACTCAATAACGCTTGACCGACAGTAACTGAGTCGCCTTCTTTAATATGAAGTGCTGTAACATTACCGCCGTTGACAGCGCGAATTTCAGTCTCCATCTTCATCGCTTCCATAATAATCACCACTTCACCTGCTTCAACCTGGTCGCCTTCGTCTACCAGTATTTTGAAGATATTTCCGGCTAATGGTGCATTTAAAGCGGCGGCAGCAGAAACAGACGTGGATTGTTTTAGGGCATTGTTACCAACAGGTTGAGTGATCTGACTAATCCCACCGCCTGGGGCAACAACAACGTCGAAAACTTTACCATCAACACTTACCGCATAGCTTTCAGGTGCCGTTGAGGGAGCTTGACCTGCTGCCTTTGCTTCAACTACATCATCAGCGCTTGGCACAGGTTCAAAAGCGTCGGGGTTATTTCTATTTTCTAAAAATTTCAAACCTATTTGTGGGAACAAGGCATAAGTTAATACATCATCAATCATATCATCAGCAAGGGTGATATTTTTTTCATTAGCAAGACTTGTTAATTCCCCTGTTAATGCATCCATTTCCGGATCAATTAAGTCTGCAGGGCGACATGTAATTGCTTCTTTACCATCTAATACTCTGGCTTGTAATTCAGCATTAACTTTATCAGCCGTTGCGCCATATTCACCTTTTAAGACGCCTGCCGTTTCTTTAGTGATGGTTTTATAGCGTTCACCGGTTAAAACATTTAATACCGCTTGCGTACCCACTATTTGTGATGTCGGTGTTACCAGTGGAATGTAACCTAAATCTTTTCTCACTTTAGGTATTTCAGTTAAAACTTCATCTAGCTTATCTGCAGCGCCCTGTTCTTTTAATTGCATTTCCATATTGGTTAACATCCCGCCAGGGACTTGTGCTAATAAAATACGCGCATCAATGCCTTTTAAGCTGCCTTCAAATTTAGCGTATTTTTTGCGTACATCACGGAAATAGGCCGCAACTTCTGCCAATTTAACCATGTCTAAACCGGTATCGCGCGGTGAACCTTCCACCATAGCAACAACAGTTTCCGTTGGTGAATGACCGTACGTCATGCTCATTGACGAAATAGACGTATCAATAACATCAATATCAGCATCGATAGCCTTCATTTGTGTAGCAAGACTTAACCCTGTTGTAGCATGACAATGTAAAGCGATTGGCAATGACACTGTTTCTTTTAATCGAGCGATCAACTCAGCAGCATCATAAGGTTTTAATAAACCTGACATGTCTTTGATACATAGTGAGTGTGCGCCCATATCCTCTAGTTGTTTGGCCATCGTTAACCAACCTTCTAGCGTATGTACCGGGCTTTCAGTGTAGCTTAATGTACCTTGCGCATGAGCACCAATTTTTACTGCTGCTTTAATTGATGTTTGTAAATTACGAACATCATTCATCGCATCAAAAATACGAAAAACGTCAATACCATTAACATGAGCACGTTCAACAAATTTTTCGACGACATCATCAGCATAATGGCGGTAACCTAAAATATTTTGGCCGCGAAATAACATTTGCTGTTTAGTATTAGGCATCGCTTTTTTAAGAGCACGTAAGCGCTCCCAAGGGTCTTCACCTAAGTAACGAATACATGAATCAAATGTAGCTCCGCCCCATGATTCAATTGACCAAAAGCCAATTTCGTCAAGTTTAGATGCTATGGGTAACATATCCTCAAGACGCAAACGAGTAGCTAAGAGTGATTGGTGACCATCTCTTAAGACAACTTCAGTAATACCTAGGGGCTTAGTCATGAGTGTTTTCCTATTTCGAATTATTATGTAGTTTACGATATTGCATGACAGCAGAAGTAATTGCTGCAGCAACATTAGGTGAAATACCTTCAACGTTTTCTTGTTTTTGCTGGTTAATACGAGTTGATTTGGTTTGCACAACAGCATCAGGGTATTTAATCGCTAATTTGGTTAAAACCAAATTAATAAAAATGATTAACAACCCCAAAAAACCAAAGACAAAGATCATTCCTGTCAGCATCAAAGTGCCCGCTTCTAAAAATAATTGATTTAAATGAGCCATTCTTACATCTCGTTTTAACAAAGTTGAATTAGAATAATCACTCCAATAACCAAAAAGCAAATTTATTTTTCTATTTTCAGAAAAATAAATCCAAGTCAATAGATATTAGAGTAAATATTCAATATTTTTGGGGTGATAATCACTTTAATTGCATACTTATAATATTGTATACAATATAGATTCTATAAATAATGGCTATCATACTAAAAAACACTCTTTAGATATACAATATACGAAGAGTGTTGTTATTCATATTTCTGTATATAATAAGCTAGCTTATGTAATTAGAATAAATTAATTATGCATTAATTTTTGCTAATTTTGCTGTTATTTGCCTACATATTAGCCCATAAATTGAAAGTTGAGTGTTGTTACCGGAAAAATATCTATCCTCATTACCACGCATTTACATAGGTCAACGAATAACATTTAACGATCCACATCTAGTTTATAATTAATTCAGAACGAATTAGGTCTGTCATATTTGAATATATTGCCTACTGTTAAGGCTAACTTTTACCACTTTGGGCTTTGCGGACTTTAGGGTAACAATAGCTAATGACATAAGAGCCACAAAGTGATCTTAATTTATCAGTAACAAACCTAATATTATTCAGTACTTAAAGTAAATATCACTAGTTAGCATAATTTAGGTGATCGTGTTGGATGATGGTTAGTAGTTCTGATGTAATTGGGTGACGTAACTGATCTAATTATCCGCATGCACACTTTTGCTAAATTATAGACGTTATAATAAAGAAGTTAACTTTGCTCTATGTGATTGGTACTTTACTTTAAAAGAGGTAGCGTAAAAAATCTATGCGCGTACGTCCTGTTATTTTTCTTATGGTTAATAAATGTTAAAGTTAACTCCTAGTAATAGTAAGCCAATAAAAATAGTAAAAGAACATATCCCTGATGAAAAGAAGACATACTTTAATTTTTGATCAATTAACTCATACTGTAACCGTTGGAACTAATGCATTAACACTCAATCCGTTAAGTTTTAGATTACTTGAAGCACTTGCTAATTATCCTGAAGAAATATTGTCTGTAGAGCATTTAATATCTAAGGTTTGGCAAAAAACGCGTGTTAGTCCTGATACGCTCAAACAGCGTGTCTTTGTATTACGTAAATCAATTGAAGAAGCGAATATACTAGGGCTTACGATTCAGGCGATTCGTGGTGAAGGTTATCGACTCATTATTGAAGTTCCTGACAATGAAGTCTATTCTGACTTAAACGTTAAATCTTCATTTTTATCAATCAAGCCAAATTTTTTATTCAAATATGTTGGTTTCACACTAACCTTACTGGTGACTGTGTTTTTTCTTACAAAAGACGGGTATGTATTTAGCCACAAGGAATCGTCCACTAATAATAGGGTTGTTCTGTGGACGAATATAGAACAGCATAATATGCCAAAATCGGCTACTGATATATATGAACAATGGTTTTCACTGCTATCTACAAAAAGCGCAGAAGGGAAGTTACAATTAGTATTAGCTGACCGATTAAGTAATGTACTTATTCCTATTCAGGCCAGAAAAAATAATGTTGCAATCATTAGCTATTTCGAAGTCATTGAAACCAATAAAACAACAACGATTAGATTAAGTATTATAGAGCCTCGAACAGCGGCTATTTTACGAACGAATACTATTAATTTAGAGTCTAACTCAAATTTAAAAGAAACGTTAAAATCACAAGCTAAGGGCATTTTGGCATTGGTTTCATCTGGTAAGTTGTATTTAAGCAAAAAACAGCAAGAATTTACTCAAAGCCCTATATGGGCACATTTAAAAACGTTAGCTAATCCAACATAACCATTCATAACCATTCATAACTGGCGGTTTATATCTGCATCATGCTCTATTAAGTACTCTATTAAATAAAAAAGCATGATATGAAATTATTAGTAAAAATATTCGTTTTAATATTCATTTTTATCCCGTCAAGTTACGCAAAAGACAATAAAACTGAATTTGTAAATGCCCCCATAGAATATGAACAGGAGTTAACCAAACTACTTAGTGCACTTAACAGTGTTACTGGTATTCCTGCTTTTTCTGTTGCCGTTGTTCACAAAGGCGAGTTAGTTGCATCGGTATCAACAGGCTATGTTGATACCGATAAAAAAGTACTCGCAACAAACCAACATTTATTTAGATTAGCTAGTGTATCTAAAGTTGTAGGTGCAACTATGCTTGCTGAATTGGTCGTCAATGGTCGGCTTGATCCAGACATGCCAATTAGACAGTACTTTCCCGAGTTAGATACTAAGTACCACAAAATAACAATAAGGCAATTAGTGTCTCACACCTCAGGGATGCCTCATTATCAAATAAAAGATTACAACATATATAACAAACACTATCTTTCCGCGATAGAGGCTATCGAGACGTTAAAGGGCAGAGATTTGCTTTCTAAGCCAGGAGAAAAGTATGCATACTCAACGCATGGATACACTTTAGCTGGAGCTATTCATGAACGAATTTCTGAGCAGCCATTATCTTCTAGTATTCCTAGTTTTGTAAAACGGTGGACCAAAAAGTCTACTCCTATTATTGAGAACATCGAAAATCTGTCCTCCCTAACTTCAAAACTTTACAGCAGAGACGGTGGAACAGTTGATGAAGAGAACTTCGGTGAAAAATCATATAGTGTGTTTGGTGCAGGGTTATCTGCAACTGCCAGTGATTTAGCACACTTAGGATATAAAGTACTAAACAAAAGTAAATCAAATGAAACATTCCGACAGCTATTATTTACGCCTACAATGACCAAAACTGGCAAATATACTGGTAATGACAAATATCAAGTAGGATTTGGTTGGCGAATAGGAAAAGACTCACTAGCTCGAAGAGTATATCACCATGCAGGAGCTACACCGGGCGCTCGTTCAATCATCGTACTTTACCCCGAACAAGATCTCAGTATTACCATTTTATCCAACAGCAGTTGGACTTCTGGAATCGATGAAATGGCATTTTCCTTGGCCAGTCTTTATATTGATAAAGCGTCTTATAAATCACTCACTCATAACGTGAAATATGAAGTTAATTATGATTCGTCTAAATCTAAAGGTAATATAAGTTGTACCAGTGGTCTTTGTTTCTTAGCGAATGAAAGAAGTGGCTACTCTACATGGCTGAACAAATTCAACTATACGGGTGAGTTTATTGCAAACTGGCCAATATTTTCGTATTCCTCTGAAAATGGTGACCGTTTGTTAATGGTCAGTAAAGTGGGTATTAGAACCTTAATGACCAACGGTAACTATTACGAAGCTAGCGTAGGTAAAGATAAAACTTATTCCATTCGATTAACCCCAAATTAGCCTAAAATTAATATTTTAAATTTGTTAACCTGAGATCTGCTTAAGAGCAGCCTTTCTTTAGACTGCCATTAATCCAAATTCACTTGTTGATAGTTTAATTCGTGGCTTTTGTTTTTTTAAGCAATAAGCGACAGATAAATTAAGCAGACACTCACTTAAATAATTTAAAGTGAATGTCTGTATGATAGCTGCCAACGTTTTGAATGATTTTTTCAATAGTTTAAAGACGTATTACGACAGAACCAGCTATATAATAATGAATTGCTCTTCTTTTATTATTGGTAAACATTGTAATAAATTCAACTAAAAACCAAATGAACTCTGCATACATTAAATAATTAAAAATAGGATTGTCCATTACGACGTCATTCGGGTTTATACCTGCTAATATTTCTGGCGCCTCTACTATCAAAAGTAAAATAGCGACAATGATGATAACCAAGTCTCGATATAATGCTTTTTTAAAACCCCAATCAGATCCATCTACGCTTATAACTTTAATTTTTAAAGCCATTTTCCCTAATGTTTGCCCATACTTGCCATGCATATACACAGAATAAAAGTAATAACTTAAACTCGTGGTCAGTACATAGTAAATAAAATTGGTGATACCGCTAAAATCATGCTCAAAAAACCAACTATCAAGAAAATATACAGGTATAAAAATTAATCCGTCGATTAATCCCGCCCAAAAACGTGGCCAAAATGTTTCCTGATTACCCACAATAAACAGCTACGCTTTCCGATAAGTAGTCTATATTTAATATAAGCGTTCATTGAGGTGTTCAATCATGAGTAAAAATCAGG
>JBLHNB010000126.1:0-13922 GCA_047621305.1 Alteromonadaceae bacterium | reverse complement strand
CTTGTTAAAGTGACTTATCAACACATAAAAAGGCAAAAGAACTTGAATCTAAAGAAGCGGTTGTTGAGCCTTTTATTGTCATAGAAAAAAAGCCATTATTACTTGTTGTGGATAAAACCGAGCATAAAAAGGATAATTTTGGTCAGGAACACTTAGTAAAAGAAGATAATAATGAAGATAGTTTTGAACAAGCTATTTTTACTATTGTTAGTGTTAAAAAAGATGCGAGAGACAATTTACGCTTAGTATTCCAAAACGGTCAAACCTGGAAGCAAACGGGAGGAACACCTCTTAATTTAAAAAACAAGGAGCGTGTTAAAATATCGAAAGGAATGCTTGGCGCTTTTTATCTTAGTAAAGTTGACAGAAATAAAACAATTAAAGTTAGACGCATTAAATAACGGATATTCCCTTGATTGATATTGGTATTAATTTAACAAATACTCGGTTTGATAAAGATCGAGATGAGGTTATTTTAAACGCAAAATTAAATGGTGTGAACGGCTTATTGGTTACCGGTACTAATATTTTAGAAAGCCAAAAGGCCGTTAATTTATGTGAAAAACATTCAGGCTATTTATGCAGTACTGCAGGTGTTCACCCTCATGACGCTGATAATGTGCAAAGTGATTATCTTGACTGTATTGAAAAACTGACTGAAAGCATATATGTAAAAGCGATAGGGGAATGCGGATTAGATTTTAACCGTAATTTTTCCACAGCTGATAATCAAATAAATGTTTTTTCAAATCAAATCGAGCTTGCTGCAAAGCTAAATTTACCTCTTTTTTTACACCAACGTGACGCATTTGACCTATGGTATAAAATGCTTTCTCCTTATTTTGATAAAGTCCCTGCAATGATTGCTCATTGTTTTACTGGTTCTATCAATGAATTACAACAATGTTTAGATGCAGGTATGTATATCGGCATTACTGGGTGGCTGTGTGATGAAAGACGTGGGCAGGAGTTAAGAGCAGACGTGCATATGATCCCCTTAGAGCGATTACTGATTGAAACGGATGCTCCCTATCTAACACCGAGGACGATAAGACCCAAACCTAAAAGTAGTCGAAATGAACCAAGTTATTTATCTTATATCGTTGATACCATTGCTGATCTTACTGATTATTCAGCAAAACAGATAAGAGAACAAACGGAATATAATTCACGTCGGATCTTTAATTGGACTTGCTAAAAATGAGCAATAAGAAGCTATTAGGTATTGTTTCGATATTATTAACATCACTATTAATAATACAATTACTTAATAGTGGCAATACATATTCAAACACATCACAAGAGATAGTCGACTATTCTATTTTATTGGATAAACAACTAAGGTTAGCTGATAAACACAGCAGCGATTACTTTATCGATGGGTTGGCAGTAGGCGGAGCCTTTGCTTTGGCTATTACGTTGTTTTTCTTTTATTTAGCCCATCGAAGTAAAGTGACATTATTGCTCAGTAGCTATTTTCTTATTAGGGCGATACTTTTAGCACTGTTACTTAATACTGTTTTTATAAATAAAATATTACTGTTAACGGGGCTTAATTTTCCTTTTTTGTTAATCGCATCCGATCTTTTACTCCTTTGCTTCAGCCATGTTTTGTTTGATATCGATAAAGATCTACCCACACTATCAAAAAATATCAAAATGTTTTTTTATGGTTCGTTAGTTTTTTTACCCATGAGTTTATTTTTAGATATCAACATAAGCTTTTATTTGGGGTTGTTAGTCGATTTCCTTACTATTATTCTTTTAGGTGGATTTGGCCTTGTATTAGTAAAAAAATCAGAACGATTAGCTATATTATTTTTTACTTTTATTTTTATATCGCTTGTTTTCTCAACTGGAAATACTATCAGTATCATTTGGTTGAATACAAATATTTACAGAGAATCGCCCTATTTAATTAGCTTATCTTTTTGGTTAAGTGGTTTTTTAACCATTTTTATTTTAAGTCGTGGTTATTATTATCAAATTAAAGATAAGCAACTTGCACAGCAACAAGTCTTAGAAAATGCGATCACGACCAAAAAATCTCAAGAAGAGTTATTGGTCTTAAAAGAGGAAGATCAAGAACAGCTAGAAAGTCGTGTACAAGAGCGTACATTAGAGTTAAACATTGCTTTACAAGAGCTTGAACAAGCCAATAAAGAGCTTGCAGAAAAAAGCACCCTAGATGCTTTAACGGGTTTATATAATCGACGACATTATGATCAAAAAATGATTGCCGAACATCGCCGTAGTCGACGAAATTTAACGCCACTAAGCTTAATCATGATTGATATAGATCATTTCAAAAGAGTTAATGATACACACGGACATCTTGCTGGCGATCAATGTTTAGTTTGGCTAGCAACAAAAATTAAGGAAAGCTTAGGCCGCGGTACAGACATTGCCTGTCGATATGGTGGTGAAGAGTTTTGTCTAATTTTACCCGAAACAGATACATTAGGTGCTATGGCACTAGCGGAAGAATTACGATTATCGGTATGTGCTCAAGCGGTGCAATTCCAAAATTTACATATAGCGCTAACAATTAGTTGCGGTGTTAGTACTTACCAACAAGAAATAGACGCACTACCTGAACACTTATTTTTTGCTGCAGATAAAGCGTTATACAAAGCAAAAGATAATGGTCGTAATCAAGTGCAACAACAACGATTAATAGCAGTACTACCTTCCCAAGGAATTATCAATGAATAACACTTTTAGCCAATATCCAGCTCGTCGTATGCGGAGAATGAGAAAAGACGATTTTTCTCGACGATTAATGGCAGAGAATCAACTGACAGTAAATGATTTAATTTATCCTGTATTTGTTCTTGAAGGCGAAAATCAACGAGAGTCAATTGCGTCTATGCCAGGAGTTGAGCGTAAAAGTATCGACTTATTACTTGAAGAAGCACAAGAATTAGTAGATTTAGGTATTCCCGCCATCGCTCTCTTTCCGGTCACCCCAGCAAGTGAAAAATCATTAATGGCCGAAGAGGCTTACAACCCAAATGGTCTAGCGCAACGAGCAGTTAGGGCACTAAAGGCTAAGTTTCCCGAATTAGGTGTGATTACAGACGTTGCATTAGACCCATTTACGATACATGGACAAGACGGAATTTTAGGTACCAAAGGAGATGAAGAAGGCTATGTACTAAATGAGGTGACGAAAGATATTTTAGTTAAGCAGGCTTTATCTCATGCTGAAGCTGGAGCAGATATAGTTGCACCATCAGATATGATGGATGGACGTATTGGTGCAATACGCGAAGCCTTAGAGCAGCAGGGTTATGTCAATACTAAGATTCTGGCTTACTCAGCAAAATATGCCTCTAATTATTATGGTCCTTTTCGTGATGCTGTCGGCTCTGCTAGTAATATAAAAGGAGGTAATAAATATTCTTACCAGATGGATCCTGCAAATAGTGATGAAGCGCTTCATGAAGTTGCACAAGATATTCATGAGGGAGCAGATATGGTGATGGTGAAACCGGGTATGCCGTATTTAGATATTGTTCGTCGTGTTAAAGATACTTTTCAAGTACCGACCTATGCATACCAAGTGAGCGGTGAATATGCAATGCATATGGCGGCTATTCAAAACGGCTGGTTAGAAGAAAAGCCCTGTGTTATGGAAGGTCTATTAGCGTTTAAACGCGCGGGTGCCGATGGTATTTTGACTTATTTTGCTAAAAAAGTAGCTTATTGGTTAAAAGAAGAATAAATTTTTTATGATATAACTAAGAACACCTCAATCTGTTTATTTTATCGGTAAAAATGTATTTAGCTGGTAAAATAGACTGTGTTCTATTTCACTTTTGATATTCATGCCTAGTTATAAACAATCACTTATTTCTTTACACAGCGCCGTTCTGCTGTTTGCACTCTCAGGATTATTTGCTAAATGGTTGAATATGCCAGCAAGCTATATCGTTTTTGGTCGTGCATTTTTTGCAGCATTAACCCTCGCTATATTTATTGTGCTGATTAAAAGGCAGTCTCTACGCCTTAAAAAATCATTATTTATACCTTTAATGTTAACAGGTATTATTTTAGCTTTTCATTGGGGGAGCTTCTTTTATGCTATTCAAGTTTCCACTGTTGCAATTGGCTTAATTACCTTTGCTAGTTTTCCTGTTTTTGTTAGTTTTTTAGAACCGCTTCTATTTAAAGAACGTTTTCATTATCAATCGTTAGTACAGGCATTGTTGATTATATTGGGTATCTATTTGATTTTGCCATTAGGTGAGCTGACTACTGATGTGGTAAATGGTGCTTTATGGGGCGTTTTATCTGCCTTTTCTTTTGCTTTATTAACGTTGTTAAATCGAAAGTTTGTCGCTAAAGTTTCAGCTAAAAAAGTTGCTTTTTATCAAAATAGTTGCGCATTTCTATGTTTGTTACCGTTTGTAATGTTAAAACCTATCGCTATTAGCGCATCACAGATAACCGTATTGGTCGTTTTGGGGGTTATTTTTACCGCGGTTGCCCATTCACTGTTTAATCATTCATTAAAGGTTGTTAAAGCACATACCGCGAGTATAGCGATAAGCTTAGAGCCTATTTACGGTATCGTTGCTGCGTATTTCTTATTAGGTGAGCAAATCACCATAATAATGGTTGTTGGGGGAGTCATTGTTATTTCTACAAATGTTTGGGCAAGTAAAACGACAAACTAACTAAGTGATAGCTCATTTATTTAACCTAAACGGGCACCTTGTACTGACAATTTGAATTAAAGCGGCTATGTAGTTGCTCTATTGCAAGTAAATTTAACGAGAAGTGACTGAAATAGTAGCTAGCAGAATGTTTATTAGTAAAACAGCGGTTATTCACAGTACATATTTAGTGAGAGGTTAATCGCAGCCAAATGTTCGTTTTCTTGTTGTAGCTCGTCTTTAATGAGCGGATGTTGCTCAAGCCATTCTTTAGGTAAACATAAATTAATACGATTGCCGTCTACAGTTGTTTGGTAATTAGGTAAAGCTTCATCTTTTCGACGTCGACATAGAATAACGGCCAGCCGTAAAATAACTAATAAATAACAGGCTTGTTGATAATCAACCATAGATTGAGATTGTAATACCTTAGTGTCAATATCACCTTTATAAAGTAAAACTAAAGCCACAATAAGTTGCCGTTCTTTTTGGTAAAATCCGGGGAGTGCGACATGCTTTAGAACATAGGCACTGTGCTGTTGATGATTTTTATATTCCAACAATAAACCAATTTCATGTAAATCACAGCTTGCATTGAGCAGTGATAATGTTTTGGTTGGATCTAATGACCAAATATTTTCATAAAGGCTAAATAAATTACCAGCATGTTTTTTGATTCTTTTTGCGTGTTCTATATCTACATGAAATTTTTCGGTTAACGAATTAATTGTTCTTTGGCGAATACTAAGATCTTTATTTTTAGGTAGCATTTCATACAGTAAACCTTCACGTAAAGCACCATTTGAAAGCTGTATTTCTTTAAGGTCAAAACTTTCAAATACAGCAATTAGGATAGCTAAGCCACTGGTGATAACGGGTGTTCGTGCGGGGGTTAAACCTGCTAAGTTAATTGCTTTAATCGTTTTGCAGTTAATTAAGCTATGTTTTATTTCATTTAAATATTCTAAGGTTATTCCTGTAGATTGATGATTAAAACTCTGCATTTCTGCCAAGGCTTGAATGGTTCCTGAACCACCCAAAGCAATCTCCCAAGGTGTTTTTTGGTAGGTTGCTATCAAAGGATTAATTAAATTTTTAGCTGCTTGTATTGCTTGTGTAAAGGCCTGTGGTGTGATGTAGCCATTAGGAAAAAAAAGGTTGTTGAAGGTCACACATCCCATATCTAAACTGGTAATTTGTTTTACCAAGTATCCATCACCTAAAATAAGTTCAGTACTTGCGCCACCAATATCAATAACAAAACGTTTTAATGGTCCACAACTAGTATGAGCCACACCTAGGTAGATATTTTCAGCTTCTTGTTCGCCACTGAGTAAATTAATATTTTGACCTAGGATCGCTTGTGCTGCTATTAGGAATTTATCACGGTTGGTGGCGAGTCTTAAGGTGGCGGTGGCAACAATACGAACATTTTTTTGGGGAATATCTTGTAAGCGCTCAGCAAAAAAACGTAGACATTCTAAGCCTCTTGCTATGGCTGCATCATCAAGGATATTTTCTGAATTTAAGCCAGAAGCTAAGCGTACTTTTCGTTTGACTTTATCTACAACAAGTACACTGTCAGCAACTAGGCGAGTGATCAACATGTGAAAACTATTGGAGCCTAAATCAATGACAGCGTACAAAGGAGACATAACGTTTACCTACCTACGACCTCTATTTCCACCCGTAGAACGGCCTCTATTTTGGCCACCTGTATTAGGTTTATGGCGTCTTGGGCGAGGTTTTGGTTTGGGTAGATCAGTGAGTAACGCATCAATATCATATTTACTCACGGGCAATGCATGTTCTATATAATCTTCAATTGCTGGAAGGTTAAACACAGAATCTTCACAGGCAAAGCTTATGGCGTGCCCTGAAGCACCTGCTCGTCCCGTTCGGCCAATACGATGAACATAATCTTCACAATCATCAGGTAAGTCATAGTTAAAAACATGAGTTACACTGGGTATATGGAGTCCACGAGCTGCAACATCTGTTGCCACTAGCACATCTAATTTTCCATTAGTAAAATTTTCTAGAATTTTGAGGCGCTTATTTTGGGCAACATCACCGGTCAATAAGCCGACACGAATGCCATCTACTTCTAGGTGTCCGTGAATTTTTTCACAAACATGTTTTGTATTAGCAAAAACAATTGCTTTTTCTGGCCATTCTTCTTCAATGATTGTCTGTAATAATGACATTTTATCTTCATTGGAAGGATAAAATAACTCTTCTGTAATGCGAATATTCGTTTTTTGATCGGGTTCAACTTCAACGCTGACGGGATCATTCATATGTTCAAAGGCTAGCTCTTTTACTCGAAACGATAATGTTGCTGAAAATAGCATACTTAATCTTTCGGTTGCCGCAGGCATTTTATTAAACATATAACGAATGTCTTTGATAAAGCCTAAATCGAACATTCGATCTGCTTCATCTAATACAATGACTTCAATATTAGCTAAGTTATAAACGCCTTGTTTTAAATAATCTAATAAGCGACCACAAGTACCAATTAATATATCAACACCGGCCTGTAACTCTTGACGTTGACTCTCGTAGCCTTCACCACCATAAACGACTCCAACACGTAAACCTGACGCTTTAGCCATTTCAATCGCATCACGATGAATTTGGATCGCTAATTCACGAGTAGGAGCCATAATCAATGCACGTGGTTGACTACGATCTGAGCTTGGTTTTTGTAATAATGTGTGAAAGGTTGCTGCTAAAAAGGCGATAGTTTTGCCTTCCCCCGTTTGGGCTTGGCCAGCTATATCGGTGCCTTTTGTTAATACAGGCAAGGATTTAGCTTGAATAGCAGTACAGTATTGAAAACCCATGGCATCTAGACCAGCCACGACTTGCGGAGCAAGATTAAGTTCCGAGAACTTTATTTCAGTTAAGTGTGTTTTTTTCATAGCGCGTAGCTTAACAGGTTAGTTAGTTAATAAAAATGGTATTAACTATATAGTAGATAATTATACTGAAAACAGTCTATCGACAAGAGTGTCTTCGTAAATACTTTATATGTCTGAACAAAAAATGCTCCATTGCACCTAATCGTGAAATAGCTCAAATACGGTGAAACTTAAACATGGGATCTGAAGTGCATAGCCTTTGTTTTATTCATTAAATTTGAGCATGGGAATATAGCTATTACATTTCAATACTTGGCTATTAATTACCTTGAGGGTATAATCTTTTGCAGTTTGGCTTTTATGCCATTTTTAACGGAGAACGACGAAATGAGCGATAAAATTGTTCAACTGACAGATGATAGTTTTGATACTGACGTAATAACTGCTCCAGGCCTTATCTTAGTTGATTTTTGGGCTGAGTGGTGTGGACCATGTAAAATGATTGCGCCACTATTAAGCGAAGTTGCAGACGAGTATGCAGGTAAGGTAACTATTGGGAAATTAAATATTGACCAAAATGAAACGACACCACCGAAATATGGTATTCGTGGCATACCAACACTTTTATTGTTTAAAGATGGTGTTGTTGCCGATACTAAAGTGGGTGCATTATCAAAAACACAATTAAAAGAATTTATAGAAAATAATTTATAAATAATAAGAAAGGCTCGGAGATGTTGTTTTTCGAGCCTTTTCTTTATATTTAAGCGCATTTTTTTAAAGATACACACTTTGTTACTTTACGAATTTCAATTTTAGTGCTAAGTTTAACTTTCAATAATACCTAAACACATCAAAATTCAATTCTAACATTCATGCAGAACGTCTACTCAATGCATTGCAATATAAATTAGTTTAAGAAACCCCACTATGAATCTTACCGAACTTAAAGAAAAATCCGTTAGCGAATTACTCATACTCGCTGATTCAATGAAACTTGAGCATTTAGCTCGCTCACGTAAACAAGATATTATTTTTGCCATTCTAAAAGCTCACGCTAAAGGCGGAGAAGATATATTTGGCAGTGGTGTTTTAGAAATATTGCAAGATGGCTTTGGCTTTTTGCGATCAGCAGACTCCTCCTATTTGGCGGGGCCTGATGATATTTATGTATCTCCTAGTCAAATACGCCGTTTTAGTTTGCGTACCGGTGATACTGTTCAAGGTAAAATTAGACCACCAAAAGATGGTGAACGCTATTTTGCTTTGTTAAAAGTGAATGAAGTTAATTTTGACCGTCCTGATAATTCTCGTAATAAAATATTATTTGAAAATTTAACACCTATTCATCCAATCAATAGAATGACGATGGAGCGTGGTAACGGTTCAACAGAAGATATTACAGCGCGTATATTAGATTTAGCGTCACCAATAGGTATGGGTCAACGTGGATTAATTGTTGCACCGCCAAAAGCAGGTAAAACGTTACTTCTACAAAACATTGCACAAAGTATTGCGCATAATCATCCCGATGCAGAATTAATTGTTTTACTCATTGATGAGCGTCCTGAAGAAGTGACCGAAATGCAGCGCCTTGTAAAAGGTGAAGTGGTTGCCTCTACTTTTGATGAACCAGCAAGTCGACATGTACAAGTTGCAGAAATGGTTATCGAAAAAGCTAAACGCTTGGTTGAGCATAAAAAGAACGTTGTTATTTTACTTGATTCAATTACCCGTTTAGCTCGTGCTTATAACACGGTAATTCCATCATCAGGTAAAATATTAACGGGTGGTGTTGATGCCAATGCATTACATCGTCCAAAGCGCTTTTTTGGTGCGGCACGTAAAATTGAAGAAGGTGGTAGTTTAACTATTATCGCTACAGCCTTAGTTGAAACCGGTTCTAAAATGGACGAGGTTATTTACGAAGAATTTAAAGGTACAGGTAATATGGAATTACACCTGTCTCGTAAAATATCAGAGAAACGCGTCTTCCCTGCGATCCATATTAATCGTAGTGGTACGCGTCGTGAAGAACTGATCACTAAGCCTGATGAATTGCAAAAAATGTGGATTTTACGAAAAATTGTTCACGAAATGGACGAAGTTGGTGCAATCGAATTCCTTATTGATAAGTTAGCGATGACTAAAACCAATAGTGAATTTTTTGATTCAATGAAACGTAAGTAATAAGCTGTAAAGGCTAATAAACTTATGATTAACGCCAGCTCTTTGCTGGCGTTTTTGTATCTGATGAGAGCTTGATTGGTATTAAATCAAAGCATTCAGCTTTTTCCAATCGCTTAGCAATAGCGTATAATCTTACTACCAGTGAAAAAATATTCTTATTATGAAATACAGTGACTTAAGAGACTTTATTGCTCAGTTAGAAAAAATGGGCCAGTTAAAACGAATTTCTCAACCAATATCTACTAATTTAGCTATGACCGAAATTAGTGACCGTACCTTACGAGCAGGAGGTCCAGCGTTACTTTTTGAAAACCCTATAGGTCACAGTATTCCAGTGCTAACCAACTTATTTGGTACACCTGATAGAGTGGCTTTGGCTATGGGACAACCTGATGTTGGTGCATTACGAGATGTAGGTAAGTTATTAGCAATGCTAAAAGAGCCAGAGCCGCCCAAAGGTTTTCGCGATGCATTAAGTAAAATCCCCGTTTACAAACAAGTATTAAATATGCCTGTCAAAATGATTAAAAAGGCACTTTGTCAGCAAATCGTTATTGAAGGTGAAAATGTTGATCTAACCACGTTGCCTATTCAAACGTGTTGGCCCGGAGATGTAGCGCCTTTAATCACGTGGGGACTAACGGTTACGAAAGGACCGCATAAAGAACGACAAAATTTGGGTATATATCGTCAGCAACTGTTGGCTAAAAATAAGCTCATTATGCGTTGGTTATCTCATCGTGGTGGTGCACTTGATTTTCAGGAATGGAAAAAAGAACATCCAGGAAAAATGTTTCCGGTCGCGGTGGCATTAGGTGCAGACCCAGCAACGATTTTAGGGGCAGTAACACCTGTACCGGATACGTTATCTGAATATGCATTTGCGGGATTACTACGTGGTAGTAAAACGGAAGTGACGCAATGTATTAGTAATGAACTTGAAGTACCAGCCACCGCAGAAATTATACTTGAAGGATATATCGACCCTGAGGAAATGGCACCAGAAGGTCCTTATGGAGATCATACCGGTTATTATAATGAAGTTGATAATTTTCCTGTTTTTACCGTCACTCATATTACCCATCGTAAAGATCCTATTTATCATAGTACTTACACGGGACGTCCACCTGATGAACCTGCTATATTAGGTGTGGCATTAAATGAAGTTTTTGTACCTATTTTACAGAAACAATTCCCCGAAATTCAAGATTTTTATTTACCGCCAGAAGGTTGTTCGTACCGCTTAGCGATAGTAACTATTAAAAAGCAATATGCAGGTCATGCTAAGCGAATCATGATGGGCGTGTGGTCATTTCTACGTCAATTTATGTATACCAAGTTTGTTATTGTTTGTGACGATGACATTAACGCTCGTGATTGGAAAGATGTTATTTGGGCGATAACTACACGCATGGATCCCAGCCGCGATACTGTCCTTATTGAAAATACGCCTATAGATTATCTGGATTTTGCTTCACCAGTTTCTGGATTAGGATCAAAAATGGGTATGGACGCAACCAATAAATGGCCAGGGGAAACCAATCGAGAATGGGGCGAGCCCATAGTAATGGATGAGTCTATTAAAAGTGAAATTGATGACTTGTGGGATGAACTCAATATCTTTGAGTTGCCCATTGATGTAAAATAGTAAATACATAGAATATTGATATCTGTTGTTTGAAAGGTTAGAAAAAATGAATGTAGTGAGTTGCCAAATAGAATCGTTAGAGTCATTAACGGAGTTTGTTTATAAGGTTTTATTAAAGCCGAATAAAACCGTCGATTTTATTCCAGGACAGTACTTAAACTTTGTGATGAGTGCCGATGACAAACGTCCGTTCTCTATTGCCAGTGCTCCTGGAGCCGAATTTATTGAGCTACAAATAGGTGCTTTTGCTGCCGATAGCTACCCAATGCAAGTTATAGAAAAAATAAAAACATCATCAGAAGTGACTATTGAAATAGCTATGGGTGAGGCGCAGTTACGTGTAGAAAGCGAACGTCCCTTGTTATTGTTAGCTGGAGGCACTGGATTTTCATATATTAAATCAATGTTTGAATACTTAGCAAAACAAAAATCAACTCGTCAAGTTGTAGTCTACTGGGGGTTACGTGAACCTAACGCTTGTTATGAGCTTGAAAAAACAACAGCGACAATATCATCACTTGCTCATGCTACTTTTCATACGGTTGTTGAAACACCTGATGATAATTGGCAGGGGAAAGTCGGCATGGTTCATAAGGTTGTCATGGAAGATATTAAAAACTTAGCAGATTATGATATTTATTTAGCGGGACGCTTTGATATGGTTGCTGCTGTTCGTAACGATTTTCTTGAATGTGGTGCATTAATTGAACATATGTATGCAGATGCTTTTGCGTATATTTAAAGTACGTTGATCATGATTAAAGCCCATTAAATTGATATTTTTTGGGCTTTTTGCGATTAGATTAACAATATAACGAAAATTAAATGTTTACTTTAAACATTTTTTCATTATCGTTTATACTATCCGTTCATTAACTGAGGACAGTATTATGTGTAAAACTAAAGAGCGAAATAAAAAATCTGCACCAACAAACGGTGCTGTGGAGCTAGGTCGAGGCGTTATTAAAGGAAGCTTCTTGGCTGCGCTAGTGACTTCTAAAGTATATAAGCAACAAGTTGTGCAAGCTAAAAAAGGTAAAGGGGCTTATCAAAGAAAAACCAAGCACCAAAATATAAGACGAGAGTCTTATTTAATAGCCGCATAATTATTGTTGTTATTAAATAAGGTTTTTATTTGTCATTATCTCTGAATTTATTTGTTGAAAAAGCGGTATATTGTTTCATAAGCTAGCTGATCGGGTTTGATTATGAAACAAGCAGAATATAAAGTCTTGCCGTGTGTTTTTGTACGGTAGGCTTCAACGCCTATGTCGCAGGACATAAAATGATTTCGTTGATTTATCGTAAGTTATCGAATAAAGAAGCGCATCCCTCAAGTCAGAAAATAACGCAAGTATAGCTAAATACGACTTTAAAGTACGCAAAGAAGAAGTTGGAGGTGGCCGTATCAAGACTTCCGCTTCTAGCCAAAAGCTGACCTTAAATTTTTGCAAAGCCATGATGATATTCAGGGTAATTTTAACCTAAATATGTTGCTCGCTTGAGAGACAAGTTTAAGCTCAAAGCCGACATTCATATTCTATTTTTAATGTTAACTATGAGCGGACAGAACACTTTAAAGTAGCCAGACCTACGAATACTATTGCCTCAGCTACGGACATTAGCTAGTGTAGGTTTAAAGTTGTTTTTGATTATATTTTGTATCCATAGCCCTCATAATAGGGAAAATTATTGGCTGAAATGTTTAAAAATCAAAAAATCCAACGAATTTTCATCCTATTTTATAACTACGCCATTTTCGTCTCTGGTCACTCCATTTTTGTCACGATATAACCGATTACCTGAAGACGAAGCTAATTGCTTATTCCTTACCACAAGAATATAAAAAACGAAATACCCTAACCATGATGCGCAAAAAGAGGATAGAAACCAAATAGCCTTTTCCGTTCCTCTAACTTTTATTGAAGACAAAGCTAGTACCCATGGTAGTACACTTAATAGAATGGCAGCAAAAACAACCAGAGCTTTCCAAATACTAATATCGTCCAAAACAAACTCCTTTTTGATTAATTACGCTGTATACCAACGACCATTTTAGAGACTGATGACTAGTTTGCTAAAATGTGCCGCGAAGTGAAACCGAACAAACTGTTAATAATTTCAAAATTAAACTCAGCTAAGTGCTCAATTAATCACATGATAATTATCATCAAAGAACTTAAAGTTTCAATTGAGGAAATGTATTAATCAGTAAAGAATATTTTTCTAAATCACTTAGAGCAATTGAAGCAAGAAATTGTTTATCAATATCACTAGCATTTGCACCACCGTTAAATAAAGCAGTAAGCATATCAATATTTGGCACAGGATTATATTGATAATGTGCTAATGCACGGTGTAATGGACTCCCTGATTTGCCACTCACATTAACATCAACACCAATGCTAAGTAGAAAATATAAAATGGACAATTTTTCACTAGCAACGGCTTTATAGATATTATTGCTACCATTTGGATATATATAATGAAAATCAAAGTTATGTTGATATAGTACCTTTAACACCTCAACATCATATTTTTCAATTAATATTGCCG
>JBLHNB010000125.1:0-14095 GCA_047621305.1 Alteromonadaceae bacterium | reverse complement strand
ATTTTCATGGTCTGATCGCCACTTCGCTTATGACGTTAATGATCCCAAACAAGATTTATCTTTTGACAAGAGAGATAATGCTGATGTGATGTTTAAAGCCGTTGTTATGGATTTATCTGCATCCCTTGTTCCAAGAAAACCAATTGCTTGGCAAAATACCGTTATTTACGAAGGACATGTTAAAGGCTTAACCGAACTAAATTCCAAGGTACCTAAACAGTTACAAGGTTCTTTTTTAGGACTCAGTCATCCCGCAATGATCGCTCATTACCGCGCGTTGGGTATTACTACCATAGAATTATTACCCGTTCAGCAATTCATCTCAGAGCAATTTTTGACAGATAAAAAACTGTCTAATTACTGGGGCTATAACTCACTGGCTTTTTTTGTTCCCCATAAAGATTATTTAAACCAGCATCAAGTAAAAGACTTTCAACGTATGGTTGATGAACTTCACCAAGCAGGTTTTGAAGTGATCATTGATGTGGTTTACAACCATACTTGTGAAGGTAATTGGCTAGGACCAACACTCAGTTTTAGGGGAATAGACAACAGCTCTTATTACCGCTTAAACCCCACAGAACCTCGTTATTACATCAATGATACCGGCTGTGGTAATACTCTCAACATTAGTCACCCTCGTGTCTTGCAAATGGTCATGGACAGTTTGCGCTACTGGGTTCAAGTGATGGGTGTTGATGGGTTTAGGTTTGACTTGGCGACTATCTTAGGTCGAGAGTTACAAGGTTTTGATAAAAGTAATGGCTTCTTGGATGCAGTATTACAAGATCCCATTCTAAATAGTATCAAAGTGATTGCTGAGCCTTGGGATATAGGCCCAGGAGGCTATCAATTAGGAGCGTTTCCTGCGCCATGGTCTGAATGGAACGATCGCTATCGAGATACCATTAGACGTTTTTGGCGTGGTGACAAAGGATTATTACCTGAATTTGCACGTAGAATTCACGGTTCAAGTGATATTTTTGAACACAGCGGACGCCAACCTTTTGCGAGTATCAACTTTCTTTGTAGCCATGATGGTAATACGTTACATGATTTAGTGAGTTATCAAGACCGTCATAATGAAGCCAATGGTGAAAACAATAGAGATGGTCATTCTGATAACTTTGCACATAATCACGGCATTGAGGGTGAAACGTCAGATAAAGATATTCAAGCACTTCGCTTACGGCAAATAAAAAATATGCTAGCCACCTTGATGCTTTCGCAAGGTGTACCGATGCTACTTGCGGGTGACGAGTTGGGGCGTAGTCAAAAAGGCAACAATAACGCTTATTGCCAAGACAATGCATTAAATTGGTTAAGTTGGCAAGAAAATGCCTTATATGCTGAAGAACTCCAGCTATTTTTCGCTAGTTTGACGCAATTAAGAAGGCGTTTCTCGATGTTAGCTCATGATCGCTTTATTCATAATGATGATAAAAACTCGACCGTTCATATTACTTGGTGCCATCGCTCAGGTTCTGCCATGCAAAAAGAGCATTGGCATTCTCATCATGCTGCGACGTTAGGTTATTTGATAAAAGGGAAATCGTCGTCTGCAGCTGTACTTCTATGCCTTTTTCATGCGGGGAAAGAAGCGACGGAATTTCAACTCCCCGTTATAGAGACTATAGATCATTGGCAAGTAATGATAGACACCACTTCGAGCGCTAAGCAAAAGGAAATACGCAATATCCCCGCTGAGCGAATGATCACCATGGCACCATTTTCAACGATTGTTTTATTACGTGATTGTTTATAAATAAGAGGATTGACAGACTAATGAGCAAACAAGATACCTTATGTGAAATTACATCATCAGATGGCAGTGTTTTAATGAATGAGCACACCTTTGCTGAAGATTTAGCGCGACATTTTCATTTTTCATTAGGTCGTGACAAGGTGCAAGACTCGCACTTATATCTTTACAATGCGCTTGCCATCACCATTCGTGATCGTTTAGTCGCGCAATGGCGGAAAACACGAACCTCTAGAGGTTATCAACGCAGTGTCGGTTATATTTCGTTAGAATTTTTAATGGGCAGAACCCTTAATAATGCGATTTTAAATTTAGATTTAGACGACACGGTTCGTGATGCTCTTAAAGGTTACTGCTGTGATTTAGAAGATGTTGAGCAGGCGGAGCATGATGCCGGATTAGGTAACGGGGGCTTAGGGCGTTTAGCGGCCTGTTTTTTAGACAGTTGTGCCAGTTTGTCTTTACCGGTGATAGGCTATGGTATTCGTTATGAATATGGCATGTTTAATCAACAAATTAAAAATGGTCAGCAAATTGAACACCCAGATAATTGGTTACGTCATGGTAATCTTTGGGAAATAGCGGCTCCAGAAAAAGCGATAAGAGTTAAGTTTTTTGGTCATGTTGACGTTATTACCAAGCGAAATGGTCAACAGTATCGGCAGTGGAATAATACTCACGATGTCCTTGCAGTACCTTACGATATGCCTATTCCTGGATATCAAAATGGTATCGTCAATACGTTAAGGTTATGGAAGTCTGAAGCGACAGACGAGTTTGATCTTGATGAATTTAACGCAGGAAGTTATACCGAAGCGGTTGCGAGAAAAAATCTTGCCGAACAAATTACTATGGTGTTGTATCCAAACGACAGTAGTGAAAATGGTAAAGAACTACGTTTGCGTCAACAATACTTTTTATCTTCGGCCTCGTTGCAAGATACTATCAACAGTTATGTTGAACATTGTGGTAATGATTTTGATCAATTTGTTGAATTAAATACCTTTCAATTAAATGATACTCATCCCAGTATCGCTGTCGCTGAATTGATGCGTATATTAATGGATGATTATTGTATTTCATGGGATAACGCTTGGAAAATCACGTCACAAACTATGGCTTATACCAACCATACTTTATTGCCTGAAGCGTTGGAAAAGTGGCCGGTCAGACTGTTTGAAAATTTACTACCACGGATCTTAGAAATTATTTATGAAATTAATGCCCGTTTTCTACTAGAGGTTGCTGTTTCATGGCCAGGAAACCCACAAAAGCAACAGATGTTGTCAATTATTGAAGAAGGTCATGAGCCTCAAGTTAGAATGGCGCACTTAGCTATCGTAGGAAGTTACTCAGTAAATGGTGTCGCGGCCTTGCATACTGAACTGTTAAAAGCTGGCCTATTTAACGATTTTTATCAACTTTGGCCGGAAAAATTCAATAACAAAACTAACGGTGTTACCCCTCGTCGTTGGTTGTCTCATTGTAATATAAGTCTGTCTGAACTTATTTCCAGTAAAATTGGCAAGGGGTGGGTTGCTGATTTTTCTGATGTGGCTCAACTGCGTCAATTTGCAGACGATAAGGGTTTTCAAAAAAAATGGCGTGAAAGTAAAAAGGCAAATAAAGTCGTTTTAGCTAACTTTGTTGAACAAGCAACCGGGGTGAAATTTGACGTTGAGATGATGTTTGATGTGCAAGTAAAACGTATCCACGAATACAAACGCCAATTGTTAAATATTTTACATGTTATCGGTTTATATGATCGTATTCGTAAAGGTGATACGGCTGACATTATGCCTCGATGTGTGTTGATTGGCGGTAAAGCAGCACCGGGTTATGTTATGGCGAAAGAAATTATCAAACTTATTAATAATGTTGCAGACACCATCAATTTAGACCCTAAAGCGGCTAAATACCTCAAGGTTGCTTTTATTCCTAATTACAATGTTTCAGCGATGGAAATTATTTGCCCAGCAACGGATTTATCAGAACAAATATCCACTGCCGGTAAAGAGGCCTCAGGTACTGGAAATATGAAGTTCATGATGAACGGAGCGCTTACTATCGGGACGTTAGACGGCGCAAATATTGAAATTAGAGAGGCGGTTGAAGCGGAAAATTTTTTCCTTTTTGGTGCGCAAGCGCATGAAGTTAAAGCTATTCGTGAAAATTATCATCCCAACGAACTTATTGCTAATTCGCCCACGTTCTCAGCCGTTATGCATTTATTAGAAAGTGGGCATTTTAATTTATTTGAACCGGGTATTTTTGACGCTATCATCAATACCATTAGAGACCCCAATGACATGTGGTTAACCGCCCATGATTTTGACAGTTATTTTCAAGCGCAACGCCACGTTGATCAAACATACCAAAATCAAACGTTGTGGACCAAAATGAGTATCTTAAACACTGCCGCAAGCGGCGTCTTTTCAAGTGATCATACTATCAGGCAATATCGAGATGAAATATGGAAGCTTTAGTTGTATTACTGATTTTTATTGAGTAATAAAGCTGTTTATTGAACGTTAATGGATGTTTATAAAGGAGGCATAATGACCAACTATGAAGAAAGAAGAATAAGTAGTTTAACAAAAGAAACCTACGCGCTAATTTTAGCGGGTGGTCGGGGTTCTCGACTGTTTGAACTAACGAATAATAGAGCTAAACCAGCTACTTTCTTTGGTGGTAAATTTAGGATCATCGACTTTCCTTTATCAAACTGTATTAACTCAGGTATTCGTCGTGTGGGTATTGCGACTCAATATAAATCTCACTCACTTATTCGTCATGTCAATCGTGGTTGGGGACATTTCAAAAAGGAACTTGGTGAGTCAATTGAAATATTACCAGCGTCTCAGCAAAAAGGGGAAGGGTGGTATTTAGGTACTGCCGATGCTGTTTTTCAGAACATCGATATCATCAGACATGAATTACCCAAATATGTGATGATTTTATCTGGAGACCATGTTTACCGTATGGACTACGGCCCTTTACTTGCTAAACATGTTGCTAGTGGTGCTGATATGACCGTTTGTTGTATTGAAGTACCCGTTGCAGACGCTGCAGGCGCTTTTGGTGTTATGACTGTTGATAAAGAACACCGCGTTTGTCGTTTTGATGAAAAACCCGCGCATCCTTCAGAAGTGCCGGGTAAACCGGGGATGACGTTAGCGTCAATGGGCAACTATGTTTTTAATACCGAGTTCTTATTTGAACAATTAGAAAAAGATGCTGCACAAGATGGTTCGAGTGGAGACTTTGGCAATGACATCATTCCTAAAATAATTGAATCACATCGCGTATTTGCCTTTCCTTTTAAAGACCCTGATAGTGAAAGACAACCCTACTGGCGAGATGTGGGCACCTTGGATTCGTTTTGGGAAGCCAATATGGAATTAGTAGAACCTGAGCCACAACTTGATATGTACGATGAAAACTGGCCTATTTGGACTTTTCAAGAGCAAACAGCACCGGCTAAATTTATTTTTGATCAGCATAACCGACGAGGTATAGCGATTGACTCAACTGTTTCAGGTGGTGTCGTTGTTTCTGGTTCCACGGTGAAACGGTCTTTGTTATTTTCAAAAGTCAGGGTAAATTCATACTGTGATATTGATGAGTCTGTTATTTTGCCGAACGTAATTATTAACCGTGGTTGTAAAATTAAAAAAGCGATTATCGACCGAGGTTGTACTATCCCCGAAGGTATGGAAATTGGTATCAATCATGACGACGATCGTGCCAATGGCTTTAGAGTGACAGACAAGGGCGTGGTTTTGGTAGCAATTGATATGCTGTTAGCGCTTGGACATAAAAATAATTGCTAGCTGTACACAAGGATTAACGTAAGACGGGAGGTCGAACGTTAATGTAATGATCTTGGTTAACTGTAACTTTACCCTTTACTGATCTTAATTCTTTAACCTTTACTAACCTCAATTTGAGTTATTCGAACTGAGGTTAGTAAACATTATTGTAATCAATAGTGACGGACTATTTTTATTGTTGAGCTTATTGTTAAGCTTTTGAACGAGCTTATTATTGGGTCTGTTGTTGTGGTTATTATCATGTTCAGAGTGAAGTTAGGGTCAGACTAATAACAAAGACCTTAACGTTTTAACGGTATACTAGGGAAAAATAATGAATGACCTAACAAAAAGCTTGTTAGATAATAAAGAAGTCACTGCAATCATTAATGCTAAACATCAAGATATTTTCTCGGTATTAGGTATGCACAAACACCCAATAGAGAAGGGTGTCATTGTACGCGCATTTTTACCTGAAGCACGTAGTGTTGAGGTTATTGATAGTCAAACGAATCAAGTGGTGACGATACTCGATTTAGTTGCTCTGGCAGGATTGTTTGAAGGTAAACTAGGTCAACAATGTGATGCATTTCAGTACCGTTTACGTGTTTCCTATAAAAATAACATACAGGTGATAGAAGATCCCTACCGGTATGCTTCGATGATAAATAACGATGACCTTTACCTTTTTTGCGAAGGCACGCATGAAAAAACCTATGAATGGATGGGCGCGCATCCGCTTGAGGTTGATGAGGTGCAAGGTACCCGTTTTGTTTTATGGGCGCCCGACGCTTCACGTGTATCAGTGGTAGGTGATTTTAATTTTTGGGATGGTCGTTGTCATGTAATGCGCAAACACCCCGCGGCTGGAATTTGGGAAATTTTTCTTCCCAGTGTTGGGAAAAATACCTGCTATAAATATGAGATTGCCGATAAAAACGGTCAAATTCAACCATTGAAAGCAGATCCATACGCTTTTTCAATGCAATTAGCGCCAGAAACAGCGTCTAAAGTCGTTGATGATAATGTTTATCAATGGCGAGATCAGCAGTGGATGAATGAGCGGGCTACGTCATCAAATCATTATAATGGTCCCGTTTCTATTTACGAAGTGCATTTAGGTTCATGGAAAAGAAACACAGAGAATAGCGCTGATATAGGTCACGCTCCGAACTATTTAACTTATCGAGAACTCGCTGAGCAATTAGTTCCGTATGTCGTAGAAATGGGTTTTACCCATCTACAACTGATGCCGGTAAGTGAATTCCCTTTTGATGGTTCATGGGGATATCAACCCATTGGACTTTTTGCGCCTACTGCACGCTTTGGTTCGAACGATGATTTTAAATATTTTGTAAATTTTTGTCATAACGCCGGCATTGGCTTATTACTTGATTGGGTTCCAGGGCATTTTCCTACCGATGAACACGGTACCGGTAAGTTCGATGGCTCGTGTTTATATGAACACGAGGATTTACGTAAGGGTTTTCATCCTGATTGGAAGACTCTTATTTATAACTACGGCCGCTCAGAAGTACAAAGCTATTTGATCAGCAATGCACTTTATTGGCTTGATCAATTTCATATCGACGGGCTACGTGTTGATGCCGTCGCCTCAATGTTGTATTTAGATTACAGCAGAGCAGCCGGTGAATGGTTACCTAATATGCACGGTGGTCGCGAAAACCTAGAAGCGATTGAACTATTACAGCAAGTTAATAGTCGTGCTTATCTAAAACATCCCGGTGTGATGATGATTGCTGAAGAATCAACCGCTTGGCCGGGCGTATCTAAACCGGTAGATGGCGGAGGTTTAGGTTTTGGCTTCAAATGGAACATGGGCTGGATGAACGATACCTTAAAGTATATGGAGCGTGACCCTATTCATCGTCAACATCATCACAACGAAATGACCTTCGGCTTAATATACAGTTTTAGCGAAAACTTTGTTTTGCCATTGAGCCACGATGAAGTTGTACATGGCAAAGGTTCATTACTGAATAAAATGCCGGGTGATGACTGGCAAAAATTTGCCAACTTGCGCGCGTATTACGGATTTATGTGGACCCACCCAGGGAAAAAATTATTGTTTATGGGCTGTGAATTTGCTCAGCGTGCTGAATGGGATCATGATCAAAGTTTAGATTGGCATTTACTTGAACATGACAGTCATCGAGGCGTGCAAACGCTGATAAAAGACCTCAATCATGCTTATAAAAATATTCCTGCATTATATGAACTTGACTGTGATAGCCATGGTTTTGAATGGTTAGACTCACAAAATAGCCAACAATCAATCTTGATATACTTAAGAAAGGGAAAAGCAGGCACTGCACCGGCCTTGGTTGTTGTTAACCTGACCCCGACAGCTTACGAAAATTATTGCGTGGGTGTGCCGTTATCAGGTTATTACCGAGAACGTTTAAATACCGACAGCAATAAATATGGTGGTAGTAATGTTGGTAATGGTGGCGGTGTCAACGCTCAATCTGAACCCTATGCAGGCCAAGATAATCAAGTATCACTTTCTATACCGCCATTGGCGACGATGATTTTTGAATGGCAAGAAAACGACTGAATTAGGGGTATTATTTAATTAGCCGTGGTCATTATTCTTAAGGGGAATTGGTGACCATTACGCCAGTATAGTACGTAAATATACCAGCATTTACAGATCAAAAACCAGGTACTTTAAGGTTAAGAAAAAAAGTTACTCAGTTCCAACAAATAGGCTACTTGGAAAACTTGTGTAGGCGGTATGTTAGGTGGTGATGACCTATTTTATAATCGCGAAGCGCTACACGTTATTATTCGTATGGCTATTAAATCATTATAACGCTAGGTTAGTTTGCTACAATCACGAAATAAGAAGTTTAGAAAATTGAAAGGGTTATAGATGAAAATATTAATGGCTGCTGCTGAAAATGATGCTTTGCCTGGTGGTAAAGTTGGCGGCATCGGTGATGTGGTAAGAGATATTCCCCTTGCTTTGGCTGATATTGGTCAAGGGATTGATGTGGTTATGCCAGGATATGGCCGTTTTTCTAAACGTACAGATGCGAAAAAAGTTACTTCACTACAGGTGATGTTTGACGGTAAGCCCCAATGTGTTGATATTTTCAAAATTTTATCAGAAGAACCATCAAATACGTCATCAAACAGTTTACCGAGCACGTTATCAAACAAGGTCACGCAATGGGTGATAGAACATCCTTTGTTTGCGATAGGTGGGATAGGGCAAATTTACTGTGATGATCCCGACGATAAACCTTTTGCATCTGATGCAAGCAAGTTTGCATTATTTAGCGCGGCGGTTGCTAAAGCTATTATTAGTGATGTTTTTGGTAAAATTGACGTCATACATTTACATGATTGGCACACCGCAATGTTGTCAGTATTGCGAGCTTATGATCCAGAATATCAGCAGTTAAAAGCCATAAAAACGGTTTACACCATTCACAATTTAGCGTTACAAGGTATCAGGCCTATCGATGGCGATAGCTCCTCGTTAAAGGCGTGGTTCCCGACCTTACCTTTTGAACACCATAAAATTAATGACCCACGCTACCCTCATTGCTTTAATCCGATGCGCGCTGGAATTAATCTGTCAGATAAAGTGCATGCAGTTTCACCTACTTATGCACAAGAAATATTATTAGCGAGTAATATAGAACATGGCTATTTCGGCGGTGAAGGCTTAGAACATGATTTACGCTGTGCCGCAGATTCTGGCAAATTGCACGGTATATTAAATGGTTGTGAGTACCCTGATAAGGTTAATCTTGCTCTGAGCATAAATGACTTAATAAAATTTGCTGAAAAAGAGCTGTTTAAATGGATAGCTGATAAACCTTTAATTGATAAGGCACACTTAATCGCAATCACGCGGTTAAAACAGCTTATAAACCAAAATCCTCCAGAGCCACCATTAGTATTAACATCAGTCGGGCGGATAACGGATCAAAAAATACGTCTTTTTCAGCAAGTCATGGCTAATGGCGAAACAGCGTTAGAGCACTTATTAACTAACTTAGCCGACGAAGGGGTTTTTATCTTATTAGGCAACGGTGATAAAAAATTAGAAGACTTTTTAACACAGATAGCATCGACCAAAAGTAATTTTATTTTTCTAAAAGGTTACTCAGCAGCGCTATCTGAAAGTATGTACAATTCTGGTGATTTATTCTTAATGCCGAGCTCTTTTGAACCCTGTGGGATCAGTCAAATGTTAGCTATGAGAGCAGGGCAACCATGCTTAGTGCATAGCGTTGGTGGTTTAATGGATACCATCAATCATAATCAAGATGGCTTTACTTTTAATGGCAATACCCCCTTGCAACAAGCTGAAAATATGCTCAGTTGTATACAAACCGCCATAGCGCTGAAAAAAGAACAACCTAAACGTTGGCAAAAAATTGCTGATAATGCCCTTAACGTAAGATTTTTATGGCGGGATGCTGCACAAGACTATATTAAGTATTTATATAATAGTTGAACGTTAGCTCAGGGGAAGTAGAACAATGATTTCAGATTATTTAAATAAACTCACCGCGTTTTTCAACGTCGTTACCTACTCACTTTTTAGCTGTTTTTTATATGTTGCTTAGCTGCTTTGGATTCAACGTAATAGCCTTATTGGCAACAAATTTATTTTGTTGTTTAACCATTTACTACCATACAAGAAGTTAGAAAAGTTACACGCTTAGTTTTTCAAACATTTGTGAAGCAAAAAAACAAAATAACGTCTATATTTAAGTAATAAGTAAGAAGCAATAGCAAATCGTGGTTCAGCGTTGAATATTTATTTTAATGCTGAAAAGGAGAATGGTATCAAACATAAACTAAGGATAGAGACACCTAACTTAGAGTTTGGTGGTAATGAAACAGTATTAATCGTTGAAGACGATGACATGTTATTAGATATTCAAATGCTCACGCTTGAAAGGTTTGGTTATAAGGTATTATCAGCGTCTACATGTAGTTTTGCTCAAATGATCGCTCAAGACAATGTTGGGAAAATTGACCTGTTACTAACTGACGTGATTTTGCCAGAAATGAATGGTAAAGAACTCGCTGAAAAAATAAGTGCTTTTTGTCCTGAAATGCACGTTTTATTTATGTCAGGTCATACTGCAGATATTATCGCCAATAAAGGCATTATTTGTAACGATAGCAATTTCATTCAGAAACCCTTCAACAGTAAAGCTTTAGTTTCTAAGGTTCGTGAAGTCTTGAGTGCTAAAGTTACTTGAAATTGTTATAAGCATGTATAAAAATGGTCAGGAATATTGGTAACAGTGTTTTATCATGTTCCAATTGGCTTCATTTTGACTTATATCGAAGAACTATTAGCTGAGGGCGGTTTTTAATCAGAAGGAACATCATAAAAACCTTTCAATAAAGTTTTATACTCAGACCTGATAGTACTGTAAATAATATCCTCTTAAATCGTATTGGCCTGTTGAAACAATCTATCAATCACATAACCAATCACATAATCACTGAGCTATATATGGACTCTCTAATCGAAGGGATTATCAATTTCTCTTTTACATCTTGATGCTAAGAGGAGAGTCCGTGTTATTGTCCTTACAATATAAGACTATTAGTAAATATTGCTTAACATGCTAAGGCAAACTGTGAACTTTATCACCAATCGGGTTAGAGAAAATGAAACCATCATGCTTGTCCCAATTGATTGACCAAGTCATAACCCCTAAAAAACTGGGGTAAGTTGACCCCGCATCAAAGGTGTTACATTTGCTGCCTTTGGTTATACAGTCAAGCGCGTCAAATATTGCTTGGTTTGTCGCTTGACCAGAGCCTGCGGCTTGTGGGCCTGATGGTAAGCCTATCGCCACTTGATCAGGTCGCAGTGGCATAAACATTTCCCCGTTGGCCAGTTCAAAACCTTCTAACAGCATTCTGGCTGAAGCAACCATCATATCAACAGAGCCAGCAGGTGAAGCACCGGTAGTATAAGGGCTGGCTAAACCGCCATTGTTATATAGTTGCACATGTAATATATCCAAAGTTTGTCGAGTGGCATTAATTACTGGAATATATGCTCCCCAAATGCCGGAATAAGCAATGTATCCACCTTGTACATATGGGTGTTCAGGCGCCATGGTTAAATACATGTCACCACCCATATTTTGCTCGATTTTTAGTAAGGCTCTACCTAGTCGAGTTTGTATTTGCGTGCCATGCAGTAAATTTGAACCACTTTCTAAATCAACATCTAAGCCGTCAAAACCCCACGTATTAATGATCTCAGTTAAACTGGTAACAAAGTTCGTTTCATCAGCGTCATTATTTAAGGTTATGTTACCTTCAGCGCCACCCAGTGATAACACGACTTTTTTACCTTGAGCACGTAAGGCTGCAACATCGGCTTTAAATTGTTCTGCATTTAGTGCGGCACATGTACTATGGATATCGCCAGCATATAAGTTAAAATGCAAGGTACCATTGCTATTTCTATCATTATCAGCAAAGGCAATATCGATAACATCCCATTGCGGTGAAATATCGGCTAAGCGAATAGGGCAGCCTGAGCCATTAACAAAGTTGTGCCAATAACCAATGAGTTTGTGTGCTGAAGTAACAACATCTGAGGCGGTTATTATTGCTCCAGCAGAAGTGGCCCTTGTACCTTTATTGTCTGTTGCTGTTGCTGTAATAGTGTATTGTCCAGCTGCTATTGGTGTCCAGTTTGCTTGGTAGGGCGCACTGTTATCTATAGCTACTTGTGTTCCGTTTACATCAAACGAAACGGTTGCAATCGTTGCACCTACAGCACTGGCTTGTGCGGTTAAATTAATGCTATTTCCTACCGCGACAGAGCTACCACTAGTTGGTGAGGTAAGGGTTGCTATAATAGCTTGTTCACTGACGTTAAGTAATACGGTAGCGGTAGTGTTATTACCATCATTATCAGTTGCTGTTGCTTTAATTGTAATATCACCTAAGGTTGCAGCGTTATAAATTGCTTGATACGGAGCTGTAATGTCTTGACCTAAGCTGATCTCATTGGCAAAAAATTCAACGAGAGAAATAGTACCGTCACCATCGCTTGCATTGGCGCTAATAACAAGCTCACTACCACGTAATACCACAGAATTATCTGCGGGTGAGGTAATGACGACTTCAGGTGCAATAGAGCATATACCGTTGTCACTCCAAGCCATTTCCCAATGGTCGCCAATACCGGGTTCATAAGCCCAAATGGCACTTGAAGAGCACCAACCTGCAACGTTACAGGTAAATTTATGGTTATTGTGAGCAACGAATTGTCCGGCTTGATAACTTATCCCCGCTTTATATTCAACAATATCTTTGCAACCGCCAGTCGAGTTATCTTCTTCAACGGTGAAGGTCATTTCTGTGCTGAAGGTTGTTGCGTTGTCGCTATCTTCAGCTTTTGCTTTTAGTTTATGAATGCCTTTGGTGGCTGTCCAATTTACAGAGTAAGGAGAGGATGTATCTGTCGCTATTATTGCATCATCTAAATAGAAGCTAACAATAGTAATACTACCATCGCTATCAGAGGCTGAAGCGTTAAGCTCAATCGTATCACCAACAAGAATGTTATCGTCTGCTGTTGGTGAAGTAATAGTAACAACAGGTGGGATAGTATCGCCGATCACCAAAAGGGTGATCTCTTGTGCGCCAGTTAAGCCTGTTGCATCTGTCGCAATAACGTTTAATTTGTGCGTCCCAGCAGTGGCTAACCAGGTAAACTGATAAGGTTTACTGTCATCTAGAGTAAGCTTTTGACTATTAATATAAAATTGTACGTTAGCGACTAAGGAGTCTTCATCTGTCACACTCACCGCTATGTTAACTAAATCACCGGCTGAAAATTCTTGCTGATCACTGGGTGAAGTGATGTTAACTACTGGTGCTTGGCCGATATCGCCACAGTTATCGATGAATGTCCATTCTTGCCAGGGGCCAGAATGGCTTTGGGGACTTGCCTCTTTATTCCACCAACTTGCTTTATAGGCTTTGCTGTTTTGTTGAACCTTATTACCACCTGAATATTCAACGCTATTATTCCATAGTGACAATGTTGAGCAGTCAAATGCTGCCATAACTTGGCTTATACTGCCAAAAGCAAGTAGGGGTATTAATAACGCCTGAACTGATTTTTTCATGGTTGCTACCTTTTGTTTTATTTTTGTACAACTAAAAACACCATATACATCAATATATTGTTAAGCAATTATTAAGTTTTTGTTATTATTTAACGTTTTGATATTAAAAGAAATATAGTTTTTGTGTGGAATTAATGTAACGTAGGCTGAAAATTTACATAGAAAAAACAGATATATAGTTAATACTTTTTGATATAACAAATGATTATTAAGTCATAGGAAATGTTAAGAAAAAGAGAGCTAGGGGGAAAATTATCTTGTTTAATTTTGCTTATTAACGACATTAACTCTAAGTAAAATTAACCTTAGAGCGGTTCATACCTGTGATCAATGAAGATGTTTGATTTTTGAAAGAAAGAGGA
>JBLHNB010000124.1:0-14166 GCA_047621305.1 Alteromonadaceae bacterium | reverse complement strand
CACCTTCCCATCGTGCCGCAAACGTGGAAACTGCAGCCAAAACCTAAAACGCGCAGCCAACTTACGGTGTTACGAAAATTGGTCAAGCAAGCATCATCGATCATTAATGCTGGCGATCCAGACCGCGCACTGTTACGATTTTTAAGTGAATAATCATTGTTACACTAAATATCAGTAAAAGTGTGAATTATGGGTAGGCTATGAATTATATTATATGGACAGTACCAAGCTTAAAAGTTGATCAGAGGTTATCTAAAGTTGTTGACTCAAGTACTGGTGAAGTCAGCTTTAAATTCGAAGGTTCTGGTAATGAGGTACTAAACACCCCTCTGTTATATCAAGACAATGGAACTCCAGTTATTGTCGTAAACAATTGGCTTATCTACTTGAAATCCTCTCGCTATCGGAAACAAGTTCATACTCAAGCACAGGCATTGCTGCACTATTTTATTTTCCTTGATGCAACAGGACTTGAGTGGAATGAAATGCCAATAACACCAAGAAATAAACCCACGTATAAATTCAGTAAATACTTGAGAGATGCTGTTCGAGATGGCTCACTGGCTAGAACTACTGCTAATAACTACTTAGGTTCAGTAGTGAATTTCTATAAGTATTACTTAATGAAAGGATACGATTTCAAGAATAAGCCATTCAATTATGAAACGATTAAAGTAAAAGTGGATGGTGGGCATGAATATATGCGTGATAAGTATATTTTTGCAAATACCACAGATATCAGACTAAATTTACCTAAAGACACGAGTCATAGTGGTATATCAAGAGAGCTGGTTCCTCTGAGTGATTTAGAATGGAAGTTAGTCGATGACGTATGCCGTATTGAGGGTAAAGCTCAGTCAAATACAGCGAATGGGTTTGTAACTGTTAACATATCTCTAGAATTCAAGCTTGCTGTTGCATTAGCTAGATATACTGGAGTACGAAGAGAAGAACTCACTACTTTTAGGTCTAAAGTAATATATAAACCGACAACTGAGCAGCTTAAAAGAAAATACCTAGTTCACACTGATGGTATACATATCTCACCCCAACAAGGTTTTGAGACTAAAGGCTCTGGTAGTCGAACTATTGAGATACCTTCAGAATTGATGATGTTACTACATCAGTACATAAACTCTAGTCGATATATTAAACGTAGAAAGCTGTTTGAGATCAATAATCCTACAGAATCAGATAATCCACCCTTACTTATTTCGCAGAACGGTCATCATTATGCATCTAGAACATTCAACGCCAGATGGGGAGAAGTCAGAAATTCTGTAAGGCTAAAGCATCCCATGTTTAATCATAAATTTCATAATCTACGTTCAACTTATGCTGTAAGCCGATTAAAAGAGCTTTTAAATAAAGGTATTAAGGAAGGGGATGCGCTTGATTACATTCAGTCTGTTATGGGGCATAAATCGAGAAGTACGCTTTTACATTATTTAAAATTTTGCCAGAAAAATGTAAGTATAAATGAAACTTATGAGCAAGTTATTGATTATATTTTAATGGATTAATGGTGGTTTTAATTGGCATTTATCGGAAGTGAAAAGCGTAACGTCATTGTTATACAGAATACTAAAGAAGTTGAAGTTCTTAATATTCCAATAGAAAAGATGATTATTAAATATGAAAATCAGACTGTATACTTCAAAAGGTTGGGGTTTAAAGGTTGCCCAAGTACAAAAGTTAGATCTGGCGGGACGATTTATAACTTACCTAATGGTGCAGAGTTAGAAGATATGAATCGATGGGGCGTCGTTAGAGAGATTTATTCAATATTTATTAGACTAGATAGAAAAACAAGAACTAAAGTTAATATTTTTAACGCTATTGTTACCCTAATTAGATATTGTGATGAAAACGGTATAGAAGATTTTTATTCGAAATCTGCTATTGTTGGCTTTGTAGGGTTTCTAAAGGAAAAATATCATAAAGGGATTAAAGGAAAGACTCTTATGATGACGCAGAATTCAGTAAAGGTTATTTTATTCGAAATTAATCCTGTTTTGTTAGATGATTTAAAGTCAACTTTTCTAGCTCTACCTGATGACTCATCATCTGCTGAACCTTATTCTGATGATGAAGTTAGAAAGATCGTTTCTTCATTATATAAGGTTTTTAATGAATATAGGAAATGCATACTTTCAGGCACGACACCACAAGTACATCCTTTATATAATGAAGAGATATTGGTAAAAAACAATAACTTTAATTACTCTACTGAAAGCTCATGGAAGAAGAAGCTTTATTCTAAAAATAGTAATGATACATGGCGTAATGATCTGATTAAAACAGCTTTTTTTTTGACTAGTTTTTACACTGGTGCAAATGAAGCTGCATTACTAAATTTGAAAGTATCAGATATTTCATCGCAAACCTTTAATCAAGTTTCTAGTGGAAGCTATGTTTTAAAAACAATAAAAGAAAGACAAGGTGGAAAAGAAAATTTCATTGAAATAGGCTTTAGTAAAAAAGCGAAAGAATTTTTTGAAACTTGGTTAATACTTAGAAAAATAATTTTGAAATGTGAATTTGACTATGTTTTCCCTAGCATTGTTAAAGGTAAGGTTAAAAAGTCAGCTCCTGCAAGTGTCGCTGTAACATTGAATAACACCTTTGCACTGCTCGGGATTCCACTCTTAAGCACCCAACGATTTAGAAAAACCAAAGCTCTTTTGATAATGAGAGCAACTGAGAGCATATTCGCGGTAGCCGAAGGATTAAACAATAGTGCAGAAACAGTGTCGAAGCATTATGCTAATGGTGTGCCTGAAACGATGGCGTTTTCTCTTGCCGGTGCACTTGATGTTAGGCTGCGCACACTTTCAGGAGAAACTTTAAGCAGAGCTATAATCGAGAGTTCTTATCATTTCTCCGATCCTGTACGAGAACATTTTTATAAAAAAAATCAGCTCGCTGTGCCAAGTATTGTATTAAATGGACTTCGTTGTAAGGATTCGTTTGGTGATAAAGCTAAGCAGCTTAAAAGTTTATTAGTAAAAGCAGGTCTAGCTAAACAAAAAAACACAGTTGCTTGTCATAAATTTCTAGAATGTTTTAGTTGTCCTCATCATGCAGTGATTGCAGAGGTGGATGATATTTGGCTAATGCTTTCATTTCGAGATGTGATTTTAGAAGTATCTTGTCAACCCTCAATTAATACAATGCCTACCAATACCTTAACTAAGATTGTGTGTTCGGTAGAGTCTATTCTTGAAAGATTGAGGCAAGAATTTTCAATTGAGTATAAACATGCAGAGGCCAAGTATCTAGCTAGCCCACACCCTTTATGGTCAGATAAGGCCGATTTAGATACCTTACTTGAGTTATATTACTAATGAATAAACAACCCATATTTGAAACCGAAAATAATACAGCTTCATGTGGAAGTGTGGAACTTGATGAAATCGTTATTTCCTTCGCAACAGATGGTAAACCTTACAGCTATTACCGTGATGATAGATGGATTATTATTTCCGATAATGTTGATCTTAACTTTGGTAATTTTCGTGGTGAGTTTAAATCAGTAGCTAAGGAACTGGTTTATAAAGCACTTATCAGTAATAAAACCCTAAGTAAGAAGAGTCTTGGTGTTAAATATATTCAAGCATTTTCGATACTGTCTAAGTGTATCATCGAGTGTGGTGGTACAGACTTTACATTTATTAACTCGGATAAAGGGTTTAGAGAGTTTGTTAAAGTAGCTAAAAGTAAAAGGTTGAAATATAAAACATGGAAAAATTATTTAATTATTCTTAGTGTTTTAAAAGTTGAAGGTATTATTACAAGAGTGATTGGCAATGCAGAAAAATTAGCTGTTTCACTTTCAAATGGTCAAAGAATATCCCATCAAACCATCGCATTACCTGAAAATATTGCTTCAAGTTATTTTAAAACTGCTTTAGATATTGTTGATAAATATCATCCTCATCGAAAAATCATAAGCAATACATATGACTCATTTATTATTGATTATAATACTAACATCAATGCTGGTCATGGATATTCTGTGGCAAAGGCGAGGGAACTTGCTCAGGATAATCACCAAGAAATAACGCAACCATTGGATTTTAAACTTGATTTAAGTGGTGAATGGTTAAGCCTAGTTAGAGCAGCCTGCTACATAGTTATTGCTGGATTTACAGGTTGCAGAGATGGTGAAGTCAAATCATTAACACCTGAATCTTATGAAGAAAAGAAATATGCAGGCATGATCATCCCTGTTGTTAACGGTACTCACACAAAAGTAAATATTGCCGGTGTAGAAAGGAAAGCGAGTTGGGTAACTATCCCTGCTGTAAAGGATGCAATTGAATTGATCTGGGACATCTATGAATTTTCAAGAGAGCGATGGAAGAAGCAAGCTAAATTATGTGCCCATATTGATGAACAGAACAAAATGTTTAAAGAAGCTAACTCACTTTTCCTGTCCTATTCTCCAACAGCTAAATCACCAATGGCAGGCAGACAAGCTATTGACAGCTCTCTTAATAACTTTGTTAAGTCTGTTGGCTATTACATAACAGCTGAAGATGTGGCTGAATTCAATTTGCTCAACCCAACGCGCAAAGGAGAATTGAAAGTATGGGGAGTATTAAATGTTAATCCACATTGTTTTCGTAGAACGTTTGCTGTTTACCTTGTAAGGAACAAGCTTGCATCTCTTTTAGATTTAAAATATCAATTTAAACATATTAATATCGCAATGACCTCTTGGTACTCAAACCAAGCTAATGTTGCTGGCTATTTTGATATGATGCTAGATAAAGAGCTATTGTTGGACATAGCACAAGAGAATCATGAGTTTATGACTGATACGCTCTATTATATTTATAATGAAGCTGAGTCTTTATCAGGCGCTGAAGGTAAACGAATTGAAAAGTTACGCGGTGACGATAGGACTACGATTTATCTGAGTCGTGAAGAGATTTCAAAGCAGGTACGCGATGGACAGATGTCAATTATTGAGACGCCAGTAGGACATTGCACCAATCCCCAATGTAATCGTATTTGTGATGCTCCAGTGTGCAAGTATGCTGTTGTTACAAAAGATAAAGCACTAGAGCTTATTCCTAAAAGGAACTTGTTGATTAAAAAATTTGAGTCACTAGTCGATTATGGTGTCAAAATGCCCAACATTTTATCTAAGCTTTACTATGAAATAAAATCGATTGAGCAATGTTTTAAAGAGCATGGCATTGCTTTTAAAGTCTTTAGACACGATATCAACCAAACATTATTATAAGATTATCCATGACTGAACAATCAGATAGAGGCAAAGAGACCCTGATCAGGCTAGAGCAATCGCTTGAAAGGCTCATTGATGGTAAACCATTAAAAACTAAGCCCGATGGCCGTATTAGCCTAAAAAGAATCAATGATGAGGCTGGCTTGAGTTCGGGTGGGATCTATTACTACACATCATTTGTTGAGAAGGCGAATGGTATAATTGAGACCGCTAAGCGAAAAGTTGTTAACGGTAAGCGTGATCAACACAAGCAATCTGAACAAAAACTACGTGAGCAACGCGATAAAGAAAAGCAGCTTAAAGAGCGATATAAAGCGCAGCGTGATCAAATAAAAGCTTTTAGTGATCAGGTTGTTGCTCATAATGCACAGCTTGAATTTACGTTATATGAAGCATTAGAAAAAGTATCTCTGTTAGAACAACAGTTAGCTATTTACAAAGTTAGCCCCATTACTACAGGTAAAAAAGTTTGAGATTATTCATAGCAGAAAAACCGAGTCTTGGCCGTGCATTAGTTGATGTATTACCTAAACCTCATCAAAAGAATGATGGCTATATTAAGGCCGGTAATGGTGATGTTGTAACTTGGTGTATCGGCCATTTATTGGAGCAAGCTGAGCCTGAAGCATACAATTCTGATTATAAAAAGTGGGCGATAGAGCATTTGCCCATCGTTCCAACTGAATGGAAATTAGTTGTTAAAGCCAATACTAAAAAGCAGTTTACAGTCGTCAAAAAGTTAATAAAAGAAGCTGATGTATTAGTGAATATGGGCGATCCAGATAGAGTTGGACAGATTTTGATTGATGAAGTCATTAATCATTGTGGCGTGTCAAAAGCTAGAAAAGCACAAGTTTTGCGTTGTTTGGTGAGTGACTTAAATCCAGCAGCAGTAACAAAAGCATTGAATAATCTGCGTAAAAACACTGACTTTATTCCCTTAGCAACATCTGCATTAGCCAGAGCGAGAGCTGATTGGTTGTATGGGATTAATATGACTCGACTATGCACCTTACAAGGTCGTCAATCGGGTTATAACGGGGTTTTGTCTATAGGAAGGGTACAAACCCCTGTTTTAGGTCTAATTGTTCATCGCGACCTTGAGATTGCTAATTTTGTATCTAAACCATTCTATGAGGTGATGTGTACATTCATTACTCAAAAAGGTGAATCTTACCAGGCTAAGTGGCGACCAAGTGCAGCATGCGAACCATATATGGATGAAGATAACCGAGTTCTATCCAAAGCATTAGCAATAAATGTCATTTCAAGAGTTCAAGGTCAAACAGGTCAAATCCTCAAGGTGACTCAGGACAAAAAGGCCACACCACCACCACTTCCTTATAGTCTCTCTGCATTACAAATTGATGCCGCTAAGCGATATGGGATGAGTGCACAGACCGTACTTGATACATGCCAGCAACTTTATGAACGTCATAAGCTGATTACTTACCCTCGTTCAGATTGTCGCTACCTACCTAAAGAGCATTTAAATGAAGCAACCCAAGTCATTGCAGCTATACGTAATTCGTGTTCTGCTTTAAGTAATGCAGCTAATAATGCTAATGTCAGTTTAAAGAGTAAAGCATGGAATGATTCAAAGGTGAGTGCTCACCACGCTATTATTCCAACTTTGAAATCAACAGATATGAGCCGTCTTTCTTCGGCAGAAAACAATATTTATGAGCTAGTCGCTCGGCAGTATTTGATTCAGTTTTATCCTCCATTTGATTATGTCGATAAGCAAATTGATACTGAGGTATCAGGCGGATTGTTTATAGCCAAACAAAAGGATGTTGTATCACAAGGTTGGAAAAGCTTGTTCCCCACAAAGCCAAACACATTAGGTGAAAGTGAGTTTTCGGCTACAAGCCTACCCAATGTATCAAAAGGTGAGGAAGTTCATTGTCAGCAAGCCGATTTGAAGGAAAAACAGACAACACCGCCGAAGTACTTTACAGATGCAACCCTACTATCAGCCATGACGGGAATTGCTCGATATGTCACAGATGCTTCTATTAAAAAAGTATTGCGTGATACCGATGGACTAGGCACTGAAGCTACTAGGGCTGGGATCATTGAGCTGTTATTTAAAAGACAGTTTCTTACACGAAAAGGCAAAGATATTCGAGCTACTGAAGTTGGTACACAGCTAATCTGTTCACTACCAGCACGCATGACAATCCCCGATATGACAGCACATTGGGAGTCTCAGCTTGAAGCGATTAGTCAAAAAGAAATCAAGTATGCACATTTTATGGATCCTATTACTCAGAGCATCTATGACCTTATAAATGAGGTTAAAACGGTTACCTTTAGTGGGTTGAAAGGAAAGGGGACACCTTTCAAGGCTAAGGGAGCTTTTAAGACTAAAGCGAAAAAAGTTAGAAAATCTTTAACTTAGAATTTTATGTTTGGAGAGTTTGGCCTCTAGTAGGTCAATGTTTAATTAGCTTCTTATCAAGAGTAAATTATGAATATAGATACGTTATCAGTTCTTACCTGGATAGTACTAATTATAAGTGCTATTAGTGGATTCGTTTTGGGTCTTTCTCCACTAATCAAAGATACAGCAGAAAGAAAATGGAAGAGTCAATTTCGGAAACAAATAAGACTTGGGATAATTAATAATCATTTAAAATATAATGATATGTTACATTTAGCTGAAAGATGGTTTCAAGACAGAAAATCAATAATGTTTAGTTTACGGATTATGCATTCAGATTCAGTATCAGGCGAAGATGAAGATCTTGCAAAAAATATCGATGCAATTCGTGATTTAATGCAACAACACCAAAAACAAGAACCGTATTCAGAGCTTCCTGAAAATATAAGTATTCAGTTAAGTAGCTTAAACTCGACTCCTGAAAATCAAGAGACAATATCACAGCTTGCTGCATCTTTAAGTGAATTATATGTCGCTAATCAACAAAAATTTAATAAACAGGTTTTATTCACATATTGGGGGATTATAATCGGTATTATTGGATTGTTGATTGGTCTTGTAGGTTTATATTTTGCAGTTTCTGGGGGTGTTGTTCGTTAAATGAACACTCTAGTATATGTTAAGCAGATTCTTAAGTAATTATTTGGTGGGAGATAAATATTTTGGAACCAGATTTAAATATTGCCTTAGAGGGCTTTTATGTTGAAGAAAATGCAAAAATAATAGGTAATCATACTTTAGCGATTGTAAAGGCTCTTGCTGATAAGTATGAGCTTAACATTTCAAAACTAAAATCAATTGTAATTACTCATGATTTTGAGTCAGCTTTACAAAGAGTAACGTACGAGTATAACCATAAATCTCCTAGCTCCTTCACCAATAGTAAGCAGAGCAAAGCTATCGGGCAGTTAGTATCTAAATTAGGTTCAGGTAGTACTTGTGACGAATATACGATTGTTTTATCAGTAATGTTTTTTGCTGAATGGTTTAATGAGGATTTCAACGTAACTATTGATGAGTCTAAGCTTTCAGTGGTCATAAACCGTATCCATCATGAACTGGTGCATGTCCATGAGAAAAATACTTTAACATGTCTAGATCAAAGTTTACAACTAGATGAATATGATGATGCTATGCTAATTTCCGCTACAAGGTCATGGTCAGAATACCTTGCTAATTTTATGTCTTCATCATCAGCACCTAACGAAAGTATTGATCTCTTTCTTGAAAATTTTAGAACTGTACTTGATGAAGTCCCCGATGAAATTGATGACCTTGTGTCAGAGTATAGAAACAGATTAATCCCATTGGATGAAATGTTTTTCAAAGTAAAACAAAGAATAAAACTTCTTGCAAACTCATATGGATATGCTTTTGGTCTTATAGATTCAATTAATATAAACCTTCAAGAATACAACCCAGAGTTAGCACAGGCTATTTTTAGCTCAAAATTAGAATATTCATTAGCTAAACTAGGTAAGTCTTTTAAAAATTTAACAGAAAAATATGAAGACAATAAGCTAGAGTGTTACGAAGATTTCAATGAAATTGCAGTAGCTATAGATTCAATTTTTAAAGCCTTTGGTCTTACTATCGAACGTACTTATGAGGAAAATGGAACAGGTCTGTATATCCATGTTTATTGAGGTATCAGGTGGATTGTTTATTGCCAAGTAAAATGACGTTGTATCGCAAGGCTGGAAAAGCTTGTTTCCCTCAAAGCCAGTCACGCAAGGTGAAAGTGAGTTTTCGGCTACAAGCCTGCCTAATGTATCAAAAGGTGGAGATGTTCATTGTCAGCAAGCAGATTTGAAAGAAAATCAGACTACGCCACCAAAGTACTTTACTAATGCAACCTTTCTATCCGCAATGACGGGAATTGCTCGTTATGTTACAGATGCCTTTATTAAAAAAGTGTTGCGTGATACAGATGTACTAGGAATAGAAGCCACTAGAGCTAAGGAAGTTGGGACACAGTTAATTTGTTCCCTCCCTGTACGCATGACAATCCCCCGATTGGGAGTCCCAGCTTGAAGCGATTAGCCAAAAAAGAAATGAAGTATGCATACTTCATAGATCCTATTACTCAAAGCATCTATGACCTAATGGCTGAAGTTAAAGCGGTTATTTTTTAATGGGTTAAAAGGAAAGGGAGCGCCTTACAAACAGAAAGGGGCTTTTAATCATAAAACGAAGATAGTGAGAAAGTCTAGATCGTAGACTTTTTAAAGTGTGATATTGCTTAAAAATTAGTATTTACGTTGTTTATTCTTCTCAAAATATTATGGTTATATACTATAAATTGATCGGACTAAAAAAGACCATGTTTAACCATTAAAGATGATGTGAAACAGATGGTTAAGTTAGTTTTAGTACATAGAGTATCGTAGTAAAAAAATCTAGGCATATGAACTAGCCATTTTCGTTACCTTGATTGAGGCTTGTCGATTCATGGTAAATATAACCTAAAATTGTTGTAAAATTTATTAGTTTAAAATATTGTCAGTGATGATATGTATTCCATTTGTTATTAAGGTAGTGTGTAAGATGAATAACAGTCTGTTTTATAGCCATATTGAAAAGAATGACCTAAATAGAGATATTATCGATAGTATCGAGCGTTATGCAGAGCTAAATCCTTCAGAGCAAATATATTTAATATCGGCACCATTAGGGGAGAATCGCTACACTTACCCATATGAAGATAAAGCTATTGTTATCCTTTCTCCAAAGCATAAAATAATTTTCATAAATTTAATAGAAGATGATGATGAATTTGACGAATATTATGAAGACTTTATGGAAGACGTTAACTCGATATCGGATAAATATAAATATCAAAAGTATATAGGAAGAATGAGAAAGTTAAAAGAAACTTTCACAGTACAAATTCCATCGAGTGATGCTTCTGATATTTCTGATGTTTTAAATAAAAACAAGTTAAGTGAAACTGAATTTAGAAAGTGTGAATTACTAATTTCTTTAATTACTGGGAGTATTAATAACGTAGAAAAGGTAGGTGTTGATACTCCTTCAACTATACTTGAAAAAGTCAAACACAATATAATTCTTTTTGATGGTGAGCAAACTAGATTTATATATAAACAACTTCCTCATAAGCGAATATCTATTCAAGGCTTATCAGGAACAGGTAAGACAGAATTATTAATGCATAAACTTAAAGAAATTTATGCATCAGAAGATAACATAAAAATATTTTTCACTTGTCATAATATTGCACTGTCACATACATTGAAAGAGAGGATTCCCGCTTTCTTTGATTTCATGAAAGTGGAGAAGCAAATAAAATGGGATAGTCAATTATGGGTTGATAGGGCTTGGGGCTCTAAACAAGATAAAAACTCTGGTTTGTATAGTTATATTTGCGATTTTTATAATATTCAATTTCAGCGATGGGGCCCTGGAGTTACCTACTCTGATATATTTTCCAAAGCGTTAAAAGAAATAAAAGCTATTGGGGAAATTGAATATGCTTTCGATTATATATTAATTGATGAGAAACAAGATTTTCCTGAAGTGTTTTTTGAACTTTGTGAAATAATTGCAAAAGAAAAGGTATATGTTGCGGGTGATATATTCCAAGATATTTTTGAAAACAATATAAGGAAAGCTGTCGATAATGTAGATTATGTTTTAAATAAATGTTATCGAACAGCCCCTAAAATATTAATGTTTGCACATGCTATTGGTATGGGATTGTTTGAGACGAATAAATTAAACTGGTTAGAAGATAGTGAGTGGGAAAGTAGTGGTTATATTGTCAAAAAGAGCGGCAATGAAGTTACATTATCTCGTGATTCAATACGAAGATTTGAAGACTTAGAAGAGAATAAGATAAGTAATATGAATATCATGAGACATGAGAATGAGTCTCAAGTAATAGATATTATTGAGAAAATTAGACAAGATAATCCTACTGTATTACCAGATGACATAGCGGTAATTATGCTAGATAAAGGAAATTATATATATGACTATATTGACCGATTAGAATTTCAAATTAGAACAAAGTTTGGTTGGGCTGTTAACAAAGCTGTTGAAACCAAAAAGAAAATCCCTAATCAACTTTTTATGTCAAATGTTAATAATGTAAAAGGATTAGAGTTTCCATTTGTGATTTGTGTTACAAGAGAAATTAAAGACACTTACACATATAGAAACAGTCTTTATACAATGTTGACTAGATCTTTTCTTCAATCCTTCTTGCTTGTTTCAAATTATGATAATATCCAGTGTCAACTGGAAGGTCTAAAAGTCATTAATAGTGATGATGTTATTAGGACAACTGAACCAACGGTTGCTGAAAAATTGAGTATACAAAGAAGTATTGTTAAGGTAAAAGAACAATCAAATATTTCATTTTATGATTTTATAAACTCTATATTATCCCAGCAAGGGATAGAACGGAAATATTGGAAAAAGTTTATTGCGGCCCTACCTGAAAGTTATAAAGAGAATTTTGATAAAGAGGGTATAATTGAATTTATTGATGACAATAAAAAGTATTACTGCATATGATTAATTATACTTTTGAAATAGATGAAACTTACATGGATAGATTTTTTAAACCTATTAAGAATAAAGTTCAAATAATCGAACTTCTTATGAATAGTATAAAGTATATGTTAATCAATCCAAGTGTGAGTAAAGAAAAATCAAAAGGTAAAATCATCGTCAGGGTTGACAAAATGAGTCGTATATTTTTTGTAAAATCTGACAAGTATTTTTCTATAACATTTCCTTTTAACATAAAAGAGAATGAAGGTTTTACTTTTAGCTTTAAAAATGAAATGAATATAGATAACAGAGTTACATCAGAAGTGATTTCATTACTGAATGAACCTAACTTTTATAGCGGATGTAGTTTTGACTTTGCTGATATGATTTCGTCTTATCAAGAAGAAAGCGGTAATGAAAACTATTGGAGTTTTATAAAAGAAATGCTTATGATGGAAGATGGTTACTTAAGATACGATTATGATTATGGTAACTATATTAAACATAATAAGTCTGATATTCACCCTCTTAATCATTATGATTTATTTTATACAAGTAATGCGACTTTTAAGTTAGGTTTAAAAAATAGGATTTCAGAAGGTGATTTTTTAGATTTATTAAATTTAAAGTCAAAATGTAAGTTTATAAACTAATTTAATTATGGCGAGATAATAGTTTTCGCCATTAATTATCTAAGCACTTTAACTTTTCAATCAAGTCTAACTGATCCTTTGTCGATAAATGATTAATCAAACAAGCCAACTCCGCGGATTCAGTACTATCACAAAAGAAATAGTTCAAAGGCACACCTAACTCATCGGCCATCCGCTGAAGGGTTTGAACATCTGGCATGTGCCTCTCTTTTTCATAGTGGTTCATCCTACTGCTCGCTGAGCTAGGATCCATTCCAATACGTATACCCAGTTCTTTTTGAGTCATATTAGCTCTCTTACGAGCTTCTTTAAGCCTGACTGGTATAGGGTTCGGTTTAGCCACTTAGTTTTCATCTTGATACCTTGAATAACTTAGATTGTCTAAGTTTTACCTATATTAGTATACTTAGCAATCCTAAGTTTTTATCATGGTATATACACATGACCCAAACCATCAAGCTTAACGAGCATATTTACTTTCTTTTGATAGAAAAAAATCTAGACCATTTTACCGTTACCTCATTACGAGACGAGCTACTTAGATGCAGCAGTATCTACAATGATCCTCTAGAGGCTAGGTTACTTGTGTATAAGCAAATTTGTCGTTTATCTAAAAAAAATCTATTAGTTAGAGATAATAACCGAAGCCCTATGCGAGTAATCTACAGCAAATCAGCGCTATTCAAATCTACTGATTTTGTTAAGACGATAAAAAAGCATCGTATTGATGATGTTACTTTAAACACTAAAAAAGTTAACCAGGAAACTCAATTTAACATCGATCTTCAGGTGATTAAAAATAGATATGATGCTGAGATGGTAATTATTAAAGGTGAGCTTGCTGAATATCAAGATTTAATGAGAGTATATCCTCATAAATCAGAGGCTATTTTACTATTACTTAAAGATGCTAATTTACATTTGTTATCGATGAAAGGTAAGTTAGCTGCTCTGAAAAAGTTAAAAATATAAAATCTCGATTAGGTTATGAATTATATTGACCATTTTCTATTTTATATATTTCATATATATGAAATTAGATTGGTTGTATTTTGTTCCTTATGCGAGTAAGTTTGTTTAAAATAGCAAAAAGTATGAAGTTAATAATATTTTTTAATAAACAACTATTTAAACATTTATTAAAAAATAACTTGTAATATTGATGCTGAAGGGCAGTTGCTGGTCGATGAAGTGATTTCTTATCTGGGTGTAAAAGGAGACAAGCTGAGTCAAGTTCAGCGCTTGTTAATCAGTGACTTAAACCCACAAGCGGTAAAACGTGCTTTAGGGCA